>JBEPVT010000079.1:0-18649 GCA_041690895.1 Gammaproteobacteria bacterium
GTCGGACCAGTTCGGGCCGTACCATACCAACGTCATCGCTGCGAGCGCGCACGAGGCGCCGCACGTGCTCGACGGGTTGCTCTACCACGAAAGCTGCCTCGTCATCGACGAGCACTACACCGATACCGGCGGGTTCTCAGACCATGTGTTCGCCGTGTGCCGGGCCTTTGGGTTTCGCTTCGCGCCGCGGATTCGCAATCTCAAGGAGAAACGCCTGTACTCCATGCCCGGCGTCAAGATACCGCCGGAGCTCGAGTTCCTGGTGCCCGGCCAGGCCGCTTAGAGGGCATAAAATCCCGTTTCGTGTCTTGCCCTCCAGCAGTGTCCGACAAGCAATGCGTTGGGCCAGTGATGAACGACGCTTGTCCGATGCGTACGCGGCAGTCCTCGCCTACATGCACCGCCATCCCATCGCCGCGACCTGGGGCCGCGCCGATCTGGCCTCCTCGGACATGATGAGTTTGGAGACCAGCAAGCGGGTCTGGCAAGCACGCCTGGATCCGCGTCGCCAGACGGCCAGTATCGGAGTCTATTCGCATGTGCGAGATCGGTGGGGTATCTACCACGCGCAGCCCATCGTTCTCAACGAACGCCAAGTCGGTGCGGCGATCGAAGGGGTGATTCGCCAGGAACCGATTGACGTGACTCAGCTTGCCGTGGATACCCATGGCTTCACGGATTTTGGCATGAGCCTTGCGCGAACCAGCGGCTTTGATCTTTGTCCGCGCCTGAAAGCGCTCAAAGATCGGCATTTGTATCTGCCGCGCGGCAGCGACATTCCCGAGAAGTTGATCAATATCTGCAACGCAACGCTCAATCTCGATCGAGTGGAGGCCGAGTGGGAGCGATGGGTGCACCTGACCGCTTCGGTCCACAGCGGCCACACGAGTGCCATCAATGTGCTGGCCCGCTTCGGCTCAAGCGCACGTGGCGATCCCTTGTATGAAGCCGGCGTCCACCTCGGCCGCCTGCTGCGCACGATATTTCTCGCCGACTACCTGGTCAATCCGCACTTTCGTCGCGAGATTTTGCGTGTGCTCAATCGCGGTGAATCCACCAATAGTCTGAAGCGCGGGATCTACACCGGGAGGGTGTCGAGTTATCAAGCCAAGCAGGAGGACGAAATGCAAGCGGTCGCCGATGCGTTGAGTTTGATCGCAAACATCGTGATGGCCTGGAATACTGCGCAGATGCAGAAAGTCGTCGATCACTGGAATCAAAGGCCGCGGCGCAAGGTGCCCGTCGAACTGATTGCCAATTTGGCGCCGACACGTACCGAAGGCATCAATTTGCGCGGCGTGTTCAATTTCCCGTTCGAGGACTATGCCGAGCGGTTGATGCCCTCCGTTATGAGCAAAAAAGCAGCTGGAAAGAGTGTGTAACCCAACATCAGAAATGCCGGAACTATCGAAATTATCGAGGAGCAGAAACCCATGCCTCTTCAATGCGTTACAAAGCGGCCCCCAATAATCCTCGGGAAATAGCAGGCATTTCTACCGTATGTTATTGCACCAAAAATGAGGGGAGGCCCACGCTAGGCTGCGCCTGAGCGTAGGCACAACAAGGTGATCGCGAATTAGAGGGATATTGCGGATTTCGCGCAGAGGGGCATACTAAAGCTAAGAAGGCTTTTTCCCGCGAGCGTCGTGGATGAACACGTAGCGGCTCCTGTCGACCTGGCAAGGACTTAGGCCCAGGATAAAGATGACGATCAGAGGCTGTGGGGCAGGAAAGCCAGAGATGGAAGCATGTCCAGGGATGCGAGAAAGTTATCTCAGTGGGTTAACAAACACCATTTCCGGCGATTTTCATTCTGCCTGAAGGGCTATTAATGCCCAACCCCTCGAAAAGGTAAAAAGAGCGTTGGCTAGCCCCCCTCATCGTCTTCTTCGCGCATAGACCGGCGCCAGAATTCCGGGTCGTTAAAACGCGCGGCTATGGCCTCGATGTCGATGGATGCGCGGGCTGGCGTGAAGTCAAAGGCGCCGATTAGGTGGACGTTCCTCCAAGCGACGGGGGAAACACCCCTGAGGAACTTGATTGCTTCCAGATCGCCGACGGCCAGCTTCTGCTCGTACACACGCGATAATAGCAGCGTGTTGTAGTGGATGATGGCGTTGGCGATGAGCCGCGAGCACTCGTTCCAGATTTGTTGTTCCGCCTCGGTTTTCACGCGGAACTTGCCGGAATTGACGTAGGCGATCGCGCGCCGCATGCGATGGTAAGCCTCACCCCGATTCAAGGCCTTCTGCACGCTCTGCCGCAGCACCGGGTCGTCAATGAAAGTGAGGATGAACGCGGTCCGGCGAATATTATCCAATTCCCACAGTGCTTTCTTGGTCTGGTTCTGCCGGGCATAGGAACTCAGCTTTCGCACGATGGTCGCCTGCGTCACCGCCTTTTGTGCAAGCGAGGCGAGAATACGCTGCACGTTCGGCCACTCTTTGACAATGAGCGCATCGAATACCTTGCGCGCTGGCTTGATCAGGCAATTGGCGTACTTGCTCGGATGGTGGAAGCCGACCAGGCCATCCATCTTTTTGTGCAGATCACGGTACCGGGGAGCGAACTGGTAACCGAACACGTCGAGCGTGAAGAAGTTCACTTGATTGGTGCCGTGGGTATCGGTCGAATGCCGTGTCGGTTGGGCATCTGCGGTGTTGTTGTGCAAGATATCGAAGACGTAATGCGATTCATGCTCGTGCGCGCCGATGATTCGTGCGTTCAGCGGCACATGGTTCAACACCATCGTGTAAGCACTCACGCCTTTCTTCAGCCCGAAATACTTGCTGGAATACCGGGCATTGATCGTCGGGATCTGAGTCTCGATGCGCTGGCCGTCGCTGCTCGAATGCTTCTCCTCATCAATGTCGTACTCGTGGAACATGGGTAGTTTCGCCGTCGCGTTGGAGATCTCATCATTCGCCGCGTGCAAGGTCTCGGCTCGCAAAAAGTTACGTGCTGTGGTCAGGAGCGATGAGTAGCTCAAGCCCGACACCTCCGCCATCTTCCACAAACCCATATTGGTGCCCATGGCAACAATGCACGCGAGGATGAGGCGTGGATCGGCCTCTTGTTTGACGTAGCGCTCCAGAACGTGGCTGAAGGCGCCCAGGAAACCCGTTTTCCCCGAGACGAACCACAGCAGATCAGCAATGCCGATACCCGGCACCTGGCCGTAGAACGGACTGTTGATCGGCTCTTCCTCGCTGGGATACACCAGTCTCCAGCGGCGCTCGTCGCCCTCGCCGATGACCTTGATGTGTTTGTTATCGCCGTTCTCGATGCGCTCGTTTACGCGCTTGAACTTGGCGTCCAATTCCTCGCGGAAGGCCGTGAGCGTATCTTCGATCGATGCCAGCAGGATGGGCGCACCGATCTCCCGCAACACGGTATTCTTGTCTTTCCAGCGCTCTGGGCTGATCAGGTCGTCTTCGAAACTGCGGAAGTCGTTGCTGTCCTTGACGTACACATTGCCCGCCTCAAGGGCGTTGCGCAGCAGGCGGTAGACCAAGAATTCGTAGCGATCGACCTCGAGCTGTTTATCCCTACGTTTCCCGGCCTTCGTGTACATATATCGTTGGATGTTCTTCGCAATGACCGCGGTCGGGAAGTCCGCCGGCTTTACCTGACGTGGAGACTTGCCCTGCCGCAGCAACGCCTGCAGGAACGCGATGGCTTCCAGGAGCGGCGCATCCTCGACCATGCCGGCGAAGTCCAGGCTGTGGAACAAATGGCGCAGATTAAGCTTGAATTTGTGTTGCAGCGTCCCGTAAAAGGACCATTCGAACGCGGTCTTGTCGAACTCAATGTTGAGCATGTAGTTGGATACGAGCGGAAAACTCTTGGGATCAAGCAGGGAGAACGCCTTCTGTTTGACCGTTGAAAACGGCGTGCTGCCCGAGATCGAATCGTCGATAAACAAATTCAGTACTTGACCGGCCGCCTTCAGGTTGGCGCTCGCGTCGATTAGGGCCTGCTGCGCCGCCTCCCCGGAGGCGAGCTTCGCCTGATTCTCGTATTGGCCGATCAGCTGGATGAAAGCGTCGATCAGGTTGTCATTGATCTGGCGGAAACGATGATAAGCGAAGCAGAGCAGATACAACTGGGTTGTGGGCGCCGCCATGCGCTGCAGCTTGTAAACGGTGTAGAACTGGACCAGCGAGGCGTAGTATTTCACGCTCTCGTTGGGCAGGCCTGCCGATTCCAGAAAGATCTGGCCGAATTCATACAGCGGCTGAAAGAACTTGCGCCGCGCGACTTCCTGACGCAGCTCACCGTAGCTGAAATCTTTCGGCTCGTGCTTAAGAATACTGATGCGGTACATACCTTCGTCGGACTGGAGCAAGGCTGCCAGTTGCTGCTCGATGGCCGGCGTCAGCACCTGGCCGAGCAAATCAGTGATCCGCCGGCGCTCGCCGGAGACCACCCGCCCGACCATATCCTGAAGGTGGGTGTACCCTGGGGCGACGATGCGCTGGTGTGCCAGGTACTGCAAGACCTCGCGCAGGATGAAAATCGGTTGCGTCGACAGCGCGGCGGCCCGCTGCGCCTTCTTTTCCAGTGCCGACTTGGCGCGGTGGCCGCAACTTTGGTAGTCGAACAGCTTGAGGATGACGCGCTGCTGCTCGAGGCGCGTGGGCTTGGACAGCGCCTTGATGTCGGCGAGCTCCCGCGCCGGAAAGTAACGGCCGCGGATGTGCTCCAGATCGTCGAGCACATCCTCTCTGGTGTACACGAAGAACTGGCGCCGGGCTTTGAAGTAACCGAGCTGCAGCGTCAACTGGACGGCGGTCGAGAGCGCATGCACCGCATCGATCACCTCCCGTTCCACGGGGCTTAAATCGAAGAAGACTTGCCGGTCATCCTCGCTAAAGCGGGGTAATCCGTAGATGGCCTCGATTTCCTGACCAGACAGGATCGACAGGCGGCGCGAGTCCGTGGCCATGGAGTACCCATGTTACTACCGTAAGGATGTCGGCTATTGTAGAATGCATTGTCTCATGAACGATCATTTGTGAGACATGAATAGAAACTCTATAATTCTCGTAACTTATTGGTCTCACTAAACGTCTCATAATAACCTCATGAAAATCGGCTATGCGCGCGTATCCACCGTTGATCAGAAGGCAAGGCTCCAGACCGATGCCCTCCGCAAAGCCGGCTGCAGAACGATCTACGTGGATCAGGGTCGAAGCGGCGCCTCCATCAACCGCCCCGAGCTCAAAAAGGCCCTGAAGCGCCTAAAGCGGGGTGACGTGCTAATCGTCTGGAAATTGGACCGCCTGGGACGAAGCCTGCGGCACTTGATCGATATCGTGGAAGACTTCAAGGAACGGAAGGTCGGCTTGCGATCGCTCACGGACTCCATCGACACCACCTCGCCCCATGGACGGATGGTGTTTCAGATCATGGGGTCACTGGCTGAGTTTGAGCGGGAGCTGACCATCGAGCGAACCCGAGTCGGGCTGGCGGCTGCTCGCCGGCGCGGGGTTAAGCTGGGACCGAAATTCATTCTCGCGCCGGCGTCGAAAGCCGTGCGGCACGCCCGTAAGCTCATTACTGCCGGCGAGCCCGTCGGCGAAGTGGCCGAAACCATTGGTGTATCCAGGGCGACCCTTTATCGCGTTCTGAGACGAGCTCAGGGGGTCGCTCACGCGGCGTGAAACGTCGGACTGGTCGATTCGGCCCCTACTTCGCTCATTTCGCCAAAGGAGCGAAACTGCATTGTGAGGACATTTAGCGTCACCGAAAGGATTGTGTCCATGATGACCGACGACGAAGACAGAGAGCTTCTGAGCGCCGTTGTTTCTCGCTACGATATACCGTCAGCGTCTACGGAGGGACAACAGTAGAGTCAAAGCGCAGACCCGTATCGATCGGGGTAGAGCCCTGTCCTTGATCGTGAGGCACACCGACTTGAACGGTTCCGGAACACTGGCCACCCGACGTATTCTTAGCCCCAAATGAAATGAAGTAAATGCGACCGTTGCCAGTGCCGGAACGTTCAGCACGCACCTGCGCGGTCGATGTGCCGACGCCTGTCCCGTCGGGAGCGGTGTTGCCGCTGCCGATTCCCAAAACCGGTTCATCCTGTTGAATACCGGAGATCGTGATAGTCACGGCCAGCTTGTTCGGGTCGGTGACGCCCACGATATTCTCGGACACATACTTATGATTGGGCGGCCAAATGCTCCCAACGGAGGGGCTAGCCCCCACGCAGACGGGGGGTACCACGGTTTGATGGATCATCTGCGTGGCCTGTCGGACTTGACAATTATTTGCGTAATTAGTCTCCGCTACGGCGCGGTTACCGTTCGCACAGGCTTGAAGATAGTAGGTACCGGCTGCCTGAAATTGGCTCGGTACCGGCAGGTCGATCTGGTAAAAGTTGGAGGTCCCGGGCAGTAGAGCCGGCACGGGCCTTCCGCCCAGCAAGACGGCCGTGGCGGGATTGACGGGGGACTGTGTGGACATGAAGTACTGAGTCGTAGAGGGCTGCTCCGCCACATTGCCGATATTCGTCGTCGTATCGGTCAGATGGAGATTCGCTTGTCCGGCCCAGTTGATGACCGGTGGTGTGAACTCGCTGATCACGAGGTCTGGGCCTCCATCCCAGACGATCGATGCAGCGTCCGCGACTGGGTTTTTGACAATGATTAAGGCGTGGACGCCCGCAGCCGGCACCACATTCGACAGCAGATTGACCACGTCGACGCCGGTATTGGTGCTCGAGTAAGAATACGTCACGATACCGTTCGCATCGCTGGTTAAGCTCGCCTGCGTGCCGGCATTGGGCCCTGAGTTAATCTGGAGGGGCACGCTATAGTTGGCGAGCGGTGTGCCGCTATGCGCGACGTCCACGACGGTTGCGGTGATGGTTGCATTCGCCCCCACCGGCAGATCAAGAACGCGCGACGCCGGGCTTGTAATTGAAACCTTTGGAATCGGCGGCGGCGGCTGCGGCGGCAGAGTGGGCGAGGGCGTGCCGATATCTCTTAGCAGCTTCGAAAGACCCGCGTTGAGCAAATTGAATCCGTCCGGTGTGAGCTTCCCGGGCGCTGCGGAGGTGACCGTATTCAGCGCGGTTTTCAAGGCGACGTACGTATTGTAGTCTGCACCTTCGCTGCCCAAGAGCGTCTGCGCTGCTTTGAGCTGCGTCGCAATCTGCGACGCGAGGCTTGTATCCACAATCCACTTGAGCTGCGAAGCAGTGGCGACATCGGCTGTCAGCTGAACGAACATGTTATACATATCGAACTGATTCGCAATGATTGGCCCGGGACCGAGAACATAGACCGGGACCTTGAGTGACTGTGCGATCTGGGACGCTTGGACTGCCTGAGCGTCGGTTGCCTCATCAGCTCCCATATCGAGAATCCAATCAGGCGAAATTGTCATGATACGAATCGTCGGCACACCGTGACTGATCATGCTCAATCCGGTTACGGTTTGACCGGGCGCCCCCAACGCTGTCGACCCTACGGCCGCCCAGCCGCCTGTGCCGGCAACTGACAGCGATCCGGTCCATCCGGTCGGTGCCGTCAATCCGAAGGGCACGGGTTGCCTGTTCAAAGGAACTTTTGTGACACCATTACGCTGTGCCCACAGGACGTCAAACCCCACTGCCCCTGCCGCTCCACGCGGCAGAGTGAACTCACTGCCGGTGCCTAAGTTGAGCCCGGGGGGAGCCGTAACGTCTTCGTCAATTCTCCAAATAGTTCCAGTATTGGTCGGGGGGTTTGAGACGGTGTAGCTATAGGAATACGTGACACCGGTTGAATCCAGAGAGAGTGCTGTTTGGACGGTCAGATTCTTAAATATCGGGATAGGGTTGTTACCCAGCTGAGCGCGCGATACTTGCGTCAATGCGCATAGCATCGTGGTCATAATCGCGAGGTACGTACGATTCATACGGGGGTCTCCAGCTACTGCGCTGCCAAGCTCAAAGTCGAGGAATCAACGGCATTGATATGAATTCTATTCTGCGATTCACAAACAATTTGTGTCGGAATCGTCGTCGCGTCGATGCCGATGGAAATATCGAACTCCTCGACGGAGTTTCGTAAATAGCCTTTCTTGCAAGGAACAGGCTGCTGTCCTGCATCGGTCGAGTTGACGTCGAATGCGAAACCTAGCCGATGCCCTTTGTGGGGCGGCTG
This sequence comes from Gammaproteobacteria bacterium, assembly GCA_041690895.1. Classification (GTDB taxonomy): domain Bacteria; phylum Pseudomonadota; class Gammaproteobacteria; order Steroidobacterales; family Steroidobacteraceae; genus Bog-1198. The sequence continues at coordinate 8,163 of JBEPVT010000079.1, forward strand.
CCAGGTATGTAGTTGACCCGAAATGTCGGGAGTGACCGCGAAGATATCGAAGAGCCCCCCTTCAGGCAGGCTCATATCATTGATGGAGAGCTGGTTGCCGGTTTGTTGCCGATAAATATTGGCAATGAGTTCGAGCTGTACGATCGTGTACGCATTTCCCCATGTCGAGTTCGCGTCTGGATGCGCTGAATCGGGATTGCGCACCACAACGTAATCCGTGGGGCCACTGGGCGTGGGAGTAAGTTGGAAAAATCCTTTGTAACCGACCAAGTAAGTATCGTGAAACAGCGAGTCAGTGATGGTCCAGCATAGTCCAACGCAGTAATACCCGGGCGGCGAGCCAACATCTACTTCCTCCCAGATCGAGCCTGCGGTCTCGGGGGCAGAAAAAGTAACTGTCGCAACTGAAAACAGTGGTGTTACCCGCCACCACTAGGGGTGAGAAATATTCAGACGATCCGCCCTGAACGCTGATAGGGCTTAAAACGGACGATGCGACCCAATAAAACGGGTGCGTCGTTTGGTCATGTTCGTGGCCACCATAAATCTGAAAATCCGACAACGGCTGCGTGACCTGGTTTTGGATTTGCGGATCGGTGAGCTGGTCCACTCCCAACAATTGATACGAATAAGAGCAGGAGAGCAATGCCCACGTGAGATCATCCACGCAGGCCACGAGGACCCCGAGAGGATTGAATTTGCTCTTAAGTGCGTTCGATGGGTTTTCCGGATATTCGCCAAAACCCACAAAACCAGTGACAGCCTCGGCCCATTTGGGCATCACCGCCAGTAGAAGGACTATCAATACTGAACGAATTGCAGTCGATATTCGAAGTTTATACATATTGTCAGTTCCGAGTTGGCCGCATACCATCACTTTAATAGTCTCATGACGCGACGGAACAATCGCACGCCCACAGTTTTGATGGCGAATACGCTGCTCCCATGAGATAAAGCGACGTTTCGCGATCGATACCCTCACGTCTTTGAAAGCATTCCCACCTGGGCACGCGTACTATGTCTTGCGAAGCGCGATCCGAATTGTTACAACGCAACTTTTGGCAAGACATACTAGAAGCTATCTCAAAATTGTCTGAGCAGAATGCATAGGGCCGCAAGTTGCACGAAGCCAAGGAAGTTAGTCGAGTAATATTCCCAGCGAACCAGGAGCCACCGTTGCCATTGCATCCAAGCAAAGAATCGCTCGACAATCCATCGTCGTTCATAGCGGCGCAGGCGACGACCGACTTGAGTCTTCTTCTTAACTCGGTTCGAGCGATGCGGCGAGACCATCTCGACGCCAGCGGTGCGCAGTTCATCGTCAAGCTTATCGCTATCGTACGCACGATCGCCGATCAGGTTGTCCGGCTTTGCCTCGATCATGTAAAAGTCGAAGGTCAGCTGCACGAGCGTGACTTCATGATGATTCGCGGCATGCGTGGTGACGGCGAGCGGCAATCCGTGGCGATCCACAATCGCCATGATTTTCACGCCTTTTCCGCGTTTCGTCGGACCAATCTCGTCGCCGCCGCCCTTCGCCGAGGCGAACGTGGCATCGATGTAGCTCTCGGATTCATCGATCGCGCCTTGCCGACGAAGCGCATTCGCCAGATCGGTGAGCGCGGCTCGAATGACTTCCTTCTCGCACCACTGCTGAAAGCGACGGTGCACAGTTTTGTAATTCGGATAGGACTGTGGAAGCATGTGCCACTGCGCGCCGGTATTGAGGATCCACAATACGGCCTCGAGCACCTTGCGCGCCGGAATCGGCTTGCGTCCGGGACGATCGTCGGGAATGTGCTCCTCCGGAAAATGCTTCCGGATCAGCTCCCACTGCTCGTCGCTCAATCGTTGCACGCACTGAATTTTACGCCCTTTCAATCAAATGCGGAATTTTGAGATAGGTTCTAGTACGCCGCACCCCGTTTGCCGATCCTAATTTTACCTTTTCGAGGGGTTGGGCATTAATAGCCAAATCACTCTCCAAAGAACCCCGATCTCAGATCTTCCTAAGCCACCCTATGAGATCAGGTGTCACTTGCATGCGTATTTCGCGCAAGGAAGGCCAGCGATTCACGGCATGCCGGTCCATGGTTTCACGCCATGTCGGTCCAGTGCTCATGAAGCAGGACGTGCTGAACTTTCTATCAGAGGCGAACATTCGTCAATAGTTTAATTTTTGATATTTCACCGTTGGAGAAGCCGCCTATAAAGGCTCAGGAGCGGCGATCGACCGCGACCCGTAAGTCTTGGTACCCGCATTTTTTGTATCTTTCGCCCGGATCGACTCAGCTTGCGGACCGAGTCGCCGCTCAAGTCGAGGTGATAGGCGTTGTGTACCACGCGATCGAGTATGGCATCGGCCAAGGTCGGATCATCGATGTAGGCATGCCATTGCTTGACGTCAAGTAGGCTGGTGATGATGGTGGCCGACTTATCGTAGCGATCATCGAGGATTTCCAACAGATCGCGCTTGCTCTGATCGGTGAGCGGGGTGATAGCAAAATCGTCGATCAGCAGCAGATCCGCTTTCGCCAGTGTGCGCAAGAACGTGGCCCGGCGGTGGAAGGCGTAAGCTCGTGCGAGTTCATCGATCAGGCGCGACAAACGGAAGCAACGAACATGGTAGTTCATGCGGCAGGCGGCGTGGGCGAGCGCGGCGCCGATGAAGGACTTGCCGATTCCGGTCGGGCCGGTGATCAAGACGTTCAAGTGTCTGGCGATCCAGCCGAGATCGCGCACGGTGCTGATCATGGCCGGATCCAGGAGGCGGGTGGGGATGTGGGTGTCGAGGTCTTCTGAATTACGCAACTTGCATGCTCAGCACACATTGCGCATGCAGTCTTCATGTGCCAGAAACATCAGGTGATCGAGGAAAATGCTCAGAGAGATTTCGGACTGCGATGCGCAGACCCAATCGATGTTGCTGTTGCGCAACGGCGATTGGCAGTTCGGCTGGTCTTTGAGGAATGCGATCATGTTACGGTTCAGACGCTTACTGCTGCTGCGGGCAAAATAGTCATACGTCTGTGGACAGATCACGCTCGCCAAGCAGCGTTCAAGCTCTCCCGGAGGTCTCTCGCTTTTTACTTTTCAGGCGGAAAACCGATTCAAATGCAACTAAAGGACGAGCACCCCGCATCTTTGAATTCGAGAATGAGCTTTCGATGCGATACTCGCAATTCACTGCCTGCTGTCGGCCACGCGCGCTCGGCCCGGAATTTAAATTAAGCCTAGGAGCCGAAGTCATCATCACCGTCAACATTGACCCCTCTAAGATAATCGTTTCGGGACGACGGATACTTTGTTCGGCTCACAGTGGCGATGGGCATTCGATACCGGTACTCAATCTCGCATGTAAGTTGCGCGGGCCCAATCAGTTGGTCATGATCTCTCGAAGTGAACGTACGTCTCGGCTAGCCGCGAGCCACAACATTCCATGTATTTCTCGAATTATCCCGACCGGCGTCGCCTACGATCCCTTTTCAGAATTGCCATTTCTTCAGTCTAACGATCCCGACATAACAATTGTTGATTATGATCTTGTCATGTGGATTCTGTTTCGGGTATGGCGGCCACTGTGCACTGTTTCGATTTTAAGATCTGAATTGCTATTGCAATACCAGCGTCGAAACATATTTCTACCGGACAAATTTGGATTTTTCGATGGCACCGCAACGCGCAAATACAATGCCATTTTGCGACAACATGAATGTCCGCCTGTGTCGGACGCACGGGAGCTTTTTCTCGGAGACATAGTAATCATACCTAGCATACCCGAGCTGGAGCCGCTTTCGGAGGCCACGAAGGAATGCTATCCAAACACGGAATTTGTTTATACGGGTCCGCTATTCATGCCAGCGGAGTTCACGATGAGTGAGTCCCTGAATGTTTGGCTTGCAGATGCACGCCAATCCGGAGCTCCTATCGCCATGATTACGCTTGGCACAATTTGGGGTGCGGACATTTATGAAGAACTGCTTGATTGCTTCAAAGGCAGCGAATTCGCAGTTGTGGTAGTCATTCCACAAGAGAATATTCGTAGTAGCCTGAGTATTAGAAACAATCCCTCGCTTCACGTGACCGGGTTTGTCGACGTCGCCACGCTGGCCAACAATGTGGATATTATTATCCATCATTGCGGTCACGGCACATTGCAAACCGCCATTATGGCGGGCAAACCGTCATTAACTCTGCCCAGTGGCGAATACGACCGTGAGGATAACGCCCTTAGGATGCAAGATCTCGGTTGTGGCCGTCATCTCGGTCACGACTTCTTCAGAAGAGGATTACGACTATCACGAATTGCCAAAATTGCAAGCCAACTCATAAGGAATCATGTGATCCACAACCGCCTATCCCAGCTGTCCTCAATCATGATCGATTATGTCGATGATCGAGGCTTTCGGGGGCTAAAACGCGCATTCGCAACCCGCATAGCGAACTTAACGAATACTAACGCAATGGCGCCTTAGCTCCTTGTTCCCGCTAGTCGATATCAATATGCCGCGCCCGGCTCGACTGAACCTTTTTTTTAACCTGAAGGCATTTCCTGATTCGTTTTGCTTGCGTTAGCGTTATTGCCCCTGCTTTCTTAGGGCGGCTCCCGCAAGAATTGTCAGGTTGCTTTTTCGGCGATTCAAGGCGAGAAAGGCGTAATGAACTTAAACCCTACCGAAACTAAACCTTGCGCAAAATGTGATCAGTGAATGCCTCTTCTTGTGGAATCGCGGTTTTTTTGCGCTTTGGCCTTTTGTGAACGGGAGAAGAACGCATGGAAGTGCTGAAAGTCAATCCTAAACGATGTCGTATTTGGGAACACAACGGTCGGCTGGAGGAATACCTAACGGACGAATCCTGCGGAAACGAGATACTTAGCATACAGGCGCACGGCCAGATGATCCCGGTCATCGCACGATCGGTTAAAGGTGATAGTACTCACGAATTCGAGATCATATGCGGAGCGCGCAGAATGTACGCCGCAAGCCGATTGGGTATAGATTTAAATATCGATGTTCGTGACTTAACCGACAGGGAAGCAATTGTTTTGATGGACGTGGAAAATCGCCAACGAAAAGATTGGAGCGCGTACGAGCGCGGGAGATCCTTCTCCAGATGGCTCGTCAGTGGCCAATTTGCTTCGCAACAGGATCTCGCCGAATCACTTCGAATATCCACTTCACAAGTTTCTAGATTATTGAAGGTCGGTAAATTGCCAACGGTGGTGATAGAAGCATTTGCGGAACCTGCCGATATTTGTGAGATCTGGGGACTGGCACTTCACGCATTATGCGAAAACCCGCGAGACCGACCAAAAGTGGTTGCGCGCGCGAGGGCTCTTCGACTCAGGGCACGCACCATGGAACCAAGAGAAATCTACGATCAACTTCGATTGGTCAACAAAGTTACGGCAATTCGCAAAAGGCATCGTGAGGAAATTGTTCTCGGCGCGACAGGAAAAGCCTTGTTTCGGATAAAGCACTTACCGACAAAGGTAAACGTGCTAATTGCAAAACAATTCGTGTCTACGCTTTGTATGTTTAGAATAAAGGAAGCCCTATCATCGATTTTGCACGAAGCGGGTTCTGAGACCATTAAAAGGTCAAACACGTCTGCTTCATTTGTAAGCGATGACCGCAAGCCGCCCGATTTACATGAGAGCGATTCTGCAGAAACTCCCTATAAGTAATAGCGAGCGCGCTTGGCTATTGGATCTCGCATCGCAGAAACATCGCGTCATTGATAACGAACACGTCCAAAGCGTTGTCAACCACAAACCGAACTAGGTCGGACTTTCGATTTATGAAGCCCAGACGACTGAAATTGAGCGATGTATTGCAAAGTACTCCCTTGCCGCTTAACTGCTTAAAGGATACGAGAAGATTATAGATACGCTCGTTTTGACTCGCATTTACAGTTTGCACGCGCGCGGTTCCGTCGCTGTGCGTGACTGCCTCCAGCGAACGATCCACCACCTTCTGGAAGTACAGCATATATGGGCTCGATCCGCACCAATTGAAGTGCAACGACACATCCTCCTCGAGGCAAATAGGGGCTATAGGTCTGTAGGACTCGCGCATTTTCAATCTGTTCAATTCAATCGTGCTAGTTTTGCTAAACGGTTCCGCCAAAATAGACCTGTTGCCTAGTGCACGAGGACCTATTTCGCAACGACCTTGCACCCACGGAATAAGCTTATGGCGCATTAGCAGCGTGCTAATCGCCATAAGGTCCAGCGGTCGCTCGATCCAGCCGTTAGGTACATCGCCGTCATCAAGAAAATCACTTCCGGCGTAGACGCTCCAATTGAGTTTGGCCCTACCCGTTAGCGCGAACTGAGCATCAACAGCAGTTCCGATGGCAGATCCTGAATCATTGGCACACGGCGCGACAAAAACGTCCGAGAATATTCCGGAGTTCTTCCACGTTGTATTCCAATCGCAATTCAGACCGCAGCCACCACTGATCAGCAGCGGGAGTTTTTCCGTTAGGTATGTTTCAGCTACCCGGAAGAATACTTCGAATAAGGACTTAGAAAAATGCCACGCAACATTTCGAAAGCGGTCATTCTCAACACCCGCGTTTACGATTTCGGACGGTGTCGGTATTTGCATTTTGTTGAGCGGCAGAAAACCCGGAATTGAGGATTCCCTTTGTATCGGCTGCTTTGGGTCTAATATCCAGTTAATCAGGTTGGAAGCCGACTTCGATAGTGGTCCAGCCTCAGTTACTCCTGCTAGCGCCATCAGCTTGCCGGCCATATCCATCCGACCCCAGAAACCTACCGTTTCGGAACTCTCAAGGCCGAGATAATAGAGGTAGGAATATCTCCAGCCAGGGTGGCTAATTACATCCTTGATCCTATGGATCCTCAGTCTCTCGTCGATTTTGTAAAAGCATCCAATTGTCCCCTCCCACACCAAGCAATAACAAGGCAACCCCTGTTCAAAGGGCGACATTGCATACGTACCCATCAAATGCGAACGCTCGTGGGACGAAGAAAATAAGCCTACGTCAGCTCCAAACAGCTTCCTCTTTTCTATTTCCGGGCAATCTAACCCGCTATAACCCGCCAAATAGTCGGACCACCCGCCTACAGCAATTACATCGGGGATCTCAGTTATTCTTTCGACACTTTCAAGGAACTGCGTTAAAGAAAGCCGCGCGTGGCGTTCATGCGAATTCTTCTCCGCTTCGACAGAAAATGTTAATCGTTGATCCTCAATCCACGCGATTGAGCCGTCGTGCGATGGATTTAAACCTACAATAGATGTCATACGTTGATCCACTTATGACGTGCACCTTCGTTGGCCCTCTTTAACTGAGCATGGCCAAAGCAATCCGGGCTCGACATGGTATGCCGCTCGTCACGAACTTTCATACTGTACTTGTACAGCAATCAGTGCCGGAATTTGCGAAGAGCTCGATCAAACGAAGACGTTTTAGGCATCCAAGGAGCTATGCCATGTGCCCTGTTGAAGAAGAGCGGCTTGAATGTAACACTGGAAGCCATATTGATTCGCTTGATGTCGCGTTCGCTGATCTCTTCGACCGATAGTTCGAGACGCGACTCAAACATGGGAAATAAATAGGCGAGCATCTCGCCCGCGCTAAACGCTAACTCGCTTCTCTCGCCTTCGGGCCTTTGGAGGACAACGTTGACGTTGGTCGCATGCTGGTTCCTATACTCTACAACACCAGGCATCGTATGAAATCGGTTCGCGTTTGGCTGATGATAAAATGGGTGAATCCATATAAATTGCATCGGCTTCTCGCAGACAAAGGACCAAGGTGACACGAATTTGAACTGCTGTGCACCCGACGACAAAAGTCCTTGGAACTGCTGCGCAGGATGCGATCCTCCCGCCGGCTTCAGCTCTCTGTTGCTGCTATACGTGTCAATCGCGCCATCCGCATTCATAACCACGTGCGTGTCCGCCCAGAGTGGAATGCCCACACCACGATTAAACAATTCGCGCATGCCATAACAGTGGCGTGCGGTCTCAATTTTTGACAGTCCTAGTTGCTTAGTTAGCGAGCCGTCAGCTGTAGAATATGGAGTTAAACTCTTCCACCATCGCGGTAAGCTCTCGCCCAGCCTGATTGGGGGCAAGATGTCGGCGAGTCCAACGGTGCTCGTAAACGCGTGGAGACGAATCGATTCTCTTCGCAGACAAATGCGCATATAGGCTCCGGTTTGTTCGCGAGGTTGCAATTCAGCGAATCACGTCGCATATCTCATTGATCTGTGGTTCGACAGCGCCGTCGTGAAGCATTGCGAGCCGATTCGCCAGGTTCATTTGACACCCACGGCGTCCCACTTGCGCAGCCACGACTCTATATAGATCGCATCAAGTAGTTGTTCGGCCATAGGAGCGAGCCTGGTTATATTCGGCGATAGCGCCGCCGCTATTTTAGAAGGTTCCATTAAGCGACGCGCGATTACCAAACCGTCCAATAAAAACTCGTGGACTTTAGCCTCATTCTTTCGAAGGTAATCGCGAACCCAAAGGTGCGGGCCCCCTTTCCCTTGGCCGCGTTCCAAAATCTTCCGCGGAAGCACATCTGAAAACGCTGTGCGCGCTATCGATCGGTTTTGTGCATGCTTTACATTCATATAAGATGGGATTGCAAGCGCGAATTCGACTAGAGGCTGACTGATCAAAGGTGCAATTCGTAGCGGTCGTACAGCCGGCGTGAAAGGCAATTCCGCACAGGGAGAAGTAACCGCGATGAGCGCATCCAATAAGTCCTGCGAGCCGGCCACTATTTTGCGCGCTTCGCGCTTCCATGGATGAATGAAGCGCTCACGAATGCGAATATATTCTTGAAGCCGCTCTTCCCTAACAAGGCTTATGGCGGACGTGGGGTCCCCGATTCTCTGATTTTGCACTTGATCGTATATGCTAAAGTATGGCTGTCGTCGTAGACGGCTTCCTTCTCTAGCCGCCAATCGCATTGCTCGCCATATGGACTGCTTTGAGAGCGACGCATAATCAAAGAGAACCGCGAAGGTTTGCCTGCTAACGCCGCAGTCGCGAAAACAGTCGATGAGCATCCCGATCGAAAGATTGCTGCCGAATACGTTATCGCCGAGCTCGCCATTAAATAAAGCGGTCGCGCCGATGTCATCTGCCAACAAAAGCGCCGCATTTTGAGCATCTATAGAGCCATTTACGACTGGTCTAACCGTCCGCACGCAATCCAAGAAGCGATTAAATGGCATGTCATCGTTTCTGTGTAACTCAATGAGATCACAAGCAGCTGATTCCGCCATACACCTTGCGAAACTACGTTCATCGCCACTGTCGCGGGAATAGAACGTTACGGCTGAAACATTTTGCTTCTGCAAACCACTGCGTAAACATGCAAGCACAATCGAAGAATCAAGACCGCCCGAGAGCGTTAGAAGAATTTTCTCGTGCCCGGAACCCCACGACCTCACGCAAAATTCAGTGATTCGTCGAAGCTCTCGTGCAGCATCCCCAAACGACCCGTCAAACCTTGATCGCTGAAATTGAGCTGGCGTCCAATAGCGAATGGTTTCAGTTCGACCGCCGCAATAAACCAAGCATTCGCCAGTTTCGATTGTCCTAATCTCGTTTAAACATGTTTCGCTTGTAAGATGATCACCGATCGCAGCTTGACCCACGAGCGAATCCCAGTTTACGGTTAGTTTTGTTGTTACGTTATTGATGATGTCGTCAACTGACGAAAATAGTAGGGCGACACTTCCAACTCGAGTTTCGAAACATGGCAGTTGGCTCATCGGCGAGCGCATAACAAACACCTTCTCACATTCTTGTTCCGTCATCACTAAAATGTATGACCCCCAATATTCTGCTATCAGGTGCCGTCCTCTTGACTCTGCGACTTGTTTCGCTTGCTGATGCGTCAGAGCCACTAGGGAGCTCGCTGAGCCGTCGAAACGATTCGGGTTCGAGGCGTAAATTGTCCCCAGGATTGTCCCTACATTCTCACGGATAGGAATTGCAACATTCCCAGTGGACGCCTCCTTGACAAAAAGGACGAATAGGCCACGATCACTATACGCCTGCGCCCAAGTATCAATCGATTTCGAATAACTGGAGCGCAATCGACTCGCCAACTCATTGCTCTCCTGCTGATGGTAATCCCACACTGCTATCACATAGCGAAACATGTTTCTACTTCCTCACGCTGTCAAAATCGGTGTGTACACTTGTACGTCCTCGACATAGCTGTTGACGACGAGACCGCCACATTGAACCCACGCGTCAGCGCGGAACGGCTTCGTGGAAACGCCGATTACGAGTTTGCATGGCGCATCGGTACGCGCGAGAAAATAGCTCAACATTAGTGAATCAAAGAGACAGTTGTTGTATGCCGTGTAGAACCAAGGTCTCAACTGAAAGAATGAATTTAGCATCAGACACAATGGCTCCGGCTGAAGGTCTGCAACACTGACCCTCCTCGCGTGGACCTTCTCCAGGCGGCGGACTAAATAT
>JBEPVT010000080.1:0-18567 GCA_041690895.1 Gammaproteobacteria bacterium
ATGAGAATCGCCAATGAGATGGCAGCGCCTTTCATAAATTGTCCTCAGTTAAGAGTTTATCGATGTGGCGACCGTGCCTTGAATAGGAGAAAAAGTCTTCCGATTAACCTCGCGACGCTGGTCAGAGCCGCCGCCCAGGGTGGCAACTTGGCGCAGCACTCTCTCCGAGTAGCGAACTGCAAATGCATCTTGAGATTGCTGTTCCATACAGGAAGAAACAGCGACCGCGGGCAGAAGCGGCCACAAAAGATAAAATGAATTGAAAAAACGCGCAACCGCACCGTATTGAGGGTTTGCCACCCCGGCAGGTGCACCGAATGTAACGGCGGCAAAATATTTCGAGCTTTCCAAACACGGTTCCCAGACAGCGAATTCTCAGATCCTTCCTTCGCTGCTCGCGCTGGCAATTCATGCAGAACTTCCAGGCGGCACTCTTGACGTTGATTTTCGTCTACACGATTCGCTCTTGAACCTGCTTCAGCACAGTTTTACCATCTCGAAGCGTGAGTCCAATATCTTCGGGTTCAATGGCACTCGAATGGGGGCTCGTGCGCCCACATTTGAACCAGTCCCGAATGACAAGGATCAGAGATGCTGACACCAGTCGAGGTTACGTCCTCGTCTCGCCCTGGCAGCCGAGCAGGGCTCCCGAAGGGGATGCCAGCGTGTTGTTTGGAGGACGTAAGCAGCCCCAATAATCAACCTCAGCGCCGACATTTGTCTGCATTTTCACTGCCGCGTCAGTTCAACTCGGCGGTTGCGGGAGCGCCCTTCCGGTGTATCGTTCTTTTCGTGAGGCTGCGAAGCGCCGAAGCCCCCGGTGTTCAGACGAAAATCGGGGATACCGTAGCGATCAACTAACGCCGCCTTGACGGCTTTGGCGCGCTGTCGCGACAGTTCCAGATTCGACGCGTCGCCGCCCACGTTGTCAGTGTGTCCATTGATGCTCAAGGTCCAATCCGGATTGTGTTTCATTAGGCCGGCTATTTCTTCGAGGATGGGAACAGATTCCGGACGTATCCGATCGCTCGCAAAGTCGAAATAAATCCCGTACACATCCACGTGTTTGTCGACGGCGAGTTGCTTCTCCATCTCGCTCATGGTGGGGTAGGAGATCTTGGTATAGCGGGTTTTCAATCCATATCCAGGAATCTCGTAGACCAGCGCCAGCGGAAATCGCTCATCGTCCAGCACCTTCACCATGGTCTGCCAGGCATGATTGCAGCCACCAATCGCAACCACGGTAGGGAGCTCGACCTGGCGGCCGTTGACCGTGACGGAATAGGGTTCGCGATCAAAACGAGTGGAACTCAAGACTTCATCGACGTCGCGATCTAAGGGTTGTGCTCGGCTGCTCCAGTCATCATCGATCTCTATATAGCGGTGGCGGGTAGTATGGTTGGTCTTCAAATCGCGCAGCGAACGCGTGGACAAGCTGAACATCGTGACCGACGACACTACGGGAGGCTCCTTCTGTGAGGTCTCGGAGCGATAAATGTACGAGTCCTGCATCGCCGCGCGACAAATGCGACGCTTGTTCGAAACATTGTGATGGTCCGCTCCGCGTGGGCAGCTGTGAGTAATGTCGATGTAGGTAGCGCTAAGGCCCACGATCTGCACCAAACATTCGTGATCATAGCTGTCATCGCCGCCATTCCAGATATTGGAGAGCGTCAGACCCACCTTAAGCGGAACAAGTGCCGACTCTGCCCCGCTCGAATCGCCGGTTACCTCCGGACACGCCTCGCCCACATGCATCCCGTCGGGAAATTTTGGTTCGGCGGCGGTGGCATTGGCGCCGACCTCTGGGTCCGGCACGCCGAGACGGCTTAGCAACAGCCTCGCGACGGCGACGGCTTTCTCCTCGGATTCGGGGCCCATGGGCAGTTCGATTCTGATGAGGGTCTGACCGCTTCGAACGCTAAGTACGCCATCGATGCTGTACGTGGACTCGTCACCGAGCGCGCTGTTGTGCGCGATTTGATGTCCCGGCTCCGTGCCGGCGAGGTAGCTCGCCAGCTGTTTTTCCGGCGACAAGTCCGCGCCATGATTCCAGGCAATATCAATATTCGCTTGCTCATACCTGCCCGCATCGGCTGGCGGATAGACGCACGAGGAAGTCTCGGCGGAGTCCCGCTCCGCGGGTTTGCCGATTGGGGCGCCGAGAAGGGTGCCCATTTCGTTGGCAGTGATTAGCGCACAGACCGGTGTTGAACTTAAGGTCTTGCGAACGGGAGGATTGGTGGATGGCGCAATCTGTGCAGGTTGGCCCTCCACGCCGAGAAGGCGATTGCGATGCTGCGTGCTATGGGTCTCCGCGCTCGGTGGTTTGCTGGATTGGCCACACGCGAGCATCGAGCTGCAGGCGCCCACCATGCAGGCGATCGCCAGAAGTTTTAGGCACAATAGGCTAGGAGTTGTCATCAAGGTCCCCCTCTGACGGTCCCTTTTTTGTCCGGATCTTTATCGATATTGCAGCCGCCAATCTGCGACGATTGTCGGATTACCGTCAGCGCTTTGCCCGGTTCCAGACCATCCTCGCCCCTGATCTCATATTTGATATTGAGTGCTCTTAGAACCGAGTTGATGAGATCGGCTATCGCCTTCGGAATGAGGTATCCCACCCCTCCGTTTAGATTGGCGACTAACGTCGATCGATTGCATCGCAGCATTCCGGCGTCCGAATTTCGAATGACAGCTATGGCGGAATTGAACGAATGCATCCCGCGAGTCCCGCGAGGCTCATGAAAAGGACCACGCTCAGATAGCGCGTCCATGAAGAGCCCATCTTCAATTCTTTCATGCCGAACAACTTTGGTTCCGCAGGTGCGGAGCTTCCCTAGTCAGTGATACAACATTTCGTGCGAAATCCGGCCATGCGAACGAGCGAATCGCACGCCGCCCCGCGATTTTCTGTTGCATGTCCGCAAAGGCGGCGATCTTGCCTCCGCAGGATCGGGCACCCGCGCTCTCGTCGGCCTGTAGCGGATACGCCGAATTGCAGGCGGATATTGCATCTCTTCTGCGCGCGCACGACGTGCAGTTCGTCCGTTGCACCCCCGACCCGCTCCAATCGGCCATCATAGTTCGTAGGCTTGGTTGGAACGTTGGTAGGGTGTCTATTCCAGTATTTTCTGGCCAATCCTTCAGTAGTTGAGGTCCAATTTCTCGTGTGCAGCGCTTTGGTTTGCCCACGCCGCCATGGCGCGGCGCCATCAGGATGCGCCCGACCGACCTACCGGCCCCAAACCACAAGATCGACAGGCGGTTCGTATGCAGCGGTCAGCAGCCGCCGCTCGCGAATGGCTGGCAGATCGGCAGCAGTCTTGGCCGCGATCGGATATCGAGGAATGCTGGATCGATGTGCGTCCAAAGCACCTCTATCGCAATGCGCGATCTCAGTGTAGCGACATCAACTATTGAAATCGACAATTAGAGATTGCCGCCACGCGTTACCTCGACGGCGAGAAACGCCGGGGGCAAAGCAGATGTCTTTGTTATGATCCGGCGAGACCCGCGGTTCACTGGAGTTCATCGACCATGACCGCAGCTACATCCCGCCCGGCGGCATCAAAACGATGCGCGTGCTAGCGGTGTTCCTGAGCGCGGTTCTGGCCAGCGCATGTGGTAAGCACGAACCGAGCGCCGACATCAAACCTGCCACAGATCAGGGAACGCAAACCTACGGTTACGGGCCGGCGCCGAACCCACGCGTAACCTATCAGCCAGCAGTCATCGTGGTGGGTGGCGGCTCCAGGTGGGTGCGCTCCGCGAGCGCCGATGGCACGGTGTGGATTATCGATGGCAGCGTCGAGCACGCGAAGGATCTCGTGCCGGGGAAGATCATGCTACTGACGAGCCGCGCCGCCGGGCGCGTCATGGCCATTGAGCGTCAAGGTAACGATCTCAAGGTAACGCTCGGCCCGATGCAGTTCGGAGAATTGGTGCGCGACGCCGATTTCAATGCGGAAGTGCCGGTCGACGTCGGCAACCTGATGTTCCAGGCCATCCCAGACTTGCCAGGAATGTATCGCGATTTCACCGTGTCGGCGGGAACGCCGGCGGCGGCGAACGACGCGCCCGATCCGCCAGTGCTCGTGCATATGGCGCCGGTTGAAGTGCAGGAGACCCCGGGCGAAATTCTGCTCAGGCTGCTGCCCATTCGCGTGGCGGCAGCGAACAACACCAATGTGCCCACGGGAAAACTGCCCCAGGCCACCACGAGTGCGCCCAGCGTGAGCGTAGGTAGCTTCGAAGTCGAGCTGTCAAGAAACAAGAGCCAGCCTCGGGACGCAAAACCCGGCAGCTCGGTGAAGGATCGTATCGGGCTCAAGATTTCGCACGGCACCGCCGGCCTCAAAGCCGGCATCGATATCGGCTTGTGGGTGAGCAATCTCACCTTCAGAACCCATACGGTGTACAGCAACGGCAAACCCGATGAGGGCGCATCAAAGGAAGCGGACGCGTTGACAAAGCTGCTGGGTGTTAAGGGCGAGTGGGAAGTGCTGGAGCGCTCGGCCACGTTCTACCGCAAGGATTTTTTCAAGCCAGACATTAAAATGTGCCGCTTATGAGAGGGCGCCGTCACTCGTAAGCGCATGGTGAAACGCAGCGAGCAGCGACATTTGGTCCCGCAGGCTGGGCTCGATTGACAACCCCAGGCAACCGTTGAAAAATCAACGAGACGCATGGCGCCACATTTTTATGTCTATTGGCAGAGAAGGCGGGTCGGCCGCGAGGGCATCAGCTCAATTTTCGGAGATTTACGTACCCCAAGCTCTGCACGATTCGTTCTTAAAGACGTACCGACTCAGATTCAACGCTCACTTTTTGGTGCTGAGGTTTAAATTCCATGGAGGTTGATATGCACTGCGAGTGCATCAGATTCCTCGCACGATGAGTTTTTTTTGTGAATGTGACCATTGTTGGTGATCGCTGCGTCGCGCGCATGCATCACTGGGCCGCTTGCATGCGGGGAGCCCAATTTCTTCGGGTTGAATGCCGCCCGATGGGCGCTCCAGGCTAGCTACCTGCTGCAGTTCAAGGGTTTTGCCAGCAAATCGCGTTTCGACCCAGACGATGAATTTCATGGCGGTATCCTCGGCGGCAATTTATGAGTCGAGGATCGACCCCAATTGTGACATTCGGCCTGTTAGACCCCCCACTTTGGACCAGTCCCATTACGCCGGGCGGAGGGAAAGCGACGGCATTGCTGCGTGTGCCCCGAGTCTCGCACCATTCGAATCTCGAATCACATTCTTGCTTTGGCGGTGTCAAAGATTTTCTTCGCCTTCGCCGGCAGGGCGCCGACCCCAGCGAAGACCATGGTTACAAGATCTTCCCCCGTGCGAATCAACAGCGCCGGACCAGCGACGCCCGCTTGGTCGCCCAAACCGTCGAACGGGGACACAAGTCCGGGCTCACGTTTTCCCGCCAAGCCCAGGCCGCTCATCGCGGCCGCCCCGTCGCCCCAGTTGAAAGTCAGCTCGACCTGCGGGCTAATTCCGGAGGCGGGTTTGTAGGTGCATCGGGTCGATGCCGGAGGACGATCGTCGGATGTGGCGGAAACCGGCGCGCCGAGGATCACCGACATCTCGGCTGCCGACACCAACTGACACGCCGGGAGCGGCGTGTGCACGGGCACTTGTTTCGCAGCCAGCAACATCGAATGGCGCGTGCGGGTAGCCGCGCAAGGTAGCGCGGCTTTTTGCGCATCGTTGAGCGAACCAGTATTGATATCGAGTTGTTTGGCGGTACCATTCGCATCGAGGAATGCGTAGAACGACAACGGTGGCGCCAGCCAGGTCATTTGCGTCCCCAACGAGTATTTCGGCTCTCCCATGAGAGTCGCAAGCCGTTCCCGAGTGTCTCCAGGCTTGGCCTGGCACCAGCTCGCGGTCTGACTTTCAACCTGCGTGCCCGCAAACGCCGCGTCGAGCGCAGAGCCGATCAGGAATACGATTGAGACGAACCCCAAGAGCGCTGTTTTCATGAAATGTATCTCCCGTACCGACCGACGTGATTGGCACCGCTAGTCTTCGTTTGTGATCCTGCCCGCCGCGAGCGGGACTCAACATCACGTTTGCTTTTGTTCGCAGAATCTTCAGTTACTTTTCGAGGCTGAATCGTTCGTATGCCTCTAATTACACCTTCGTTGCGAAGAGACGCGCTCTATCGTGCGTCGTGACTTAGAGGATCCGTGAATGCGTCTCTCACCGTACACAGACCCCACAGCAAAATCGTGCTAAATTATGGCAGGTTTTAGCACGAATCTTACCGACGAGCGCTGTCGGTTACTGGCTGTGGAATTTCTGTCGTCCGCGGCGGACGGCTATTGCCGAGTCAGCTCAACTCGGCGATTGCGCGCGCGGCCTTCCGGCGTATCGTTTTTAGTCTGCGGCTGGGAGGTGCCGAAGCCTCCGGCGGTTAATCGCTCTGCGCCAATCCCATATCTTTCAACGAGCACACTCTTCACGGATTGCGCACGCTTGCGCGACAGCTCCAAATTCGTTTGATCACCGCCGACGTTATCGGTGTGCCCTGCAATGGCAAGTTTCCAGCCGGGATTGCTCTTCAAAATGGTGGCGATTTCCTTTATCACCGTGTCGGACTCAGGTCGAATGTCTGACCGTGCGAATTTGAAGTAGATGCCATAGACCAGGGCGTGCTTCTCCTCGGCGAGCGAGCGTTCCAGCGAGGTTGCCGAGGAGGTCGGTTGAGGATATTCAATTCGGGTGACCACGGAGGAGATCCCTGGTCCTCGCCTTTTTAAGATCAAAGGATTCTCAGGATCATCGAGAATAACGAAGTCGAAATCATCACCGTTTCCGTTCTCAGACAGTCGCCCGGCAACGTGCAACACCCGTAGGGGCTGCAGCCGACCGTTTAGCAGCAACGTCGTGACATCCGGACCATTGGCGACCCGCGCGAGCGATCCGGTTAGCTTGCGGGAGATGACCGTAGCGCCAAATTCCGGTTCAACTTCCAAATAGGTGATGGTAGTGCGGCCGAGGGTACGTATTTCATTCACCGTTATCGCGGACATTTCGGGAGTGGTACCGGGAAATTGCGGCGGATCAGATTCGTGAAAATACGTTCGGATAGTCCGGGAAGTGCGCCAATCCTCGCGCAAGATGACGCGGGATATTTGAATTTCCCTCATCTCACCGCCATCATCGGCAGCCTCACCCGAGAGGGTCACCTTGAACGAGGCGCCTGAGACATCGCTGATCACCGTCAAAACCTCATAATCACCTTGGCGCCCGCTCGTGACTGCGGTCGTGGTGGTAAGCCGATCAACCAAAGGAATCTGATGCACCTCTTGCGCATGACACGGTGCCCACAACCATAGAGGCAGAAACCAGACGAAGGCACGCCGCAGCCGGCGAACTCCGAACAACTTTAGGTCAAGTGCGTGCATGATGTTCCCCGATCGTCAGGTGGGTGGGGGCAATTCGGTAACGCGTCTGACTCGAAGGTATGCATAGGAGTTCCGGTGTAACTTAACAAGTGATTTGACGCCGTGGCGACAAGTCATTGCTCGACTATCGTCCTGCGCCTCCTTGAAGCACACTGGGATTACCGCGCGGATCCACACTCGATCGATAGGGCGTTGCGAGCACATAACCTTTATGACTGTTGAGTGCGCCCGCTTCTATCATTATCGATCCGCCTTCGCTGAGCTCCAAATAGCCCTTGCCGGCATCCTTCGCACCAAAAAAGGCCAGCGTCGAATCCGGCCCGTTTACCCGTAATCCGAATTTGCCATCGCCGGCCCCGAGATAAGTGCTTTGATTGGACGCGGGCAATGTCATCGTTAAATGCGTATCTGTCTCGTTGGCAATCAGAGTGAATTGTTGTCCCGCAGCGACGCCATCGATAAGTTGCATCCCAGCTGTCTTCGTCTGGTCGTTCGCAAACATGACCATGCGCGCGCCCAGCGGATTTCCTACGGTCACACGCGCATAATGAGTTTGCGGATTCAATTCAACTCGGAAAATGGGATGATTGTCCGCATCGTAGACAACAAAAGGCGCTTTTGCATGTGCGCTCCCTTGTTGCTGCGCTTCGTCTTGCTCGCTTTGAAGTTTTTGTTGCGCTTGCTCGATTGCTAAAAGCCGCTTGTCTACCTGCTTTTCTTTGGCATCATCATCACTGTTGTTTTTTACATCCTCGGCCTTCTTTTCCAGTTCATGGACACGTCCTTCCAGTAAGCTTAATTGCTGGCGCAGCGCTTTGAGCTGGGGATCCGCGGCTGTGGTTTTGTCAGTCGCATGCGCGGAGAGAGCTTGTGCGCCGATACCCGCGCTATTGAGTGCAGCAAGCGCGACGAACGTACTCATCATCGCCCATTGCTTGGCACTGCTCATCGTCTACGCCTCCCGTCCGTTTGCCCGCTCCAATGCCCAACAAACCGCGCCTTGAAAAGAAGAACAATGCTACCGATCAACCACGCGACGCTGATCGGAGCCGACGCACAGGGGGCGACATAAAAGTCTGATTCATAGGACCCATCGATATCCAGCGTAGGAGATCGCAAGCCCGCAGACGGAAGCGATAACGCCAAACACCCCGTAGGTCCAATTGCGGCGGCGTTCCTGGCGCAACACTTTCTCCGAGTAGCGGACCACAGATGGATCTTGGATTGCTGTTCCATACGGGAAGAAACAGCGGTGGCAGACGAAAGCGGCCACAGAACAGAAAATATATTCCAAATGGCGCGCAACCGATTTCTTGGCGCTTCGCGCCCTGTGAATCGTGTGAGAGAGTGATGCGAGGAACGATGCATGGGAAGTCGGAAACTTCTTCCCATGGGGCGAGCGGTGAAAGTTGTGCGCCGACTGGCCAAGACAGCTGGGTTAAAGGCGGTCGCTCGCAACGCGGTATTGCTGAGAATCATTGATCGGAGCGGCAAGCTACCACCGACAGCACAGGTTGAAGGCAAACGAGCTGATGTTCCTCGCACTAGACGGGCGCTTGGAATTGTGCAGGCAGATCATACGCCGGTGGATATGGTTATCGTGGACGATGTCAAGCTAGTTGTCGCATAAATGGATTTTCTTACGCAGCCCTTTTCGCTATGTAAGTTCTGTGTTGGCGTCTCCTTTTGGTTTGGGTTGATTGGGATTTAAATGCACGATTTCGATGGGACGCCAATTTCGAGTGGCGCGTTTCCAGCGAAGTGGATTTGTGGCTTTGGCGTTGGCTTCGGCAACGACTTGGGCGGCGACGATTTTGCGGCTGAACACAGCGATCTACAAGTACAAGTACAAGTAGAAGTAGAAGTAGAAGTAGAAGTAGAAGTAGAAGTAGAAGTAGAAGTAGAAGTGAGCATGCTCACGCTGTTTGATGGTCGGGTTTCCAGGTTAAATGAGGGTCTTCCGGTACTAGTTTTGGTTTAGAGGACGACGGCGAGTCGGTAGCCGACATCGTCGCGCACGAGATGTCCGCTGGCCGGGAGGGCAGCCAGCCGTGCGCAGAGCGTTGCCTTGCGAACCTGGCACAGCGATCTGAGTTCTGCGATGGGCACCGAGCCGTTGGCGGCGCTCAACGCGGCGGCGATGCGATCGTCGATGGCATTGGGCGGCGGCGTGTTCGATACCGCTGTTTCTAGAACACCGAGCGCGAGTGCGGCCCCGTGTTGGATGAGATCGAGCCCGATGCTGATCAGAGCTTGCCGCTCGCGCCCGGAGTGATTGATTCAATAGCCAACTTTTTGCCTGCTAGCGCGAAGTCTGGTTGAAATTATAAAATTCAAATGAGCCAAAGGACGCTGAGGTGTCTGCTATGCCAAATGAACGCTACCGGTTTCCAGCAAAGCGTTATGGATGGGGCTGGGGTCTTCCGTCGGCATGGCAGGTATGGATCGTGCTAATCGCTTATTCCGTGGCGATCGCTGTTGGTCTCGAGTTTCTTCGTGGCCACCGTGATAATTACTCACGGCTCCATCGTGTAGCGTATGTGCTGATTTTAAGCGTCCTGTTGTGTGTAATTTGCTGGTGGGAGGGCGAGAAGCCACGTTGGCGTGGGGAGAAATAACTCCGGTATGACGGAGCGCGGCGCTAACTGAGGGTCGAGCAATTATTTGCTTACTGCGCATCCCGCCGGCCTAGATCCTGTGAGAGTTTACGTAGGTGAGTAGGCCGCAGGAGTTTCACCCCCAGCCGCTCGCAGATCCGTACGTGACGCTCGCGCGTCATACGGCGCCCATTATCGAGTCGCGGGACGACATGTTGGCTGCCAGTGGATGAACAGCTCGGGGCGATATCGCGCCACTCGTTCCAGCCACAAGAAGCTCTGCCGGAGATGATCGGCAAGGCGCTTGTGCTTCCGTCGGGCCCAGTACGCCAGTTTCCGTTCTACTTGCAAGTAGACACGGTCCATGGCGGATTGGTAGAAACTGCCGTAAAAATTCCACCTGCCGCGTAGCACGGGATTGTACCGAGCCGAAAGATCCTTCAATGGTGGTCCATGTCTGTCGTTGAAGCTGCCAACTCTTGATCGTACGTAGCATGCGCACTATCGCGTCGCGACTCACGGCTGGCAGGAAGCCCGTAAAAAGTTGCCCTGCTTGTTGAGGGGTTCCCTTGATTTCCGTGCCAAAAGTGCCGGTACTTTCTCTGGGTAATTGCAGCGGCTGACACCGCTTCCCCTAAGTCGGTCAAGTACTTGCTGTTCGCGGTTTCGATGGGCGTATTGTGCTGCACCATCGGGAGGCAGAACATGAACAACTGGCAGTCCACGATCTGGGTCGAGGCGCATTGCCGCGTGATTTGAGCGGCTTCGAGATCGAAGCGTTCTTTACGTATTCCGACTCGGAGCGCTACGTCATCGATGACGAGCGTCGCACGCCAAGCCTCAAGCTTGCCCTCGCGTTGCAGATTGGATTTCTGCGCATGACTGGCCGTCTGCTGGCGCAGCGGCGCGCGTTGGTACGGGCGATCAACGCCGAGCTCTCACGGACCAGTGATCGGCAGCGACTGCTGCAGTTCGCACGTCGCTGGCTCTACGAGCACAAACTGATCATTCCGTGAGAGCGTGAACTGCGCGGCTACATCGCCAAGGCGATTCGCCAGCACGAGGCGACGATTGTTCGCGAGATTGTTGCAATCCGTTTTTACGGGAAGCCCGAGAGGCGCGATGAACGCGATGCAATGGTGGAGTTGCGCGGTTCAAGAAACGCCTACCGGGCGCTGGCGGTGGGAGTCTGGTGCGTGCTGCTTCTTGCGATGGCACATACAACCTACGGCGAACTTTTTTACGCAATCATAGGTACTTTCGCCCTGGCGGAACTTATTCGGCTGGGCTCTCAACTGATCTATTACCGGTTCGGTGCGTGAAGACTCCTGCGCCCCGCACGCAAGTTCGAAACAGCATCCGCATCCTACGCTTCCACCACGGGGAAATGACTCAGCAGGCGCTCGCCGATCACGTCGGGCTGACGCGCCGGACGATCATCGCAATAGTGCATGGCCGCTATTCGCCGTCACTGGAAGCGGCGTTCAAAATGGCCCGCGTATTCGCAGTGCCATTGGAACAGGTGTTCCGGTACGCGGATTGAGGAAGCTGCCAGCCGCGTAGAATGAGGGCTACCGGTCGCGGCGCGAAAACAAAGACAGCACCACCAATACGCAGATAATGAGTACAGCGAGAGTCCCGAGAAACCCTCTAGAACTCCGTAATCCAGCCGACAACTGGATTGCTTAGGCGGCATTTGCGGCGAGCCGACCTGTGCTTATGTCGATTAGGTCACATGGTGCGCAATGCGCACAGATCACCTTGGCGGAGTATGGATATGGTGAACGGTGGTCCGCGTCCGGCCGGGGGAGTCGCGGTTTCGAATTGGGATTCGATGCGGGCTTGGCTCGCGGTGCTGCTCGTTGCCCTCTGTGGCCGCGCATACGCGCTCGATCCCACCGTTCGGCTGAGCCAGTATGTACTTGACGATTGGCAGATCGCGGAGGGTTTGCCACAGAGCACCGTCGCAGCAATCGCTCGGACACCGGACGGGTATCTGTGGCTCGGGACCGAAGAAGGTCTGGCGCGCTTTGATGGAGTTCGATTTACCGTCTTCGATGACAGCAATGAAGCGGCCATCCCGAACAATTACATTACCGCGCTGTTCGTCGATCGGAGCGGGCGCCTATGGGTCGGAACCCACTCGGGCATCGCGGTGCTCCAGAACGGGCATTTCAAGCGATTCGACGGGACAGCGGTACTGTCGCACGCCTACGTGCGCACCTTCGTCGAGGATCGGGTCGGCCGATTGTGGGTGGGCACGGAGGATGGCCTGTTCGAGATCAACGGCACTAGCGTGCTGTCGTTCGATGCCTCGAGCGGGCTGCGAGACATGCGTGTTTGGGCATTGCAGGAGGATCGCGACGGCGCCATGTGGGTAGGCGGCGGTAGCGGCCTGCTGCGCTTTGACGGCAAACGCTTCGACGCCATGCCGCTTGGCGTGCGCGGTGGTGAGCCGTCCGTCACCGCGATGCACGAAGACCCCGACGGTACGCTGTGGATCGGAACCGGAACCGGAGCACTCTATCGCCGTAACGGCAATCACTTCGATGTGGTGGTTGAATCGGGGCGCCTCGGCAAGATGGTCCGCGCGCTGATGCGCGATCACGATGGAAATTTATGGATCGCCACAAAGGGCGGCGGACTCATGCGCTGGCGCGATGGGGAGTTCAGCTCCTTTGCCACGGACCTGCTTACAGAGGGCGATTTGCATGCGCTACTGGAGGACGACGAGGGAAGCCTCTGGGTGGGCAGCGATAGCGTGGGGCTGTTACGCTTGCGCGATGGAAAATTCGTTTCCGCGGGAGAACCCGAGGGACTGACCGGCAGGATGACCTGGACCATCGCTGCGCGCCACAGCGGCGGTTTGTGGGTGGGGTCGAGCCGAGGACTCCACACTTATATCAATGGACGATTCCAACGCCTCGCCGGGCCGCCAGCCACTGATAACGCGCCGGTACGCGCCGTGATGGAGGACCGGCAAAATGCCCTGTGGGTGGGCACGGAAGGAGCGGGCGCCTACCGCCTCGACCAGCATGGCAGCACGTTGTTCAATCAACACAACGGACTGTCCGGTGACCGGGTATTGGCACTCGCCGAGGATCGACAGAACCGGATCTGGATCGGTACGAACGAGGGCCTCTACCGCATCGAGCAGGGAAAGGTCGTATCGATGCAATCCCTATTGAACACCTCCGGCTCGACGACGATCCGAACCATGCATGAAGACCATCGAGGGAACTTGTGGGTGGCGACCGAGAATGACGGTCTGTTCGTGATCGGCGCACTCGGTACCCGCCACTTGAACATAGCCGATGGTTTGCCAAGTGATTTTGTCACGGCCGTCCACGAGGATGATCGCGGCGTCATCTGGCTTGGCACGAACGAAGGTTTGGCCATGTGGCGCGATGGAGTACTCGTCTCGTTCGCACACTTCGGTGGTCCGCTGCGCGAGAGCATAATGCAAATACTCGAGGACGCTGCGCACCAGATCTGGTTCACCACCAACAAGGGCCTGATGTCCGTGCCGCGTGACGCACTTGACGCCTTGGCAGCGCGCGGCGCCCCGATACCGATCGTCCATGGTTATGGGGTCGCGGATGGCCTGCGCACCTCCGAGTTCAATGGTGGTAACACCGCCGCCGGCTTTCGTGCGCAGGACGGCATGCTTTGGTTTCCAAGCATTCGTGGCATCGTGCGGGTAGATCCCGCGCATATTCGAACCAATACCTTGCCGCCGCCCGTGCACATCGAACAGGTCTTGGTCAATGGCGTGCCGCTGCTGGTCACGGACGGCGCGCAGGTTGCTCCGGGCCCGCAGCAATGGGAATTTCACTATACGGCACTGAGTCTGCTCGTGCCGCAGCGCTCGTTGTTCAGGTATCAACTCGAGGGGTTCGATCAAGGCTGGATCGATTCGGGGAACCGCCGAACCGCGTACTACACCCGGCTTCCGCCGGGCACCTACACTTTTCGGGTAATTGCCAGCAACAACGATGGGGTCTGGAGCGTCACGGGCGCGAGTTTTCGCTTCACTCTCAAACCGAATTTCTATCAGACGTCCTGGTTTACCTTCCTGTGCGTGCTTGCCGTCGTTGCAGTTGCCGGTGCCGGATATCGCTTGCGGGTAGGACGCCTCAGACGTCTGGCGAATGCGCTCACCGAGCAAGTGGTGCATCGTACGCGGGATCTCGAGTTGGCCAACGCTGAACTGGTGCAAGCCAAGGATCGCGCCGAGTTCGCGGCGCAGGCGAAATCGCAGTTCCTGGCCAACATGAGCCACGAGATCCGCACGCCGATGAACGGCGTGATCGGCATGACAGACTTGCTTCTCGATACCAATCAGGACGAGATACAGCGCGAATACACGGAGACGATCCGCGGTAGCGCAGGGTCTCTGCTCACCATCATCAACGACATCCTCGACTTCTCGAAGATCGAGGCCGGCAAATTGGATCTCGAGCGGATCGATATGGATTTGCGCAGCACCGTGGACGAGGTTGGGCACTTGCTGGCAATTCAAGCTCACGCCAAGGGGCTCGAACTGATCACCAACATCGACCCTCAGTTGCCCGAGCATTTGATCGGAGACCCCGGTCGCGTGCGCCAGATACTGCTCAATTTGGGCAGCAACGCGATCAAATTTACCCGAGACGGCGAGGTGTCGATCGATCTGCGGATGGATTCCGGCGATGCCCAGGGAACGATCGTTCGGTGCGAAGTGCGCGATACCGGCGTTGGCATCCCGGCGGGCCGAATCGATGCCCTTTTCCAGCCGTTCTCACAGGTCGACGCGTCAACCACGCGGCATCATGGTGGCACAGGTCTCGGGCTATCCATCGTACGGCGCCTGGTCGCGCTGATGAACGGTGAAACCGGCGTTGAAAGCACCGAGGGTTTAGGCTCGATGTTCTGGTTCACGGCGCGATTCCAAGTTTCGACCGCGAAGCCGAAAATTTTCCACCTCGATGCCGCGGTATTACGAGACCGGCGCGTATTGATCGTCGACGATAACGCCACCAACCGTCGAGTGCTGAGCCTGCAGATGACGCAACTCGGGATGCACCCGACCTGCGCCGCCGGGGCCGATGCGGCCCTGCAGGCGCTGCGGGGCGCGGCCGGCGACGGCACACCCTTCGACCTTGCCGTGCTCGATTACATGATGCCCGGGTGCGACGGCTATGAACTCGGTGGTCGAATCGTGAGCGATGAGCGGCTGCGTGCTACCCGGCTGGTGCTGCTGGCCTCCGCCCAAGGAATTCGCGGTGCCGGGGACTTCGCGAAGTTAGGATTTGCAGCCTACCTGCTCAAGCCCGCCTCACTGCGGGATCTGCGGGAGCGCTTGAGCCATGTCATGTCGGTTCAGGCCGCGGAGTGGCATCAGCGCACGCAACCCATTGTGACCGCCGAGCAAATCCCGCATTCAAGTGGGAAACCGTGCATTTTGCTGGCGGAAGATAATTTAGTGAATCAGAAGGTGGCGCGCGGCACGCTGGAGAAGATGGGCTACAGAATCGATGTTGTGAGCAATGGCGCCGAGGCTGTTTCGGCATGGGAGAGCGGCCGATATCGACTAATCCTCATGGACTGCCAGATGCCGGTGATGGACGGATATCAAGCGACGCGCGAAATCCGTCTGCGTGAGCGCGGCACAGGCCGCATTCCGATTGTCGCGCTGACGGCAGATGCCATGAAAGGCGCGGAACAACATTGCATGGACGCGGACATGGATGGTTACCTGACCAAGCCCCTCGATCGCGCGCGACTGCGCGAAACCCTGGACCGACATCTCGCGCCCATCGTCTCCGAGCCGAAGCACGTAACGCGCAACCTGTCACCGGAACTGCCCGCCGGCACTGAGGCACCGGTTGACTGGGAGCAACTGCTTTCCACGGCAGACGGCGATCAGGGCTTTGTGCAGGAACTCGTGCAGCTATTCATCGATTCCGGTGACGTGACATTGCGCGATATCAGTGCCGCGCTGGGCCGCGGCGATCGCGCCGCGATCAGCAGCGCAGCCCATTCGTTTAAAGGGGCGAGTGCGAATATTTACGCCCGCTCAACGAGCGCTGCCGCAGCGCAGCTCGAGAGCGCTGCGCTGGAAGGTGAAATCGCTCAGATATCGCAGCTGGAACAACAGTTGCGCCTCGAAGCCGGCCGGGCCATGGATTATTTACGCGCGCGCGCACTTGGCTCGTAGGCGCGGGTCGGTAACATGGCGCCCATCGACGCGTCGTGTGGGAAACTTGACATTAACCAATCTGGTGATACATGATTGTATCACCATGACTACTTCAACTATCCGTGATCTACGCAATCATTTCCCCAAGGTGCGCAAGTTGGTGGAAGCTGAAGGCGAAGTTCTGCTCACTGAGAAAGGGAAGCCGCGGTATCGGCTCTCGCTGTATACGCCGGCGCCGGCGACAGCGGCATCGCCCATTGATTATTGGGCCCGACTGAACGCCTACCAGCCGCGGGCATTGACCGAAGTGCAGGCGAGCTCGCTACACGAGGAGAATCGTGGCGACCGCTGAGACGACTTATGCGGATCCAAGCGCTCTTTTAAAGCTCTACATCAATGAGCCTCAATCGCGAGCGATGACGGGATGGCGATCGAGGATCCGCGGTCCTGCGTTGCTCACACATCACGGGCGAGTCGAAATGCAGAATGGAATCTGCCTAGCGGCGCATCGCGGAATTATTGCGGACGCTACCTGCGAAGCGGCGTTAGCAGCGTTCGACGATGATCTTGATCAGGGTCGCTACGTGGTGGCCGATATGTTATGGCGGGCGACATTGAAACGCGCCGGAGAATTGAGCCGCCAGCATACGAGGCAACTTGGTTGCCGGTCTCTGGACGTTCTGCATGTCGCGAGTGCGCTTGAACTCAAATGCCGAACATTTTTGACATTCGACGTCCGCCAGCAACGGTTGGCCCGCGACGTCAAACTAAAATTGCTTGTACCGGCCTAAGATTCCGCCTCGGACCCGCACGGGGCGCACGAAATGTTACCGATCATCCGTTCGCCGTATGCTCGTAGCGCGCCAGGTCCATCGCAAACACGCGTGAACTTAGTCAGAGCGATGCATAGCACGACTTACGAAGAACAGGCTGCACCGCCACACCTGTCGCACTTGATAGCGGCGATTTGGCAAATACGCGGGGCGACAATGGGTGCGGCAAGCGCCGCATTCTTCCAGACGGTTGCGCCGACGTTATTTTTGATCTGGCGGAATGGGCAGCGCGCCGGCGGGGAGTGCGGTTCGTTGGTGGGGTCTGAGGCGCAGTGGAACAGAAAACCGGGTTAAGAACGGCACTCCCGCTGCAATAATCGCGATACGGTTGCCGGATGAACACCGAATAGGCGGGCGGCGTCAGCCGCCGTCTTCTTCCCCTTCTTCACGAGCTTGACGATTTCCTGCTGCTGATGAAATTTAAGTTTCGGCGGCCGGCCGCCGATTCGTCCATCTTTGCGTGCGGCGTCGACGCCGGCTTTGGTGCGCTCTTTGAGCATGGCGCGTTCGAACTCGGCGAAGGAACCTACCATCTGCATCATCATTCGCCCCGCCGGCGTGGTGGTATCGATCGCTTCGGTGAGGCTACGAAAACCAGCCTTACACTCGACAATGCGGTCCATCAAAGTCAGCACATCGCGCAGCGAGCGCGATAGGCGGTCGAGCTTCCAGACCGTCACGACATCGCCCTTGCGCAGTTGCGAGATCAGCTTATGCAGCTCCGGCCGATGCCAGCGACCTCCGGAGGCCTTCTCGCGGAAGATCACCTCGCAGCCGGCGGCCTTGAGCGCAGCGACCTGCGCGGCGGTGTCTTGGTCACCGGTCGAGACCCGGGCGTAGCCGATTAGCATGATTGCGAAATCATATTGCGATATGCTGCCTTAAAGCAATACCTTTTTGTAGTCAAAAAGGCCCTGTTTTTCGCAAATCTCGCCGCTCGTGCAGAACCCTTCGTTTTCGCAATGCTTGGACGACATGCTGCGCCTCGCCGGCTCCTTGAAATTGGGGCGCGTGCCGGCGACCGGCATCATGCGCACGCTCCAGGTCGGCGAACGTGCTACGCGCCTGGCGCAGGCTATCGCGGAGTTCGGCCGAATCGACAAGACGATTCACACACTGACTTTCATTGATGATGAAGCCAAACGTCGCCGTACCCTCGTGCAGTTGAATCGCGGCGAGGGACGCCATGGCCTGAGTCGCGTCGTTTTCTAAGGCAAGCGCGGTGAGCTGCGGCAACGCTATCGCGAAGGTCAGGAAGATCAATTGGGATCACTCGGTCTGGTAGTCAACATGATCGTGCTGTGGAACACGATTTACATGCAAGCCGCGCTGGAGCAACTGCGCGCCGAAGGGTACCCGATTGTGGAGGCCGACATGGCGCGCCTGAGCCCGCACATCCACGCGCACATCAACATGCTCGGTCGCTACTCGTTCGCGGTCCCGGAATCAGTCGCGCGGGGCGAGCTGCGGCCGCTCAGAAACCCGGCCACCGACGCTCCTTAACCCGGTTTTCTGTTCCACTGCGCCCCAGACCCC
>JBEPVT010000081.1:0-18470 GCA_041690895.1 Gammaproteobacteria bacterium
CCTCACTTCCACACCGGCTGCCATGCCAGCGCGATCGGTGTAGTTCAGGTTGTGGTCGGCAAGAAAATGACGTGTTTCCAGAAACAACATGCGTTGCAGTGGGTCAACTTCCGCGGGGATTTCGGCGAGGCTTGCCCGCAGGGGTTCGGCCACATCTGCTGAGCCAATTTGCGCCGCGAATTCCGCCGAAAAAAGATTGCGCCTCAGTTGTTCAGGGCTCCACCAGAAATAGGAAATAAGCCGCCGTTCGGCGTCCGCACCTGCGTAAGTAAACGCCTTGGCCAGCCGCCGCGCGACCACGCCTCCCTGGCGCCTGCCTCGGCCCATGGCGGCCCGCAACGCCACCGTCTGCAACGCCCCGCGTGCGCTTTGCGGTAGCCAGGCCCACCAGTGTTCGAGTTGCAACGCCCGGTGTCGCCGATAGCCGCTGAAGATGTCATCTCCGCCTGCCCCCGATAACAACACGGGAATTCCCATGTCACGGGCCCGCTCGGCGATGAACAGAGCATTGATCGGGGCGGGATCGGCTTGCGGCTCATCCAGCAAGGCAACCATTTCCTCCAGGCGGTTAATGGCGCTCGCGTCGATGTGGATCTCTTGCAGATCCACATTCAAGTGTTTCGCGACACGACGTGCATAGGGAAGATCCGCGGGATTGCCCGCCTCCACATCGTCGCCAAACCCAATGGAAAAACATTGAATCGGCCGATCTGGTTGTGCACGTCTCATCATTGCGACGACGGCACTGGAGTCAAGACCGCCGGACAAAAAGGCACCTACCGGCACGTCTGCAACCAATTGGCGCCGCACGGCGCGTTCCAGCAAGGCGTTTAGATCTCTCGATATCTCCGCCCGCGGGCGCGAATCCCGAAGTCCATCGTAGGGCAGCCGATAATAGCGCCAGTGACGAACGATTCTCCCCCGGTGAACCAGCATTGCACAGCCCGGCTCCAGCTTGCGCACCGCGCGAAGCATTGTGCGCGGCGCGGGCGTCCACAGATATGCCAACATCTGGTGTAAGGCGAGCGGATCTATGTCGCGCGCGATCGATGGATTGCACAAAAGCGCCTTGATCTCGGAAGCGAACAACAATCCTTGAGAAGTGGTCGAGAAATATAGCGGCTTCACACCAATCTGGTCGCGCGCGAGCAGCAAGCCGCCTCTTTCCATGCCGGCCGGTCTGCCATGAGAACGGGCGTCATGAATAGCAAATGCGAAGATCCCATTGAGCTTGTCCAGCATGCCAAGGCCATGGTGCACATAGAGATGCAACAGAACTTCGGAATCTGTCAGCGTCGAGAATAGATGGCCCGCAGTGGTCAACTCAGCGCGCAATTCGCGGTAGTTATAGATCTCGCCGTT
Organism: Gammaproteobacteria bacterium; assembly: GCA_041690895.1. Classification (GTDB taxonomy): domain Bacteria; phylum Pseudomonadota; class Gammaproteobacteria; order Steroidobacterales; family Steroidobacteraceae; genus Bog-1198. The sequence goes on from JBEPVT010000081.1 coordinate 1,363, forward strand.
GAACACCAAAGTGAGCGCACCGTCCACCGCTGCATCTCGGGGCCGAAGCACCATCGGCTGACAGCCTGAAGATGAAAGGTCAATAATCGCAAGGCGCCGATGCCCCAACCCCGTTCGCGCCTCGTTCGGAGTATCAATCCACAACACACCCTCGCCGTCCGGACCCCGATGCGCGACGCTATCGGTCATCCGCTGCAGCAATACGTCGGGAAAATCACCCTGCACTCCGACGATACCGCACATCTACGGTCCGCGCGCCCGCAGCACGACCCCATGTGGAGAATAAAACGCGTCGATGTCAGTAAGATGCGCGCGCTCCGCCCATTGCCGAAAAGTTTCCCGCGTGGCCGGCCGGTCATAGCGAGGGGAAAGCATGTCGAAAGTATCCAGGTATGACCACTCCTTGAGCATCTGGCCTTTCAAGCCAAGAAAGCTGTAGTCGGCGACCAGCAGCCGCCAATTGATCGCATAGCCCTTCGGCAGGCGCCGGAGGAAACTTGCCAGTGGCCACATGAAATCCACCCAGCGCCGAGCGCGCGCATAGAGCAGATCAGGATTCATGCGGCGGGTGAACGGGCGCACCCAATACTTGGTTTGGCCAATCGTGCGCCAAAACGAAACCTTATAGATATCCGCACACAACGCCCCGCCAGGTTTCAACACCGCGGGCAATGCCGCGAACGCGCGCGATGGACTCGGCGTGTGCTGCAACATGCCGAAGCAAAATATGCGATCGAAGGTCCGCGGCCGAAACGGCATCTTGAAGACGTCGGCCTGTACAATGAGCACGTTGTTGCTCGACCCATTTGATGCGAAATTGGCGTCGACGGCATAACTGTAGTCAAACGAGACGACCGTTGCGCCGGTACGAGCTGCCTGCTCGGTAAACCGCCCCGAGCCGCTGCCGACCTCGAGAATCACCTCGCCGGTCAAATCTCTCGGCCAAGCAGTCTCATCAAAAAAACGTTGCTCGGAGACGGGGATTCCGGAGTAACTGTCGTATTGCGTGCGCGCATGCTTGGTCCATTCCAAGCCGAAGCCAGAGGCGTAATTTTCACGTGGTACGAACCGGGGAACGCCGGCCACAACCGGGTAATCTTGTTTGCAAGAGGCACAGACGAGGCACCCACTCATGATCGAACCGCCCGCCAGATCTGCATCCTCTGACGCACACGCCAGGCGACCCTGACACGCCGGACAGACCAGAATATTCAAGTGCTCGAGGCGCATTCCCAACTCCAACTTTTGTGGCTTGGCCGACTCACTTCACTCCGGTTATTGTTCATAGCGCCCGGCCAGACAGGCGGCGACCATTGACCGTGCGTACCGTACGCACGATCTCCGCCAGCAGTAGATTGACTGCCGCCTCGACCTCAAAATCACGCAACGCGATTCGATGGCCCTCCACCGCGATTTTCTCGCGAAGTTCGCTATCGACAATGACTTCGCTCAATGCACGGGCCAGCGAGTCTGCGCTGCGTGGTTCGACCAGCATTCCAGTGCGGCAATCGGTAATCACTTCGGGGATCGCCCCAACACCAGTCACGACGACCGCAAGTCGTGCGGCCATTCCCTCAATCATCGCATTAGGGAGGCCTTCTGCCCACGATGGGAGCACCATGACGTCGGCATCACGCAGCGCCTCGTACAGATGATAGTCACGTAACCAGCCGCGAAAGCGAATCACTTCGTTCAGCCCATGTTGCGCAACAACCGCACGGGCTTCCCCGGATGCCCTACCCTCTCCGACAATGTCGAGCGTGAATCGTTGGCTCCCTGCCAAACGTCGACAAGCCTCGATCAGTTCGAAGATACCCTTGTCGCGCTCGAGCCACCCGAGGAACAGCAGGCGCACGCAAATCTCTTGACGTGCAACACGCTTTGCACCGATATCTAAAAGTTCGCGCGTCGCAGTCCAGTTGCGTATGACTGCAAGGTTTGTGTGTGACAGCCCCAACACATCGGTTGCAAATTTTCGCCATGCCTCGCTCTGGCATATTATTGTAGTTGCTCCTCGAAACGACCATCTCACCCATGCTTTGGTGAACGCCGAGTTGCGGCACTCGTCTACCACCGATCCACCGCGCGGAAACATGATGGCCGGTACACCGCGCAGGCGCGCGTACCATGCCATTGTGCCCTTTTCAAATATGCTTGCGCCGACTGCAACGAATAGCAGTACTGCGTCTGGACGGCATCGTTCAAACCGACTGATGAATTGCACCAGTCTACGCGCCGCTAAAACCAGTCGCACCGCAAATCCCGGCGGTGGGTTGCTGATCTGGGTGCTATCCAGGAGCTCAAGATCCAGTCGCGATGAAAAACTCGACGACAACAGAATTCGACAAGACGTCACCATTCCGCCAACGATGGTACTTCCCGGTGGCGGAAAAGCTCCAACGAACAGGATACGGCGACGAACTTCCGTCACGACAGGTATTGCCTGGACCAGAGTGAGAGTTGCAACAGTTTCCACAGCACAAAGCCGCGATCGTGGCGCCGAGAACGATGTTCGCCAAGTGCTATCTCAAGCCGCGTCCGCTCCAGCCCGAAACGCTCAACAAATACGTCATCGAGAATCGCCGCGCGCGCAAATCCATACAGCGAGCCGCGCAACCATTCCTCGTATGGCACACCAAAACCAGTCTTCGGCCCGTCCAGAATCTCTTTGGGCAGACGGTTTCGCATCGCATCGCGCAGCACGATTTTCTTTTGGCCACCACGAACCTTCAGCGACACCGGCAAATTGACGGCCAGTGCGGCCACGCCTTCATCCAATAGCGGGACCCGCGCTTCGATGCCTTGTGCCATGGTTGCTCGATCGACTTTCGCAAGGAACTGCGACGGCAGCTGCAAGCAGATGTCCGTTAATAACATCTGCTGCACGGGATCGGCACTAGTGAAACGGGAGGCGCAGCGGCGATATGCCGCGAAAGGATCAGCAACGCCTTCCAGACGCCGGCGCGCCGCATCCGTCAACATCGAAGTTGGGGGGTCGCGCATCGTCTCGACCGTGAGCAGCAACGCCATGCGCACTGCAGGATTCGCATTCGCGGCTGCCGCAGCGACCCGCGCCAGTCGTGCGCCGCGACCGCGGAACAAGGCATTAAGCGCAGGTTCGAGCGCATGAGGCCACATGCGCCAGTACGTAGCCGCGCGTAAAATCGAGTAACGGCGATAACCGGCAAACATCTCGTCACCACCGTCACCCTGCAGAACAACCTTGATTTGTCCGCGCAACTCACGCGCCAACAGGTATAGGGGAATGTTTGCCGCGTCGCCGAAAGGCTCATCATGTACTCGCACAAGATCTGATATGACCTCTTCGAGAGCTTCGCCCTGAACCCGCAACTCATGGTGATCCAGGCCGAGCGACTGGGCGACGCGTCGGGCTTTCGGCAGCTCGTTCACCCCCTTGTCGTAATCAAAGGCCACTGAGAAACTCGTCAGCCGGCGCCCGCTAGCCAATGCGGCCGAAGCGGCAATAGTCGACGAATCCACGCCGCCGCTCAGGAACAGCCCTACGGGCACGTCGCTCACAAGTTGCCGGGCAACTGCCGTATCGACCGCTTTCTGAATCTCGACTGAAGCATCGTGGCGATTTACCTTTGCATTGGCGCCGGTTAGCCAAGACTCGATGCGCCACCAGCACTCCAATCTCGCCTTGCCGTCTTCAATAACCAGGCGGCAACCCGGCTGCAGCGCTCGCACGCCACGGAAAATGGTTCGATCCTCGTACGCATTTCCGTACCACAGGTATTCCATCAGGGCTTGATCGTCCACCTCTCGGTCGATCTCGCCACTGGCGAGAATTGCCTTGATCTCGGAGCCAAAGACCAATCGACCGCTTTGCCACGCGTAGAAGAGTGGCTTGATGCCCAATCGGTCGCGCATCAGGACTAGCCGACGGTGAGTGGGGTCCCACAGTGCGAAGGCAAAAATGCCTTCCAGACGCTCGAGCCCCGCGACGCCCCACGCCTGGTAAACATGCAACAGTACTTCCGTATCGGAATGACCTCGAAATACATGCCCCAGACTCTCCAACTGAAGGCGCAATTGCGGGAAGTTGTAGGCCTCTCCGTTGTAGACCACAGTGGTATTGCCAAACGTCATCGGTTGGGCACCGGCACTCGTCAGATCGATGATGCTCAAGCGGCGATGGCCAAGCGCCACGCCTTCGCCTACAAATACTCCAGTGCCGTCGGGTCCCCGATGCGCAATTGTCTGCGTCATTCGCCGGATTGTGAGGTCAAGCTGATCGGGAGATGGGTGGCCGTATAGCCCGCAGATGCCGCACATTACGCTGTCTTCGGTGCGTTAACCATTGCCCGGAAGCTCGGGCTGCAAGCGATCAGTTCGTCATAGCTTCCCTGCGCCACGACGCGGCCGCGCTCGAGCTCAACAATCGTATCGCAGTGGCGCACGGTGGTAAGTCGGTGCGCGATAACTACTATCGTGAGATTTCGGTCGAGCTGCTCGATCGCATCCATCACGGATCTTTCGGTGGCATTGTCAAGTGCGCTAGTGGCTTCGTCCAGGATGAGAACGCTGGCCTGCTTGTAAAGAGCCCGCGCGATACCAATGCGCTGCCGTTGGCCACCGGACAGACGCACTCCCCGCTCCCCCACGGTCGCCTCGTACCCTTCCGGCGTGCTATCTATGAAGTCTGAGATCTGCGCCTGCTCTGCCGACCGTCGAACCATGGCCAGGTCTATGGCTTCGCGCGGGACGCCGAACGCAATATTCTCCGCTAACGACGAATCGGCTAGATAGATGCTCTGTGGGACGTGTGCGACTGTCTTTTGCCAAGCGCTGGTTCGCCCCCCACTGATGGGCTCGCCATCCACGAGCACGTCGCCCTCGACCGGAGCGAGCAGGCCCATCAGAAGGTCTATCGCCGTACTCTTTCCGCTTCCGGTCCCGCCGACTACTCCTACACGCGCACCTTTAGGAATACTCAAATCAAAGCCATCGAGCACCCATGGCCCGGCTTTCGTGTAGCGGAAGCGCACGGCATCGAATCGAATCACGTGCGCAAAACGAAGCGGCAACACCTCTGTACGCGACTGCTCAGTGTTTAACGGTTGCTCCAACAAATCGACGGTATCGGCCAATGAAGCATGGTTGCCGGCAATATTTGCCCAAGCGCTAAATACCTGCTGCAGTGCCGGTAAAAGCCGCAACGCACCCAGGGCCAGAGCGCTGAGCACGGGCAATGCGACAGCGACTCCACCTGGCTCCCGGCTGAGGTGCAAAGCCAAGCCAGCGATCATAACCATGGTCAGGGCTTCCATGCCGAACCGCGGGCCTTGCCCCATCACTATGTTTTCGCTCTGGGCCCGACGCAATTCACGATCTGCCCGCCCGAAGACCTCGCAATAGAATTCCTGAGTGCCGTCGAGCAACACGTCACGGATTCCACCCATCCCCTCCTGAAGTGCGCGAACGACTCTCGTGTGCTCGTCGGCGACATGCCTGCTGTTGCGTCGCAGCCTGGGGCGGATTACCGCCGTAATCAAACCGTAGCTCGCCCCAAACACAGTCGTCACGATCAACGCAATCGTGGGATTGATGGCGATGAGGGCGATCATGATCGCAAGAAGTACGATGAAGGAACTCAGCAACGTCATGAACGGCAACATGATTCCAAGCACCACGTTGCCGGTCTTCGCCGTAATTCCGCTGATCACCTCGCTGCTGTTCCGGGCAACGTGCACTGCGTACGGCTGGTACAGGGTACGCCTGTAGATCGACATGCTGATTTCGGCACCGCTCGCAAGCGCATATCGTGTGCCGAACCAGAGGACTAGCATTCGTACGACTCCGGCGATAAGCGCCATGGAGGCGAACGCGATAGTCAGCGGCAGGACCAAATGCTCTGCAGAAGATACGCCGAGCAGCCGTGCCGCACCCGCGACGACCGGCCGCTTGAAGGCGAGTTCCGGCGCCGTGATTATTGCGACAAATGGTAATACCGCGCCGAGACTGATCACCTCAGCAAACCCGCTAATAATCATCAATCCAAACAACATTACGAACTGCTGTTTGCGGCGCCGCGCCAACTGATGCCAAAGGCGCAACATGAGAGTCGGCATTGAAGAGCTCACAAGGCAGTGGGCACTGACTACCCTCCCCCACAGCACCGGACTGGAAGCTTGGCGTGGCCGAGGGATTGCGCAACGACGATTCGGAGGCTCTTGCGCGCGCAGTCCTTCAAAACGAATTCAACGCCGCTGCCGCAATCGCCGTGTTGTAGAGAATCTGCGTAATCGACTGCCACATCGGCAGTCCGGGCAGACGTTCGGTATCGAGCGGCACGACGATGGCATCCCCTGCATGAATATCCACTCCTCTGGCGCCGACCAGCCAATGCCGATGGTTGGTCACGACGCTCCCGTCGGCGCGCACCACGTAGATTTTGCTGCGATCAGCCTGGCGCGTGGCACCGCCGCTCTGTTCGATATAATCGTCGCGGGAAAGGTCGGCCTGGAAAAGATGCGAGGAAGCGCTCTGCACTTCACCCAGCACCATGACGTCCTGCCGCCGCTTTGGCACGATGAGCCGATCGCCGCTACGCATGATCACCTCGTTGGCACCACCAGGCGTGGCCTGGATGGATGCCCTGAGATCGATCACCAGCCGACCTACCGCTTTGGTCGACTGCATTTGCGCCAACAGGGACTGGCCGACGGTATAGGAGGCCGTGGCGCCGGTTTGGCTCGCGCGAGCCGCCATCAGCGACATCGATGCGATATCAGTTCGCATGCGATCCGTGAGGCGATCGAGCTGCTCCTGCTCGCGTATGCGCAGCTCCTCCCGTGTAAATACGCTTCCCTCGGGAAAGGCCAAATCGGTAAGGCCGCCCGCGCGTTCGATTAACGAGCGAAGCGACTCATTGCGCTTAATGGTGTACGTGCCCGGAAAGCGCACTTCACCCGACAGCATGATCTGGTCCTGTTGCTCCCAGCCCGAAATCTCCTTAACAGAAAGCTGGTCAAAGGGCCGAAGTTCGACGTTGGCAGCAGGATCTCCGCGGCCGACGGCGTCCAGGTCGATGGGAATGATCTCCGTGCGGCGTTGGGCGCCATTCTCAACCGCGTAGCGCGCCAGCTCAGCGCGGCCGCCGTATGCAGACGACTCGAGGTTGCCGCCCGCGCGGATCAGGTCGCTGACGCGCATGCCGTTCTCGAGTGGGTAGTCGCCAGGCACCTTCACCTTGCCCTCGACATGCACGACTTCCGTGGGCTGGGAAATATTGCCTTGCAGAGCCAGCTCCTGCATGAGTGGTTCGATGATGCGATCGCGACCGGTCTGCAGGTCAAATACTGTCAACGTGTCGCGTGGCTGCAGAGGCACGTTGGCAGGCGAGGCAGGATCACGAAGCGCGGCGGCGAGATCAGCGGAAAGCACGGAGACACGACGCCCGGGCGTGACGACACGCCGGATCAGCACGTATCCCTGATCGGCATTGGGCTTGAGCTCGTCGATGCTGGCAATCACATCGGTGAGCCTGATACCTTCGTGCCACGCGTAGCTGCCGGGGCGATAAACGTGGCCCTGTAGCAGAATTCCAGAATCGATGGTGGGCTTGAGTCGCGCGACCCGCAAGGCATCGCCATTGCCGATCGTCTGTGCCTGCGCCGCCGAGGAGCCCGGAGCAACCTCGATGACCACCCTCAGCCGCTGCTCATTCACATGCACCAGCGAGGCGGTGCCACCATCGGCCTCGGGCGTGAGTCCTCCGGCCATATCAATCAAGGCGGCTAGGCTGGTGTTCCCCTTGAGCTCGTAAATCGCTGGCCGTTGCACCTCGCCATCGGCAGAGGCTGTTGGCCCCACCGCGGGTACCATTACCACATCACCCGGCTGAAGCTTGATGTCGTTGCTCGAGTCGCCACGCATCAAAAGATCGTATAGGTCGAACTCCCGAACCAGTGCGCCCGAGCGCCTCACTTGGATACGCCTCAGCGAACCCTGGGGCTTGACGCCGCCGGCTGCGAACAGCGCCGTCGTGACGGTAGCGAGCCCCGTCACCGCGTATGAACCCGGATACATCGCCTCGCCCAGGACGAAGACATTGATCGTGCGGGTCTCTCCCATCGAGATTCCCGCGCGCACACCGATCATCTGCTTTTGGACGCGCGCCTCGAGCTCGCGCTTGACCGCTCCGTAGCGCTGGCCACCCACGCTAATCGGCCCAAGCTGCGGAAAGTTGACGCGGCCATCACGGCCGACCGCCAGCTGCAGCGCGTAGTTCTGATTGCCATAGAGCTGCACGGCGAGCACGTCGCCAGAGCCCAAGACGTAATCATCGGCCACCGGCGCCGCACTGTCCGGAGTCATCCCCTGTTGACCGTTGGCGAACAGGTCATAGCCGTAGGGCTGAAGTGCCGCGGTTCCACGCCGCGCGACCGGTAGCCGAACGACACGAATCTCGAAATCCTGCAGGGCCGGCTCGGCCGAGATCCGCCGCGTGGCCTCCGTTTCGGTCAAGCCACGGAGTTCGATGTCATGGAAACCGGGCAACTGCAGCACGCCATCTCGATCGAGTTTATAAGGATTGTTGGCGCGGAGCGTCTTCAGCAATGCGCGATCAGCCACCAGCTGGTCCGCCGTCAATGCGGCGGGCAATGCATTGCCTGCGCCACGGTTTGTTCCGCTCGCGTCCGCCGCAGGGCTGTTGCCATTTGAATTCGCCGACGCGCCGTTGGTGGGCGCGGTTTGTTGGGCACCGTTCAAACCTGCGGATGTAGGGTTGTTGGCCGCGGCGGAGAGAGCTGCCCCCTTGTCAAGTTGACTGGCAAGAGCCACATTCGTAGACGCCTCGAGTTCACGCGCATAAGAATCTGCGGCCTGCTGGGCAATTGTCCTTTCCCCCGGCAGATTGATATCGAGCAGCACTGAATCTTCTGGCCAGAATACCGGAGGGGAATCCGGTTGAGCTTGGGCGGCCGTGGAAGCCTGGGCAGGGTTTCGTCCTGAATTCGCGCTCGAGTTTGGCCGGGTCTGAGGGGTGCCATTCGTCGCGCCCGGAGCATTCTGCCCCGCGGCGTTCCCCGATCCAAGCCGCTGCAAAATAGCCTGTTGTTGTTCCGGCGACATCCCTCCAAACGCCTGCACTGCGTCAGTAAGCCCCAACTGCTGTGTCGATGATTCCGGGCTCGCGCAAAAAAACACCGCGGCCAGGCCGGCAGTCACCAAGCGTATGAACCCCTTCGTGGTCGGGGTTGCGGGCAAAGAACGCACGATAGAAGAACCTTGAAGTGTCCCGGTTAAGACCGCGGATTGTACCGATGTTGGGTCGGGAGGGGCAGTTTGGCGCCCCGACTCGGGGGGTGGGGGTTAATAGGCGCTGCCTGCGGGCTAGACCGGATTCGCTAAGGCCGCGCCTCGAGCACCATGCTGAGCGGCGTATCGAACACGCGCTGGAGCCGTGTGAAGCCCCCCTCCTCGACCAGCACCTCTTCGAGTGCGCGCGCGCCGCCCTGGTTGCCGATCTTCAGGCCGTCGACGGCCAATGCATTGGGAACGCTGATCATGGCCGATGCGGCGTATTACATGCTGCCGACCGGATTGAGGTTATCCTCGATGCAATCACCGGCGCGCGATTCGACGATCAGCGCGTGGCCGTCGCTTCGAAGCTGGTGGAAGCTGTGGCGCACGCAGGCAACCAGATCGGACATGAAGTGCGCCGACGTCGAAGCGCCCACGTGACCGCGCGGACGTTGTTGGCCACCCTGCAACGGCGCGGTTGATCAGCTCCGCTCGCGCGCGATGTAATCGAGCGCGCCACGCAGCGAGCTGGAAACACCGCTCGCGATCTCGGGCCGCTGCACCAACGGCACGATCGAATCACACAATTTCTTGCCGAGTTCCACGCCCCATTGGTCGAAGGCGTTGATACCCCACACCACGCTTTGCACGAACACCTTGTGCTCGTAGAGAGCGATCAAACGTCCCAGTGTTTGCGGATTGAGTCGAGAAAACAGGATGACGGTGGAGGGACGGTTCCCGGCATGCACCTTATGCGGCACGAGTTCAGCGATTCGCTCATCGCTCAAGCCTTGCTTGCGCAGGTCCGCTTCGACCTGCGCGGCGCTCTGCCCCAGCGCAAAAGCCTCGGCCTGCGCCAGGCAATTGGCGATTGCGAGATCCTGCTGCGGCTGGCTGTTGCAGGATGAATTCACCGGCAACAGGAAATCGATCGCAGCGCGCGCGCTGCCCTGGTGCAACAGCTGGAAGAACGAATGCTGCGCATTGTTGCCCGGCTCGCCCCAGATCACCGGGCACGTCGGCACCGCGACGGGGCTGCCGTCGAGCCGCACCGATTTGCCGTTGCTCTCCATCTCGAGCTGCTGCAGATAGGCGCTGAGTCTTGCGAGCCGATCATCGTACGGCAGCACGGCCAGCGTCGGCAGCGAGAGGAAATCGATGTTCCAGACGCCGAGCATTGCGGCGAGCACCGGCAGGTTCGCGAGCCACGGCACTGTCTGGAAATGCTGATCCATCTCGGCGGCGCCGCCGAGAAAGGCCTTGAAGTTTTCGGCGCCGATCGCGATAGCGAGTGAAAGCCCGATCGATGACCAGATCGAGTAGCGGCCGCCGACCCAGTCCCACATTGCGAAGCGATAGTCGGGATGCACGCCGAATTCGTCCATCGCCTTGGCATTGACCGAGACGGCCGCGAAATGCGCCGGCACCGCCGCAGCGCCGAGCTTCGACTGCAACCAGCTGCGCGCCGCCATCGCGTTGCTGCGTGTCTCGAGCGTCGTGAACGTCTTTGAGCAGATGATGAACAGCGTGCGCGTCGGATCGGCGCTGGCCAGCAGGTCGGCGAGCCGACAGCCGTCAACATTTGAGACGAAGGCAACGCGCGGACCGCCCTCTTCGAACTGCCGCAGCGCCTCGACCGCCATCGCCGGGCCCAGGTCAGACCCGCCGATGCCGATGTTGATGACGAGCGAGTAAGGCTGGTCTTTGCTCGAGCGGATCTTTCCGGCGCGCACCGCCTCGGCAAACTTGAGCATGTGCTCGCGCTCGGTGCGCACCAGCGCATCGATGTTCTCGCCGTTTACGACCAGCGGCGGCGCGGCGTTTGCCGGACGTCGCAACGCAGTGTGGAGCACCGCGCGGTTCTCGGTGATGTTGATTGCATCGCCGCGAAACATCGCCGCGATGCGCTCGCGCAACCGAAGCTGGTCGGCGAGTTCGGCAAAGGTTGACAAGAGATCGGCATCGACGCGCTGGCGCGAGAAATCGAACAGCAACCCCGCCGCCTGCACCGAACAATGCGCGAAGCGCTGCAGGTCGGCCGCGAACAGATCTCGCGTCGCGCGCGCTTGCGCGGCCGGCGCGGCGGCGGTGAGCTTGGCCCAGGCGGGGCAGTCAGCTGCGGCGATTGGCTCCACTGGGCGGCCGCCGTCTCAACTCTTTCCGCCGTAGTAATCCAGGTACCAATCCACGAACTTGCGCACGCCGACCTCGATCGTCGTCGGCGGTTGGTAGCCGGTTGCTGCGCGCAGCGCTGTAACATCGGCCCAGGTGCCCGGCACATCGCCCGGCTGCAGCGGCAACATCACACGCTGCGCCTTGCGCCCCAGGCATTGCTCGAGCACCTCGATGTAGCGCAGCAATTCGATCGGCCGATCGCTGCCGATGTTGTAGATGCGAAATGGGGCGCGGCTCGTGGACGGGTCGGGATCGTCGCTGTTCCAATCCGGGTTCGGCGTCGCCACCGTGTCGCTGCTGCGCACGATGCCCTCGACGATGTCATCGACGTAGGTGAAATCGCGCTGGTGATGGCCGCCGTTGAAGACTTCGATCGGCGTGCCGGCCATGATCGCGCGGGTGAACAGGAACAGCGCCATGTCCGGTCGGCCCCAAGGGCCGTACACGGTGAAAAACCGCAAAGCCGTGGTCGGCAGGTTGAACAGTGCCGAGTAGCTGTGCGCCATCAGTTCAGTCGATCGCTTCGTCGCGGCGTAGAGCGAGAGCGGGTGCGCGACCGGGTCGTGCTCGGTGAACGGCATCTTCGTTCCGGCGCCATACACCGAACTGGTCGAGGCGTAGACCAGGTGCTCGACAGCATTATGGCGGCAGCCCTCGAGTATGTTGAGCGTGCCGATAACGTTGCTCGCGGCATAGCTGTGCGGATCAATGAGCGAATGCCGAACACCCGCCTGCGCGCCCAGGTGCACGACGCGCTGGAAGCGCTCGGCCTTGAACAGCGCGGCAATGCCAGGCTGGTCGGCAAGATCCATCTTTACGAACCGGAATGCGCTCTGGGATTGGAGCCGGGCGAGCCGGGCCTCCTTCAGCGTGACATCGTAGTAGTCATTAAGGTTGTCGAGCCCGACGACTTCATCGCCCCGCGCGAGAAAGCGTTGCGCGGCATGCGAACCGATGAATCCGGCCGCGCCGGTGACCAGTACCTTCACGTGCCTAACCTCGACATTGTCGCGTGAGGCTTCACGGATTTCGCCACAGGCAGTGCCCGTGGCTCTCCTTGTGCAGCAGCTCCTGCATTTGCTCATGCGCCATGCGCTCTTCGGAACTGGCCGCCACGACAACAAGCGGCGGACCATCGCTGGACGCCGCCGCCGCGAATCGCACGCCGGCGCGGCGCGGCGAGTCATCGAGCGCCAGCGCGCTCTGGCCGCCGGTCATGGCGAGATACACATCGGCGAGGATGCGAGCATCGAGCAGCGCGCCATGCAGCTCGCGGTGCGAATTGTCGATGCCGTAGCGCTTGCACAGCGCGTCGAGGTTGTTGCGCTGGCCGGGGTGCATCTCGCGGGCGAGCCCCAGCGTATCGAGCACGGTGCACAGCGCGTCGATACGCGGCACCGGCTCGCGCGCCAGGAGCAGGAATTCGGCGTCGAGGAAGCCGACATCGAACGAGGCATTGTGGATGATCAGTTCGGAACCGCTGATGAAGGCGATCAGCTCATCGACGATTTCTGCGAAACGCGGACGGCCGGCCAGGTCTGCGAGCGACATGCCATGCACGGCGCGCGCGCCATCGTCGACCTCGCGCTCGGGATTCAAATAACTGTGGTAATGCCGCCCGCTGGCACGGCGGTTGACGAGTTCGACGCAGCCGATTTCGATGATTCGGTGCCCGCGCGAGCATTCGAGTCCGGTGGTTTCGGTATCCAGTACGACTTGACGCATGGGTCCTTAGTCTAATCGAAGCAACGCATCGATCGCCATGTTCGCGAGCTCATCGCAGCGCTCGTTGCCTGGCACGCCCGAGTGGCCTTTAACCCAATGCCACTCGATGTCATGTCGGCCCGCCACCTCTTCAAGTTGCAGCCACAAGTCCTGGTTGCGCACTGGTTTGCGATCGGCGGTGCGCCAGCCGCGCGCCTTCCAGCCCGCGAGCCATTCGGTGATACCCAGTCGCACGTATTGCGAATCGGTGTACACGCGCACGCGCACGCGGCGCTTGAGCGCGCGCAATGCGTTGATGACCGCGAGCAATTCCATGCGGTTGTTCGTCGTCGCCGCTTCCGCGCCCGACAACTCGCGCACGCGAGCGCCACTCGTCAACACCGCCGCCCAGCCGCCGGGCCCGGGATTGCCGCGGCAGGCGCCATCGGTGTAGATATCGACGATGCCGTCCGCGTCGGTCATGTTCGCGTCGAAGGATTGACCAGTCCGCCGAGCACGCGCGCGCGCTCGCGTCGGCGCATGCGTAGCGGCATTGGTGCGTAGACGCGCTTGCGCGCCTTCAGCAGATACCCGCCTGGGGGCATGGGATTGAACAATCCGCGCCTCAGCATGCCGAGCGATTGTTGCGGATGGGAAGCCTGCTCGCTCGGCATCACATACAAGTAGTGACGTGACGCGGTCACTTCGTATCCGAGCAGCGCCAGCCAATCGCGCAGTCGCCGCTCGGGCAGCAGCCGGTTGAAGCCCGGCGGATATCCCGCGCCGCTTGCAACGGCGCGCAGGCCCCACATACTCCATGGCCGGAAGCCGAGCGCAATGAGCTGACCTTCGCCGACCAGTACGCGATCGGCCTCGCGCAACACCGCGCCCGGATCGGTCTCGATCTCCAGGCAATGCGGCAGCAACACCGCATCGATCGAGCCGCTCTGGATCGGCAACCCCGCCGGATGCGCCTCGATATCGGGCGTCACCGCATCGCTCCTCGCCTCCGCAACCAGCGTCTGGCGGCGCACGCGACTCGATTGCAGCAATTCACGGTCCTTTCCCCACGCCCCCAGCTGCAGCAGTTCGATGCCGAAAACATCGTCGCAAACCTCTGCAATCAACTGTGTTTCAGCGGCGATGACCGCGCGCCCGAGGGCGCCCGACTGCCAGGCCAGCAACGCGGGTGAATTTCTCGCCATGAACTCCCAAGACTGTGATTGGCCGCCCAAAAAGGGTAGCAATTATGTGAACTTACAGGTTAAATTACACTGCCGGATCACACCAGGATCGGGCACCCATACCGTAACATGTTATCGGCCCGCCACTGGGATGGAGCAAATTTGGCAACGCCGATTCGAACCTCGAACGCGCACATCACCGGCCTTCTGGCCCTGCTGGCACTGGGTGGATGCGCAAGCCATCCGACCACTCCGTCCCGCACCCAGCCGATCGCCGTAACCGCGCCTTTGGTCGCTCCGCCGGCCGACAACACTGCGCTCGCCGCCGCCGCAACGCCACCGCCCGCGAACGATCCGGCCGTTCAGGATATCGGCCCGCTGCAGTTCCCGGACCACACTTTCGTATCGCCGATCCCACCCGACCTGTTCCTGCGCTTGCGCTCGGGCTTCAAGCTCGAGGACGCCGATGAAGCGCTGGTCGATCGCGAACTGAACTGGTACGCAAACCATCCCGACTACCTCGAACGGGTCTGGGGACGCGCCGACCACTACATGCATTACATCGTCGGGCAGCTGCAGGCGCGCTCGATGCCGCTCGAGATTGCGCTGCTTCCTGTCGTCGAGAGCGCCTTCGAGCCCTATGCGTACTCGCGCGCGCGCGCCGCAGGCCTGTGGCAGTTCATTCCCGGCACCGGCTCGAACTACGGCTTGAAGCAGGACTGGTGGTACGACGGCCGCCGCGATGTCATCGCCTCGACGCGTGCCGCGCTCGACTACCTGCAGTCATTGCATGATGAGTTCAACGGCGATTGGCTGCTCGCCATCGCCGCGTACAACTGCGGCGAAGGCAATGTCGAGCGCGCGGTGAGCCGCAACGAGCGCCTCGGCCAGCCGATCGATTTCTGGCACCTGAAACTTCCGACCGAAACGCGCGCCTACGTGCCCAAGCTCCTCGCGATGCGCCGCATCGTCGCTGACCCGGCGGCCTACGGCCTGGAATTCAGCCAGATCGATGACGCGCCCTATTTCTCGCAGATCGGCACCGGCGGACAGATCGACCTGCAGGTGGTCTCTGAACTTTCCGGGGTCAGCAAGGAAGACCTGTACGAACTGAATCCCGCGTTCCATCGCTGGGCCACCGACCCCACCGGTCCTTACAGCCTGCTGGTGCCGCTCGACTCGGCCGATGGCCTCGAGCAGACACTGCTGAGCCTCACGCCCGAGCAGCGCATGCGCGTCGCGAGTTACGAGGTGCGGCGGCAGGACACAATCGCCGGCATCGCCAAGCAGTACGCGACGACGCCGGAATTGCTGCGCCACCTGAACGATCTCGCTGCGAATGACAAGCTCGTCGTCGGCAGCACGCTGATGGTGCCGTCGGCGACGATCCAGCTACCCGAGAAAGCGATGCGCGCCGCTGCGCTGTTCGATCGTCCCGGCCGGCTTGGCCGTGGACGCTACGCGCACCGCGGCCTGCATGTCGTGCACCGCGGCGACACCTTGTTCGCGATCGCTCATCGCCTCGGCACAGACGTGCGCACGCTTGCGCGGCTCAACAACATGGATGTCAGCGATCCGATTCGCGCCGGCCAACGCCTTGTCGTTTCGAGCCGCGGCCCGAGCGCCAGCGGCGGCGGCGGTGCCGCACGCGCGACAGCCAGCGTCGGCAGCGGGCGGCAGATCACCTACACCGTGCGCCGTGGCGACACGCTCTACGGCATCGCGCGGCTCCTGCAGGTCACCGTGCGCGAACTGCTGGGCTGGAATGGCATGGCGGCCGGCAACTCGATCCGTCCGGGACAAAAACTGGTGGCCTTCGTCAGCTCGCGCGGTTGATCCGTCGATAATAAGACTCAAGGGGATTGCAGCATGGGGATGCTTGCGGGCAAGCGCGCACTGATCGTTGGCGTGGCTACCGATCGTTCGATCGCGTGGGGCATCGCCCAGGCCATGCACGCGCAGGGCGCGGAACTCGCCTTCAGCTACGCGAATGAACGCTTCAAGGAGCGCGTCGAACCGCTGGCCGCGTCGATTGGATCCAAGCTCCTGATGCCACTCGATGTGACCGTCGATGCCGAGATTGATGCCGCCGCCGCAAAGGTAAAGAGCGACTGGGGCCAACTCGACATCCTCGTGCACGCCGTCGCATTCGCACCGCGCGAGGCGATCGAGGGCAGCTTCTCGGCCAACACGTCGCGTGAAGCCTTCCGCATCGCGCACGATGTGTCGAGCTACAGTTTCACCGCGCTCGCGCGCGCCTTCGCGCCGCTGATGCACGGGCGCAATGGCGCGATGCTGACGCTTTCATATCTTGGTGCGGTGCGTTCGATTCCGAACTACAACGTCATGGGTCTTGCCAAGGCGAGCCTCGAGGCGAATGTGCGCTTCCTGGCAGCGGATCTTGGGCCTTCCGGTATTCGCGTCAATGGTATTTCGGCCGGTCCGATCAAGACGCTGTCGGGCGCGGGCGTTGGCGGATTCCGAAGGATGCTGAACTATGTCGCCAAGGTCGCCCCGCTTCGCCGCAACGTGACGAGCGAAGATGTGGGCAACGCCGCCATGTTCCTGTGCTCCGACCTGGCCGCCGGCATCACCGGCGAGATCACTTATGTCGACAGCGGCTTCAGTACTGTGGGCATGAGCTTTGCGGACGAAGCGGGCGAATAAAAAAGCGGTTTACCGGGCGCTGTGATTGCGGGTCTAGCGCACTGGGGCGCCCGCCGTCGCTCCCCGTAACTCGCTTTGGGCGGGCGCCCCAGCACGCTCCCCCGC
>JBEPVT010000082.1:0-18156 GCA_041690895.1 Gammaproteobacteria bacterium
CCCAAAGTTTACATTCGCGACAGCGGTTTGCTTCACGTTCTGCTGGGCATTCGTACAGAGAAGGAGCTACTTACGCATCCCAGAGTCGGCGCTTAGCCGTACTTCGCGGATTCAGATCGTAGATGGCCGCCCCGTCCGTGGCGGCCCCTCCGTAGGCTTCTGATTTTCTTCGGTGTCTGGGCGCGCGTTTCCGCGGAAACGCGTGTAGTGAAGACCAAGTATTTGTGGAGCGCGTGGCGCCTGCGGATAATGCAAACCCAAGATGTTTTTGCGCGCGACCATTCGCAAGAAGGACGAGAAGCTTCACCGTTACTGGAGCATTGTGGAGAGTCGCCGTGTCGCCGGCGGTCGCGGGGTGCAGCGGCAGTACGGGAGAAGTCGTGAAGGCCAAGAAGGTGCTGCGTGATGAACACGGCCCGGGTGATGTGACGCCGGCCGGACGCAGCGTCTTCTATGATCTGTTTCCGAGGGATAAAGCCGACGAGCTGGTCATGCGTGCAACACTGCTCAGCGGTCTAGATCGCTGGTTTAAGAAGAGCAAGCTCACGCGAGCTCAAGCTGCCAAGGCGTTGCGCATCACGCAGGCTCGGATTTCAGACATCAAGCGCGGCAAAATCGGGCAATTCCGCCTGGACATGCTGGTTCGTCTCGCATCGCGGGCGGGACTCGAGCCCAAGCGAAAACTGGCAGCCTAAGTCAGGGGAGCAATAGAATGACAGAGAAGGAATCTACGAGTGCGCCGAAACGGCGACACTAAACCGAAATCAGAGTCGCTCCACAATCAGAGAAATGGCTGAAGGAAAGAGCGGCAAGCCCGGAAGGGCAGATCCTGCTCGATGAACTGGCTCGTTGCTTTGTTCAGGCTGCGGTGACGCGGTTGCACAAAGAGCAAGCGCAGGCTGTGAGCGCACAACGTGCTGAAATTATTTGAGTTTTATTCGCATGAACACCGGCGGAACAGTCCAAATCGTACACGGCCCACCAATTCAATCGAGGTGTTACGAATTTTTAGAAGGGCGATTCCTCTGCACGTCTACACTTTCCTCTACAGCGACAATTGGTCGTAGGTTAGATCCACGTCTGCCTAAAATCTCAACTCCTGTTTTACAGAGCCATCAGGAGATTTCGAACTCATTTGTGTACTTTAAAATCACGGAGCCTATTGAACCTCATGCCGCTCCTAGCGGCTAGTTAGAGTATCGGGGGAAAAATAGCCAATACTGGGAAGTGCAGGGCGCAAAGACTCTCCGGGAGTCTCTCGACTCACTCGTTGATTTCATTCGGTGGCTGGTGTTGTGGAGCGGGAGCTACCGGGCCGAGGCGAAGGCGGACCCTATTTTCTACCGCACGTGCAAATCAACGGTATACAGCTTTCAGGACTACAGCATCAAACCCGAAACCGCCGCGAATCCTTCCGAAGATTTACTCACGCCCTATCTTTAGTTGTTGCTCGCTTTCGCGGTCGTCCGCCCTTGCGGCCGTTGGCTCTGGAGCTGATTCGTTTCGCGCTCGACGTCACTTGACCGCCGCGACTGACAAAGATAGCCGCAACTGTCCGGGCGGGCAGCATGGCTGGCAGAATTGCCGTCAGCAATCCGTGCACGCTAATGTGGATGTCTCGATCTTCGAGCTCGATTGCCGATCCATCCGGCCAGATTTCTAGTTTTGCCAAGTCCTCTGGCGATGCATCCTGCAGCGCGCCGATCCATTGTCTTGGGATTAGAAATCCCGCATGCCGGTTCGTGACAATCTCAATTGCGTCTCTATCGGCTATGTAGCGAATATCTTGCGCGCGAATTTCTGTCTCGGCCGCAATATGGCCAGCGGCTAGTGCCGTCGCATACTCTGCATCGGTAATCTGATGTGGGTGTCTGCTCATAGTTGCACTTCTTCCTTAGCGCCACGCTGAAAGTCGACTCGAAGGCGCTCCGACTCGGAGTCGTAATTGGCATCGACGATTTGTCTGGCGCTCGGCGCGCGATCCGAGACAAGCTCCATCTTCCCCGGTGCCCTAACAATCGCCCATTGATTTGCAAGGCAGGTGGTTCGCATGTTCTTCCACCAACTACGACGACAATCCGATAACCGTTCCTGGACATCAGTCATAAGACCGTTTACGACTTGCCGCGACGGAATGTTCTTTGCGGGCATGAGGCTCATCAGTTCGACCGCGTTAGTCAGAAACGAGAAGCTTATGCGCGTTATCCAACCGTTGCCGCGATGTCGAGCGTGAACATGAGCGGGGCAATGATCGTTCGAGAACACATAAACCGTTGCCCCCAGTGCCTTGAGAGACGAAAACTCGCCTCATGAGATAGGTTGACCTATCGGCTTAGGTTTATCAAGCAAGAGACCGGATTTGCCCCCCACCATCTACTCAAGAATGAATCCCTTATAAATCAATAAGATCTTGACCGAGTGTGGTGGGGATGCGAATCACAGACAGCTCCCTCTCGATCAATTGGTCTTAGGCGAGTTCATATCGGGGTATCGCGGTCGCCAATCAATACTTCCACCCGATTCCCATAAATCGTCGCCGCATCCTTATATCCGCGGTTAAAAAGGGTGAGGTGATGGCCGCGAGCGAGTGCGTACTCGACCTGATGCGGGCCGAGGAACAAAAGTTGCTCTTGACGCCATTAGCCTGCCAACAGGGCAGCATGCCCTGGTTCGCGCCGTGTCACTGGCATGTTGTCTGCCCGAGCTGGCGCCACAAATAGGTAAATTCCACCGCGCGGGCAGTCGACCTGAGATGCCAATCGCCCGGCGCCGGCCCCCCCGCAAGTTCCCAATAGTGCCCGCCCTGCGCATCCTCAAAGTACAGATTATCGTGTCCCTTCGCCGTGAGAAGGGCCGAAAATCGCCGCGCCTGGCCGGGCAGCACGCGGTCATCATCCGTCGAGGTGATGATGAGAGCCGGAGGGTAGCGAATATTCGACGGCGCAATATTCTGCATCGGTGAATAAGTGCTCAAGTATTGGTAAGCGACACTGTCGCGAGGATCACCATACTCGGCCGTCCAGGTGGAGCCTGGCGGGAACTCGATGAAATTCAGCATGTCGGTCAGAGGTCCGCCGACGATGACGGCATTTATGAGCTGAGGGTCGCGCTCCATGACCGCTGCGGTCATCAGTCCACCATTGGAACGACCCAAGATTCCTGTCTGGCTCGGCTGAGTGACTCCGCGGCGCTGCAGGTCTTTGAGGACCGCAGCCATGTCATCGTACGCCAGATACCGCTTGTCTCGCATGATTCCCCAATGCCAATCGGGCGCGCGCTCGCCGCCGCCGCGAAGATAGGCATGCACATAGACGCCACCGCGCTCCAGCCAGAGCTTTCCAAACAGCGGCTCGTAGCGGGGAGTCAGCGGCACGTCGTATCCCCCGTAGCCATAAACAAGGGTCGCCGAACAGTGGTCGAACTTGAGGTTGCGGCGGCGGGTGACGCTGTATGTGATGAGTGTGCCGTCGGAACTGCGCGCCTGGTTGTACTCAGTGAGGAGGTTGGACGCATCGAAAAATGCGGGCTGTTGATAAAGGAGCTGCTTTTCAGCTCCAGTTTGCGGATCGACCTGCACAATCCGTTCCGGTAGGAGCGGGGACTGTTCATGCAGCAACAACTGGCCCTGCGCGAAATCCATCATCTGGATGTATCGTCCACCCGGCAGTGGAATGGTCCGCGCCTCCCATGCGCCCGTGTTGCGCGGGGTCAGCTCAACCAGCCGGCTCGCGTAGTCGTGCAACAGTTCAACAAACAGGCGGCCGTCGCCGGATCGGGTGCCGCGAATCGCATCATCGCCCGTGGGGGCATAGATCACTTCAACCGATGAGATCTTCCCCTCGCGCATCAGTGTGTTCAGATCGATCGCAGCCAAAGTCCCGTTGGGCACAACGACACCGCTCTCCAAGGTCCAGTCTCGGTTCGGACGGATCAACAGCTTGCCCGCGTGAATGCCCATGACAGCCGCGGTTTCCGGCAAGGCCAGCGGACGCGAGTTTCCATCGAGCGAGACCAACTGATATTCGCGCCGCTCGAAGTCTTTGTGCCGAGCGGCGACGAAGTTGCCGGAGCCCGCTGCCTTGACCAGCTCGGCATTTACACCGGCGTCCGAGTCGCGGCCCTCAAACAGCGTGATTGACGAGGCCAACGGTGTGCCACGTCGCCATACTCGGATCGTGCGCGCAGTCAGCCCTTCCGTCATTTCGCTGCGAACTAACGCTGGCGCGACGAGCAAGGTGTCCGCGTCATACCACCACGTCTCCGTCTTGCTTTCTGGGATGTGAAAGCCATTGCTCACGAACTGTTTGCTGTTCAGGTCGAATTCCCGCTGCTCGGCGGCGTCCTTTCCATTGCGAGACAGGGAGATGAGACAGTGGCTCTCAAGGCAATCGGCACCGGCGAATATGAATCTGGCATGCTCCGCCACCGCGAGCGCCTGGACGTCGATGACGGTCTCCCATTTTGGCGCTCCAGCAAGATAGTCACCTCGCCCGGTGCGCCGCCACACCCCGAACGGCCTGTCACGGGTCTGCCAGTATTGGTAGACGTGGTCACCCATAAACGTTACCGGTGCGAGACGGGCAGGATCAGTGAGGATGTCGGCCGCCGCGGCCTCAAAGCTTGCGAAGCGCGGATCTGCCCGCAACTGCGTCAGGGTTTGCGAGTTCCGCTCCTCCACCCACTTGATGGTCTGGGCACCGTGATCGTTGAGCCAAGCAGGTCCATGCTCCGGCGCGCCGTGCGCAAAGGCTGCCAGCAGAACAAAAGACATAACCGACATTCGAGCAAGGCCATTTGGGCGGATTTTCACGGGTGTTATTCTCATATTCGGGCTCATCGTGATTCGGTGTGGGTGAAAATGGAGCTCTAGTGACGATGCGAGACCTATTTTTACAGTGTTTGAGCCAGCTTGAGAAGGTTGGAAAAGTTGGCATGATAGTATCAACGAGGATCGCATTCTCCCGATCGAGACTGCGCAGCTGCACATAGTCGTCGACCAGCTGAGCGAGCAACGAGAGACGCGCGTTCTCCAAATCCGTCGAGGGCGTTTGACATAAATGGATTCTGCCGCTTGATCGTGAGGCGGTGCTCGCAATTAGCCTGAGTCGGCGTCGTTCTCGTCACAGATTCCCATTGGGGGTTTCACCTACACTTTTTACACCTGCAATGACCGCAGGTTGTTAGTGGAGTCAATGAATGATCCTCCCATTTTGTGCGCACGACGCGCGCACTGGCCCCGTGCGGCACATTTTTGTCGCGCTGATCCTAATCGGCGTCATCGGCGTGCTTGGCGGCTGCGAATCGCGGCATGATTCGAGCAATTCTGCGCAGAGCGCGCAATTGAGTTCAATCGATGTCGGCCCCCCGGACAGCAACGTCCCGGCGGGTCTCGTGAGTCATTTCACCGCCACCGGAATTTTCAGCGACGGCTCTAAGCAGGACATCTCAACTCAGGTGGCCTGGAGCTCGATGAACACTGCCGTTGCCTCGATCGGTAACAGCGGAGTCGCCACGACGGTCAATCCCGGAGCGACGACCATCGTGGCATCGCTCGGCCGCATGACAGGATCCACGAGTCTTACCGTCACGCCGGCCGTTTTAGTGTCCATCGGCGTAACGCCGACGAATCCCAGCATCGCGAGTGGTTTGACCGAAGAGTTCCGCGCGACAGGTATCTACAGCGACAACACCGCACATGACCTGACGGGCGTGGTGACTTGGAGTTCAATGGACGCCACCGTCGCCTCGGTCGGTCCTGCTTCGAATATTTCGGAGCTCGTGACTACGCTCGGACCCGGGTCGACCACAATCACGGCCTCGCTCAACGGCGTGTCCGGATCAACACCGTTTACCGTAACAGCCGCCACGTTGGTGTCCATCGGCGTGACGCCCGTGAACTCGACTGTTGCCAAAGGATTAACCACCGCGTTGAAGGCGAGCGGCAGCTACAGCGATCACTCGATCCACGATCTAACCGCTGCGGTGAGCTGGAGTTCCTCGATCTCGTCCGTCGCCGCCGTGAGTAATGCTTCGGGCTCTGCCGGGCTCACCACGGCGCTTGCGTCCGGTTCGACCACCATCACGGCGATACTCAGTGGTGTGTCTGGATCAACCGCGCTGACGGTGAGTGCTGCGGCGCTCGTGTCGATCGGCGTTACTCCCACCAATCCCAGCCTCGCAAAGGGATTGAATAGCCAGTTCGCGGCGATGGGGACCTATACGGATAACTCCACGCAAAATCTGAGCGCGAGCGCGCTGTGGAGCTCGTCCGACGCGACGACAGCTAGCATCAGCAATGCGCCGGGTTTTGAAGGGCGTGCAATGGCGCTTAATACGGGCACCGTGACTATCACGGCGACAATGGGCACGATCCAGGGTTCGAGCGGTTTGACCGTGACTTCAGCAACACTGGTGTCGATCGCGATAACGCCGACAAATCCGAGCCTCGCCAACGGCACTACACAACAGCTCACGGCGACTGGGAGCTACACAGACAACTCGACGCAAAATCTCACTGCGATGCTGAGCTGGAGTTCGAGTAACGTCGGTGTCGCCGACGTGAGCAATGCCGCAGGGTCGAATGGACTTGTCACGAGCTCAACCCAAGGATCGACAACGATCGGAGCTGCGCTCGGCAGTATTGCCGGGTCCACTAGTTTTACTGTCACCGCGGCCAAGTTGGTTTCGCTCGCTGTGATTCCAACAAATCCGAGCATCGCCAATGGAACTCAGCAGCAATTCTTGGTTACTGGCACCTACACAGATCACTCGACGCAGGATCTGACCAGTTCGGTCAACTGGGACACTTCGGACAGCAGTATCGCTTCGCTGAGTAATGCCGCCGGATCAAACGGCCTCGCCTCGACGCTCACTTCGGGTTCTGTCACCGTCACCGCAGCCCTGGGCGGCATCTCGGGTTCGACCGGATTGACGGTAACCCCCGCGGCGCTCGTTTCCATCGCGGTCATCGCCGCCAATCCCAGCATCGCCAATGGCACAAACCAACAATTCGCCGCCACCGGAAACTATAGCGACGGCTCGACGCAATCGCTGACCGCGGCGGCCACTTGGAACTCCTCAGACATCAGCGTTGCAACGATTAGCAACGTGCCGGGCTCCAATGGCCTCGCGAACACCGTGGCTCAGGGGTCCGTGACCATTACGGCAACCTCGGGCGGCGTCTCGGGGTCCACCGGTTTGACGGTCACGCCGGCTACGCTCGTCTCGATCGCGGTAACGCCAGGCACTGTCAGCATTGCCAGCCTAACAAAGGAGCAGTTCACCGCGACGGGAACCTACACCGACGCCTCGACGCAGAACCTAACCGCCGCCGCGACTTGGACGAGTTCAAATCTCACCGTCGCTAAGATCAGCAATGCAGCAGGCTCTAATGGACTTGCGGCGGGTGGCGCGCTGGGTCAAGCCTCGATCAGCGCGGCATTGGGAGGCATCGCCTCACCGGCAGCTACATTGAGTGTGACCGCGGCGCCGGAGTACGCCTTTGTAACGAATCAAAATAGCAATAGCGTCTCGTCGTTCTCCATCGGGGCGGGAGGCGCGCTTACCTTGGTCGGCACGGTGGCGGCCGGCGGAGAACCGAACGCCGTTGTCGCCGATCCGACCGGTCGATATCTATATGTCGCCAATTGGAGCGACGGCACAATCTCCGAATATGCAGTGGGTTCGGGCGGCGCGCTCGCCAGCATGGGCACGATCGCCGCTGGCAGCGAGCCAGCCTCCATCACGCTGGATACGACGGGGCAATATTTCTATGTGGCTAATCTGGCCAGCGACACCGTTTCCGAGTACGCGATCGGCGCAGGTGGAGCGCTCACGGCGTTAGGCAACATCGCGGCGGCAGGCTCGCCGATCTCGGTCAGCGCCGATCCCGCGAGCCACTATTTGTATGTGGCGGATGAAACTGGCAATTTGGTGTCCGAGTATTCGATCGGTGTAGACGGACTCCTCACCTCGATCGGTAGCGCTCTGACCGGCAATAACCCTCAATCCGTGACCGTCGATCCCAGCGGCCGCTATGCCTATGTCGCGAATTACAACGATGCGACAGTGTCCGAATACGCGATCAATGGCAACGGGACGCTGACACCCATCGGCGGCATATCGAGTGGTAGCTGCCCCGAATCAGTCAGCGTGGACCCTTCTGGGCGCTACGTGTATGTCGAGAACTGGTGCAGCAACACCGTGTCCGAATACTCGATCGGTGCGGGTGGTGCGTTGAGCGCGATCGGCACGGTTCCGACCGGCAGCGGTCCGTGGTTCATCACGATTGACCCGACGGGCAGCGACGTCTATGTGGCCGACTTCAATGACAGCACGGTGTCTGAGTACACGATCGGTACTAGCGGGGCACTGACTGCGATTGGCACGGCCCCGACGGCAAGCGGTCCGAACGCCATCACTGCGAATTACTGAATGTTAGGAGCTGGCTGCGTTCAATTGCTCGATGTCGGCCGCATCCAGGTGCAACCGGGTGGCCGCGACCAATTCGTTCAACTGTTCTACGGTCGTTGCGCTGGCGATGGGGGCAGTAATGCTAGGCCGCGCGATCTGCCAGGCCAGCGCCACACTGGCGGGAGAGCTGCGATGACGCCTGCCGACATCATCGAGCGCTGCCAGAATCTTGAGACCACGCGCATTGAGAAATTTCTCGACCACGCCTTTGCCGCGCGCACTCTTTGAGGCGTCCGCGGCCGTGCGATATTTGCCGCTCAAAAAACCAGAAGCCAGCGCGAAATAGCTCACGACGCCGATTTGTTCTTGCAGGCACAACGGCTCGAGCTCGGATTCGTAGTCGGAGCGCGCATAAAGATTATAGTGCGTCTGCAACACCTCGTACCGAGGCAGCGCGCTTTTCCGGCTCACCTCAAACGCTTGCTTCAAACGCGCGGCAGTATAGTTGGACGCGCCGATCGCGCGAATCTTGCCTGCGGTAAGCAATTTTTGATAAGTCCCCAGCGTCTCTTCGAGGGGTACGGTCGGGTCGTCGCAATGGGAGAAATAAAGATCAATGTGATCGGTCTGCAATCGTAGCAATGAATCCTCGACCGATCGGCTGATGTGTACCGCAGATAATCCCTTGCGATCGGCAGCCATCTGCATGCCCACCTTAGTCGCGATCACGACATTTTTGCGCCGTCCGCTGCGCTTCAACCACTTGCCGATGACCGTCTCGGACTCGCCGCCCCGATGTCCTGGCACCCACACGGAATACACATCCGCGGTATCGATGAAGTTGAGCCCGGCATCGAGCAGCGCGTCCAGCACTGAAAATGACGCAGCTTCATCCGCGGTCCAGCCGAATACGTTGCCGCCGAGACACACCGGAGCGATCTGCAAACTTGAATGACCCAAAGTGCGAAGCTGCATACGACCTCGAAGGTGGGATGAGTATGATACAAGAGGGCGCAAACAGCCCGCTGGTGTGCCGTTTCAAATCATGCGCAGTGAGGCATCGGTGCAAATCTCGATCGCGTGTCACAATAATAGTGTAACTTATTGATGAGACGAATAAAACAGCATAGAGACGGGGGATCTCTCTACGCGCAGTGACATCCAGAAACAAGATGATGAGACAATTCGCGCGCTAGTGGGGCGCGGGTCATTAAGGAACAAAATCGATGGCAAAAGCGTCCCTAACATTCGACGCGGTCAGAGAAATCGGTTGTCGCGGATAGGCGCTCAAGAGCTTCAAGATCTGTTGGCATTGGCGTGGAGTTTCGCGTCCTCGAAGCGGCCGTCCCTCCGCACGAAAGCAAAAGCGAGACGCGCCAGACCAGGATTCCAGATCTCTCGGCGCGACAAGCGGGCATCGGGAAAGCCCAAAGGTCGGCGTAAGTGAAGCCGGCGGTCGCGTTCTGGAGCGGCGGCAAGGATTCGGGGTTGGCGCTCGATCGCGTACAGCGCAGCGGAGCATATGAAGTGCGCGCATTGATTACGACCGTGAATGCGGAATTTCGGCGGGTGTCCATGCACGGGGTGCGCGAGGAGCTGATCGACTTGCAGTCGCAAGCGATCGGCATTCCCGCGCACAAAATGTATGTCGCGGGCCGAGGCAGCAATGACGACTATGTGCCTGCCTTCCGTGCAGCGTTGGCGATCTTCAAGAATCAAGGCATCACCAACGTCATCTTCGGCGATATCTTCCTCGAAGATTTGCGGCAGTGGCGCGAGAGCCTGCTCGCCGACTTGGCCATGACGGGCGTTTTTCCGCTATGGACGGAAGATACCCGTGCGCTTGCGCAGGAATTCATCGATCGGCGCTTCAAGGCCATCATTTGCTGCGCCAATGATGCTCAGTTGACGCGAAACGATGTGGGCCGATCGTTGGACGCCGCTTTCGTACGCGACTTGCCGGTCAGCGTTGATCCCTGCGGTGAAAATGGCGAATACCACAGCTTCGTGTATGACGGACCAATCTTTCGGCAACCGGTTGTTTTTGAGATTGGCGAGGTTGTGTATCGGCCGCTGCTACCTGCCACCGCGCCGATTAACGTTTTGGCCACGCTGCCGGATTCGGCCGTGAATATTCCCATTCCGGCCGCTACCGGCCCGACAACGACCAAAGGATTCTGGTTCGTGGATTTAATTCCAGCGGCAGTCGCAGCACCACCCGTTGCCCGCAGCCCTTAAGGCACGTTTAAGGGATGAGTTTTATGATCTCGCTGTGAGCGCATCTTTGACCGATACCGGGCGGAACCTAAGCCCCGATTTGAAGGTCTTTCGTCGTGCCTTAGGCGCGCTGCCTTGCCCCTGTGCTTCCTGGAGACCCAATGACCTATTCTGCTTCTCGGCTGTCGCCCGTGCGAATTGTAATCCTAGGCCTTGCAGGATTTGCAAGCGTCGCCGGTTTTGCAGCCGTGCCGAAGGCGCAAGCAACCGCACAACCAGTACGCAGCATCGAGGGCGTGACCGAGTACAGGCTGCCGAACGGCCTTCAGGTGCTCCTGTATCCGGATGAATCAAGCAGCACCGTTAGCATCAACGTGACCTACAAAGTCGGCTCACGCCACGAGAGTTACGGCGAGACTGGCATGGTGCACATGCTTGAGCATATGAATTTCAAGGGCACGCCGTCTCATCCGAAGATCATGGACGAATTGAGCAGCCGCGGCGCCCATGCGAATGCGACCACGGCCTACGATCGGACCAACTATTTCGAAACCCTCCCGGCGACCGTGCCGAATCTTGAGTGGGCCTTGGGCATGGAGGCCGATCGCATGACCCATTCCTTGATTGCCAAGAAGGACCTCGACACTGAAATGACGGTGGTACGCAACGAATTCGAGAGTGGCGAGAACAATCCCGCTTTGGTGCTGCGCGAGCGCGTGCTGGAAACGGCGTATCTGTGGCACAACTACGGTCATCCGACCATTGGAGCGCGTGCCGATATCGAGGGCGTGCCGATCGAACGCCTGCAAAAGTTCTATCGCACTTATTATCAGCCGGATAACGCGGCACTGATCGTTGCCGGCAAATTCGAGCCAAAGGCAACGCTGTCGTACATCGAGAAAGTCTTCGGCGCCATCCCGACGCCGACTCGCGTGCTGCCTAATTTCTATACCGCGGAACCGCCTCAGGATGGAATGCGAGAGGTAAGTCTACGCCGCACGGGCAGCCAACAAATACTCGACGAAGCCTTCCACGTACCCGCGGATGCGCATCCCGACAGCGTGTCTTTGAATCTGTTGGCTGCACTCTTGAATGAAAAGCCGGCCGGCCTGCTCTACAAGCGCTTGGTGGAGACGAAATTGGCAGTTTCAGCCTCAGCTGATCTTGAAGCGATGTACGACCCGGGATTTTTGATGATTTCCGTGCGCGTCTCGAAAGATGGCGATCTGACCGCCGTTCGCCGTGAGCTTAACGCCATTTTGCAAACCGTGCGTACGCAAGAATTCCAGCAGGATGAGCTCGAACGAGTCCGCAAGGATGAATTCAACTGGTTCGAGAGGCTCTTAAATTCATCGCCCGACGTGGCGAGCAATTTGAGCGAGAACGTCGCGATCGGCGATTGGCGCCTGCTGTTCTGGGATCGCGATCAGACCAAGAAGGTCACCGTTGGGGACGTCAAGCGCGTCGCCAATACCTACCTCGTTGATTCGAACCTCACCGTCGGGACATTTGTCCCGGACGACAAGCCGGTTCGCGCGGCGATCACGCCCGCACCAAAACTCGACGCTTTGCTCGCCGGCTATGCGGGCGAGGCAGCAGTCGCCGCAGGCGAACATTTTGTCGCGACACCGGCAAATATCGAGGCGCGAGTCAGTCGCGGGATGGCAGGGTCGATCAAGACCGCTTATCTGGTCAAAAAGACCAAGGGCGACCGCGTCACCGGCGTTATTGAGATGCATTTTGGCACTGTTGCCGCGTTGCAGAACAAGGCCGATGTTGGCTTTTTCACGGCGGCGTTGCTGATGCGCGGTACGCAATTGCACTCTCGCCAAGAGATCCAAGACGAACTGACAGGACTCAAAGCGACGCTGCGGATCAACGGCGGCGCTGCGGGCGTCGGTGTTAATTTTGAGACGCCACAGGCCAATCTTGAGCCGACATTGCGGCTCATTTCTGAGGTACTGCAGAAACCGGCATTTCCTGCTGACGATCTCGAAGAGATCAGGCGCGAAAGTCTCGCGCGCGTCGATGCGGCCCGCTTGGATCCCAACTCGATAGCGGGCCTTGCGATTCGGCGCTCCCTGTCGCCATATGCGCAGGGAGACTTCCGCTACGTTCCGACTCTGGATGAACGGGTGGCGGCTGTTAAAGCGATCTCGCTTGCCGAGGTTCAGGCGTTTTACAAACGGTTCTGCGGCGCGAGCAATGCGGAAGCCGCATTCGTCGGTAACTTCTCTGGGTCCGCGGTAACCAAGCAACTCAGCGAATTATTGGGAAGTTGGAAGAGCCCGAGCGCCTATGAGCGCCCGATAAGTATCTACAAGCAGACCGTGAGCGATTCCAAAGCTTTCGCAACACCGGACAAAACCAACGCCATCTTGCTGATCGGCAGCAATCTCAAATTGCGCGACGATGATCCGGAATATCCCGCGTTACGCGTTGCAAACGAAATCCTGGGCGGCGGTCTCTTGAATTCTCGCCTCGCCACCCGTATTCGCCAAAAAGACGGTCTGAGTTACGGCGTAGGGGCCCAGGTGCATGCGGAGCCTCTCGATGCAGTCGGTTCCTTCTCCATCTTTGCGATCAGCGCCCCGCAAAACACCGCTAAAGTGGAGAGCGATGCCAAAGAAGAAATCGCCAAAGTTCTCGCCAACGGATTCACTGCCGAGGAGATTACCGCCGCCAAATCCGGCATCTTGTCATCGATGACTGTCAATCGCTCCAGCGACGCCGCGCTTGCGAGGGATTTGGCCGAACATCTTTACTTGAACCGCGACTTTAACTGGGACGCGAACTTCGAGAAGGGCGTTGAATTCACCAGCCCGAACGCGGCTCAAAAGGCCATGCAGCACTACATCGCCCCCGACCACTTTGTCAGCGTCAAGGCCGGTGACTTCGACAAAGGAGGCTAACGGGCGCAGCGGGCAGCGCAGCCGACACGCTCCGCTCTAGGTCTTGAGTGTCGCCGCTTCTCGTGCCAAAGCTTCGATGCCTTCCCAATTACCGGCTCTGATCATGTCAGGGGGCGCGATCCAAGATCCGGCCACAGACACCACGTTGGTAAGCGCCAGATAGTCTGCAGCGTTCGCGACGGTGATTCCGCCGGTGGGACAGAACACGACATCTGGGAAAAGCGCGCCGAGCGAGCCTAGCATCGGGGCGCCGCCGGCGGCTGCCGCGGGAAAGAATTTCAGCGTGTGGTAGCCCGCGTGTCGCGCCGCAATGATATCGGTGGGTGTCATCACCCCGGGAAGCAGCGGAAATCGTGCGCCACGCGCTGCCGCGGCCAACTCAGGCGTGAGCCCAGGACTCACTCCAAATTGCGCCCCCGCTTGACCCGCGGTGGCGAAATCCGCAGGGCGCGTCAACGCACCGACACCAATAACGGCTGCGGGCAGTGCTGCGCGGATCGAT
This sequence comes from Gammaproteobacteria bacterium, assembly GCA_041690895.1. GTDB lineage: Bacteria > Pseudomonadota > Gammaproteobacteria > Steroidobacterales > Steroidobacteraceae > Bog-1198. Next base: position 14,044 of record JBEPVT010000082.1, read on the forward strand.
GCGATGCACTGAATCGCGACGCTGGTGCGCAGCGTTATTTCCAATACCCGCAGTCCGCCGGCCAGCAGCGCGCGGGCGACTGGAACCGCGTGCGCGACATCGTTGAGCGTCAACACGGGAATCACAGGTGATAGGCCTACGATGTCTTCAATGTTCATGTCATTCCATCCGGCGTAACATCACTCTTTCCCCGTGAGAACCGCTTGGGTCCATTCTAGTCGTCTTAGGAGATGTCATGCAGAAGCGAAAGTTGGGTAACAGCAATTTAGAGGTATCGGCGCTCGGTCTCGGCTGCATGGGCATGAGCTTTGGCTACGGACCGGCCGGCGACAAGCAAGAAATGATCGCGGTGATTCGCGCGGCCATAGCTCGCGGCATCACGTTCTTCGATACCGCCGAGATATACGGCCCGTTTACGAACGAGGAACTGGTGGGCGAAGCGCTTGCGCCATTTCGCCAACAGGTGTCGATCGCCACCAAGTTCGGCTTTCGCATCGTCGATGGCAAGCATGCGGGCCTGGACAGCCGCCCGCAGCATATAAAAGAGGTGGCGGAGGCGTCGCTGAAGCGGCTCAACATCGAGACAATCGATCTGTTCTACCAGCACCGGGTCGATCCCGACGTGCCGATCGAGGATGTCGCGGGCACTGTGAAGGAGCTGATCCAGGCAGGCAAAGTCAAGCACTTCGGGCTCTCGGAAGCGGGCGCACAGACGATTCGTCGCGCTCACGCAGTGCAACCGGTGACTGCTCTGCAGAGCGAATACTCGTTGTGGTGGCGGGAGCCCGAATCAGAAGTGTTGCCCACGCTGGAGGAACTTGGCATCGGCTTGGTCCCGTTCAGCCCCCTCGGCAGGGGATATCTCACGGGTAAGATCGATGAGAACACGACGTTCGACAGCACCGACTTTCGCAACGGCGTCCCGCGCTTCACGCCTGCAGCACGCAAGGCAAACAGGGCGCTGCTCGACGTGCTGGGCGTGATCGCTGCACGCAAGAACGCGACGCCCGCGCAGCTTGCGCTAGCATGGCTGCTCGCGCAGAAACCCTGGATCGTTCCGATCCCCGGTACCACGAAGCTGAGCCGCCTGGAGGAAAACGTGGGCGCAACGGCGGTCGAACTCAGCGCAGAGGATCTACGCGAAATCGATAGAAGTGCCTCAAAAATTGAGGTGCATGGAGATCGCTATCCCGCGCACCTAGCGCGCTTGGTCGGACGCTAGGACCTCACGGACCGTCGAAGTGCGCGCTCACGCCGATTGCGATCAAGACCGAAGAATCGCAGTAGTGCGTTAGGACGGAGGAGACATCACCGCTTGCGCGCGCAGTTGCGCTGCGCTACGAGCGCCATAGACCAGATAAATCGAAAGTCCCAGCGTCACCCAAATACCGTATACCGCCCAGGTGCGCAGGGGTATCAGGGTCAAGAGAATGACACACACGAGGATGCCGGCGATTGGCACGATCGGTACCCAGGGTGTGCGAAAGGGACGCGGCCTGCCCGGATCGACCCGCCGCAGCACCATCGCCGACAGCGACACGGCGATGAACACCATCAGCGTGCCGACGGACACCAGCTGGACGAGAATAGAGAGCGGAAATAGCCCGGCCAGCAGCGCGACCGACAGTCCGCAGATCATTGTCCCTAAGTGGGGAGTGCGAAATCGCGGATGCACGCGGGCAAACGCTGCGGGGACCAGCCCATCGACTCCCATTGCCATGAGTATCCGCGGCTGTGCAAGCATGACGACCAGCACGACGGAGCCCAATCCGATCACCGCCGCGAGATCAACGATCGGCAGCAGCCAGGCGAGCGAGGCGCCTCCGCCGCGAAGCGCGACGGAGAGCGGACTGGGGCTGTCGAGCAGCTGATAGGACACGAGCCCGGTAAGCACCAGCGCGACGGCAATGTAGAGCAGACCGACGGCGCCCAGTGAACCGAGGATGCCGATGGGAACATTGCGCTGCGGGTTGCGCGTGTCTTGGGCCAGCGTGGCAATAGCATCGAACCCCAGATAGGAGACGAATACTACGGCGGCCGCCCGCAGTACGCCGCTCCAGCCATAGCGCCCGAAGCCCTCATTGGCGGGAATAAACGGCGTCCAATTGTGCGGCTGAACGTGCCGGATGCCGAACCCGACGACGAGCAGCAGCGCCCCCACTTTCAGGGCCACGATGACTCCATTGACGATGCTCGATAAACGCACGCCGCGCAGCGCAACCAGCGCGATCGCGACAGCGAACAACGCAGCAGGCCCATTGATCCAGCTTCCGGTGGTGGTCAAGCCGTGCGGCCCAATGGCGAACGGTGCAGTCGTCAGCGACGACGGCACGCTCACACCCCACTGCGATAACAACGACATGAGGTAGCCAGACCAACCCACTGAGACATAGGACGCCGCGAAAACATATTCCAACAGCAAATTCCAGCCGATGACCCACGCCGCTGCCTCGCCTAGAGCCGTATAGGTAAATGAGTAGGCACTGCCCGCGGCAGGAATCATGGCGGCGAGCTCGGCATAACACATGCCAGTCAGCGCACAACCCACGCCGGCAATAAGGAAAGACAGCACGATCGCAGGCCCCGCGAATTGCGCCGCGGCGTTTCCAGTGACGATAAAAATCCCGCCGCCGACGATGACGCCGACGCCGACGAGCACCAGGTCGAGTGGTCCAAGAACACGGTTCAGCGTTGTCGAGCCGGACCCCTCAAGCTCGCGAATTGTGTCCGCAACCGGTTTGCGGTGTGACCAGCCCCTGAGCCGATTCACAGGGCGCTGGCTTTTAGATTTTTGATTGCCGTCCCCGCTCGGTATTGTGTATCGCCGTCGATCAGTAGGATGATGCTAGCATCAACGTTACTCGGCGGCTCTTTAATCGATGCGGGAGCGAACATTGCTCGGAGCAGATTCGTGCGGGGTTACCGGAACATTGGCAGGGCTCAGAATCATTGAGATCGCCGGTATTGGGCCAGCGCCGTTTTGCGCCATGATGCTCGCGGATCATGGCGCGGAAGTGATCCGTATCGTGCCTCCCGCGGCCGAGCGCGCGGGCATATTCGATCTGAGCAAGGACATCCTCGCCCGCTCGCGAAAGTTCATGCTGGTGGACTTGAAGCAGCAGGCGGGTGTCGAGGCGGTGCGGGATCTGTGCAAAACCTCTGACGGGTTGATCGAGGGATTTCGACCCGGCGTAATGGAGCGGCTTGGACTCGGTCCGATGCTGCTGTTGAAGGACAATCCCAAGCTGGTGTACGGGCGAATGACGGGATGGGGCCAAACCGGGCCCCGTGCTCACACCGCCGGACACGACATCAATTACATCGCTTTGTCAGGCGTGCTGGACTGTGTCGGGCGTGCCGGCGATAAACCGACGCCGCCCGTCAACCTCGTTGGTGATTTTGGCGGCGGCGGCATGCTGCTGGCATTCGGAATGCTTGCTGCGATTTTGCACGCCAAAAACACCGGCCAGGGGCAGGTGATCGATTGTGCGATGGTAGATGGGTCGGCACTGCTCGCCTCGATGATTTGGAGCTTGGCCGCGCAAGGGGCGTGGTCCGACAAACGCGGCAGCAACATGCTGGATACCGGCGCGCACTTCTACGATACGTACGCATGCGCGGATGGCGGTCACCTCTCGATCGGGCCGATCGAAGCGAAATTCTATTCCGAGTTTCTACGCCGATTAGGTATTCCTGAAACAGCTGACTATGCCCGCCAACATGACCGAGACGTATGGCCGGCGCTCAAAGAGCGGCTCGCCGATATATTTGTCACCAAAACTCGGGCTGAGTGGTGCGCAATATTTGAAGGCAGCGATGCCTGCGTTGCACCGGTGCTTTCCATGGCCGAGGCGCCAAGTGATCCTCACAACGCGGCGCGTGAGACATTCATGAATGTGGATGGGGTGATGCAGCCGCGGCCGGCGCCGCGCTTCTCCGCCACGGCAGCGACAGAGCCCGTCATGCCAAAAATCGCGGATGGCACCGATGCAGCAGCGCTGCTGCGACAGATCGGCTATAGCGAGGGAAGAATCGAATCGTTGCGCGCCTCTGGCGCAGTTACCTAAAAATTTGAGATTCGCCATGATGATCATTGAACCGAAGACTACTAGT
>JBEPVT010000083.1:0-17960 GCA_041690895.1 Gammaproteobacteria bacterium
CGCCGGCCGCATCAGTGTGGTCCCCGGTTTGGCCAACAAGTTGACCGTCGCCTTCATGTGGGCCACGCCCCGCAGAATCCATCAGGCCGTTTTGTCCCGGATCATGAATGCCTGACGCGCAACATCCGCCGGCATCCTTCCAAGTATCTGGTTTTCAACGGCTGACGCTACCAGGAATGGCGGCCCCTTCGCGTCATTTCTGATGCCATCGGGTAAAGCGCACACGGATGAACCAGAAGATCAGCAAACCAAGTGGCAACAGCTTGGGCAAGTGAAAGGATATTGGCACGTGATAGGGGCCGGGCAGGAGCCGCGCGAAGCCGTTGGTGAATGCTGACCTCGTGGCGATCACCGCGAGGGTCAGTATTGCTGTGAAGATATAAATTGCAACAAGCACCGGGCCTTCGAACGGTACAGCGCTCTTGAATAAGGGGGGCATGCCGGTGGCCAGCTCGAAATGGTGCTCGCCAAAAGCCATCACAGGCGACGTGCGGTAGCGAACAGACGTGTCAGGAAAAGTCTGAAAAGCTGGTGGGGTAGCGACGGGTACACTCCCGGCGCTTGTTCCTGCGAGATTGTCTCCATGCTGCACGACTTCGTGACCACGAGCCGCAATGAGTTGGTTCGGGACTGCAAGGCCAAAGTGAGAAAAAGGCACGAGGCGTCCAAGGACATAGGTCAAGGCGTGCCGATCTCCGTGGAACAATTGGTCGCTACTCTTCAGCGTGAGCAGGTGGACCTTGCTCTCTTTCGCGATGGCTGAATTGATCTCCCTGGCGCAGCGTACCGGAACCCCAATTGCCCCCAACGTCTGCTTCCCCGGTGCCCCACTAAGGCATCAAGCACATTCATCACATCGCTCGGCACCTGTGCGGCGTATGCAGGCATGCGGTGTCCCCCTTTATCCGCCGGGCGCGACTCCCCTCCCTCTGCCGGACTCAACATGAAAACACCTCTCCGGGCCCCTCCTGATCCCGGCAAAGCCGCGACTGGCATCACTGGATTCGATGAGATCACCAGCGGCGGTCTGCCGCGCGGCCGGACAACGCTGCTCCTGGGTGGGCCAGGTTCTGGCAAGACGATATTCGCATTGCAATTCCTCGCCCACGGCGCCGGCAAGTTGACGGAGCCGGGGATCTTCGTGGCTTTTGAGGAGACGCCCGCCCGTATCGTTGCCAACTGCGCAACGTTTGGCTGGAAGCTGGAAGACTTGCAGCGCCGCAAACTGTTCTTCGTCGACGCGCAACCGCTGCCGGACCTTATCCAGGCGGGCACTTTCGACATCAGCGGTATGTTGGCGGCACTGGGCGTCAAGGCCCGCAAGATGAAGGCGCAGCGCATCGTGTTCGACGCGCTGGATGTCGTCCTGGCACTCCTGCCCGATGCGGCTTCCAAGCGAGCGGAAATGTACCGCCTGCACACCTGGCTGGTCGCACAGGGCCTGACCGGCCTCATAACGGCCAAGGCGGACAACGACACATTCAGCTCCTTTGACAGTCCGGGCTATGGTTTCCTGCAATATATGGTGGATTGCTCGATCGCATTGAACCATCGCCTGGAAATGGGCGTATCGCAACGCAATCTCCGCGTGCAGAAGTACCGCGGTTCGCGCTTCAACGAGGACGAATCGCCATTCGTCATCGGCAAGAATGGTTTCGACGTTGCCATGGCGCGCGCACTGGGCCGCACGGACACCCATGTCAGCTCGGAACGTGTTTCCAGCGGCGTCGAACGCCTCGACACGATGCTCGGCGGGGGGGGCTATTACCGGGGCGCAACGGTGTTGATCACCGGCTTTCCCGGCACTGCCAAGACGACCCTGAGTGCCGCCTTCGCCGAGGCTGCCTGCCGGCGCGGCGAGCGCACGATGTTCGTGAGCTTCGACTCGGATGGCTCCGAGGTGGTGCGCAACCTGACTTCGGTCGGAATACAGCTCGGACGCCATATCAAGAACGGCCGGTTGCGCATGATCTCGGCTCGCGCCCTCACGGGCAGCGCCGAGAGCCTGATGGTGCACATCAAGGCCCTTGCCAAGGAACACGATGCACGCTGCCTGGTCATCGACCCTGTCTCCACGTTGTCCCGTTCTGGAAACGAGTTGACGGCGCATGGCGTAGCCGAGCGCCTGGTTGACTGGTCGAAAGCCTGCGGCATTACGCTGGTGTGCACCAGCCTGCACGATGAACTCGCCAGCAACGCCGAAGGGGTCACGGCCCTGCACATTTCCACCATGGCCGATACCTGGCTACACCTGAACTATCTCGTCCAGGCGGGCGAGCGCAACCGGGGGATGTCGATCATCAAGTCGCGCGGCACCGCACACTCGAACCAGGTGCGCGAGTTGGTGCTCAGCAGCGAGGGGGTGACGATCGCAGACACCTACACCGCCGGCGGCGAGGTGCTCATGGGCGCGCTGCGGTGGGAAAAGGAAACCGCCATGCGGCTCGCGAATGAGGATGCCGAGGTCGCGGACGAGCTCAAGCGCGTCAGTCTCGACGCCGAAGAGGCAGTGCTGCAGGTGCGCGCAAAATCGCTGCAGACCGAACTGGTGGCGAAGTCCGTCGAGAAGACACTGCTTGCCCGTGCAACCGCGAATCGTGGCCGGGCGCAGAAGCGCGGCGCCGACCGGATGCGCGAACTGCGCGGCGCCGATGCCGCGGTCAAGCCTCGCGCCGGCACACGAAAATGAAACGCGCAGGGGTGTGCAAGTTTCGGCTCTACATTGCCGACCATACGCAGAATTCGGCGCTGGCGGTGACCAACCTGCGTCGGATATGCAACGTTCACCTGGCAGGTCGGCATACCATAGAGATCGTTGACGTGCTGCGTCAGCCAGAACGCGCGCTGGCAGCCGGTGTCTTCATGACTCCGACACTTATTCGATTCGTGCCAGCTCCAGACGTAAGAATTGTCGGCACACTCAGCCAGTCCTCCACTGTGTTGGCGGCGCTCGGGCTCGAGAATTCTGCGGCATAGGCATGCCAGTGCCTTCACCTGTTGAAGGTGGCGCCGACGAGGTCGCCAGGCTGATCGAGTTCGTGCACTCAAGCCTGCTGCGTCTGGAGCAGCTCACAGCCGGCGAAGTCGACTCGGTGGCAAGTCGCGACGGCCGTTCCTTTCTGCTGTTGCACGCCCAAGAGCAGTTGCGCGATAGCGAGGCCGCGCGACAATCAGCCATTCTTAACGCGCTACCGGCGCAAATCGCGCTGCTCGACGTACAGGGATGCATCATTTCGGTCAACGAGACATGGCGCCGTTCTGCCGTGCGCTACTGCCTGAAGAGCCCGGAATATGGGATCGGCCTCAACTATCCTGACCTATGCGACGCTGCACGCGGACCCGATTCGGACGGAGGAGCGGCTGTAGCGAATGGTATCCGGGCCGTGCTGGGCGCCGAACGCGCTTCCTTTGCATTCGAATATCCTTGCCACTCGTCATCCGAGCAACGCTGGTTCCGCTTGAGCGTTTCGCCACTCGCAGGAAATCCCCCCAGCGGTGCCGTCGTCATGCATATCGATGTCACCGAGCAAAAGCAGATGCACGACGCCCTGCTCCAACAGCGGACGGAATTGCGCGCCTTGTTCGACCTGCTGCCTGCCATGATCTGGTTCAAGGACACCGAAAACCGCATCCTGCGTGTCAACAAGCAGGTGGCGCACGCTGCCGGGCGAGAGGTGCGCGAAATCGAGGGCCGGGCAACCGAGGAGATCTATCCGGACCAGGCTGCGAAGTACTACGCGGACGACCTGGAGGTCATCCGCAGTCGCGTGCCCAAGCTTGGAATCGTCGAAAGCCTCGCCACGGTGAACGGCGTGCAGGCGTGGGTCCAGACCGACAAGGTGCCGGTGTGCGATACGGATGGAAAAGTCATCGGCATTTTCGTCATGGCCCAGGACATCAGCGCACGGATGCAGTCCGAAAAGGCGTTGCGGGAAAGTGAACGTCGTTTCAGTGACCTGCTCAACAATGTCGAGCTGGCCGCGGTGATGCTCGACGGTGCGGGCCTGATCACCTATTGCAATGACTACTTGCTGCGGCTGAGCGGCTGGAGCATCGAGGAGGTCATTGGCCAGGACTGGTTCGTGCTCTTTGTACCGCCGCTGATCGATGGCCCGACGGCCGAATTCGAAGCCCTGCTGCACGACCGGCCGGTAGCCAGGCAGGTCGAGAACGAGATCCTCACCCGTTCGGGCGAGCGCCGGCTTATTCGCTGGAGCAACTCTGTGCTGCGCTCGCTCAGCGGAGCAGTGACCGGCACGGCGAGCATAGGCGAAGATATAACACAGCAGCGGCTCATTGCGACCCGCCTCAAGCGCCTGAATCGAGTCTACGGAATGCTGAGCGAGATCAATTCGCTCATCGTGCGAGTGAACGAGAGGGATGAACTGTTCCAGGGAGCCTGCAGCATTGCCATGCAGCAGGGGCAATTCAAAATGGCCTGGATCGGCATGGTAGACAGAAGTGCACAGCTCATTGTGCCGGTGGCGGCGGAAGGGGCGGATGAAGATCTGCTCGCGCTCGTCGATGGGCGCTCCAGCCTCCTTGAGGCAATCGCACTGAATGGCAACAGCATGACCGCGCGCGCGGTGCGGGAAAAGCGCGCCGTAGTGACCAATGAGATCGTTGGAGATACCACCATGGTGCTCACCCCGGCGCGCATGAGCCAGGGAATTGTCTCGATGGCGATTCTGCCGCTGATCGTCTCCGGCTCCGCGGTAGGCGTATTTGTCCTTTATGCTGCCGAGAAAGCCTTCTTCGACGAAGAGGAGATGAAACTGCTGACAGAGCTCGCCGGCGACATCGCGTTCGGCGTGGATCACATCGAAAAGCAGGAGCGCATCGACTATCTCGCGTACTACGATGTACTCACCGGGCTCGCAAATCGCACACTGTTCCTCGAACGCGTGAATCAATATGCGCGCAGCGCGGGAGCCGGCAGTTACAAGCTGGCCCTGTGCATTTTCGACCTGGAACGGTTCAAGTCCGTCAATGACAGCCTCGGACAGCCGGCCGGAGACGAGCTGCTGCGCCAGGTAGCGAGCTGGCTGACACTCAATGTCTCCGACGCGAGCCTGTTGGCGCGCGTAGATGCCGACCACTTCGCCATGGTGTTGCCGAAGATTGCGACCGATGGTGATGCCGCCCGCCTCATGGAAAAGGCGCTGGCGGCGTTGGTGGAACATTCCTTTCAGGTGAACGATACGGTGTTGCGAGTCGCCGCGAAGGTCGGGGTGGCCTTGTTCCCGGATGATGGAGCCGACGCTGCCACGTTGTTCACCAATGCCGAGCTCGCCCTCAAGCGAGCCAAGACCAGCGGCAGCCGCTACATGATGTTCACTCAGAAGATGACCGAGGCAGTGGCCGGTAAGCTCACGCTCGAGAATCAACTCCGCGATGCGCTGCGCAACGAGGAGTTCGTGCTGCACTATCAGCCCAAAGTGAACCTTGCCACAGGCCGCATCACCGGCGCCGAGGCGTTGCTGCGCTGGAACAATCCCCGTACCGGCCTGGTACCACCGGCGCAATTTATCCCGGCGCTGGAGGAGACCGGCCTGATTCTTGAGGTCGGGGCCTGGGCATTGAGCCAGGCGATCAAGGATCATCAGCGGTGGACGGCGCAGGGACTCAGTGCGGTGCGCATCGCCGTGAATGTGTCACCGTTGCAGCTACGGCAGCGTGATTTCATCGGGTTGATCGCACAGGTGGTCGGAACCGAGCGCCAGCACGCGGCCGCGTTGGAACTCGAGCTGACCGAGAGCCTCGTCATGGAGGATATCGACAACAGCATCGCAAACCTGCAGGCGATTCGTGATTTGGGCGTCACCATCGCAGTCGATGACTTTGGAACCGGGTTTTCTTCGTTGAGCTACCTGACCCGATTGCCGATCGACACGATCAAGATCGATGGATCATTTGTCGCCAATATGACGACCAGTCCCAATGGCCTTTCCCTGGTCTCCACAATCATTGGTCTTGGACACGGGCTGGGACTAAAGGTGGTCGCGGAAGGAGTGGAAACCGAAGATCAGTCGCGGCTGCTGCGTGTGCTGAACTGCGATGAGATGCAGGGCTACCTGTATAGCAGGCCGCTCGCCACAGCAGCGTTTGAGGCCAAACATCTCGGGCCAGGCCCGGCACAGAAATCCGGGGCCGCCGACTGAGGTCGCTGGCCTGGCGCGCTTTAGAGCATCAAAGACTTGCCGGTATAGGTGATATCCGTGGCCTGCGCCAGCAGCAACTTCCTGAAATCAGCGGCCGGCAGCGGCCGTTCAAAATAGAAGCCCTGCAATTCGTCGCAGGCGTGAACTTGCAGAAAACTCGCTTGCTCCCGTGTCTCCACGCCCTGCGCCACGACTGTCAGGCTCAGGGCCTTTCCCATCGCGATGACGGCGTCTGCCAGCCCCGCGTCCTGTGTGGGACCGGTGATGTCACGAATGAACGATCGATCGATCTTGATCGTGTCGATGGGAAATTTCTGCAAGGTCGCCAGCGACAGGTACCCGGTTCCAAAATCGTCGATGGCGATCCGGACTCCCAATCCCTTCAGCTCGGTCAGAATACGCAAGGTGTCTTCGACATCGTGGATCAACAGACTTTCGGTAATCTCGAGCTCCAGCAGCCGCGGCGTCATGCCGGTCAGGGCCAGAATGGATGCGATATCCTGCACCACGTGCTCGTCGTTGAATTGCCGTGGCGTCAGATTCACCGCGATTCCCAAGGGCGGTAAACCTTGTTTCTGCCATTCGACGTTCTGCGCGCAGGCTGTCCTGAGTACCCACTTGCCGATCGGGACGATCAGCCCGCTCTCCTCCGCCACCGGAATGAACTGCATTGGCGCCACGAGTCCCAAGTCGGGATGCTCCCAGCGCAGCAGCGCTTCCATGCCCGTAACGAGACCTGTGTGGATGTCACGCTTAGCCTGGTAGTGAAGCCGGAACTCGTCGCGCTCGAGCGCGTGCCGCAGGCTGGACTCCAGCGTAAGTCGCTCGAGTGAGTTGGCGTTGAGTTTCTCCGAATAGAACTGGAAGTTGTTCTTACCCTCCGACTTCGCCTGATACATCGCAATGTCGGCATTCTTGGTGAGTGTCTGCTCGTCGAGGCCGTCCTGCGGGTAAGTGCTGATGCCAATGCTCGCGGTGACGCGGAATTCCTGACCGATCAGCGTGAACGGCATCGCTAAGACGGACAGGATCTTCTGGGCAACGATTGCCGCGTGCTTGCCGTCGCCCAACTCCGGCAACAACGCGACGAACTCATCTCCGCCCAGACGAGCCACCGCGTCACTGTCCCGCACACAAGCCTTGAGCCGGTTCGCTACTTCCTTGAGAAGTTGATCTCCAGCCTCATGCCCGAGCGTGTCATTGATCTGCTTGAAGCGATCGAGGTCGAGAAACGCAACGGCCAGATGTCGGTTGTGTCGATGCGCTTCGCTGATGCTTTGACTCAGCAGCTTGCTGAACAGACTCCGGTTGGGAAGCCCGGTAAGTCCGTCGTGATAGGCCAGGTATTCGATGCGTTGCGCGTGCGCCAGTTTGGTTTCCCCCTCGCGCAGGCGGCCCTGGGCGAGCTGCCAGCTCATGCGGCCCAGAATGATCACGAGCGCGGTGACCACGATGCTGGCGATAGCGGCCCATAGCAAATAGGTTCGAACGTCATGCTCGACCGCGGCGGCTTGCTCAGCGGCCGAGAGCCCAACGAGTACCGCCACAGGGAACCCGTACAGTTCACGCGCAACGGTCCAACGCCGCACTCCGTCCCAGCTGTTCATCGAGACCGTCACAGGCGCGTCGATCGCATCGGTGGCCGGTACTGTGGACGCGTAGTCGATGGCGTCACCGGAAAACACCATTTCCCCCGTCTGTCTTACCCTGAAGATGCCGTCGGTGCCGAGCATGCCCAAAACGCCGTGCACGCCAAGCTTCTCGGGCGCATAGACGCTGACGAAATAGGCCGCATCGACCGCGACAATCACGACGCCGTCAAAGGCCCCGTTGGACTCCAGCCGATGACTGAACTGAAGCTTCGCATCCCCGGTGAGACCGCGGGGAAGCTGTCCGATGAAGAAGGACTCACCATCGCGCTGTTTCTGGAAGTAATCCCGCGCGGATACATTCTGCCCCACTGACGGCTGAGTGCTGTCCACGATGACGCCATTGCGGTCGGCAATGCTGACGACGAACAGCAGATCCGGGGGCAGCAAACCTTCGTTCTTCAGTTCCAGGAGCCCGCCGCGTCCATCCTTGCGCTCGTGCCAGTACTTGACGAGATTCAAAGTCCAGTCGATCTCGCGCAGCGCGCGCACGACCTGAGCCTCATAGGTATCCAGCAACTCGCGGCTGGATACCGCTGCAGCATGTTCTGCTGCGGAATGCTTGACCCGAACGACGCCGAGCGTTGATATCCAGATAATCGCCAACAGGAACGCGGCGATGATTGGGAACAGAACCTGTGGATCAGCAGCACGTGCCAAGATTCGACGAATGGTGTCTGTCCTGGCCACAGGCTTCCTTTTTTGGCGCATTGACGGGCGATCGGCCGCGAAAAGTTCCCCAGCGTACGGCGAAGGCGGACTTGCAGCGCGTCCCAATCAATCAAGATGCGCAGTGGTACCGGAAATAGCTGCGCCCAACCCCGCTCAGCGCACGTCATGGAGCGATTCAACTATATACATTCAGGTGTTCAGTACCTGACGCGCGAGCCTCGCAATGCACAAATGTATCGCTATCGTCATCGTTGCGACGATGGGCTATTCCACCTGCATTGCAGCTCAATCTGTAGAGCCGGAGCCCTCAAAGTTTTCATACAACGGCTTCGGAACGCTGGGCGTCACGCATTCGAGCGAAGATCAGGCCGACTTCGTCGGCGGTATCTTTCAGCCCAACGGTGCAGGATTCACCCATCCCTGGAGCATGGGCGTCGACAGTAAGCTCGGTCTGCAAGTCGAAGCCTCGCTGAGCGATCGTTTCTCCGCGACAATACAGGTTGCCTCGCAACATCAATACGACAACAGCTGGACTCCGCAGCTCGAATGGGCGAACGTCAAGTATCAGATCACGCCGGATTTCAGCGTGCGCATCGGTCGCACTGTCCTCTCGACCTTGATGGTGTCCGACTCGGGTCTCGTGAGCTACTCGCAGCCGTGGGTACGCCCTCCGCTCGAAGTCTACGGACAGATCCCCATACATCGGAAAGACGGTATCGACGCGATGTACCGATTCCATGCTGGTGAGGTGACGAATTCGGTGAAAGTGTCGTATGGTCAGTACTCGGCGAACCTGGCCCAGGTCGGACATACGCGTGCAAAGCGTTTCTTCGACATCACCGAGACCGCGGAGTACGGGCCTTGGACTGTGCGCCTGGGTTATACGTCGCTGCTGCTCGACGTAGACGTCCCGCAAGTGGCTACCCTCTTCGACGGCTTCACGCAGCTCGGCAATGTCCTGGCGACGATCCCGGGCCAGGAGGCGGCCAGCAGCCGGGCTTTCGCGCTTGTCCAGCAATACAAACCCGAAAGCCAGCCATACTCGGTCATCAATGCGGGAGGGAGCTACGATTCCGGCGCGTGGCTGCTGATGGCCGAATGGGTGAAGGTGAACAGCTCCGGCGTAGTCTCTAGCCCAACCGGCTGGTACGTAACGGGAGGCTACCGGAGCGGCAAGTTCACGCCCTATCTGACACTCGCCCGCATGGCAACCGCCTCGCGCACCGTGTCCGGTATCCCACTTGCGGGTCTGCCCCCGCCGCTTGCAGCAGCGGCCTCGCAGCTAAACGGCGGGCTCGCTGCGACTGTGACGAGCTTCACGCGATCACAGAAAACCAGCATGGTGGGAGTGCGCTGGGACTTCAGGCCCAGTACCGCCCTCAAGCTGCAGTACGAGCGATTGAACACGCTTGGGTCATCTTCGGGCCTGCTCAGTAACGTTCAACCCGGATTTGAGCCGGGACGCAATATCCAATTATTCAGCGCATCGATCGATTTTGTGTTCTGAAGGAACCCGATGAGCATGAGACTTGTGACCCGCATTGGAGTCGCCCTGGGCGCGATGGCGCTGTGCCTGGGCGCGGGTGCAGCCGGTTCCGACGTCGTAGCGGTAGTCTCATCCAATAGCCCGGTCATCACATTGAGCAAGAACCAGATCGCTGACATCTTTCTCGGCAAGGCCACGCGTTTTCCGGGCGGGTATCACGCCGTGCCGATCGATCTGCGGGAGGGCTCAGTCGAGCGCGATGCGTTCTACACTCTCTACACTGGAAAATCTGCGGCCCAGCTCAAGGCACACTGGTCCAGGATCATATTTACCGGGCGGGGCCAGCCCCCCACAGCAGTATTGAGCAGTGATGAAATGAAGAAGCGCCTGGTCGCCAATCCCGCCGCCATCGGCTACATGGAACGCAGTCAGGTGGACAGCAGCATCAGAGTGGTGCTTTAACCGCGTCTGGCGATGCATGGCAGACGGTCAGGCAGGCGCTCGGATTAGCGCTCGTGCTTTTGGAGGCCCTTCATCATAGGATTCTCCACCTTGGTGTAACCCGCCGGCACATCCCAGGTAGAAGCCGGGATCGGGGATCGGCTCACTGCGGTAACTTCAGACGTTGTCGTGCTCTTGATGACGCCGACGTCGACGACCGTCGAGGTGGCAACCGGGAATCCCTTGATCGCTCTCAACTTCTCGGCGTAGTCCCCGCCCGCTTTCGCAGCCCCACCGAAGCCGCTCATCGATTTGCGCATCGATTCACTGAACTTCGCCATCGCTGCCCAGCTCTCGACTGGGTATTTCAAGTCGCTCGTGACGCATTCCGTCATCGTCATGGGGCTCATCGCAATCACCCACTCCTCACAGGCGAATCCGGCCACTGTGCGCTTCACGCCGGTTCTCTTCACTTCGGTCGACGAGGCCATGCTGGAAGTCAGACCTTTCATGGCCTCCATGGCTTGTTTCATTCTCGGATCGTTCATGCGCTCGGCCATCTTGGCCTGCATGTCATCCATGTCTTGCTTCGTCACGATGTAATAAGTCTTTTTCTTCTCGTCAATGCTCGTCATCACGCCGCTCTTCAGATCGATGATCATGGTCGTTCCCGCTGAATGGGCGTTCTTGATATGGTCGCTCGAGATGTAGTTGGTCTCGGTCCCGCCCGGTTTGCCGTTAGTCGTGACGTTTGAGACCACAGTCAGGTCATCGGCCGCGTGGCCGAGGCCGGCAGCGCTGACCGCCAAGACGGCGATCGAAAGCAAAGAGGTGGTTTTCATGAGAACTCCGTGCATAGGGGCGGCAAGAGAATGAGGATCACCGTCTCGTCAGTCTGACATGTCGGTTGGCGGCTCGTCCGGTCAACAGGGTGTAACGCTCATCCGCGCCCCTGCGAGTCAGCCCGGCTTGAGCGCGGCGGCCGCGGCCGGCGTCAACGACGGCTGCGGTTACTGTTTTGCGCATTGCCATTTTCGATGGCGTGGCCGCACTTGCCGTAGAAACGCGCCGTGCCGGAGAGGGGATTGCCGCAATTTGCGCAGTTCAACTTGTCATGCCCTCAGGTGATTTCCATAACGCGTGAGTACCTTGTCGCACAGCGCGCCGAGTCGCTGCGGCAATTCGGCATCGCCGCCATTGATTTCGCGCCGGCCTGCCGAGACCTGGATGTCGCACAGCACGTTGTTCCGCTGCGAGATCACTTCGTGCAGATCCGGTTGCCACGCCGCGCTGTCGCCGACTCCGGGCAGCGGCGTCGCCGGCACCGGCATCTTGCCAGCCAGCCAGCTGTTGACCGTGTTGCGTCCCAGGCCCGGACGCAACGAAACTGTGACTGAAGCAAACCCGCCTGTCTCGAAGCTGCAGGATTGCGCGTCCCCTGGTATGTCCTTGGGGCGGACGATGGGCGAAGTGAGCACATTCGCGACGTCGCTGCTGCTCAGAAACTTCAGGTCGCACACGCTGCCGGCAACATTCGTCCGGGCGCTGGCGGCAGGCATCGCCGGGCCCGGCGGCGCGGATTTCGAGCAGGCGACCAGGCAGCTCACGGAGCTTGCCAGAACAATCATGAGCAGCTGTTTCATCGCGCCAGCGTAGTGGACTTCTTGGCGTGGCCGGGAGGGATGGGCTGGGGATTGAGCGCCACCTTGCTTTCAGACACCGGGTGGCTGGCAGACACTGCTTGGCTGGCAGACACTGTGTGCCCGCCTACAAAAATGATGCTGTGCGTGGTGGTCGCCGTACCCGTGGCTTTGAGCACTGGAGCGACATGCGGGGCCAGCGTAGTGACGACGGGCGGATTGGAAAATTTCGCGGCCCTGGCGGGCACGTGATTCTTTGCATTTTGCGCGAGGGCGCCCTGGGCCAGCAAGGTGGCCACGCTCACAAGGCCCACTGTGAGGTAGTGCTTGAGATGGCACATGGACTACTCCTCGAGTGAAAAAAAGCGCCTGCTCTCAAGAAACCGGATATGGCCGCAGGTCCCGCCATCCCGAACCAATTCCGTTAGAATCCCGGCATGAGCGCCGTGGACAAGCCGCCGCCGCAGGCCGGGGCGAATCGCCCGGAGCTGCCGGCCGGTGCCAATGTCCCGGCCGAAGTCCGCCGCATCGCCGCGGATTTGCTGCCGGCTTTCTATGATGACCTCAAGCGCATTGCGAAGCGCGCGCGCGCCCGGGTCGGTGCGGGGCAGACATTGCAGACCACCGCACTGGTGCACGAGGCGTACCTGCGCCTGCGGGATGCACGCGGCTTTGCCGACGAAGTGCACTTCCTGCGCGCCGCGGCGCTCGCCATGCGGCACGCACTCATCAACTACGCCGAAGCGCGCATTGCCGACAAGCGTGGCGGCGGCGCGCTGCATCTCACGTTGTCGCACGCAACGGAGTTCTCAATCGACACCGACGAGGGCTTGCTGGCCCTCAATGAGGCCATGCAGAAGCTGGCCGCGGAGATGCCGCGGTTGGCGGATGTGGTGGAATGCCGGTTCTTCGGCGGTTTTGGCGAAGAAGAAACCGCGCGCGCGCTGGGCATTTCCGTGCGCACCGTGCAGCGCGACTGGCTGAAGGCGCGGGCCTGGCTCTATCGCGAGGTTGCCAGCCAATCCTGATTCGGGGCCCACGCGAGGTTGATTGGTACCGGCAATAGCTCAGGCGTCATGATCGCGGCGCAAGACGGTCAGCCGGTGAATGTGGTCCTGAAAAAATGACCGGGCCCGATTGCAGCTTCGCCAGTGCGGCCTTGGCGCGCATTGTCTCGGGATGCTCGGCGCCGAGTTCCACTTCCAGGCCATGCTCCGTCTGCTGCAACAGCGCCCTGGCGGTCGCCGTGCTGGCGGTGCCCGCCAGCGCCTCGCCCAGCCGTTCACGAGTCCGCAGCAACTCCAAGCCATGAATGTGCAATTTGTCGCGCAATGAAAGCGCCTCCTGCAGCGCAGCCACTGCAGACGAAGTGCGATTTTCGGCAAGCTCAACGGTGCCCTGCGTTTCCAGTGCATCCGCCAGCAAGGCTTCGGCCATTGCACCGAGCCGGCGCGCTGCGCCAATGACTTCACCGCTTTGCGCCAGTGCAGCGGCGTCTTCGCCGCCCGCAGCAGCAACCTGCGCCAGCGCCAACGCGGTGCGCAGCGTGAGCGGATGCGACGCGCCGTACTGTGAGAGGGCCGCCTGATGTGCGCTGTCGAGCGTGACCCGCGCCGCTGCCCGATCACCGGCTGCGAGCTGCGCACTGCCGAGGAACAGGCGGTTCTGGAGTGAAACCGGACTGTTGGCGCCAGTGTACTGGGTGGCAAGCTTGACCGCCTCGCGCAACGTCGCAATGGCCGGCGTGTTGCGATTCGTGATCGACAGCAGCCTGCCGTAATAGCCCATGGCGGCACCGACCGCCGCGGAATCGCCAGCCAGGGCGCGCTCGCGTTCAATGGCCTGTTTCAGCAGTACTTCGGCTTCGCGCAATTGACCGGTGCGCAGTTCCAGTGTGCCCGTGTTGGCGAGAATGATTTGCGCGTCCAGCCCATCGCTGAGACCAATCGCGCCATAAATCGCGCCAGTTTCCCGGTACGCGGCGAGAGCCTCGTCCAGACGGTTGGCGGCTGCCAGCGTAATGGCGAGCGAGTTATAGAGAATCGCCGTTTCGCGGTGATCATGGCCCGAGAGCGCAATGCGCTGGGCGATGGCCTCGCGGCTCGTGGCCACTGCGCCATCCAGATCGCCGGCGGTGCGTTGCAGTTTGGCCTGAATGCCCAGGCCCTCGAGGCGCTCTTCCGGATATTTTTGCGGCGCAAGCGACCAGAAGGTCGTCGCCTGATCCAGCAATGAGCGGGCGCGGTCCAGATGGCCCTGCAGCAGCTCAATGTTGGCGAGTTTCTGGCGCGCGTCAGCCAGCACAGCGGGATCGCTGGCGGGTCCGGCGGAATTGACAAAGCCGTTGAGCAAAGCCGCGGCGCCCGCCACGTCTTCCAGTGCGCCGTAGAGATCGGCAAGCGTCAGCACCAACGGGCCAGCCAATTCGGGCTGGTCGCGATACTCGCGCAGCACCCGCGTCGCGCTGCTGTCGATGACGCTCTTGGCCGTAGCGGGTTGTGCACCAGAGTCGGAAATGGCAGAGCGAAACATGCGCGTCAGGTTGTAGCGCACCGCTTCTTCACGCGCCGCGTTGCGGCGTGCGATGTCGCGTTCGATGCCCGTGCGCTGCACCTCCCAGGCGGCGATACCAAGACCGATGGCCAGGGAAAGGACAATGGCCACGATGCCCGCAGTCACCCAGCGGTAACGGCGCAGGAAACGCCCGAAAACATAGAGTCTGGCGCCCTCGCGCGCCGCGACCGGTTCGCCGCGCAGGCTGCGGTCGACATCCTGCTTGAACGCCTCCACGGTCTGATAGCGGTGAGCGGGTTCGATGCGCAGCGCCTTCGCCACCACGGCGTCGAGATCGCCACGGATCGCAGCGGCGGGCACCGGTGTGTCGGATTCGTCGGCGGCAACGCGGCTCGGCGCAGGCGCCGGCTGTTGCCGCACGGCGCGCAGAGCCTGCAACACCGGCGCCGCCGATTCCGTCCACGGATGACTTCCGGTCAGGAGCTCAAACAACAGCAGACCCAGCGCGTAGATATCGGTGGCCGTGGTGATGGGGCCGCCGGTGATCTGCTCGGGTGCTGCCGACCTCAGCGTCAGCGGCGCTGCGGCTGTCTGCGTGAACTGCTGTCGCTGGTCATCGATCAGCTTGGCGATCCCGAAATCGAGCAGCTTCACCTGCCCGTCGCCGGTAACGAGAATATTGGACGGTTTGAGATCGCGGTGTACCACCAGATTGCGGTGCGCGTACGCCACGGCATCGCAGACTTGCATGAACAGCTCCAGGCGCTGCCGCAAGTTGGCGTGTACCTGCGCGCAATAGTCGGTGATCGGGAGCCCGGCGACGAATTCCATGACCATGTACGGTCGCCCATCATCGGCAAGCCCGCCGTCATGGAGCCGGGCGATGCCGGGATGCTCGAGTCGCGCCAGTATCTGCCGTTCGGCCTGGAACCGCTCCAACTGCTCACCGGCGCCCTGCTGCAACAGCTTCAGCGCGACGCGCTGCTCGAAACCTCCATGAGCCCGCATCGCCTCGAAGACTTCACCCATGCCACCGCGCCCGATTCTGCGCGTGATGCGCCAGGCGCCGAACTGCTGGAGGAGTTCCTCATCCGGGGCCGCTTCCGACGCAGACAGCCGCGCCGGCGCCGAAAGAAAGGCGCCCGCCGCATGCGACGCTCGCAGCAGGCTGGCCACCTCCTCGAGTACTGCCGGGTCTTCCGTGGCGCGGAGCCGCAACAATTCCTGCCTGCGCGCCTCGGGCTGGTCGAGCAGCTCGTCCAGCAGCTTGTCGACCCGGGCTCTCTGCTGTGTCGTGAGCATGAATGCAAACCGTGCGCTGCGCCGCTGCCGGATGGCCGGCAGATGCTAGCAGAACACGCGGCGAATCAGCCGCATCAGTGAATCGCCGAGGTCATTGACGCGATTGGGGCGTCGATTCACTGGGACAACGCCGCGCTCGCAGTTCACTCTATCCGCTTGATCAACGCGAGTACCGAAGTCTCGATGCAGGCGCGGAGTGCTGCGTCGACGCCCTCTCTGTGAGCTCCCTGCAGATTGACGTCTGGGGTCAATGGACTGATCGAGCGTCCACTCATCGACGCGATCGTACTGGCCAGGGCGGCCGTTCCGCTCACGCCCACGCTTGAATCATTGAGCACCTTGCTGACGCTGACCGAATCGAGGACATCACTGGTGTTCGCATCCAGGATACGCACGTCGATGGCCAGGGTGTCTTTGTTCTTTCCACCGCCCAAATTCAACCCACCAATCGAAATGGCGCCCTGGTGTTGACTGGCGCCGACATTGACCTCACTGACCGTCCCCTCGAAGATATATCGCGCCCCTCGAAGTTGATGCTGCGCGGCGTCGCCGCTGGCTTGACCGGCGCCATTGAGTTGCTTTTCAACGATGACTCCCTGAGCCATGCGATTTCGCTCGACCACACGAAACTGACGGGACTCGACCAGCGCAGTCGTGAACATGTCGGTTGCGGCGCCGACATCGACACCCGCAACGCCGCTGTGAAATTCGTAGATGGTCACGGGAATGCGCTCTTCCAGAGGCTTCGGCGGAAGCGCTTCAAGCGCCTTGCTGAACTTGCTACCTTGCACGATCGGGTCTTCGTCCGCTGCCCATGCCGGGACGCAGTACGCGCCCATACTCAATCCAATTGACAGCCACATCAGGGCCACTTTCGATGAACCAACACTACTCGTGCGACTGCCTGCAGGTGGGATGCGCATTTTGAGATCTCCCCATTGGATTGCCCTATGACTGATAACCGGGGTCGCGGGCGGATCCCGCCACACCACGGGGCAACCTCACCCACGACAGGCCATGTCCGGTTTCGCGACACGTTCCGGTTCTAATCGATACGGAACCGACAACACGGAGTCGCCAAAATGAAAACGCCCTCTCGCAGATGGGTCGTGTGCCTGGCATCGGCCGCGTGCGCACTGTTGATAGCGGGCGCCGGACCCGCGGTGGCTTCGACACCGGCGGGATTGAAGGTTGA
This sequence comes from Gammaproteobacteria bacterium, assembly GCA_041690895.1. Taxonomy (GTDB): domain Bacteria; phylum Pseudomonadota; class Gammaproteobacteria; order Steroidobacterales; family Steroidobacteraceae; genus Bog-1198. The sequence continues at coordinate 17,061 of JBEPVT010000083.1, forward strand.
GGTGGAGCTGTGGAATCCCGCCAGGATCGATGGTGAGACGACCGCGATCCTGCTGGACAATCCGACACTACTGAGCGATTCGCTCAACACCGCTTGGTCGTCATTCCGCGGCTGGTACCTCGCCAACGTACCTGGAATTCTTGCGCAACCGGATTATTTGCATTCGGTCGACGGACAGATCCCGAAGGGATTCACGCTGTATGGTCGCGACAAGAATTTCTCGCATCCGCCTGGGCTCACGCTGCCGGCACAAGCCGATTTGACCCTGGTACCGATGGGCGTGAATGGCATTCAAGCAACCTTCCACGTGACGAATGCCGGCATCAGCCTCTGCACGACGACGCCAACACCGCTGGGCTCCGATTTTGATCCGTGTGTGGCCTTTTCCGGCGATGTCAATCTGATTCTGCGCTTGCGGGTCACCGATACGCCTGGCCAGCTCTTGCAGTTAGCGAGCGCTACGGTTGGCGCGGCAAACTTCCAATACGGAGACGAGAATTTGCCGACGCAGGTCGTCGAAGCCCTGAGCGATGTGTATCACTTTTTCGGTGGGCCGGATTATCAGGCAGTTCTGGTCAAGACCGTTGACAGCCAACAGCAGAACATCAAGTCACTGCTGCAGCCTTCAGTCACCGCGTTGAACGCGAAACTCGGCTCGTACGAACAGGCCGCACTGGCGGCGATCAATCATCAGCTGGCTCCCGCTGTGAATTTTAGTCGCGTGGGGCACCTTGCGCTCTGGCAGCGAAATTCCTCGAGTTCACAGCAGCTGACGGTGTTGTTCGCGCCGCCCTCTACCGGTGTCGCGGTTGATCCGGCACGTCAGACCGGGCAGATTGGCGGCACCTTGAGCTTCGGGCAATCGGCGTCGCTGCCGACCTCTTGTGCCCAGCTGAATAC
>JBEPVT010000084.1:0-17855 GCA_041690895.1 Gammaproteobacteria bacterium
TCGCGTACTGCGCGAGCATGAACTGGTAGTACATGAAGCCGTAGCGGTTGTACCAATCATCGTTCTTGTAGAACTGCTTTTCGCACGCGCTAATTTCCTGCAGTTCTCCTTTGACTTTGCCGAGCAGTTCCTCGCGCTTGCTACGCACGGCGCTGTTGAAATCCGAAACTGTCTTGTCGACATCCTGATTCGTCGCAACCGCCTGCATGGCCGTCACGGTGCCGCCGGTGTTGCCGACGGCTGAAATGAAATTCTCGCCCTGCTTCGCCATCGCCTGCGTGTACAGCGTGATCCCGCGCAATTTTTCGAGACCTTTCCGGGTCGTGTTAAGCCGTTCCTGCGCGTGGCCGTAACAGACCTTGCATTCATCGTTTTCCATGCACTGCGACGGAATGTCGGGCGCGCCCGCGGGCTCGTAGTTTGGATTCATGCGTTCATCGATGGCGGTGAGCGCTTTGTACAGATCGGCCGCGGCCTGAACGGTCTTGAGCAGGTTTGCCGCCTGCGCTAGATCCTGCGGATTGCCGTAGAAATTGCCGAAGCGTTCCATCTCCGGACTCGGGCCCGCCAACGCGGGCGCGCAAACCGGCATCGCCAGACAGGCGGTGAAAAGCATCAGAAGTTTGCGCGTCATGACTTGGCTCCTGAAGTCTTGCTGTGACGGAAGGCTCGTACTCCAACGATCAGAAGCAACAACGCGATCACGCCGCCGATCACGAGCGACAATGCGCTGGTCGATACGGACGCAGCAGAAGCGGTTTTGGGCGCGTCCGGATGGCCCACCACGTAGGCGCTCATGGGCGTTGAGAACGGTGGCGGCTGGAAGTCGAGAGCCTTGTCGGACCAGACGAAAAGTTGATACGGCGTCGGTGTGTCCGCGCTGACCAGGATCTTCACGCCGTCATACGTGCGGAAACGAAAGACGACGCGACCCGATGCGTCCGTCGTTCCGTCTCGGGAAGGCTTCGACCAGTCACCTTTGCCGACGCGAAGACGCACGGCACCAGCCGGAGCCCCTCGCGTGTACACGAACACGGCGATCGGCTGCAGCAGATCGGTATCGGGCAGCTCGTAGCGGTCGCCCGTGGCGTCGGCAACGCCCTTCATCAAAACGCCTTTGCCTTGTGGGATTAGCGGGTCTTCGGCAAGGGTGAGCGTCGTCGCCGGACTGTCGCCTGGCGCATCGCCCGCATGCAAGACGGCAGAGCAGGCAAGCAGCGCCAGCAGTGCGGCAAAGACGCGAAACCGTGGAAATTTTCGATGTAGCGGCAACATGGCCGACCCTTTCGATGGAAGACGTGGGAGGAGTACGGCGCTTAGAGGCGAATCCGGACATGCAGGTTTGACGATGGCCCGCGATCGGCTATGGTCGCGTTTCGGAATCACCCGAAGCACGATTGGATCGCACATGCCCGACCGCACCGCTGCCGACTGGCAACGCGTCAACGCAGCGCTCGATCGCGCGCTGGATTTGCCGCCCGAGCGGCGGCTGCCATTCGTGCGGGCCGACTATGCCGGCGATCCGTCATTGCTGGCCGAACTGGAGAGCCTCATCTCAGCGGCCAATCGCTCGGGAGATTTCCTGTCGTCGCCGCCGGTCGTCGATGCGGCTGCCGATCACGAAGCGTTGCAGGCTGGCGATCGCGTTGGGCCGTGGCAGGTTGGCGAACGCATCGGGCGCGGCGGGATGGGCGATGTGTATCGCGCCGAGCGCGCCGATGGCGGTTACGCGCAGCGCGCCGCGATCAAGCTGTTGCACGCCGATGCGGCCGCGCATGCCGCGCGCTTCGATGCCGAGCGCCGCATCCTTGCCGGGCTTGAACATCCCGGCATCGCACGCCTCTACGACGGCGGCGTCGATGCACAGGGCCGCGCCTACATGGCGATGGAATTCGTCGCAGGTCGCCCTATCACCGAATTCTGTCGCAATGCATCGCTCGCGACCCGGCTGCAATTATTCGCGCAAGTTTGCGATGCGGTGACGTACGCGCACAGCAACCTCGTCGTTCATCGCGACATCAAGCCGGCGAACGTGTTCGTCAGCGACAGCGGACAGGTCAAGCTCCTTGATTTCGGCATTGCCAAGTTGCTCGATGCGGACTCATCCGACTCCACGCTGACGCAAGCGCCGCTGACTCCGGCCTACGCTGCGCCCGAACAACTCGCTGGCAAATCGGTGACCACCGCCACCGACGTCTACGCGCTCGGCGTGTTGCTATTCGAATTGTTGACAGGCGCGCGCCCTTGGGCCGAAGCGGGCGCGCCGATGGCGCAGACCTTACTCGCGGTGCTGGAACGTCCCGCGCCGGTGCCGAGCACGCAAGCCGCCAACGCATCCAATCCGCCGGTTCCGGCGCGGCAGTTGCAGGGCGATCTCGACGCGATCGTCGCCAAGGCATTGCGCAAGGAGCCCGAGCATCGCTATGCCACCGTCAATGCCTTGCGCGTGGACATCGAACGCGCGTTGCGCGGCGAAGCGGTTGCCGCGCGTGAAGGTGCGCGCATGTACGCGATCGGCCGCACCCTGCGTCGCTATCGTTGGGCTGCCGCTGCCATCGTCGCAGTCGTCGCGGCGCTGACCGGCGGCGTAGTCAGCACCGCATGGCAGGCGCGCCGCGCGGCCGCCGAGCGCGATCTCTACGAAGCAGAAGCCGAGCGCTCCGATGCGATCCTCGATTACGTTTCATCGATGTTCGAGGCGGCCAGCAATGCCGCAGGTTCGGCGCCGGTCGCCGCAAAGGATGTGCTGGCAGACAGCGCAGCCCACCTGGAAGAGCGCTTCTCACACCAGCCAGCCGACTACGCGCGCGTCGTCGAATTCATCGGCGGCATCTATTCCAATTTCGAGGACGAACAGGGTGCGGTGGCGATGGAGCAGCGCTTCCTCGCGTCACCGACCGCTGCCGACTATCCAGATGTGGCTGCGCACGTGCGGGTCTGGCTCGCGCAGTCATTGTTGCGGCAGGGTGACCTGGACGCTGCCGAATCGACATTGGAGCCCGCGCAGGCGTACTGGCGCCTCGATGCGCAACGCAATCGCCGCGAATTGGCGAAAAGCCTGATCATCCATGGCCAGCTGCAAAAGGCGCACGGCGATGTCGATGGCGCACTCGTAACATTGCGGAGCGCGTTGCCAGACGCTGTCGGCAATGACGGTCGGGACACCGAGGACTCCTCGAACATCAAGAACAGCATCGCGCTGGCATTGATGGCGCAAGGCGCATTCGATGAGGCCGACAAACTCATGGCCGATGTACGCGCTTATCGCGAACGCGACGGACGTGGCGACGACGGCCTGCTGATGGCTATCCAGAACCAGGGCGCGATCGCCACCGCGCGCGGCGACTACCCGCGCGCGATTGAGTTGTTGCAGCAGTCGATCAACGGGCGGCGCGAGCGGTTCGGGCCTTCGGGCGCGCTGGCGGCGGCCGAACTGAATCTCGCCAAGGCGCAGGTGCGCAGTGGTCATCCCGATGCAGCACTTCCCGTTCTGGATGAAGCGCAGGCGATGGCAGTGCAGTTCACCGGCGATCACAGTCCGATCGTGCTCGGCGTCATGCAGACGCGTGCCGAGGCGCAACTCGCACGCAACGACGCAGCTGCGGCGGCGCCCTGGGTGCAACAGTCGCTCGACGCGGTGCGCGCGCGCGGCGGCGAGAAGCATCCGTTGTATCCGATGGCGATGGCTTTGCAGGCGCAATTGCAATCGATGCAGCGACATCGCGACGAGGCGCGGGTTTCGATCGATGCCGCGATGCATGCGCTCGATGCGCTGGGCAAGGGCGCGGCGCTCTCGCGCCCGCAAGTGGAGCGCATCCAAAAAACAGTGCTGTCGACGGACTGAGCTTGACCCTCAACCTGGCTGAAGTTCCCGATACAGCCACGCGCGTGCTTTTTCCCAGTCACGACGCACCGTGCGGTCGCTCAGCTTCAGTGCCTGCGCGGTCTGCTCGTCGGTGAATCCGGCGAAGAACCGGCATTCCACGACCTGCACGAGTCGCGAATCGAGAACGCCGAGTTGCTCCAGCGCATCGTTGAGTTCGACCACGCTGCGGTCGGGCATTCCCTGCACATCGGCGGCGGCCTCCAGCGGCAGGTTTTCTTGGCCGGCGCCCCGTCGCAGGCGCAATCGCGCGCGCGCCGCATCCACCAGCACGTGGCGCATCGCCTTGGCGACCGCACGCAGGAAATGATCGCGGTCGGTCCATGAGGGATTGTTGTGGATCTTGAGATAGGCCTCGTGGATCAGCGCCGTAGTCTGCAAGGTCGCGGGTCGGCCCATGCGTGCGCGTTCGCGGCGCGCGAGCCGCTTCAGGTCGGCATACAGCAGGTCGATAAGTTCGGACGAGGTTTCCAGAGGTGGTGTCGGTGGAAGCGGCTGACTGGGCATCGGGGACAATTGCTGTGCGGATGTCCGGATTGTAAGTCAGACGCCGTTTCCTTTCACATTGCCCAACGGACCCACGCCATGCGCACGTCATTCCGCCTGTTCTCGATGCTCTCGTTTTGTCTTTCAGCAGCCGTCGCCAGCGCAGCCGATGCGCCCGGCAGCAAGGATTTCCCAGACAGCAAGGATCACCCGCTGGTGCTGCGTTTCAGGGACTCGAAGATCATCGGCTATGTCAGCAAGAAATTCGACGACACGGAAATCCCGACGGGAAAGGCCTACGAGGGCGGCGAAGCCGACAAGCTGTGGGAGGCATCGCAGAAGGTGGAAGGCGCGCTGACTCGCATTTTGTACGTAGCGCCGAAGGAAGTCGGCACGCTGGAGATCGAACGCAACTACGAGCAATCGCTCACCGACGCCGGCTTCACCATCCTGTTCAAATGCGACAAGACCGAATGCGGCACGGATGGCACGTTCTCGACCTTTGCGAAGAACTTGCGCAAGACGCGGGATTTCGCCCATTCGACCTCGGTCGCGTACGCATTGTCGTCTACCGATGAGCAGCGCTATTTCGTCGCAGTGAAGAAAAGCGACGCGGGCGATGTCTACGTGGACGTGTTCACCGCGCTCGGCACCTCGAGCGTGCTAAACGATCTGCAGAACCGCGCGATGACCGAAGTCGAAGTCGTCCAGGCAAAGGCAATGGGCAGCAGCATGGTCAAGGTCGATTCCGACGCAATTGCCAAGGCGCTGGAGAACGACGGCAAGATCGCGCTGAACAATGTCTATTTCGATACTGGCAAGGCCACACTCAAGCCCGAATCGACCGACGCGATCGCGCAGGTGGCCAAGGCGCTGAGTGCGCATGCGGAACTGAAGATCGAGATCGGCGGCCATACCGACAACGTCGGCGCGCCGGTGGCAAACCTTGAGCTGTCGCAGCATCGCGCCGACGCTGTTCGCGCAGCCTTGATCGCCAAAGGAATCGACTCCGCGCGCTTGGCGGCCAAAGGTTATGGCGACAGCAAACCAGTGGTTGCCAACGACAACGACACGGATCGCGCGAAGAATCGTCGTGTCGAACTTGTGCGGCAGTAGAAGTGGCACACCGCTTTCGAATCACAGTTCTCATGCACGCGATGCCCAGCGCGGCTGCTCACTCGCGCATGGCTTCACGCGAGCTGTCGAAGTAGCGAAAGGGCTGGATCATCGCCCGAACTTCCTGGCAACGGCTGGTATCACCGTCACGCTGACTTCGGCATTTTCGCGCGCGATGGCATTCGACTGCGGCAAGGGGGCGCCGGTTTCGACTGACGCAGCTCTGATGCGTCGATTGAACACCTACTTCGCTCCTTGCGAAAAAGCGCGCGACTTCAGCGGCGTGGTCGCCATCGAGCGTCAGGACAAACCCGTGATCGCGGCCTGCTATGGCTATGCGGACTTTGAGCTGGACGTACCCACATCACTTGCGCACCGCTTCGGAGCCGGATCGGTCTCCAAGTTGTTCACCGTGGAAGCGCTGAAGAAGCTCAAGCAGGCCGGCAAGATTTCGTTCGATGATCCGCCCACGCGCTGGATCCCCAATTTTCCTGGCGGCGCAGCAATCACGCTGCGGATGCTGGCCCAGCACACCGCTGGGCTGGCGCGGGGACTCACCCCCTCGCAACTGGACACCTCCATCCCCCACACCACCGCGCAGATCGTCGAAGCATGCAAGGCGGCCAAGCCGATCGGTGCTCCCGGGGCAGGTGAAAATTATTCCGATAACGGCTTCCGTGTGCTCGCCCGCGTCATCGAACTGGCCGCGGGAGGAGACTATGCGGGGGTAGTGAGAGAAACCCTATTCCAGCCCCTCGGTATGAAAGGCACCGCCGAATGGAAACTCACCGACGTCGTTCCGCGCCTGGCCCACGGCTACGTTCCGGGCAATCGCTGGAAATCCCTGGAACGCGCGATTCCGACCGACCTTACGAACTTTCGCGGTGCGGCTTCGTTCTTCTCGACGGCGAACGACCTGTTGCTATTCGCGAAATCCCAGCAACCCTCAGTCCCCAAGAAATCTCCGCCACCCGCAACGCGCGACCACATCGGCCACGATGGCCGCGGCCATGGCTATATGGCGACCTGCTACCGCTACCCGGCTGAACAGACTTCCATCGTCCTGCTCGGCAACATCGACTCGGGACTTTTGGACATGCTACGCGGCAACCTGGAGTCGATGGTCTTCGATGGCAAGGACATCCCGCCGGCGTTGCCAGGAGAATCGGCCGAATCGGGCCCGATCGCCACCGACATGCTGGGAACATACGATCTGATCGGCACCGCACTCGTGCTGGCCCGTAACCCGGATGGCAGCTATTTCGTCGATGCCGGCGACGGACCGTCGCCACTTATTGCGATCGGCCCCGACACTCTGTACAGCCGCTTGCGCTTTGCGACGCTCAAGCGGCAGGTGGAAGCGGGACAGGTGGTGCTGGCGTGGTCGGAGCCTTCGGGAAGTTTCACCCTCAAGATAAAGCAATAGGGCACGCATGGGAAAAGGGGGCGCCTCGCGCGTGCCATTTGCTCTGGGCGCCCAATCGGCCGACTTGTCTGAGCAGCGAGTCGGGCATCGTGAATTTAACTTCAGAGTGGCGCCGAAATTTCTGCGTCATTGACCTGAGACGGCGTTTTGCAGCCAATCAGGCAGCCAGTTTCGGATCGACCTGACGGGCGCGCGAACGTTCTCTCGAGCGACGAGCGCGTCGCCACGTATGCGCCGGCCGTCAAGATGTTGGTTTCGCGCCGTCTTTCTCAGATATCGCGGGTCATCCCGGGTTGCGGCAGCATCACGGTCGTGCCGAAGCGGTCGTGCAAGAGCGTCGCCAACGCTTGGCGCGCCGGATTCTCGCCATGCACGAGAGCCACCGGTGGACGGTTTGGACTTGCGGCGTACCACTCGAGTAGATTTTGTTGGTCAGCGTGCGCGGAGAGGCCGCCGACGGTATGAATTTGCGCACGCACCGGGATGTCGGCGCCGAACAGCTTCACGTGCGTCAGGCCATTGACCAGCAGGCGACCGAGCGTGCCGTCGGCCTGGTAGCCGACGAACAACACATGCGCGTTCGGGTTGGCGAGATTGTTCGCGAGGTGATGGCGGACGCGACCACCATTGGCCATGCCGGATCCGGCAATGATGATCGCGCCGCCCGGCACAGCATTGATCGCCTTGCTGTCGTCGACGCTTTCGCTGATATGAAGATTCGGCAGCGCGAAGGGCTTGATCCGTCCTGCCCACACTTTTGCGGCATCGGCGTCGAACAGTTCCGCGTGACTATCGTAAACACCCATTACCTTGGCGGCCATCGGGCTGTCGAGGAAGATCTTCCAGGCCGCAAGGTTCCAGTCGTCGAAGTGCTCGGCGAACCAGTACAGCAGCTCCTGGCTACGGCCGACCGCGAATGCGGGAATCACGACGTTGCCGCCGTCGGCGCGTGCCTTCTCGAAAATCGACCCGAGCTCGGCCACGGTCGCGGCGCGGTCCTTGTGGTTGCGATCGCCGTAAGTGGACTCCATCAGGATCAGATCGGCCGCAGGCGCCGGCGTCGGGTCGCACAGGATCGGCGTGCCTTTCATGCCGATATCGCCCGAAAAGATCAGGGTCCTGGGTGTGGATTCGCTCGCCCGCAATTCTAGGATGCTGGAACCAAGGATATGGCCGGCGTCATGCAGGCGCAGCGTAACGCCGGGGAGAATTTCGCTGGCGACTTCATAGGGCAGCGGGCGCAGCAGTTTCTGCGCCGCGGCCACGTCGTCGCGGGTGTATAGCGGTTGTATTTCGGGCGCACCCGCTGCGCGATCGCGATTGGCGAGGTCCGCCGCGCGATCTGCCAGCGACGCTGCATCCAGAAGCATGATCGGTAGCAGATCGCAGGTCGCCGCCTGCGCGAAGATCGGTCCCGTAAATCCGCGCTTGACCAGCAGCGGCACGCGGCCGATGTGATCGATATGGGCGTGGCTGAGCACCAGCGCGTCGATGGTCGCAGGATCGAACGCAAACGGTTCCAGGTTGCGCGCCTCGGCTTCGCGACTGCCCTGAACCATGCCGCAGTCGAGCAGGATGCGCTTGCCGCACGCTTCGAGTACGTGACACGAACCGGTGACTTCGCCGCCTGCCGCACCATTGAAAGTGATCCTCATCGTCGCTCCCGCGTCAAATGTAAGGGTGACGGTAACAGCATTTAACAATGATTCGGCAACGGCACGCCCGGCATAGCGATTCGGAAGCGCTAAACACTACAGGCCTCGAGCGAACCATGGCTCTACTCAGAGGCAAGCGCGAATCTCACATCAAGCCCGCCTCAAAAGCGATCGCCGCCTGCAGCTTCTGCTTGGCGGGCAATCGTTTTATTGCCACCTCGGCTTGCGCGGCGGCTCGGCGACTTTGAAATTGTCGCGACCAAATGAGTCGAACGGGAGGGTTCATTCTCGTGTATTTGGCGCCCTTGCCCGCAACATGCTGTTTGTAGCGAGCGGCGACTTCCCGCGTGATCCCGGTATAGATCGCGCCATTCCTGCATTCGATAAGGTAAACCCACCAAAGACAAGTCGATACCGCCGCCTCCGCGCAACTGGTAGACGCCGATGTGACAATCCTGGCAGCGGCCCTGCGGCTAGGCACGACAACCTGTGCGACGACACTGGTCCGCTCAGGTTTCACGGCGGACTCGATGCGGAGAGCGGAATCATACGATCAATAGTAACCATGAATCGTGCCGTTCGGAGTGCTGTTGGAGATTGGCTGGTTTCTACGTTGTGGCTGCAGCGCACATGCCCAAAGAGTGATCGCTCGGCTCGTGAAAGCGCTGGATTCGGCTGGCCGCGAGACTAGCATTTGCTCGGCCCATCCCTAGGCCTCACCCTCCGCTTCGCTCCGGGCTAGCTCCACTACGCTCCGCTGTCCAATTTCGCTCCCAGCGAATTTGTCGACCCCGAGTGTTCTCATTAAGCCCCAAATAAGAATTAAAAAAATACCTGTTTGATCGAGCATATCGCGAGATCGAAAGTGCGGGAATCGTCAGCGCTTGCCGCATTTTGAAGCAATAGGATGTCCATCGCTCCCGTCAAAGAGCGTGTAGAGCGCTCGACCCAGATACCTACCTTTCATTTCTCGTAAGTCGCGCGCGACCGCCCGATGTGCACCAGGCTTTGTTCTCCGAGCGATAATGTGTAGTTCTCGGAAGTTTTCATTAGAGGAATTAAACCGTTTTCCGATACGCTGCATCTGTGATCTAGACGCCTAGGCTGAGAAAGCAAAAAGCAGATAACCCTGTCCCGCGGTGGATCTGCGCGGTTTTCGCTCTGTGGGCGTAAGCGGCTGCCGCAGCAATGATCCCGCCTGTGTACTCGGATTTCGATTCCGCCGCGCTGCATCTACAACGAGGCATCGACGTATACATTCCGTCCGTTGCCCCAGGGTTATGTTAGCTGGCCGAGTGCGATCGATTATCCCTAAAACCGTCAGTAGATTGGGGGAGCTCACCATGGCAACGGATCGCACGACCTCGTTACGCGGCAAGCCGGAGAAAATGCATACGTGTCGGCGCGACTTTGCCAAGTTTGTTGCGCTAGCCTTGCCCGGGTTGGCGGTGCCTGCTCTCCTGACTTCTAGCGCGCTCGCACAGACCGAACGAACGCTGGCACCAACCGTGATCAAGCCTCGCAGACAAGAGGCCGAAGACCTTCGCAGATTTGCGGAAGCTACCCATCCCGATGGCGCAGCGGCAGCCGCCAATCCGGAGTGGCGCCAGAGCGCTGACGCGTTCATTGATTCCGCCGATCGACTAACCACTACCCAATATCCGCTGCAGGCGATGCGACTCCTTTCCTGGTTCAAGGACGGTCACACCGGCGTCTACGCCACGGCGATTGCGGGCGCCGAATGGGCACTTCGACTTCCCGTGGGTTGTAAGGTATTTTTTGACGGAATCTACATTACGTCTGCTAAAGATGAAGGAGCTCCGCTGTTGGGTGCCCGGCTTGTCAGCATTGCGGACATCCCTATCGAAATGATCGCCAGACGGTTTGCCGAGATATGGCCGGCGGCGGGCGCGCCTTTGGCGCACCGCTGGCTCATCCTCCTGCTTGGCTTGCCTGCGATGCTGCACGGCCTGGGGCTTGTCGTCGGAACACCAGATGCCTTGATTCGGGTCAAGGGTCAACTCCCGGATGGCAACGACGTGATCGCTGACCTTCGTCCTCGCGTCGATGCATCTAAGGATCGCTCGCCTCTTTTCCGTCGCAAGTCAGCTTTCGAGCTCTACGCGAAAGCCCAAGCGTACGGACCACAACCCAATCCAACCGAAGACGGCCGCAACTTTGTCCATCGACTCGGTTCCGGTGTCGTTTACATTTCGCTCGATCGCCCGGGGTCCGATGATTTCGGCCAACCCTTTGATGTTTTTGATGCACACGTCAGTGCGGAACTCGCCAGGAAAAACGGGACACGGCTGATCATCGATCTGCGTCGCAACGGCGGCGGCGACAATACGTTGTGCGAGCCCATGCGCAAGCGTATCCAGCGATCAGCCTTCAATCGCCCTGGCGGTCTCTATGTATTGACCGCGCCGCATACCTTCTCGGCGGCGCAAAATTTTGCGAACCGGCTGGAACGAGAAACCTTCGCTGTCTTCGTCGGCGAGCCCACAGGCTCATCGCCCAATCATTGCGGTGACGCAAAGCATTTCCCACATGCCGATGGGGGACTACCTGCTCAAGTCTCAACCGTACGCTGGTCAGACTCATCCCCATTCGACGACCGCGTCACGATCATGCCCGACGTCCTGATTCCAAGCGTCTTTAAAGACTACCTCGCTGGCCGCGATGCTGCGCTGGAGGCCGCGCTGGCCCACAAGGATCAGCGACCGTTCGACGACGCGCTGCTTACGACGCCATGGACGCGCGGGTCTCAAGGTCAGGCCTGGAAGCCGTTTTGGATGTGAAATGACCTGCAACGGAGTATGGCAAACGATAATTTATGGTTATCGACGGCACGGTGGAACATCGTCGCTCGAAAGGCTGCAATTGATTGCAAACCTCCGGGCCTGTACGACCCGCCGTAATATGAGCCATCCTCAGGCACCGTTACAATCGCGTGTCGGGGCTGCGTGAACGGCGCTCGGGTTTGCGTCGTTTCCGAGCAATATTACACGCCGGCTGAACGATATTCATGTTGGGGAAAATACAAGCGTCCATTTGCACCTTCACTGCGTACCTATTGCTGGCGTCACTTTCGACGTTGCAATACTAGGATAGGCAATGAATTTGAAAAATTATCGTATGAATGCGCTCTCCGTCGGGCTATCGCTCGCATGCGCGATTTTCGCTCCGGCCGTTTCATTCGCAGCCGATCAAATGAGTCCCGAAGGCACGACCATGGTTGGCGGTGCGGCCATGTTTTCGTCGAAGAACATCATTGAAAACGCGAGCAACTCAAAGGATCACACTACGCTCGTGGCAGCTGTCAAGGCTGCCGGCCTCGTCGATACATTGGAAAGCAAAGGTCCGTTCACAGTATTCGCTCCCACGAACGAAGCCTTCGCCGCACTTCCGGCCGGCACGGTCGATAACCTGCTCAAGCCGGAGAACAAGGCGACGTTGACGAAGATACTTACCTATCACGTCGTCGCAGGTCGCTTGACGGCTGATGATCTCGCGAGCAAAGCGATGGCCGCCGGTGGGAAAGCCCAGCTCAAGACCGTGGCCGGTGAGACCCTCTCGGTGAGCAAGGATGGCGACCGTTGGGCGATCACCGACGCTAAGGGCAATGTAGCTCACGTCACCATCGGCAACGTAATGCAGTCCAATGGTGTGATCCATGTCATCGACAAGGTCCTGATGCCGTAACGCGATTCGACTCCAGCGCCGCGTGCAAAGGAGGGCTTCTGGCTTCGGAGTGTGAGCTTGCTTGCCCCGTGTAATCCGACCGTGAAACGGGTTGTCACCTTCCCGACGCATCAGTCAGCGACTATGGCGTCGCAACGTCAGGTCTCCAGAGCCTCCTCTCTCTGACCTTTTTCCTGGCCTCACTCATCGTGGGGCCATTTTTTTTGCTACGAATCGACGAGGCCAAGAAAATGGGGCGTCTTAGCAGCAGCTGACATTGGATGAGCGCGTGTAGGGGATCGTTGAGCAATGGTCGATAGGTGGCGCCGGCCACACATGGAGCGGCGCCGACTCGCGTGGCTCTTATGCCAAAGAGTGGATCCCATGCGATCAAATTGAAATCGTAGGCATGAGCCTTACGTGCCATGCAGATTGCGCTGGATGGCCTCGCCGCCAGTGCAATTCACCACACCTTGAGGGCGCATTGGCAGCCAACTTTATTCCTTTGGTGGGGAAAACTAGGCTCCCATCTTTGGCATAACTCCTGCTCTTGACCTAAGCGAGCCCAGTTCACAAAGACCACGACTTCTTTGGCGGGCGAAGCGTCTTCCCTCTAACAGAGAACATTAGGAGCACATCATGATGAAGTACGGTCTTGCTTGGGTTATGGGCGTCCCCCTCGGTCTTCTGGTTGTGGTGTATCTGATCTTCCACCTCTTTTAGGAAGTTCAAAATACCTCAAACGGAGCAGGACGGATTCGCCGCGGGTCCGGCTTGCGACATACGGCACAACTGGGTGGCCGCGGCCATCGCTTATGCGGTTCTCCATCCCACGGGAGCGGATTCGCGCCCCCACAACTGTAGACAGGTTCTGAACCCGTTCTTAAAGGATCAATACAATGCGTGAAGTGCATGAAGACGACAGCATCGAAGTGGCCGCCGAGAAAGTCGGTGCCAATGTGAGGAAGAGCGTGCGCAAGGCTACCGCTGCGGTCAGTGATGGCGCCGACGCTGTCGAAGACGAATTGGCCCCAACCTTTACGGAGAGCCTCGCAGACGCGATTCGAGATATTGGGGACGACCCGAGCGATACGGCCGCGATCGTAGCTGACTTGGTGCGCGCCCACCCCGTTGCGGGAACTATTACGATTGCGGCAACCGCCCTCGTGGCACATCGTCTTTGGGCGGCATTCCGGCGCTAATTTCGGCGAAGACCACTCCGTTCGCGGGTCCTGCATTATGCAAATCGAACCCAACTAGAACGTTGCAAAATGCTTCAATTGGCCTCGATCACAAGCACCGAGACCTAAGGTACTGGCGTGGTAGATGCGTTCTGGTGCGCGGCACGTCTATTGCAACGAGCTTAGGAAGCAATGGCGTATGGAGCTACCTTGAATTTTGATCATCAGACGAGAAAGAATGTCCTGCTTGTCGAAGATAACCTCCCATTCTCCCGCTCCGCGCTCGAGCCCTTAGAAGATTTGGGCCACAGCGTCATCGTCTGCCCCAACGCCAAAGTTTCGGTTAGCAAGTTTCTGGGGAAATGCTTCGACGTGATCGTGCTCGACCTGAGCATAAGCAATTCAGCGCTCGAGGCTATGAGAGTCATTCAATTGTTCAGAGAGACGTCGACGGTGCTCCCGCCCGTCTTGATTACTTCCGGTCACGACCGACTGCTTATCGAGTGGGCAGCGGCCAAAGTTCACACGCCTTTCTGGATACAGAAACCACTTCGCAAAGAAGAGCTAAACGAAGTCCTTGAACGAGCGACGCAGGGACATTTTCAGGCGATCGATCCGCGTCTCGCTGCTTGAAGATGACTGAGTGGTGCTGAGATCAGCCTCGGCCTATCCGCTCGCTCGCCGGGCGGATTGCCGGGTACCAGTGGCACCGGCGGCACCGCCCTCGCCTCGTCAAGCATCCCTTGCGTGGCCCAAATATTTCTTTGCGTCGCGACTCTGCGCCGTTCGCCGCACTACTGATCGATGCCACCGCCGTGCCTAGTCCAATGGCCTGCGACCAGCCGGAAGTGTTCCGGCGCGGCGGCCACGAACGTGGTCGAGGCAGCATTGCAAACCCAACGTTCGACGACGATGTTCGGTCGATTGATTCGGATCACATTGAACGAATTGGCGTCGCCACGCCGGCGCGTCGAGGTGGCCGTTCCAGCGTGGATGACGAGCGCCGCATGCCCGACCATTTCATATCGCGCGGCGGTATTTCCGGTCTGACCGACATGCAGGTGGCCCGCGAGCAGGATATCGATCGCGCATGCGGCGAACGTTTCCATCGCCATCCGCGCCCTGCCGACCAAATCGTTGCCGCTGTGACCTTCCGGCAAGTCCAGCGGGTGATGAGTGACGACGATCTTCGTGACGCCAGCAGGTAGTCGCGCGAATTGCGCGCGCGCGCGCTCGAGTTGCGCTTCATTAATACGACCACCCTTGATGGTCAGCGAGCGCGCGGTGTTGATACCGAGCACCGCGATCTCGTCGTCGACAAAAAAAGGTTCCAGATCGTCGGTGATGTAGCGCCGGTATTTTTGCAGCGGTTGAAGCACGCGCTTCAGCACGTTGTGCAGTGGCACATCGTGGTTGCCGGGTACGACGATACGGGGCGACGGCAGCGCATCGAGAAACTCGCGCGCTAGCCGAAATTGCGTGGCTAGAGCGCGCTGGGTCAGATCGCCCGATACCGCTACAAGATCAGGTGCGATGTGGTTGATCCGTTCGATCAGTGGCCGGATCAGAGTCGAATCCACCCGTCCGAAGTGAAGGTCCGACAAATGCACGAGAGTGCGCATAGTGCGTTCCTATTCCGGACCAGTGATTGGTGTCGCCTTGGGGCATACGACGCGTAACGCACAAGGCCGAATTCGATACCGCAACGGCGCATCCATCGCTTCTACTTCGCCATCGGTTGCTACGAGCAATCGCTTGTCGTGTGTTTCTATCTCGATTGCTGTGGCGGACAACGCATCGAAGTCCTTCGCTTCACGCAGGCACCCGAAGATCGCGCGAATGGCAAGCATCGACAGCCCGCTTCGCCCGCCGCGATGCGGAAGATAGAGACTTAGCAGTCCCGCATCCAGCCGTTCGCGTTCTCCGACATGCAAACCGTTCATCTGATAGACGTTGTTGCCGATGAAGATGATTGCGGTGCGCCTTTCGATTCCTTCGCCGTTTAAGCTCAGGCGAACGCGCAGAAACGCGTGCCGGCGCAGCAATGTCAAGGCGGCCCACAGAGCAGCGGCCCATTTTCCACGTCCGAGTTGTTCCTGCTGCGTGTCGCGACGACGCACCAGGCTGGGGTAGAGTCCGAGGCTCGAATTGTTCAGGAAGATGCGCCCGTTGACTTCGCCGACGTCGACGGCAATGGCGTTTCCCGCGATGACGACGCGTGCCGCCTCCTCGACATTGAGCGGAAGGTGCAGTGCTTTGGCGAAGTGGTTGAGGGTGCCAAGTGGTAACACCCCGAGGGCGATGTTCGTACCCACGACCTCAGAGGCAACCGCGTTGATCGTGCCGTCACCTCCCCCGGCGACAACGATGTGTGGCAGCTCGCGTACAGCGGCGCGCGCCAAGGTTGCAACTTCGGCGCCGCTGTGGGCGAGGACGACGCGCGCTTCAATATCATCTGAACGGAATAATTCCGCCAAGCGTTCCGCGATCGCGTGCTTGCTATCCGCGCCTGCGCTGGCGTTGATGATGGTTATCAAGCGGCGTGTCACGGGTATTGCCCTCGTCAATGATCGTGAGCGGTGCGACGACGCACCGCGTCGACTGCAGCAAGGCACACGCTTAGCCAGAAAATGCCTTCCAGGAAACCGGCGACCACATCGGAAAGATAGTGCACACCGAGATAAATGCGGCTGAAACAAATCAATACGACAAGAAGCGCCGCGCCGGAGATCGCGAGCGCGCGCACGCGCCAATCGGGAACGTGCCAGACGACGAGCGCAGCAAGCGCGCCGTAAAGAACGGTCGACCCCATCGCGTGTCCACTGGGAAAACTGTACGTGGCAAGCGTTTGTATCGGATCGTCAAAGACAGGTCGATGCCGGTGTACAAGTTGCTTTATGCCGACATTCAGGAGCGCACCACCAGGCACTGCGAGCACGAGCAACAGCAGTTGATAGCGCGCCCGCAGGCAGAGCAGGACGGACGCCGCGACCAACGCGATCGCACTCACCGTGATCGGTGCGCCAAGGTCGCTGACGACGGCCATGACTGATGTCCAGTTCGGTGTCGCACGGGCATGCAGCCAGGCCGCGACATGCAGGTCAAGCGTGCCAAGCGGCGCGTCGTGGTTCACGATATCTTCGGCTATTGCGCCGAACATCCATGCAGCGGCGACCAGCACGATCGCGCCGAGCGCAAGGCGCAGCGCGAACGTTTTCTCGGGCGACAAGCGCGTCGTCATGTATGCGCGGCCATCAAGAATCCTGGTTTTGCGCTGTCTTTCGCATATATATGCACTTGGCGTTGTAGGACGAAGGCACCGAAGATGGACGCGTACGGCGAGGCGGCTGCGCGTGCCGTCAGTTCACTCCCGGGCGAACCGACGGTGACTGTTCGATCGATCCCGGACGGTCTCCCGCGAAGCTCTGCGAGCTCCCGCACCACTAGACATCGCAACCAGGCATCGAACCAATACCAGTATGCGTTGTGCAGAACGACAAAGGTAGGCGATTCGTCCCATAGCGCAGCCTGAACCGCCGCCTCATTTATCGGGCGGCGAACAGAGTTACGCTGCATCGCCTTTCGTGGCCGCGGGCTGCGGGATGAGCGCGACGCATGCGACGATGCGGCCCAGCAAGACGAACGAGGCAACCAACCGGCTAAAGTGCAGACCGCCCTGAGCGACGGGCTTGGCTATGAGGTCCCCCACAGTAGCGCCGAGGGGCCGGTTCAGCACGAATGCGGCCCAGAACAGGATTGTGTGCGAGAACCTGGTCCAGAAGTAGATTGCGGCGACAACCGCCAGACCTGCTCCGAAGACCAGGCGCCGTACTCGTAGCCGAAATGTGGGCGCCTTCAAATCGAGAGCGGGCCGGGGACCATGACTCTCAGTTGTTCCCCTCATATTTGGAGAGGTCTTCATTGATTCCGACGAGCCGGAACACTTGTCCTCCGGGAGCCTGAAAGTAGAGGTGGGGGTCCGGTACATCGATCACCTTGACGCCGAAAGCGGCAATTTTCTGCCTCATTCCTAGGACGTCGTCTGTTTTCAGCCCAGAAAGATCGCCTTCAAAAAATCCTCATCGCTCAATGCATCCTTCGCGGCGTACGTCGCACCCTTGTCGGCCGCCGCCGCACTCCCGGCCGCGTAGATGAACGCGATATGGAAGTCGTCTCCGATTCTAAAGTCATCCTTGTCGTCGAATTCCCTCTTGAGCTTGCAGCCCAGGACATCACGGTAGAACTCCTGAATTCTTTTTTACGCTCAGCTTGCCGCACTCGGACCGCTGAATGGTTTCCAAAAATGACCGTTGCCATGGTTATTCCTTTCCAGAGTGCGCGCTCGCTTGCGGGTAGGCCACCTGCAAAGCGATGGTGCCGGTCTCCAGCAGGGACTTGAGATTGGAGAGGACCTTCGGCCAGCC
>JBEPVT010000085.1:0-17457 GCA_041690895.1 Gammaproteobacteria bacterium
GCAGCGGCCACTTACCTCAAGCGTTAGCCTGCTGGGGCATGTCTGACGTGCGTTCGAACTAGGAGTACGGAAATATGGGGCCGCACAATAGGACCGCGAGAGTTGCAGGCCTGCTGTATTTGGTTTGTATTGTCACCGGCATATTCAGTCTCATATACGTCCCGTCGCAAATTAACGGACACGGTGACGCATCGGCGACAGTAAGCAACATCGTCGAATTCGAGTTACTGTTCCGGTGGGGTATCGTGGTCGGCACGGTAAGTTACATCGCCTTCCTTTTGCTGCCTTTGGCCTTATACAAGCTGCTCAGTCCAGTGAACCAAAGCATTGCCGTACTAATGGTGGCATTTGCGGTGATCTTCGTTCCGATTGATTTGATCGCCTTGGCCAACCAACTCGACATTCTGTCACTCTTGGACGGCAGCAAGTACCAACAGGCGTTTACATCTGACCAGCTGCATACCAAGGTGATGTCGTTACTCGACGCCTATCGCAACAAGATTTTGGTCTCGGAAATATTCTGGGGGCTCTGGTTACTGCCGTTCGGGTATCTCGTTTTTAAGTCCGGCTTTCTTCCCAAAGTTCTCGGAATCCTGTTGATGATGGGTTGTTTCAGTTACTTAGTTGCCTTCATCGGGCAAACGCTTTTCCCGCACTACACCATTCCTAGTTTCGTCATGTTGCCCGCTAGTTTTGGCGAAATCGGCATCTGCGTGTGGCTCCTCGTTATGGGTGCACGTAAAACAATTCGAGGCGCCGGCTAACTATTCGGTCAAGTGGACCGCTGCGGCGAGTCCGCGGTAACCTCACCCTCACTGTGACAGCTACCACTTACCTCAAGCGTTGAATGCTAGGAGCAATGGCCATCGAGAACTGGGTTGTTGGCCCGGAGCACGACGAAGCCTTGTTCCAAAGACTGGGCAACGCGCTGAGAGCGCGCGACTATAGCCTTGACCCGGAGGCTTTTTCTCTCGCTGGGTCGCAGACACTATCCCAGTGGCGTGCTGTTGGTCCGGACGGCACGCTAACCATTGAGGCCGAAACCTACGTCGGATTATCAGTTTCAGGTTCGCAAGAAGGCGTCGCTCAATTGCAGCACGCATTCGCAGACGTAGCGTCTAACAATTCGGTCAAGTGACCGCTGCGGCGAATACGCGTTAACCTGATGCTCCTCGTGGCAGCAGCCACTTACCTTAAGTGTTAGGCCCCTTGTTCGTAAATACCGTGCTGCAAATTATCCCAGCCAGCTCTTTTGACGATATCGCCACTGTCCGTGTTTTGCTGCGTGAATACCAAACTCTGCTGGGCGTTGACCTCTCGTTTCAAGACTTTGAGTCCGAGGTCCGCACCCTCCCGGGCGCATACGCGCCTCCCGGCGGTCGCTTGCTCCTTGCGACACACAACGACATTCCCGTTGGTTGTGTGGCACTCCGCGAAGTAGGCGGCGCACGCGCCGAGATGAAACGCCTATTTGTACGTCCCGGCACGCGCGGTCTCGGCGTTGGCAAGGCTTTGGTGTCGCAAGTTCTCAACGAGGCTCTCGCAATCGGGTACGCCGAGGTCGTCCTCGACACGCTGCCAACTATGGTCGAAGCCCAGCGCCTCTATGAGCAATTCGGTTTCCAAGACACTGCACCGTATCGCCCGAATCCAATTCCGGGTAGTCGCTATCTAGTCAAGTTGCTATCCGGGGCTAACTACTCGGTCAAATGCACCGCTGCGACGAGTCCGCGGTAAACTGCTGTCTCGTGTGGCAGCGGCCACTTACCTAAAGCGTTAGGCGATCACGCCAAGTACTATTTTTCTTGCGCGATTCTTCATCCATCAAATGGAGCATCCAGTGAGCAACTACCAAAGCCATCCCTACGCCACGTACCTCGATATCAAGTTCCCTGCTCTGTCAGTGGTCGACGTTTCCGCTCTCGTGAAGGCATGCACAGACGATTGGTACAACCAAACACTTTGCAAGGTGAATGAGTCTGTCGTTCGCCTGGTGTCATGCAGGGTGAATACCATTGGCACAAGCACGACAACGATGACGAGTTCTTCTTTGTGCTCGACGGTCATTTTATCATCGACCTCGAAGGCAAGTCGGTCGACTTGCAACCTCGCGAGGGCTTTGTAGTCCCGAAGGGGGTTGTACATCGAACTCGGGCTCCGGATCGAGCCGTCATCCTCATGGTCGAAACCGCGGCTATCGTTCCAACCGGTGACGCGTAACCGTTGCATCGAGCCGACGTGCCGACGGCACGCGGCTCATGTCAAACGTTGGGCATCAGGAATCCAGTGTTCGAATTTCCAATAGGTGAGCCCCATGAAAATTGGCGTTGTTGGATCGGGTGACGTAGCCAGGACTCTGGCCAGCGGGTTTTGAAGCACGGCTGTGACGTTTTGATCGGAGCCGCGACAATACGAAGCTTGAAGACTGGTCTGCGCAGAAGCCGCAAGGCCGCGTCGGGAGCTTTGGCGATGCCGCAGCGTTCGCAGAAATCATCGTCCTGGCCGTCAAAGGCGCTGCCTCGGCGGAAGCCCTGCGTATCGCCGGCGCACCCGCGCTGGCGGGAAAACTTGTCATCGATGCAACAAACCCCATCGCCGAAGCGCCTCCAAGCAATGGCGTGCTGAAATTCTTTACCAATCTCGACGAATCGCTGATGGAAAGATTGCAACGCGAGTTCCCGGGGGCGCGTTTTGTGAAAGCTTTCAATTCTGTCGGCAGCGCGCGCA
This sequence comes from Gammaproteobacteria bacterium, assembly GCA_041690895.1. Taxonomy (GTDB): domain Bacteria; phylum Pseudomonadota; class Gammaproteobacteria; order Steroidobacterales; family Steroidobacteraceae; genus Bog-1198. The sequence goes on from JBEPVT010000085.1 coordinate 2,728, forward strand.
TGGTGAATCCGGTATTCCAGGGCGGCAAGCCGACGATGTTCATTTGCGGCGACGAGGAAGCGGGAAAGAAGACTGTCGCCACCCTGCTTGACCAGTTTGGATGGGAAACGGCGGATATGGGCAAAGTCGAGGCAGCCCGCGCTATCGAGCCGCTATGCATGCTGTGGTGCATTCCCGGGTTTTTACGCAATGAATGGATGCACGCTTTTAAGTTGCTCAAGTAAAACTGATGCCCAACAGGGCGCTCCAGCCGATCTGTCTGCCGCCGCTTCGCGTCGTCAGCCAAGCGGCTGAGCCTGGGCGGTAGACCCCGCAATGAAGTACTGTGCTACGCGCAACAGCTAGGCATTGCATACTCTGTTCCGTCCCTTCCTCTTCGGGAGTACAACATGTTGGTTGTTCGTTTCGCGGCATTGGTCTTGGCTGCTGTTTTCTTGGCTCCTTGCTTCGCTCAGGAGAGTCCGAGCCTCCTGGCTCAGATGGCAGGTACGTGGAACGTTGAGCAACGCATGTGGACCGCCCCCGGAGGTGATCCCGTTGGCCTACCGGCCGCAGTGGCGCAGAGGCGGCTCGTACGTGATGTCTACCTCGAGGAAGTCATGCAGCCAGCGGCAGATGGTCCCGAACAGGCCTCGAAATTCACCCGGCACGCGTTCATCAACTACAACCCAGTCACGTCGAGGTACGAGTACTCGTCACTCGACACACGAGCGCCCCAGCTCATGGTCGAACAAAGCCAAGCTGCAACGCCTGGCGGCCAGGCCGAAATCGGGCTACTGGGCGGCTCGTTCCTAGCGCCTGAGTGGGGTACTGCGAAGAATGTCAGGTTCAAGTACCGGCTCACGATGAGTCAAGTCAAAGACAGCAAGCAAACTGTAAGGCTGTTTCTAACGCCATTAACGGTGCTGCCGAAGAGAGAATTCCTTGCGTTTGAATACATCTACTCTAAGCGGCCATAGCTCGATACTCGTGGCGCGGAGGCCTACCCTTCCATCGAAGCGACGGCAAAAGCCCGCGCGCGCTTTAAGCTGCGCCTCATCAGACGTTGGGCGTTAGGCGTCAGTAGGTTGTTACGGAGGTATGTCTATGGATGAGCACAATGAATTGGCAGATCGTTTCGTGGCTGTTTGGAATGAGACGGATCCTGAACAGCACCGTCGGTGCATCAGGGATTTGTGGATTGAACAAGGGGTTGAGTGCACGAAGCAGCGCGAGACCCGGGGCTATGGGGCTCTTGAGACGCGAATAGCCGCATCACATGAAAAGAATGTGCGAGATGATGGCTATCTTTTCCGTGCCTGCCGTAACGCCGACGGCCACCACGGACTCGTCAAGTTCAATTGGGAAATGTTCAAAACAAACGACGGAGCTATTCGAGCGACTGGTATTTACGTGCTGCTCCTCGATGAAGCGGGAAAGATTCGCACTGCTTGGTTTTTCGTCGACCCTTGACTACCAAGGCTCATGACTGAAAAGCCCTATTCGCCGCCCGACCCATCATTCCAGCGAGCCGCATTTCGGCGTCCGCTGAATTCAACGTTGGGGATCTGCTCGCGCGTGAGTCAAAAGGAGACGCCCATGGACACAGACCTTGAACAATTGTCGCGCAAGCAACTCATCGAAGAAGCAAAGAAACTGCGGCACGGCATCCGGCAGCACCGAGACACCACGCGACATGAGCTCTGCTGGCATCACCCAGCCCTGTGGGGCTTGCTTCCGGAAATGACGGATCCGGTCCCGGTAGTGCCAGACTGGCCGCAGTTTCTTCAAGACTGCCTCAAATATCGTCAGTCGCTCGACGAACAAAAACTTGACGCTCTCCTCACAAACGAGTCGTATCAAGAATGAAAGGTTGCCCAACAAGGCGCTCCAGCGGAACGGCCGCTGAGTTTTATCGTTAGGCCGCTCTCCATAAGGTCCTCGGGTTTACTCTTTATAGATGCCTCGTTCAGTCCCATCACGCGCAAAGCCCACCGCTTCTGGCGAAGCAACTGAGGTCCTCAGCTATAGGATGCGAGTCGCAGCGGCAATTGGCGCGGTCGTACTCCTCATCATGAGCATCGCCCTGCAGGCGCTGATCTGGGCTTTCGGCGGGAACAGCACAAGCTGGGGCGTTTGGGTGGGCGTCGCAATGGTCTGCATGATCGCCGCCCAGTGTGGGCATAATTTGCTCAAGGCAGCCAGAAGCGGTGTCGGGCCGAGGTGGAACGATCCGAACTCCCTATGAGCGCCGCGACCTAACTATTCGGTCAAGTGGACCGATGCGCCGTCTCGCGGTATCGTGAAGGCCACCGTGGCAGCGACCACTTGTCTCAAGCGTTAGGTGTCTTCATGAAGACCGTTTCGACTTGTGCGATCATCCTTGCGGTAATGCTCGGCTTTACTACTAACGTCAACTCCCAGAGTCTTGCGGGGCACTGGACCCTCCACATCACGAGCCCGGATAAAAGCAAAGACTCGTCTCTCACGATTCGATTTACCGATGAGACTGCCAGCTCCTGCATTTCGGGCCAATGGAAGCAAGTCGTCGTAGAGGAATTCAAGACCTCCGATAAGAATTTCTTCCCCGTTACTGATCCCTTGTCATACATGGTCGAGGGCCAACAGCTCACCATCGGGAGAAATGGGATTTGCGATGCCTATTTGCATCTTCATGGCAAACTTAACAGCGAGGGAGCAGATGGATCATATGAGCGCTTTGGCATGAGCGGCGGAAAGCCACTCGGGGCTTTCACCCTCACCCGAAATCGTTAGAGTCGTGCGTCACTTGAGCGGATGCAGTGCGGAATTCTTTCGACACCGCGAGCCAAGTCCCGAGCAAGTTCGACATGTCGTCGCCTAGCTATTCGACCAAGCGGGCCGCTGCGGCGGGTCCGCGGTAACCTGAGCCCCATCGTGGCAGCGGCCACCTCAAGCGTTAGGGGGCTCATGTTTGCGCGCGCATTGCTGGCATTTTTGGCGTTGCCAGGCGTCGTTGCATTCGCCATTCCTATCTCTTGGCTACTCGCGACCTCACACACTGATTTGTCGCATACTGTTGGTCTGGGTCCGCTTGTTCTCGGTGTGTTCTCGCTGCTTTGGTGCGTGCGCGATTTCTACGTCTCCGGACGCGGTACGCTCGCGCCGTGGTTGCCGCCTGCGAATCTGGTAGTCGTAGGGCTGTATCGCTACACACGCAATCCTATGTACATTTCCGTTGGCCTCATTCTCATAGGTTGGGCGTGGTCTTTCGGCTTGGCGGGGTTGTGGATTTATGCCGGCAGTGTTGTCGTTGCGTTTCACCTACTCGTGGTGCTGGGTGAAGAGCCTTGGTTGACTCGAACTTTCGGCGCCGAGTGGCAGGAATATGCGCTTCGTGTCCGTCGCTGGTTCTGGAAACATTCCGGCGCCCGGTAACTATTCGGTCAAGTGGACCGCTGCAGCGGGTAAGCGGTAATCTCACACTTCGTGCGGCAGAGGTGATGCCTCAAGCGTTTGGCTGCACAGGACATCGCCGCCGCACGCCAGCCATCGAGATCTACTATGAGCCAGCCTACCCTCTTCGAACTGATTGGCGGACTTGATGGTGCCAATCGCCTTGCTCACGCATGGCACCAACGGGTACTCGCAGATGAAGTCGTGTCGCACGCCTTCAGCCACGGCTTTCACCCCCAGCACACCGAGCGACTGGCCTCATACTGGTGCGAGGCTTGGGGCGGCCCGGCAATCTACACAGAGAAGTGCGGCACTGAGAGTTCCGTTGTTCGAATGCACAGCGGAAACGGCGAGCATGAAGAGATGGATCGTCGCGCGATCCATTGCTTTGAGTTGGCTCTGAACGATGCAGATATCCGAGACCACGCTCTCAGGCAAACCCTACTTGACTACTTCACCTGGGCAACGACCATCCGCATGGCTGCCCATCCGAAGTCGGCAGACGAAGTGCCGCGAGATCTCAAGATGGCCCACTGGACCATGAATGGTCTGCAGAAGCAGGTCTAGCGAGTTCAAAAGCAGTGCGGCCCGCGCTCAAGCGGACTGCCCGCATCGGTCTGCGTTAAGATTGTAGTGTCCGCGGCGGCAGCCGCTTAGCTCTAACGTTGGCGCTCAGACTGGGGGTTGTATGCGTAGTCTTGTTTTCCCCACCTTGCTCACCTTGCTGATCACGTCTACCGCATGGGGCGAAGATGAGGCACTTCCAACTGGCGCGATCAAAAAGGGTACCCTCGCAAATGCGCAACTTGTCGCCGACGCGAAGCTCGGGATAGTAGCCAAGGTGGGAGCTCTGGGGTGTTCAAAAACGGACCGGCTACAGCCCTATGTGGCCGCCATGCCGACAGGACCCGTGGGGCAGCAACAGTGGAAAGAGATATGGATTGTGTCGGGCTGCAATAGCAAGTATCCGGTCAGCATAGACTTCAAGGAGGCGGGGACAGGGGCGGCAGATTGGACCATTGGAAAGTGATCGCCAACTATTCGGTCGTGGACCGCTGCGACGGGCCACGGCAATCTGACGCTCACTGTGGCAGCGGCCACTTGCCGGAGTATGCTTCGTGATTGCGCGCGTGTGGCACGGAACAACACCCAGCTCCAAAGCAGATGAGTACCTTGCATTCCTGCAGAATCGCGCCCTCACCGACTATCGCGGTACACCGGGCAATATTGCCGCGTTCATACGCCGTCGCGTTGAAGGTGACATTACCCATTTCACGACCCTTACTCATTGGAGTTCGCTGCAAGCGATCGAGGCTTTTGCTGGTGCGGATATTTCCTGCGCAAAGTACTACCCCGAGGACGCGGCATTTCTTCTTGAGTTCGAGCCCAGCGTGCAGCATAGCGAGATCTATTCTTAGTGCCGTGGGTGCAAGGGCCTGACTATTCGGTCAAATGGACCGCTGCGTCGAGTGCGCTGTAACCTGCTGTCTCGTGTGGCAGCGGCCACTTGCCTCAATCGTTAGTCGCGGGGAAGCATGACCCAGAGTCCTGAACTATTGCGACGGCTGCTTCGTGCGAAAGATCGGATGGACGGCGCGTCCCATGAGGAGTGGCCCATTCATCGATTGGCGCAGGTGAGTGCCGTTTCGGTTGCACACTTCGCGCACTCGTTCAAAAATGCTTTCGGCGTACCTCCGCATCGTTACCTGCTTACACGCCGCATCGAGCGAGCCGTTGCGTTGCTCCGCGACACCGATCTATCCATTACAGATATCGCTTTCCAGACTGGCTGGAAGAGCCTTGGAACTTTTGGGCGCATCTTCCGGGACATCGCTGGCGTGAGCCCGGGAACTCTCCGGGCACGCGAGCGGTCGGCTCCGCCCGGGAGGGAAGCCGTGCCCGAATGCATTGTGCGCGCAGCCCACCGACCGGACCTTAAGATCGCAGTTTCGGAGAAGCGACGGAAGGAGGCAGTTGAGAGAATAGAGCTCCAATCAACGGAGGTTCTATGACTCAAGGTATAGATGTGGTCGGCCTGTATGTACGGGATCAGGACGAAGCATTGGAGTTCTATGTCGGGCACTTGGGATTTCGCGTCCACACGGACGTTCGCAACGGTGATTACCGCTGGCTCACGGTGCAGCACCCGGAGCAGCCCTCATTTCAGCTCGGCCTGTTCAAGCCAGGCCCGCCGCTACATGACGCGGCGACTGCGCAGACTCTGTGCGAGGTCGTGGCCAAAGGTGCCATGCCGCCACTGGTGCTCCTGGTGGATGACTGCCGTGCGGCCTACGAACGGCTGAGCGGGCGCGGCGTGGAGTTCACGCAGGAGCCTGTTGATCGCTACGGTGCCGTGGATGCAGGTTTTCGTGACCCTTCCGGCAATGGATGGAAATTGATCGAAGCTCGGAAAAAATCACAATCGCAGAGGTCGAAATGAACTGGAGCCAATGGATTCGACAAAGCCACCGCTGGCTGTCCCTCGTTTTCACGCTGACAGTCGTCGCCAACTTCGTGTTCAGGGCGGCGGGATCGGGCGAGCCTCCGTCGTGGCTGACCTACTCGCCGCTGCCCCCGCTCTTTCTTCAGTTGTTTTCCGGTCTGTACCTGTTCGCGCTTCCGTATACCGCCAAATGGCACCGGAGGGAACGTGCTTAACAAGACAATCCAGCAGACGCCGTATCGGCGCTGATGATTTTCGGCGTTAGATCTGCGTGTTATGTCAGCAAGGAGAGATTGCATGAATTGCTCAATTCAGCGTGCTTTCGTTTTGGCAAGCATTTTCGTTTGTACATGGGCATCCGCGGACGAGGCGGCATGCGCCAAAATCATGGCGGCATACGTAAAGACGGGAAGCGCAAAAGGTCAGATGGAAAAGACTGGCTATGACTTCGCCAAAGATACGCGTCAAATTTACGCTACGGGTACACATATCTGCAGCATCGTCAAGGATGAAAGTATCGATGGGCAGCAAGTGACCGTGTACCGAGACCAGTATCGCTCAGCGGCAGGCAATACTGACGCTTCAATTTGGGTTTCTAAGACTTCCCGCATGGCGCTTCGCGAGGAACAGGATGGCGACATCACCGGTAAGGGAAAAGGGCATACCTCCTATCGGTGGTCGTCGCCCTAACGGGCACAAACCTAACTATTCGTTCAACTGGACCGCTGCGACGAGTCCGCGGTAATCTGTTGTCTCGTGTGGCGGCGGCCGCTTACCTCAAGCGTTAGGTGCCAGTTCAACGGCGAATCGGTGACTTGTGAGTACAACACTATTGCTGCGCATTGCCTCGGTCGTCACGCTCCTTTTCGCAGTGGGCCACTCGATGGGTGCTCCTTGGACACCTGTGGACGGACCCGCTCCTGCTTCCGTGGTAGAAGCGATGAAATCGGTTACCTTCGACGCAATGGGCAGCAGCCGAACGTTCTGGGACTTCTACTTCGGCTTTGGCGTGAGTATTAGCATCTATCTCATGGTGCAGGCTGCGGTGCTCTGGTTGCTCGCAACGCTCGCCAAGACGCAGCCCAATTCTGTTCGTCCATTCGTGGTGATACTTCTTGTGGCGTACGCCGCAAATGTTTATGTCACGTGGAGGTACTTTTTCCTCATACCGCTGGCTCTGTCCGTCATCATGGTCATCTGCTTGGTGCTCGCGTTAGTAGCGTCAAGATCTCGCATTGGCACCTAACTATTCGATCAAGTCGATCGCCGCGGCGAGTCCGCCGTAGTCTTGCTGTCTCGTGTTGCAGCGGCTACTTACCTCAAGCACTAGGCGGCACAGCTAGTCTTCAGAGGAATCAGGCACAAGCAAGGAGCTCCAATGCCGCTTAACCAATTGTCTATTCGCACCCTCGGCCCCAACGATGTCCCGCTGATGAGAGCCATGCTAGATATGTTCGGTGCGGCCTTTGAGGATGTGCAGACTTATGGCGACGCGCAACCAAGCACGGCCTACCTGGAGCAGCTTCTTGGCAGAGACACGTTCATCGCTCTTGCCGCCGTGAGTGATGATGAAGTGGTAGGGGGAATTGCTGCCTACGTACTGCCAAAATTTGAGCAGGAACGAAGTGAGATCTATATTTACGACCTGGCAGTGGATGAAGAGCACCGAAGGCAAGGCATCGCCGAGGGCATGATCACCGAACTTCAGAGGCTGGGCTCCGTGCGCGGCGCCTATGCGATTTATGTTCAGGCGGACTGCGGTGATGATCCGGCCATAGCGTTGTACAACAAGGTTGGCGTTCGCGAAGAGGTGCTGCACTTTGATATCGAAATTCCGTCGGTACCACCTGACAATTCATTCAAGCCGACGTCGCTTCGCGGAGCGGCTGAATTCAAGCGTTAGGTCTTTTGGGTGCGCACATGACCACTGCAGAGGTTTGTATTCTAGTGTCTAGCTTGCTGCCGGTCGTCTGCGCCGGCGTCGCCAAGTCGAGGGGTTTTGGCAAACCGCGTCGCGAAGGCGGCTTCGATAACAACAATCCACGCCAATGGTTGACGAGACTTGATGGCTGGCAGGCGCGCGCGAATGCAGCTCAGCAGAACAGTTTTGAGGCGTTGCCCATTTTTATCGCCGGAGTGCTCATCGCCGAGCGACTAAATGCGCCACAGGCACACATTGACGATCTCGCACTGCTGTTCGTTCTCGCGCGGATAGCCTACATCGTGGCGTATCTGGCCAATCGAGCAAATATTCGGTCCGCGTTGTGGGTCGTAGGGCTCGGGGCTTCCGTGGCTTTGTACTTTGCATAGTGAATCACGCTTCGCCAAAGGCCCAGCTATTCGGTCGAGTAAGCCGCCGCGGCGAGTCCGCAGTCGTTACTCTCGCTGTGGCAGCGGCCACTCACCTCAAGCGCTTGGCTTCACCCGCGGGGACCACTCGTTGCCGTGGCCTACAGCATCTGCCGCTGAGCTCCAATGCCTGGTCTGAAACCGCTACCCTGGCCTCCGCGCATGGACCAGCAGTGCGGCGAGCGGAAGACGCGGATGCTCGCATGGCTCAGAAAGGATAGTCTTGCTATGGTGAAGACTCGATCTCAACCGCAACTGCCAATATGGAGCCCCATAGCGATCGTGGCTGGTGGCGTTCTCACTTACTGCGGCGTCGGGGTACTGTTAGTGGGCATTCGCTTCGTCGCAGATCTACAGCGCGCATTTGGTGATCCGACAGCCTTTGTCCACGGTGATCCAGAATCGATTGCGCCGTTTGTCCTCTTGTTAATCCCGGCCGTACTCGGATCGCTTGCCACCCGCGAGTTGCTACGGATCGTGGTCGGGGGCCATCGAGATGGCAGCTCGCCGCAGTTGATAGCAAGGGCCATCGCGGCATTTCTAGTCTCGGTTCTAATTTTACTCGTTGCTGCGTTCTTCAGTAGTGGCAGGACGCGGCGGTAACCAACCAAGATAAGGCTACGCCTAAAGCTTCGGTAGTCCGCGGTAACCGGACACGCCTCGTGGCGGCGGCCACTTATCTCAAGCGTTAGTAGTCCATGACAGTCTGTCCGCATTGCAAATCTGACGGCTTTCCTACGCTCGCGACGCTATGGGCTCGGCGCAACGCTTCCCCCCGTTTCGCATTTGACAGGGTTATTGGTCCAGCCGCCACACACTTGCGCTATGTTCGTCAGTGAGGGCGGCCTGACAACTGATTGTAGCGGACGTTCCGCTGCGCGGCCCGTCGCTCAACCGGAGCGTTAGGCGCCGATGACGTACGTCCGAGTTCTTCTCGAAGGGAGCGGTATCGAGCTGCCGATCGGTTCTGAAAAGGCGGTCGGTTTCTTGGTCACTCGCGTGGTTCGTGCCAAATCAGAAATTGAGGCCGTTTCTGTTGCCATGCGCAAAGTTAGATCCGAATGGTCAACTCGCGGAACATCTGCTGGTAGCCCAGCCTTGAAGGTTAAGCAGGTTGAACGCACAACCTTCTTTCGGGGCTTCTTACTTCGGCAAATTAATTGCACTTTTTTGTCTGCAACCTACGCCGTGCTTGCACGCGCAAGGCTCGGTGCCTAACAATTCGGTCAAGCGGAACGCTGCGGCGAGTCCGCGGTGACCTGACACTAGCGCAAAGTATCGTGAGCCTCGTTGAATTCAAGGCCACCATTCAAATCGGTCAGGCGGAACGCTGCGGCGAGTCCGCGGAAACCAGACACTACTCGTGGCAGCTGCCACTTTCCTCAAGTGTTATATGCCCGCAACTCGAAGGACTGCATTTAAGTGAAATCACTAGCGCCCTTGTGTCTTGTAGCAGTCGAATTATTCGGCTGCACAAGAATTCCAACTGCCATCCAACCACAAGCTGCGCCTTCGGCTCATGCGTTCGCTTTTCTGGAGATTCACGGCCATCAACTCATGTCTACTCATGAAATAAAAGTTATTGTGGAACAACCGCGGGGTTTTCGAGCGGTCGGACCGGTCAACTACTTACCAACCTTTTCCCGGCACCCATTCGCGGTTAGTTTGGCGGCCTTTTTGGGAGACGGCGCCTTTGTGATGGTGCATGCCGAGAGAGTACTGGACGGCTCCGGTGCTTCGAACTATTCCAATCTTGAGCCCGTTAAAGTAAGCGCTTTTGAATTTAGAACCAAAGTTCAATGCGCAGATTTAACAATGGAGGATGTGGCCGGAGAACACGACCTGGCGCTCCTTGCCAGCCACGGGTTCGCGCCTACTCCAGCGGTCTATGTGCGCCAGCTTTTCCGCACGACCGACGACCACAATGCCGAACTTGTATTGACCTATGGAGAGCGCCTAACCTCATGCGCCGAGTCCAGCCTGACACCAGCATTCATTGCTGCGTTCAATGAGCGGCTGCTGCAAACTATCCACATCCACTAAGAGCTGCCGCTAAACCTTTTCGCGACGACATCTAACAGTTCATTCAATCGAGCGTACCTCCGGCACACCGCTTAATTGAGGCGTTATACGCCATGCAAGCGTGCCCCTACTTGCACCGGTACGGTCGCCATTTGACGCACGACCAATCGATTGTGAATTTGCACGATTGGCGCGGCGCAAAACATGAATTTTGGTTGATTGACATTTTCTCACGTGTTCGAGGAGTAGTCTTCTCACTCCAGAGCCAAATCGACAAGGAGTTATCTATGCGAAACGAATTGGCGCTTGCAACCATCGCGCTCTCCCTGAGCGGATGTTTCTCGACACCGGCGGCGCTGCGCGGCAACTATGCGGCGATCCAGCCAGGACAAGAATCGATCGATAACTATGTCGGATCCGAGGTGCGCTGGGGCGGAATCGTCAGCGATATCCGCAAGACCGACGCGGGCACCTGCCTGGAAGTGAGTTCCTACTCACTCAACAGCTTGAACTCCCGGCCGACGACACAGTTGGTTTCGTCTACAAGAACTTCGCAGTTTCTGGCTTGCGGCGCGCAACTCGACACCAGCGAACGTCGCCACGCGAAAGGCAGTTCCATCACTGCCGTGGGCGCACTGGCAAGGACGAGCGTGGGCCAGGCGCCGGCTGCGTATTGCCAGGATGGCGCGCTGTATGCGGCTACCGTGCACGCGCAGAATGGAGACGTGTGCACAGTCTCGTTGCCGGTACTTCGCGTCTCTGCGATCCACGTCTGGCCGACACCGCCGCGCTCCGTAGGCATTTCGTCGATAGGCCATTGAACTAATAGCGTCTATGTGGATTCGACCTGTGCGCAAGCGAATTGATTCGCGCGCAGGGTATTTGATGGCGATATGCGTTGCGAATTTGCAGTCGCCGCGCTCATTGTCGTCGGCTTCATTTTCGCGATCTATTGCCTCTCTGAAATCAGCGCATGACTACTCGGTCAAGTGGGCCGCAGCGGACCGCGGCTGCATCCTTATGCACATCGTGGCAGCGGCCACTTGCCTCACGCGTTAGGCGCCATAGGAGACCGCTTGAAGATCGAGTCAATCGCTATTGGCATGTACGTGATCTGGCTGGCGTCGGAGATCTCTATCCTTCGGCCGGCGCGGGACCGAAGCGGCTCGGACACCGATCGGAAGTCCATGCTTTCTCTTGCTTCAAGAAACTTTCGGAGTTTGGCTCGCCTTTTTCGGCCTTGGGTTGTCGCTGGGCAACTGGATTGCGCTATCCATCTTGGCGGTGCTCACCATCCCGGCCTTCCTCTACCGCATCAAGGTGGAGGAACAAGCGCTTCGTGCCGCCTTCCCGGACTATATCGTTTACTCTGAAAGAGTAAGAAGATTCATTCCATTGGTTTGGTAGTCCAGTCAACACCGCTGGCACCCAAAAATTTATTCGAGCCGAACCCGCTTCGCGGCCGGCTCAATTCAGGCGCTTGTCTAGAAATGGTAACCCTAAAACCGCTTTCGCAGATCATTGGGCCGGTCGATCCGCGCGTTCCTACCGAACTGCTGTCGTTAGGCGGTGCGAGGCACCCTTGGACGACATTCGTCGCCTTCTCGCCGGACGGCAATGCGGTCGGTGCCTGCGCGTTCAAGAGCCCGCCGAACGAGGACAAGGAGGTTGAGGTCGCGTATGTCACTTTTGCAGAATTCGAAGGCCGCGGATTTGGCACTGCGATGGCGCAGTCCCTCGTCGACATCGCCACTCAGTCAGGGGAAGTCAATCGCGTCGTCGCCAGGACGCTCAAAGAGGAGAATCCCTCCGTGCGAATCTGTCGGCGACTAAATTTTTCTTTCCTCGGCGAGGTTATCGACCCCGATGATGGCAGCGTATGGCAGTGGGAAAAGCAAATCGGCCTAACCGGTCGTTAACGATCTTTAAAGATAGGCCGCGGTTGCTGGAACCCATGGATCTTGTCGGGGCAGGCCGCAACGTTCGACACCTAGCCCGTTTGGCCCCTCGAGAATGTCGAAAGAGAAGACTGCTGTGCGGGCAAAGTCCCGGAAGGCGCGGCTCGGACAGGAGTTGGGTGCCGAGCCAGAGGCTTCATCCACGGAATTCGGGCAGCGCGGCATCCTCGCTCTCGCCACGCTCGGCTCGGGCTCGTGCTGTGGGCGGAGCCGAGCCGAGACTCTCACCAAGGTCGTCGGCCAGAGCGCCCAATGCACCAGGCGCGGCCCCACAAGGCGCTTCAGCGGTCGCACTACGCGCTCCGCTGAGCTTAGGCGTCGCAGAGGCCACTCCTCCACTACCCTGAGTTCCTGGGATTCGACCACACTCAACTGTCGAGAGTCGGTACTTTGGTTCGTCGTACTGTCAAACGGCTGGGTCGCTCGACCATCAGCCTTCAATCGGTAGAGCGAGGGCTCCGGCATGCCTGCGTGTCCTCTGAAACTTCAACCCCAGGACACGGAGACTCAAAATGAGAAAGCTCAAAATCATGGAGCACATCTCGCTGGACGGCGTGGTCCAGCACTCTGCCGATGACGGCGCTTTCCCCTACAGCGACTGGACCGCGCCCTATCGAACCCCCGCTGGCAGAGATGCAGTCCTCGCCGCATCTGGCGGGAGCTTCGATCTGCTGCTCGGACGTCGCACCTACGATCTCTGGTCGGGCTTCTGGCCAAAGGCGCAGAGCAGTCCGATGGCGGACGGCCTCAACGCAGCAACAAAATATGTCGCTACCCACCGTCCGGAGAGTCTTGAATGGGGCCCGTTCGAGGGATTTGGACCGGACATCATCGAGGGCATTCGCCGCATCAAGTCGCAGGACGGCCCGAACATTGTCCTCTGGGGTAGCTCCTCGCTGACTTCGGGGCTCCTCGAACATGGGCTTGCAGATGAAGTCGTGCTGGCCGTCTATCCGATCCTGCTGGGCACGGGCAAGCGCTTCTTTGCGGAGGGAACTCCGGCACGCTCATTCGAGCTCGTCAGCACGAAAGCAATGCCGTCCGGCATCATCCTCAGTACTTACAGGTTCGCCGGGCCGTTGAAGTCCGGATAGTTCGGCGGCGCGATATGAACGGCTCAAGTCACCCAGGTCGCCGACCAGAGTCTTGGTGGGTTTCTCCACCCGAAGACCGGACACGATAGACATGACCAAATGCCGCGGGGCGGCGCCTATACGCTCACTCAAGCGGAGCGCCCACGGCTGCCTGGTCGCAACGCCGAGAAGCCTCTCCTCGAAGCGACGCCTGACTATTCGCTAGTGGGTTGGACCACTACCAACTATTCGGTCAGATGGATCCCTGCGGCGAGTCCGCGGTAACCTGACGCTTACTGTGGCAGCGGCCACTTGCCTCAAGGGTGAGGTGCCGCAGCGCATCGCTCAGCAATCTAGAGAGGTTCTCATGCATCACTCCCGCCTCTGTGCGGTTCTGGTTGACTGTCGTACATCGGATATCGATCAAGCTGCTCAATTCTGGGCCGACGCACTTGGCCGTCCGATAGACCAAGGCCATCCTGGCACTCGCGGCAACTATCGCATGCTGGAAACCCCTCCCGATGAGCCCATCGTGCAGATTCAGCGCGTGGAACACGAAAGCCGCATTCATATCGACATTGAATCCGACGATATTCCTGCCGAGGTCTCGCGACTGGAATCCATAGGAGCGGTAGTGGTTGCTCGCTTGGAACGCTGGGTCGTGATGCAAGCCCCAACGGGACAACGGTTCTGTGTCGTACGTGTTCAACGGCCCGGCTTCCCAAAGAATGCCACTCGTTGGGATTGAGGCTGCAGTGGCGTCACCCAACGTTTCGGTCAAGTGGCACCGCTGCGGCGAGCCCGCGGCAATCTGATACTCACTGGTCGAAAAAGCTCGCGCCAAATTTCACTGTTAAGCAATCGTGGCTGTTGCTTCAGCGTCCGTCCTAAAACTACTCAGTCAAGTGGACCGCTGCGGTGAGGCTGCGCTATCTTCATGCACATCGTGGCAGCGGCCACGTACCTCAAGCGTTAGGCGTCTGCATGACCATCAAATCCAACATCGTTGAACGAGCGAAACGCGCAGCACCCAAAGGCAACGCAAAAGTGACCAGAACCGCCTCCAAGATCCGCTTCACAGCGAAACTCTCCCGGCCGAAGGCGACTGCGAAGGCCGTATCCTGGACCTTTCTAGCCCTGCCGAAGCACGCCAGTGCGAAGCTTCCCTCGCGGGGTATGACGGCGGTTCAAGGCACCCTCAATGGCTTGCCCTTTCGAGCCACGCTCGAACCAGACGGCCAAGGAGGCCACTGGCTCAAAGTGGATCGGACGATGCGCGAAGCCGCGGGTGCGGAGGCGGGCGACCTCGTCACGCTGGAGATGGCGCCAGTGGCTATCGAACCCGAGCCCGAGGTGCCGAGTGATCTGCGCAAGTCTCTCACCGCCGCTTCGGCGAAAGCGTCGGACACGTGGTCCGACATCACGCCTCTCGCTCGCAGAGATTGGATTCACTGGATCACCTCCGGCAAGC
>JBEPVT010000086.1:0-16317 GCA_041690895.1 Gammaproteobacteria bacterium
TATTGCTCCAAAAACCATTTTTTTACTTTCAAATGAAATCAACCGGACAGTACTGATGTTGTAGAGGTAATAGATCTATGCAGATACTTTACTTCGCAATCCTGTCGGCCAAGCTCGAGAGTTGACTGCGTAATCAGCATGTAATAACATTGTTAACACTATGAAGCCTCTGCCAATTGCCATTCGCCAAATCGGAAACTCGTTGGGCATCGTTATTCCTAAGACCGTTCTTGCGCAGGTGGGGCTCGACGGTCACGCCGAGATGACCGTCGAGCGCGGCGCCATTGTTTTGCGCAAGCCTGCCAAGCCGGTAAGAAGCGGATGGGCCGAGGCAGCACAGGCACTCGCCGCAGGCGGCGGTGACAGTTTGGTCTTGGGTGAGTTCGGCAACGAGGCGGATTCGGATCCGGTTTGGTAAAGCGAGGGGAGATCTGGCTTGTGAATCTCGACCCGACTGTTGGGAGCGAGATACAGAAATCTCGACCTTGTGTAGTGGTCTCGCCGCCGGAGCTGAACAAGTCCTTGCGCACGGTGATCGTCGCGCCCATGACTAGCAGGGGCTTCGGTGCCCCATTTCGCGTTCCCCTGACGCACGCTGGCATGCGAGGTCTTATCTTGCTCGACCAGATCCGCACTGTAGACAAAGCGCGGATGGCCAAGCGTCTCGGCACCGTATCAACAAAGGTGCTGACTGTGACATTGGCGACACTACGGGAATTCTTCACCGAATAGCCCAACTTCACGGGCTCGGTTAGAAGCCGGATCGGGAGGCGAGTTCTTCTGAAGATGTGACGATGCCTCCGGTGTCTTTGCCCTCAGGTAGCTCCACGTGCCGCGTTAATTCGCATGTGAATCGCACCATTCCCGGCCATTGCTCCCACCGCGGTGTTGACTCGGCCCGACGGCTATGTAGCCTGGTGGGAGCTCTAGCCAACCGGGGACTTCCTGCCGCGCTGGCGACTTGGTTCGGAACGTCTTCTGCAGCATAGCGCGAGGTCATGCGCACTATTGATGCCATCTTGGCTGTTGCTGCGCCTGACTTCAGGTGCCGCTCTTTGTCGCCACCGACAAAAGGAGGTCTCGTGCTTGAGCGGCGGACTTGGAATCTGAGGCGGAGTGAAACAGAAAACCGGGTTAAGAGTCATTTCTGCGGGGCGCAGTTCGCCTCGAATGACTGAGTTGGGTGGGGCCAATGATTGCTATGTGAGCGTGATCCCAGAGTTTTGACCAGTGCCGAGGCTTCAGTTTTCATCGGAGGCCTTATGCTTTTTTATCGCATCGCGAATCACCGTCGCGGCGTTGACGAGATAGGTCTGCTGATCGTCCTGCAACTCGGCACCGAACTCGCGCTCTATTTGCCGCAGCAGAGTCTGCTTTTCTGCGGTCGTGATGCCAAGACGGCGCGGAAAGGCGTGAAGCCCCTGCTCGTTATTCAGCAGCGTCGAATATGCGTCGGTCGACGTTTTGAACAGCGACCGATCTATGGAGTCCACCTTCGCGCTGTATTGGGACACGACAGACATGACTTGCAAATAACCGACATTGGTACTCGCCGCAGCCTTAAGGGCGGCGCATGTATTAACGACTTCGGTGTACAGCTGGAGTTTCTGGCCATAGAGTTCGACGAGTCGCGCCGGTAGAGCTTGCGACGGAGGCAGCACGCTCATATCTTGCATCTGGGCCATTTGTTGCGCGATCTCCCGACGGTATCGATTGCCGCTCTCGATACAAATGGCAAGCATGCTTTGGCGGGACGCCTGAAATTCCTGCTCCTCGGCCAGACGAATATGCTCGATTGCGCTGAATTCCCGAAGATACTCGGTAACGAATTGCAGGGGAGGGGTCTCCCGTGCACGGGCGGACGAAAAGAGGCTGATGCAAACTAAAAGCGCGAGCCAGCTCACTATGTTCATGACTTAGTGTAAGCCCTACGGACCTTCGAGGCTCCCCGGCGGACCCGACCCCGGGTTCCTCCGAGTGTCCCTGTAGGGCACTTGGGCGCTCACTTAGTTAGCTGGCATTCGACCAATTGCGTGAAGCGGCTGCAGCCTCTCGGCAGCCCTGCAAGATCGCCAACGGCCGCAGACTTATCGTTGACGCTAAGCTCGAGTTCGAGTCGAGTTATGTTCCATCCGTTATGGACTTGATGATCACCTCACGCGATTTACTGCGCCTGTCAATTCTCAGGACTCCAAATGCTGAGATTGCAATGCCTCGCGGCGAGTACAAAATCGTAGTCGGTCGTCAGCAATATAAGCTCGTGTCGAATACACAGTTGCGCCACTAGTGCGTCAATCGTTCCAAGTTGAACGCCTGATCGACGGCACAGATTGCGAACTTCCGCCGCATCGATATAGTCGGTCCGATCGGGCGTCAATAGTGGAAGGGCAGAGAAACGCTCGATAATGTTCTTTCGAGCGCGTGGACCGGTAAAGCCCTGCAGCAATTCTTGCAGAATGAGTCCGGTCGTCATGATGGAATCGCCGCCGCTTAAAGCGCTGCGTAGTGCCTTCACGTGGAGTTCGGCGACTTCGCCGTCGCGCCGAAAAGCCAGTGACCATACGCTGGTATCAACCAGCAACGTCATCGTCGTGAACGCTCAGCCTTGTAGTCGAAGGACTCGTCCCAGTCGAGTTTGCCCATTAGATCAAGCAAGCGTTTCTGCTTGCGACGGGCAATAAATTCCTCGAGGGCTCGCGTCACAGCCGCTTTTTTCGTCTTCTCGCCACTCACTTCAAGAGCGCGCTCTATGAGCGCAGGATCCAAAGAAAGGTTGGTAGCCATGTGTAATCTCCTACACATGAGTTTACACAGCGGCCGACATCAGCGCCAGAGCCGGTGATCAAACAGGGAACAGGCGCCTTTGCCTCAGATAGTCCTACGTTGCCCAACGCAACACGTTTATTCACAAGCGAATCGCACGCGAGACTAATTTCTGCGTAAGTCGCCGGAAATATCGAGATAACCGATATGTTCGATTCCCATCGCCCGCTCCACTCCTGTTGCAATAGCGACTCCATCTATGTCGCAGAGTCCGCATAGAAAAAAGAGCCGACTTCTATGTCTCCAAATTTACTCGCTGTTAGCTGCCGTTCGTGAGCTAGACTGCTCGCACGGTATCCAAGCGCCAATACGAGAAGAGGTAGGAATGCGCGTTGCAATGTTGGCCTGTATCGGGACGCTCGCGTTTATGAACCTGGTTCTTGCGCAAGCGTCTGCGTCAATGCGAAGTGAATCCGACGCCTCGGCTCGCGCGGCGGTCACCAAACTTCCGACCTGGTTGTGGGGCGAGTGGAGCCGCGATTGGATTTTGAGGGGGACGGTTAAGTCCAGCACGCTCGATGTCCACTATCTCCAAACTCCAACGTATTTTGGAGATATACGAATTCTCAAGGTTCGATCCGGGATTTCAGCGGCCCAATCCTTCGCCGACTTGACCGATCAGCAACTGCGGATGCTGGCGGCCCAAGATGGATTTACTGGGCGAACGACGATGACAGGAAACGTCGCAACCTGGAGTGACGACATAGCTTTTCAACCGTCCGATGGCACTCCGGACAAGGGTCGCTTGCAGCGGATCCCGCCCGACCGTATGCATGAGCACGGTCTCGACGGTGCCTACATCGAATCATGGAGACATTTGACTGAAGGGAAAGGACAATTTCTCGTAGTACGAGTGGAGCATGCCGGACGACTCCAACGTGCGCTCGTTGTGGTCGGCAACCAATTCGTATACGTCCGCAATCGGGCCAAGGATTTACCGACGGCGCCGTCCTTTGACGCCCTTATCAAAGCGACAAAGGCGACGCGAGAACAGCTTGTGGAGTACTTAGATTGCGAGTTTTCGGTGGGGCGGGTGCGAGGCGGATCAGTGTCCTGGGAGATTCGACAGTCGACCCTGCCTTGGCGTGAGGGTCACCATTTGGATTTTGTTGAGCAGATATCAGCGAGCGACGGCGGAGCCGGCTTAGTGCCCCGCGCGGTCGGCAACGACCAGTGGATGGTGCCGGTGAACACCTTGAGTTCGCGTGAAATCAAGGCACTCTTCGGTGGGTAGTCAAATCGCGTGAGTGGCGCTGGGCGTCTCGAAAGCTGTCAGTCGTGAAGGACCGAACGGGCACATCGGAGTCAGTGACCTAACAGGTGCCGTTGCCTCAGGTAGCCCCACGTGTCGCGTTTGTACGCACGTGAATCGCAGCGAGACTAATTTCCGCGTAAATCGCGGGAAATATCGCGATAACCGATATGTTCGATTCCCATCGCCCCGCTCCACTTGTCGATCTGTGGAGGTCCAGCGAGGCCCAGGGAAGTTCACAAGCGAGTGATCGCAGTACGTCCTCATCATACTCAATGACGAGTTTGCTCACTGTGTTCCCGCCACCTGGTCGGGGGATGACACGGCGCGATCCGGTATATTCATCGCTGTTGGACCGACGCGATGGGGACTTCGCGACCACACGAGAGCAGCGCTGAACTAGGGAATCACCTCTCGAATCCCTCAAAATCGGCTAGACGTCGCTTCCGGATCCAAATGATCGGCACGCGTTTGCGGTACAAGATGATGACCAACTCCAAACTCGGTAAGACTACGTGGCAGAATGGAACACGCGAGGCTTACTGGTGCGATTCTGTCGCAAGATCGACGAGCAGAAGGTGGGCAACGGCTTCTTCGTGTACGACGCGGCGCTGCTCGCGCATCGCTTCGGCCAGGGCGGGACACCACGGAGTGGCGAGCGGCGGCCGCTTCAGCGCGTGGCCTTTCGGCGCCGCGAGATAGTCCTCTACATCCATGCGCCACGGATCCGCTCCGAAGTTCGTGATAATAGTGCGAGCGATTTCGATTCCCTTGCCGTCGAAGTCGCCGTGATAGCGCAACCGTGCGCCCGCGGTCACAAGTTGCCGCAAGAGGATCTTTACCGGCGTGGCGGGTTGGCCATTGACGCAGACCAGCGGTGCGCATTGGCGTGCAAGCTGGCGAGCCGCCAGAGCGACAATCGTGGGATTTTCGCAGACAAAAACTGTGCGACGCTTGAGCGCCTCGTCATGGTCGAGCGGATCGCGCATGAGCCAGCGCAGCGACAGGTGCAGCGGTTCACCGGCTAATGAAGCCGTGCGCAGCAGGTGCCCGAGAGCTGAGTCACTAGTCGCCGGCAAGTTGAGCAGCAGGGCTGGAGTGCTGAGTTCGTCGAGGTAGATGCCGACAGCGGCCCAGGCCGAGCGCCGGCCCTCTGCATCGTCCTCGAAAAGCACGCCGGCGAGGCCGGCGGCCGCGCGGACAGCCAATGTCGCCCGGGCGCTGCCGGCATCAAGAGCGTGGGCATCGCCAAACAGACGCGCGGCAAACCCCGCCAGCGGTTCTGCCCGCACCGGAAGCGCGGCGACCACCACGGCGATTTCGGTCAGCAATTCGGATCCTCGCGCGGGATCGCCCGCCGCCAGACGTTTCAACATTCCCAGCGAGGCGAGTTCCTCGAGCCATATCGACAATGATCGGTCTGCCTTGGACCACCGGTCGTGCGCCTCGGCGAAAACGTGGTTCCAAGCGTCTGCGACGATGGCGGCGAGGTGGTGTCGATTGGCAACGGCGCCGGTCAATGTTTCCACGGCGACCGTCAAGTCGGGGGCGATGCCGGCCTCGCGCAGCAGGACGGCCAACTCGTCCAGATCGATTGCGAGAGAGTTCCCCGACGTGGGCCGGCGTGCGAAAAGATTGTCGCATGCGTGACGCTCTTCGGATATCGCGCCGTGCAGACTCAGCCGCCCGACGAGTTCGCGGCCGAGTTCGAGTCTTCGTCGTAACGCTTCGAGCAGCCGACCTAAGGCGGGAGAGCCAAGTGTGGCTTGCAATCGCGGGACATCTATAGCAGATATGGGCATCAACGCCGACTACTGTCCGACGCCCTTATCGGGCGCGATATCGGGAGCTTGCAAGACATTGGTTTGTCGGAGTTCGCGACCGTTCCATAGCCAACGCGTTGCGGCCACGGCATCGATGCCGGCCATGGCTGTGAGATGATAAATGGCGAGGCCGGGAACGGTGGTGTAGCAGCCCCACTCGCTTTCGCTCGTCATCACGACATCGAGGTCGAACTGAGCTAGCACGCCCATGCATTGCGCGCGCATCGTGGGGTCGATGCCGGCAAACACTTCGTCGAGCATCACCAGTCGCGGCGCATCGGCGCTGGCGCTGCGGTAGTGAGCCGCAGCGGCTGCAAACAGGGGCAAGGTGAGCGCCAATGCCTTTTCGCCACCTGATCCCGTGCCGTAGGTCCGCTTGTCAAGCCGACGCCACACGCCTTCCTGCTGGCGCTCAACCACGAAACGATGCCAGCGACGATAATCGAGCGCGCCGGAGAGATGGTCGCGCCACGGGCCATCTTCATTCGCCGATTGCTCGGCCTTGATGCGTTCCTGCAGAAAACGGGTGAGGTCGCCGCGCTCCGCCGGCGTCCACAATTCGCTGGTCCGCAGAAACGGCCTTCGCACGGTGGCGAACGCGCCTTCCGGTTCTGGCTCCCATGTAAAGCGAAACCGCAGACCGGTGCTGGTAGGACGCGCCGCCAGTTCTCGATTGGCCAACGAGATCCAGGACTCGGCCGCGCGAATCAACTGCTGTAGTTCCACCGCGATCTCGCCCAGGAGATGGTTTTCGATGATCTGCTGTTCGCGCGCGGCGAAGATTCGCTCCCGCTCGCCGATTTCCGCGACCAAGGCGTCGCGGAGCTCTGTCATCGTGTGAGGTCGTCCCTGGAATATGCAGCGTACCAGCACCAGGTCCTCGACTTGGTGAGTTTCGGGCCGATGACCATGCGCGATCAACCGGTCTCGCAACTCCTGCACATGCGCATGAACAGCGTCTTGGCGGCGACGCCAGTGTTCGTCGTCGGCCGCGGTGTCAGCCAGCAGCGGTTCAACTTGTCGAGCGATCTCGACGGCGCGTGTCACCGCCCAGGACTCAGACTCGACCGCTGCCAACTCAGGGTGAGCTTCGCCTAGCAACCGTTCCTCGGCGACCCGCTGCAGGCTAGCGATGGCGGCGCGGCGCGTCTCTTCATTGCGGGTCCGTTCGGCGAGCGCATGTTCGCGGTCGCTTTGCGCCGTGCTTCGCAAGCTGGTCTGGCCGAGTTCTTCATCTCGGTTGGCCGTCAAGGTCCCTTTATGTGTGGTAACGAGTTGCTCGGCATCCGAGAGCTTAGCCAATACTGTGGAAATGGTCGCTCCATGCATCTCTCGTAGGGTATTGAATCGGCTGGTCGCCGCCGCCTGCGCGTCGGTAGCGGCTTGGAGCCGGCACGATCGATCGTCCAGAGCGACCTTGGCTTCGTCGGCATTCTGGTGAGCGACATGGAGTTGCCCGGCCACGGATTCCCATAGCTGCACAGTGGGCCAGAGCCCGGCGAGCGCTGCGGCGTAATCGCTGACCGCACGCTCGAGCGCGTCGAGACGACCGAGCCAATTGCGAAGCTGTAGGTCGTCGGCGTCCGCGTCACGCGTGAGCGTGACCTCATCGAGCACAGCGCGTTTTTCTTGCGCGAGGTGTTCTGCAATTTCGTGCGCGAGAAAGGTATCGTTGATTGCCTGGTTGGCCTGTTCGAGCTGAAAGCCGGCGGCGCGAACCGGCTGGTCGTCCGGCATGATGTCGGCCTCGCGGGCCGCCATGTCCTGCCTGGCCTCTAAGGCGGACACGGTATCGATCAGCATGACATGCACACTTTCCTGGGCAGCCAGTTGTTGTTGTAGCTCGGCCATCCGACGTCGGCGCGCGGCGACGCGGGTGCTTGCGCCGATGTAGTCGGCATCGGGCTTGCTATACCGGCCGGCGAGAAGACCCAGTCTCCACTTACCATCGGCCGATATCCAATGCGCTCCGTTGCCGGCCCCGGTCCCGATCCGTCGTAGCAAGCGTTCGACCTGCGCCGGCAGCACCGCGGCCGCGGCGGTTTGAGCGTCGTCGATCGCAGCGACCAGCCATGATCCCAGGTGGGCAGTGCCCAGCTCGGCGGTGTCGGAGTCCACGAGAAAGGCATCTTCGGTTTCCGGGTCGATCAGCCGTCCGTCGGGCAATACCCACGCGTCGAGTAATCCGGAGGCCTCGAGCGCCGCCTCGATGCCTGCCTTTGAAACCAATGGAATGTCAGGGTGGAAATCACACAGTTGCCACAACGGCGCGCCGGGCCGTCCGGTGCGATCGGTACGCCGAGTCACCGGTGCGATGGGAACAGGAGACACACCCTGTTCGAGGACGGCAATTTGCGCGCTAAGCGCGATGCAAATCTGTTCGCTGGCGTCGAGCTGGGCTTCGATTTTAGAGCGCTCGATCGAGAGGCGAGCAATGGCCTCGCGATGTACGGCCTCGCCCGCGACCCGCAGCGGATTCACGCCAATGCGCCGATCAAGCCAGATGTTGAACGCCTCCTCGAGCGCATCCGTGCGGATCGGAGCGAGTTCGACCAATAGCGCTTCCCAGCTGCGGTAGGCGTCGAACAACGCGGCACCGGCGTCGTCGAATAAACGGCGGCTGGCGACCTCAGCTTCGCGTGCCGCCGTGCAGGCATCGCCAGCGCGGACCCTATCGGTGTCGGTCGTCAGGTAAGCCTGGCGTGCAGCGGCGACGGCTGCTTCGAGCGCCCGCAAATGTGTGATGGCCTTGCGGCGTTGCTCGATCGCGCGCCCCAGCGCGGCTTGTGGGCGACGCACCCAAATGGCGTCGGGGCCGCCGGCAGCGACGGATACGGGAATATTTTCGCGATGCAGCTCAGCCAGTGCTGCGTCGAGCGCGGACGCCGCCGTCGTACGGAGTTTGTCATCGAGGGCCGCGCTCACGTCGGCGGCCTTTTCGTCGGCTTGCGCCATACGCTCGTCGGCCTTGGCGAGGTGTGCCGCAGCGCTTCGAGCATCGATATCCGCGGCGTTTCGCGCATGAACGCTCGACTCCGCCGTCTTTCGGGCCCGCTCGATCTCGTCCGCCGTGCGCATCTCGGGGCTGGCGCGCAAGGTGCTGACCGCCTCTTCGGCGCCCGCCAGATCACTCTCCAAGCTTGCGCACGCGACCGCGAGTCTCCCGAGCGCCGTCTCTGCGTCGGTGAACCGGCGCTCGGCATCACGAGTTTGCCGTTGTGCCTCCTCGAACGCCGCATGGGTGGAACGAACCGCCGTCGCGCGGCGGCGCACCGCCACACGCGCATAAAGACGGTAGTCGCGCAAGAATGTATCCACCCCGGCGCGCGTCGCTTCGAAGTTCCGTAACGACTCGCGGTCGGCCTGCAAGCTGCGGAACGCCTCCGCAACCTCATCGATCAGCGTTCCGGGCAGGGTCGGCAGGGCATCGCTGAGCGTCTGGGAAAGCTCGACTTCGTCGAGTTTGCGGGACAGCTGTGGGCGACGCAGGCGAATGAGAAGTTCGAGCAGCCGGTCGTAACGGGCCCCAAGTCCAAACAAGGCGTTGTCTACGGCGCGACGATAGTCCTCGCTGCGCGTGAAGAGCTGACCGTACCCGCCGATGAGTTCGGTGAGGCGAGGCGCGCCATGCGGTTGGCGCTGTGAATTCTGCAGGAAGAGGTCGCATCCGACGCGCTGCGTGGTGACGAACAACCAGCGGCTGTGCAGACCGGTGTGCCCAGCGACTGCGCGCATGCCGCAACCGAGAGTGACAAACGATACGGTGCCGTCGGGAAGACGCCGTCCGAATTCAATCCACGTGTAGCCCGTACGGTCGGGATAACGTCCCATCAGCAGATTCCACTCGATGCGTTTGGCCGTGTCGCCGTCGGGTTCGACGCGTGCCGGCGAGACTTCGCCATCGAGAAGGAATGGCAGTTGTAATGCGAGCACACGCGATTTGCCTGTGCCGTTGTTGCCGCGCAGAAGGAGCCGGCCCTGCTCGAAGTGAAATTCCTCATAGTCGTAGCGGTAAAGATTGAGTAAGCCGCAACGGAGCGGTTGCCAGCGATCGAGGGTCGGCGATGGAAGATCGGCGTTCGTCATTCGAATTGAAATGGCTCGGTATCCGTAGCCGCCGCAAGATCTTTGCTGGGGCGCAGAGCGTAGCGGCCGAGGGCCGGGAGAGGAACGACGCCGCCCTCCTGCCGTTCGATCAATGCGAGACCGGCCAGACGCCCTAAGACCAACTCCGTGAACCACGCCTCGGCGCCTTTTTGCGTGACTTCCTTGCGCCAGTGATGGCGGTGCTTGCGGATGAGGCGCGCAGTCTGTTGGAGAACCGCTGCGTCGGTGACGAGCGGGGGCGGCCCGCGCGTCTCGCGTAATTGTCCGGCCAGCCAGGTAGCGAGCAAGAGCGTTAGATGCCCTTCGGTGCCTTCTTCCGGCAGGCCGACATCGGTGCAGTCTCCGTCTAGATCGGCGAGGGCGATGCCCTCAGATCTCACCTCTGGTTCAAAGCCGGTGGCCTCAGTCAGTTCGGGCAACAGAAACCCACGCTGGCGATCAAGATAAGCCCGATCTTCCGGCGACAATGACCCGTAGTAGAGCACGGGATCGTCAAGCAGGCGCCGCACCAACGAGGTCCTAAGAGCGCGGTTCTGCGACTCGGTCGTCTCTGACTGGGCGCCCTCGTCGAGCAACGCGAACAGTTGTGCCGTGGGACCGGTAACGCTTACCAGTGAGGGGCTGCGGCGACAGGTCAGGAGCATTGCCAGCACGGGCCGCGCCACATTATAAAGCGCATCGGAGCCGCGGTCGTGGAGAAAACGTTCTTCGTCGCCTTGCACGCGTCGGAGCACGCCGAGTGCTAACAGCAGGCGCAACGAGTGGACGAAATCGCGTCGTCCGGCGATGTTTTCCAGCGACCAGAAAAAACCAGCCTCGGCGAAGCTCGGATCGGCCGCCACGGCGTTGGTAACCGCTTCGGCAAGCCTTCCTAAGGTGATTTGCCGGTCGCTGCGTTCGAGGGCAGCGAGCGCGAGGCAAAGTAGTGCGTACCGCGTCCGGGTAAACGACTCTTCGCTGCGGACATCGACGGCGCCGCGCGAGGCGTCCGTGATGGCGGCCGGCACCTTGTGCAAACGCGCTACTTCCGACGTTACGGACAGGCTCCAATTGGCGTGGTGGGCGAACCATGTGGCCAGCCATTCGCGATGTCTCCGGACCAGCGCGAATTCCTCGGGCTGTGCTCCGTCGGGTGTGAGCAAGGGACGTTGCAGCAATGCGCGCAGTGCAACGCGGCGTTCCCCGACCACGAGCGGTTCGGCTTCCTCGCGCAAGCGCGCGAGCCTGGCCCGGCGCGTGTTGCTTGGCGCAGCTGATCGTGGCTCGGGATTCAGAATCATGACGCCGCGTCGAAAGCAGACTCGATGGTGATCCAGTGATCACGCCCGTGGAAGACTCCATCCGACGTCGGCAACGCGACCATCTCCACCGCGGCAATGGGTTCGAGTACGATGCGTAGGCTACCGTCGGCTGAGTAGGCTCGAGAGCACGTATCGGAACCCGTACGCGCGGCGAGGGCTTGGGCGAGCAATTCCAGGAAGAGCCGGAATTCTACCGGGTCGAGCGGACCCAACTCGGCGAGGCGGCAGCGCCCGCTGCGTAGCAGCGTGTCGCTGGCGCGCTGCAGTTGTGCGGCCTGTTCGCGCACGAGACGAGACAAATGGGCTTTCTCGGCGCTGCGGTCGATCGTGGCCAAGGCGGCTCCACGGGTCGCCGCACGGCCCGTCTGTCGCAACCGCGGGGCGAGCCACATCGGCGTTGCTTCGAGCCAGCTGGTGCGAGCAGTTTCATTTCTCTGGGCGCGCGCATCGAGAGTTTCGGCATTGACCCGAAAATGCCGAGCGGGAGCGAGCGCGAAGGCCACTCGCCAGAGGCGGTGCGCTGCATCGTCATCGGGCGCTTGCGCGAACCAGCGGGCGAGAGTATTGAAATCCGCGGCGCGATCGGCGCGTTGGGAACGGCGGTCGTTGATCTGCGTCACCGCTGTGAGCAACGCCGGGATGGCCGAGCGAGCGCGGGCGCGCAGCAACTCGGCCTGGGAGGGCGCGCCCTCGCCGATAAACCAGCGCCGTAAGCCGGCCCAACGCTGTTGCCAACGGAGTTCGGCGACTGCAAGCGCCTCGAGGGTCGGGTCAAGGGCATCGGCGAGCTCGCGGCGAGCCGAGGCGATGAAAGCGAGGCTCACGCCGATCGACTCGAGCTTGAGCAGCGCCTCGGCTATGCGATTGGTGGCGACGACGAGCTCACCGATGAAGCGCTCCAAATAATCGACCAGCTTCTCCTTGTAGGCGAGGAAGGCCTCGATGGAGATGCCGTGCAGATCGACGGTGCGCTGCAGACCGCGCATGAAGGACTGGGCGCGCGACGTAAGTTGCTCGAAGCGGTCGACGAGGGCCAACAGCGTGTGATGCAGTTTGGCGTCGTCGGGCGGCTCATTCACAAGCAACGGCCGCAACGCATCGAGCAGCTCGAGGATGTCGTGGAGCGCCGTGGTTTGCAGTTCTCCGGGGCGGTGCAAGTGCTCGTCGAAGACGGCAAGAGCTTGCTCGGCGGCTTCGCCGGCGGCGCTCAGCTGGTAGAGTCGGTGCTGGCGGTAGAATTCCTCAATGGTGGCATATTCGGCGGTGTCGTTTGAATCGTCGAGGTTGCCCCAGTCGCGCAGCTGGCGCAGCGCGTCATCGATTTCCTCAAGGGGCAGCGCAGGGGTAGTACTTGCTGCGAGCGCGGTCTGTATCTCGGATGGCCGGAGCGCCAGGGCGAAGCGGGCGCGCTCAGCCACGAACGCCGAGAGGATGGCGCGATATAGCGGGGATTTCGCCGTGTTCAGGTGGACGAAGACCGTGTACGCTCCATCGCCACCGCGCGTAGGCGATGTTTCGGTCATGACCACGGAAGAAGTCATGAGCAGCTAGAAGCGCACGATCTGCGGCTCATGGTTCGCCGGCCGTTCATGGCGACCATAGCTTGGTGACTCGCGAGCGTCGAATCGCGCGATCACGCGTCGCCAGAGGCATGCCGTGCGTACGCGCCGTAGCTACAATGAGTCGATCGGCCGGGTCGCCGTCAAATCGCTCGGGTAAGGTGTCTAACTCGATAACGACGTCGCGATCGAGAGGCAATATCGTCAGAACTCGCGATTCCGTCGCGCGGGTCAGCCACTCCGAAAACGGTAACGGCAGCGCCAAACGCTGTTTGGAGTGCAATAGTTGAGCCTCCCATAAACTGATTGCTGCCAGGCATATACCTCCCGTAGCCGCAACGGCATCGAGGGCATTTCGCTCTGTCGGCTTTAGAGGAGATCTAGGTGTAAGCCACCATATCCAGAAATGTGTGTCGAGCAGCAAACTCAACGCAGGGCCTCTAAGTCCTCATTACGCACCACTGATTCACCGGGTTCGGCAAGCAACTCGCCTCCCAGCGCCCGCAATTGTTGCCATGGCTTAGCAATCAAAAGTTGTGTGTCTTGGAATGATGGCGCAAGACGCGCCACAACCTTGCCACGCCGCGTGATCGACACTGGTTGTCCCGTCGTCTCAACGCGGCGAATCACCGCCAGGCAGGAGTTCTTGAAATCTGTAATTGAAATAGCCATTTCGTGATCTTAAATGGCCATATTAGATGATGCAACTTATGTCATAACGGGTTCGTGCGGCAATGAACCTGCGACTCTTGAGGCCCCGAACGCCATTGGGACCCATTAAAAAGTACGGCTTGAGGGTCCCCCCAGCAGTCGCCAGCGCTCACGAACGAGATATTGGCAGAAAAATACCAAATATTCAGATACCCACGCTCCCGGCAGCCAGTAACCCCTGATGGGTGGCGCCATGGGCGATCGACGCTGATCCACATATCGTCAGGTTGCGCTCCGGTCCTTTTATCTGGCCCCGCCAGTCGCCGTCCCGCGACCGTTGCCCTCCCGATCTACGAATCGCTGTCAAGAAGTCTGGCGTTCTTCGCCTTCGTCTCAGGTAGCCCGACGTTGCCCGACGGGTCGAGTTCGTACGTGAATCGCACTCGAGACAAAACGACCATCCTTGGCCAGGCGAATCGTATCGAAGTGCTCGATGCGTTTGCCCTCGCGGAGCCTCTTTGGGTATGTCTGTCCGCAACGATTGTAATGGCGATCGGGTGGTCACGCGGCGATCGTGAAGCAGCAGAAGACCCAAACGCCCGTGCAGATCGAAATCACTGAACAGACCAATCACCCGTCGCGCCGCAGGCCGTCGAGACTGCGCCTGTGACCTTCCCGGTGATCACCCGGCCCAAGCCCGTCTGCAACAAATGGGTGTGCTGACAGCACGAGAGTCCTAAACCAGTCCTTATGTCACATCACCCCGGATCGAGCCCGCCCACACTGGGCGCTCTACCAATTCTGAAGGACCGCGCATTTGAACATTCCTAACGAAGTGAAGAAAGACGCCGCGACCGTCGAATCGAACAACGTCCAGCCGTGGCACAAGTCCGCCCCCTGGCTCATCAGCGCGGTGACGATTCTCGGCCTGCTCATTGTCTTCCAGAGATAGGCTCGTTGAGGAGCCTCGACGCGCGTTTATGGCGCGGGCTGAAGGTATGGCTAAGGCAAACTTAGAACGCTGTCGGAATCGATCACGCCCGCTTTCTGAAGAACGGAGGCGGCTGCCTTGACGCCGGCGCCGTCACTTCCGACGAACGAATGATTAGACGATGGCTACAGGATCGGAGACGGTTCCGCGAAACCTAAAGGTGGAAAAAGGCTGACGGTTATGCCGCCAGCCCTGCCTACCAGGTCAATGATCCCCGACAACTAAGTATTACTCTTATATAACTGGTGTAGAAGATACGCCGTAGAATGTGTGCACTTCGGTCGCCCACGTTTTATCCGCCATTGAAGGCCAATGGTCCTTGTCAAAGCCTGGCGCATTTTTGAGCTTCTCTTTGCTCACATCGAGGGTAAATCGATGCTTGGCCGTGTCCAATTTCAGTGCACTCCAAGGAACGGCGAAAAGTCGATCACCTAGCCCGAGAAAGCCTCCGTACGAAAGCACTGCGTAGCTCACCTTTCCAGTTGTCATGTCGATCATGAATTCCTTGATCGAGCCCAAGCTTTCGTCGGCCTTGTTATACACATTGTTGCCCATCAGTGTGTCTGCACCCATGAGAGTAGGACCGGGGCCGCCGTTATGGCCCTTGTACATTCCATAGGTATCGCGCGATACATAGTTCGTTTCCATCATAGTCAACTCCTGCTAATCGAATGTTAAAATGCAAAGGGTTCACCGCTGAACAGTCAAACTCTTTGTACGCGTACTGTGCACTCTGTTCGCTGCGCCAAACATCAGCGACTCGTCGACACTTGCGCGCTAGGGGCGATGATCTCGCGTAGGCGCCGTCCCACACCCTCGATCGGCAAGTGCTTCGTTGCTTCGCAGCTCTCGTTTACGGTAACCGAGTTATACGCGTCGGAAAAACTTGTCCCAAGAATGCGCTATGTTGGTTATCGTCCAGACACGCTGGTCCATTGCGTGCTAAATCTGATCGGTCAGTTCAATGGAGAAGCGTATGTATATCGGGCTTGGAACAGTTTTGATCGTTCTTTTGATTTGGTACTTCGTGCGCCGAGCTTAAACTCACTTCGATCAGGCGTCCGCATCTGTTGAGATCACGCCATTTCCGCCACGCGCAAGTCGCCATCGATGGTGTTGCCAGAATCTTTCGTGAATAGAGAAAGATGCCCATGCAAGCCAACGCGATGATCGTGCGTCGAGATATCTTCCAGCAAGAGCTAATGCCCTGATCACAGAGCAGCTCGGAACGTGAGACGATGAGGAAAGTCTGCGAGGACGCTATGGCCGCGCCAGCCGCCGGTCCGCGGTTCGATCCTTGTACGGCTGACCACCGCTATTCGCGTTGTAAGTGACCGCATCCAGGAGTGCCGAGCGGCGGTTCAGGGCATCTGAGCCATTGACTGAAAAGGTGGAATTGCCCGAGGTGCCCTACGTGGCTCCGATCAATACAACCCGCCTGAAGCACTTCAGGTGTTAAACCTGCAAGAACGGCTCATCACCCTGCCGATCCATGAGTGATGCCACTGAACCAGGTCATTTTTGCGCGGCCCCGATTGCGCCGCACGTTGCGGCTTGATCTTGCTGTTTTTAGTTACCTACAAGGCTCGCACGGTACAAGCTGCCAGACATTGACTCGCTGAAAGTTGAGCGCAGCGCAACAAGCAGAGTTCGTCGGCGCCATCACAGTGTCATCGCCATAGATCGGGATCGAATCGAGGGTGTGAAAAGTTTCCCGGGCAATTCCTTCGGGGTCCGCCACCTTGAAGATGTCCATGACCGGCGACAATTAGAACTGCCGGTCGCGTTGCCTCATCTAGTGAGGCACCGC
>JBEPVT010000087.1:0-16148 GCA_041690895.1 Gammaproteobacteria bacterium
TCTTGGTATCTGTCATCCGCCGCTTACGCCCACCAATGCGGCCGAGCTTGCGCGCAGCGGCCAGGCCGGCGCGGGTGCGCTCGACGATGAGTTCACGCTCCATCTGGGCAAGGCTCGCCATGATGTGGAAAAAGAAGCGGCCGGCTGCGGTCTTCGTGTCGATGCCGTCGGTGAGGCTGCGGAAGTGCACCTCGCGTGCTTCGAGTGTGTTGACGAGATCGACAAGTCCCTTGACGCTTCGCCCGAGACGGTCGAGCTTCCACACCACCAGGGTGTCACCCGCACGCAGATGCGAGAGCGCCTCATTCAGGCCCGGTCGGTCCAGGCGCGCCCCACCGACCTTATCGGTAAAGACCCGCGTGCAGCCGTCCTTCTTCAAGGCGTCGAGCTGCAAGGTCAAATTCTGATCGTCGGTCGAGACTCGGGCGTACCCGATGGGTAGCCCTGCGGTGCCACTTTTCTTCTGCGATCGAGATGCCACCGGCGTCGGGTTACCTTTTATCGAAACTCGTTGCCAGGGTACCTAAGTGAGAATAGCATTTCAAGACAGGTTTTCGAGAATCCAATTGGCCTGAGAACACAGCACTTGAGGCTGCAATGTTTTCGACCTGGTTTATATACAAATGTTTTGGCGGTCGGTCCGGCAGAGCCTCGTATTCCGATGAGATCGGCTCTTGGTACAAGACGTCAGCGCCGCCGCATTTAACGGGAATGTTCTATGGAGCTGCAGGGCCGAGTCCGCTCGTAAATTACAAAAGAGAAATCCGGCGCCCAAGGGGTGGGCGGCGATCGCCGCTGGTGTCGAATCCTCGGCGGTCGAATTTTCAAAATTGCCGAAGAAAACCGCCGGAGCCCGAAATCGAGCGCCGGCGGCGAAGAGGAGCTGTTAGGCGACGATGCGGCCGTCGCGGCGCGCCTCGAGCGCGTAGGCGGTCAAGGATTGCTTGGCATCGAAGTGTAGATCACGTTCGACGGGAAGGCCGAGAGTACCGCGCAGCGCGGTGAGCTCGGCGATGCTGACGTAGCCGAGTTCCGGAGAGCCTAAGCCAAGATCGCAGAGGCCAAAGGCGCGATCGGGATCGATGGGATCGATTACATCGAGAATCTCGCACGCCGGCGAGGTCAGCCATAGATGGAATGGGCAGCCTTCGTCCAACCAGGCTTGTGTATTCCCCTCGATGAAGCGCTGGATGAGTCGTTCGTCGTGCTGATAGATGGCCTTGCCTTTGCGCACAATCCAGCCGATGGACAAATTGAACGGGATGCCGGTTTTGTCGTAGAGCAGCGGTACGAGTGCAAAGTGAATCGCTGCGGTCTGGCCGATCATCGAGTCGGGTGGACTGCGAGCAAAGTAATCCAGCAACACCGGCTGCAAGGTCTGCATGTCGACACAATCCTTTTTCACGAGGAGCCGCACCGGTGCTTCAAAGCCAAAGGCTGCGGTCCGATCAATGGCCGCGAGATACTCGCCCACGTAGGGCGACAATCCCATTCCCCCTATAGAGTCTTGAGCGCTAGAGGGGCGGTTAGGAGTAAAAGGCCGTAGGAATGACCAGATGCTCATAGTTGCTGCCTACCTGTCTGAAGAAGCACCCTGAACTCCGCCGAAATCGACGACCATGTTCCTAAGGGGTAGCTCACGCGTAGTTGTCTGCCAGGATTCTCCCGCCGACTTAACTCGATAGTGATCGATGACGTAAGGCACCCCTTCGCCAGCCAGAAGTCTTGAGGAAGTCGTGACTTCGAAGTGCAGATGCGGCTCGCGTGCGTCCCCAGAGTCCCCAACCCGAGCCAAGACTTCGCCGCGCCGGACGCGGTCTCCGGCCTTCACCCGCAAACTGCCCGGTTGCAGATGCATGTAGTAGGCGAATTGCCCTCTTCCTAAATCGAGCGTAAGCGTGTTGCCGGCAACCGTTTCCATGGTTATCGGTATCGCGGGGTGGAAACCCTCGTTGTGGCCGGGCACATTATCCGGCAGACCGTCTTTTGCCGTCACTACTCTGCCCTCCGCAACGGCCAGCACAGTTTTGCCGTAGGCGTAGTAAGAACCCTTGTCGAGCGGATCGCCGGAGAAGTTGGCACCGTTTTCTCGCTGAAGCCAATCGATTGCGTAGCGTCGAGAAATCAGCGCGCGACCCTCCAAGACAAGAATTCCGCGCCGGTGGTGATTGTCCTGATCATTGCTCGGGCCATCATCTGCGAGCCAATTGGTTCCCGTCACCGGGGGGCCTAACATCTTAAGTTCGGTGTGATGAGTGCCAATGACGGCGCCTTCTGCAGAGGCGTCCGTCGTAAGGATTCGATGACGTAATCTGTTGGGAACGTGTGCTCCGCGGTCAAGCGCGATCCACAGAAACACGACCACAGTGGCGCCGCCAGCAAGGTTGATGAGGCTCACTGTTCCCGTCCGCAGCCGTTTGGGCCCCGATGGGTTGCACTAACGCATCGAGTTGACCTGCTTCAAACGCGGCAATCGGCGCAGCGGATAAATCATCGGCGTCGAGTACCTCAACGCGGCGGAGCGTGAGAGGAGTTGAGCTGAAGTTGGTGAGATATAGCTCGTATGTAAGATAGGTGCGGCCGGCGCTTGGGTAAGCCGTTGGCTCGAATGGCACACGCATTTCAAGTTGCAGGGGCCACGGCGAGGGGGCATTAGCTGAGTATGCCTGTTGGAGGGGGGCGATCCCAAAGACAACGGCAACGGCAAGACCGAGGCCCACGGCGGCAAATTTGGTGATCTTCTTGGCTTTGATGTGCATGTAGGTCGTCCTTGAGGATCTCAATATCAGACTCGGCGAGAAGGAATCGCGAAAGCTCCGATCGAACTCGCCTCGCGAATTGACAGGTTCGTCTCGCAGATGTGATTGCCGGTTCAACTTGTCACGCCGCGACAAAGGGTTCGGCGACTTTGGGAACGTCGAAGTACGGAAAGGAGACGCGAATCCAGGCGGGTTGCGACGGGAACTTCAAGAAACCGCTGCGATCGGGCAACTGCTCGATCTCTGCCGGCATGACAGCTGCCTCCGTGGCGTGGTGCTCGCTCAATCCCCGGGTCTCGTGCGCAGTTCCCATCAATCCCGCGGCGGAGCGGCTGACGGAATTGGCAACCCGTAAGACTTCGCGCTCACCGATCAAGCGCGAGGCGAAGCGCGATGTGCCACCGTTCTCCGAAGAGCTACAGCGCAACACCAAGCTGGTCCCGCAGTTCTCCACCATGGCTTGGGCGAGGCCTTGGCCATACGTGGTGCTCACTTGGGAAATCGATTGGAAGCCGATCGCGCAGCGGCCGCCGAATTTGCGCAGACGCGGCAACGCATCGCTAAGTCCGTCGATGGGGCCTAAGGCATCGAGCTCATCAACGGCGAACCAGGTGTGCCAATCGCCCTCCCCTAAGCTTAAAGTTTGGAAAATGGCCAATCGCATCCAGGTGGAAATAATCGATTTCAAAGCAGCAATCTGATCAGCCTGGTACGGCAGAAATAACACGCCCGTCCCCGATTTGATCCATTCGCGCACCGAAAAGGCGGAGCCTCGCTGGGCGCAAATGTATTCGAGGCACTTTGTGTGGTCAGAAGTAGTCGCCCGCACACTGCCGAAGAATTTCTCATTCCCGGCTTCTAAGAACGGCGCCGCCGGCGTTCCCTCAACGAGGATCTGCAGCTCTTCGCGCTTGGCTGCGGTCAGGAATCGATACAACTCGCCAATGTCTTTTACCTTCAAGGCGTGCGCTTGTTTGACGATGGCGCCGAAGAAGGTGCGGCCATAGCTCGTCCAGGTCGGATCGGCATTGCCTCGGTCGGGGATGAAGGCGCGCGCCATCTGATCGATGTCGTAGGGGTTTTTGAGCTCCGCAAAGAGATCCCACTTGGCCGATCTTGAGTCGAACGGGTTCAAGATAATGTCGCCGC
Source organism: Gammaproteobacteria bacterium (assembly GCA_041690895.1). Lineage (GTDB taxonomy): Bacteria > Pseudomonadota > Gammaproteobacteria > Steroidobacterales > Steroidobacteraceae > Bog-1198. Next base: position 3,909 of record JBEPVT010000087.1, read on the forward strand.
GGTGGCGGTTATAGAACCGCGAGAGAAATGTTCCGTCGGGATCGGCAATGACCGCGCGATCGCCACGCTTTAAGGCCCCATCCAAGAGCTCGCGCATGGCAGTGGTCTTGCCAGCGCCGGTCGTACCCATGAACTTGAAGTGTTTAGTCTCATCCTCGGCCGGAATGGCGACACCGGCGATGGTCAGAGGCGCGCACCCTCCGCGTTTGGCATTGATTTTAAGCCTGCGGGCGTGGCGCTGCGCCTCTGCCCCATCAAAGACCACGGCGCCGCGGCCGTGCATGGCTTTTAAGGGCTGACCGCGCGCGGCCCAATACAGCCCTCCTACAAATCCACCGAAAATGATGATAACGATGCCGACAAGATCTCGGTACACGCCGCTCAACTGCAGGTTGAGAAACTTACCCAGTATCAAGTTGACAGCCTCCGACAAAATTGCGACGGCGACTATCGTCAAAAGTGTGGTGAATGGCCAGAAAACGTATTGATCTGGGCTCGCTCGTCCGCGCTTAAGACCGATGAGGGAGAAGGCCGCAACCAGAAGATAAAGGATCAGAAACCCGCGCCAGCCGTGGGTCCAGTCGTAGTAGGTCGAGTTGAGACGCTGCGTGTTCATCCGTGACGCTCGCAAGGAAGGCTTTCGCAGTATGCCCCTCTCGGGGAAATCCGCAAGATTTCGCTAGTTCGCGATCACTTTGTTACGGCTCCTGAATACCTCCTGAATCGAATTCTCTACGAAATAGCCGAGTCCTACGTTGCGACACCTACAGGAGCGGCTTTTTGGCAGTTGGACAGCTATCTTGGCGAGCCAGAGCAACAGTACGGCTCCCGCAAACTTACGAGAAAGAATAAATCCGCAATTTGGACACTTTAGTCGCACCGCAACCAGAAACCCATCATTCAACGAGCGTGAGCCCAATTGCGACATTTTTGCTTATGAAAGGGAGCTTTGAACTCGGCGCGCCCAAAATGCATCCGCCACCAAGTGCAAGAATATTTTTAGCGATCAACGTCTCAGAGGTTCCATAGCAATATTGGCGATTCAAAAAACAGCGGACCCGATTAACAAAAAACTTGGTTCCACGATTACCCTAAGGCCTAGCACACGAATCTACGGGGACCCTAGGACCGAAAAGCGTTTCAAGATCGCCTTGCACAGCTTACGCCCCTCCGCCGGACACTTCGCGCGCAAGTTTTTCTTGATGGCATCGCCCTGATTGGAGGTCATGGTATGGTCAACGTGCCGGAGAACAAAGTCTTGGAATTTTGGATGTGCTCTTATCAATTCCCGCAATCGATCAATTTGTTCCCAATGGCTGGCAAGCAGCGTCGCCACGGAGTTGCTGTAGCCTTCACTGATGGCGCCGTCGTCGCAATGCTGATAGTGAGTATAGGATGCAAATAGCGCGGGCCAGGTTGCCAAGCTTCCGGCCTCTGTCTCGGCTTTCCTTGCGTCTTCTTGGGTGCATTTTGCAGATGCGTTTGCGGCCACGCCGAAACAAATCATTGCGGCGATGGCCAGTGAAAGGTACAGCGCGCGCGCAAGTCCAGTAGGAAAGAGGTCAGGAATTGATCTCATGGGTTTGTATCCGGTAGGTAGACCGGTGGAGCGCCCGGCAGAGAGGGATCGAATGGCGGAATATTAGTGGGCACGAACTGGCTCGTGACCATAAGCCCCGAGAGTGGGTCCCCAGTGCCAGCCAATTGACGTATTAAGCCGGTTGCAACGTCGGTAGTTCTAATGCAACCGTTTGTGGCGAAGTTAACACCTGACCGGCCGGCGAGGTCTGTGGAGTTAGCTCTTCCAGAATGGACACCGCAACCTATGCAGCCGGGCACGTTAAATACTTGGTTCCCGTACGATCCGAAGGGGCTGTTAACTGCATCGTCAGGATGCGTCGTTGAATACGCAAAACTGTAGTCCCCGGGTGGTAACGGCCCTCTGCTGCCGGACTGGGCATTGTTGCCCGCCGGGAAAACCCCAACTATTTGACCGGCTCCGTTTACAATCGTGAGGGTTCCAGTGGAAGGATTGTATATAAGCGACGAAAGCCCAAACTGGTCGATTCGCGAAATTGGATTTCCTTTTGTATACGCGTAAGTATTAATTCCTCCGGATACTCCTATTGGATCACTTTCGACGTATCTGCCAATATTAGGATCGTAGTCTCTTGCGTAGTTATACCTAAGGCCCGGCTCCTGATCTGCAAACTGGCCGGGGAAACGCAAGATATAACTAAAATTCGTTCCCGAGTTCGTAGGATCGGTGTTGGGTGCATTGGCTCCAAAGGCCACCGGCTCCCAAGCCCACACGGGGTCTTGGCTCGCGTTGTTAATTTGTCGTGGCGTGTTCAAATAATCGGTGTGAACGTAAAAGGTATTCGCCGGTTTGACAATCGCCACGGGCATATCACCCAACCACACGGTCTCAGTCGCATCCGAGACCTTTGCCACATTGGCATAGTGACCCACCAAGTGCCCCGCTTCATCGTAGCTTAACAAAGAAGTTGTGACCGGCGCGGTCGTGCCGGTCATCATGACGACGCGCTGGTTCAGGCCGTTAGCGGCATAGTTGGATAATGCAGTGGGCGCGGCCGTACCTGCCGGTATTTTCTCCGCTTGGTTCAAGCGATTAGCCGCATCGTATGCGTAATTGAACACGCCATCGTTGATCAAGCTGCCGTTCGCATCATAATTGAAAATCGTTTCTCCGACGGCCGGTGCATTCACGGTCAACACCACCGAACTGGTGGTCGATCCTCCGCTGTTGGAGCAGGTCAGTGTATAGGTGAGCGTGCCCGCGGTGATTGGCGTCTCGACAATGTCACCCGAAGTTTGTTCAGTGCCGCTCCAGTTGCCACTTGCGGTGCACGAATCGGCACCGGGGGAGGCCCAAGTCAGCGTCGCCTGCTGACTTAAAATAATCGCCGTCGGAGCGATCGACATCGTAACCGGCGGCGGACCGCCTACAATAACAATTGCAGGAACAACATTTGTGCTTAAAGCCGTTGCTGGATTTCCAGAAACTCTCTCTTTCTGACTGGTTAATATTCGATTGCTGGTAGGATCAATGGTATAGGCAATTTGATGCTGACCCGTCCCCTCTTGGATCCGATTTCCAGAAAGATCGTATTGATACGAAATCGATTCGCTGCTATCGGAATAGCTGGTCAGACGAGTCGCTGCGTCATAATTGAAGGATTGCGTGTCAGATAAGGCGCTGATCCCTCCAAGTGCTCGCGTGACGACCCGGGAATCTGAATCGTAACCGATGGATTCGACATCATCGATTGTCGTACGCCCATCCAAATCGATCACTCGGCTCACAACTTCCCCATTGCCTAAGGTCCAGCTCACTGGATTTCCAAATGGGAAATAGACAACGTTGGAAACCAATGACGCTGACGCCCCATTGGGCTTTCTGGTTAAGGCCAGCGAGACTACTTGTCCATTGCTCCACGTATAGGCGACCTGCTTTCCTGAGGGCATCGTCATTGAGACGAGCCGACCGGCGGCGTCATAGCCGTAGAGCGTAGAAAGCGTCGTGGATCCCACGATGGAGTTCTTTTGCGTGACGCGTCCATGTTGATCATAAGACCAGTTGGTCGATCCGGACCCATCAACCATGCCGGTCAAGTGCCCGATGCCATTCGTCCCCTGATCGTAGGAGAAAGTCACCGTCGATTGATCGGCGCGGATAATTTGCGTGACGCGGTTGAGCGCATCATAGGTGAAGCTCGTGGCCTGACCTTTGTTGTCGGTCTGGGTAGTTACGTTGCCTGCACCGTCGAAGGTTTTCACGGTCAACCCGCTGTCCGGGCTCGAAACCTGCAAGGGGTCGCTAAACGCATCATTGAGATAGGTAGTCACGAGCGTGCGTGGGTCCGCGACGGCAGCGATTTGATCGAGCGCCGTGTAGGTGTATTGCGTGATGCCGTTAGTCGGATCTGCAATGGAGCTAAGACGATTTAAGGCATCGTAGGCACTGCTCGCCTGGAACCCAAGTGGACTGGTGCTACGGGTGCGATTGCCATTGTTGTCATTCTGGTAGGCCGTAACCTGGTTTTGAGCGCCCACATCTTGGATTAATTGATTAAATGAGTTGTAGAGTCGTGAATGTGTTTTGACCAACGTCCCCGCTGCGTTATAGATCTGCTCAGAAACGTTGTTTCCCATGGCGTCTGGCGAGAAGACCATTCGGTTGCCGATTTGATCCTGTACGCCGACGAGCTGGTGGGCGGCATTGTAGCTGTACTTTAGGAACGCACCATTGGGTAGCTGCGTCTCGATGAGCTGCCCCACCCCATCGTAGCTATATTGTGTCAATTCAGTACCCGCTTGGGTCGATACCAACCGACCCCGCGCATCATAGGCCATGAGCGTCACCAGGCCGTTCGGGTCAGTCGTCTGGATCGGGTGGCCGCTAGCATTGTAGTTATTGAAGGTGGTCACATGCCCCAGCGCATCGGTAATCTGGGACAGCATCCCGGACTTTGGATCGCCGGCGACGATGGGGTAATACGAAAATTGCGTAACTTGCGCCACGTCCGTGCGCGGTCCGGTCACGCTGAGGGGCTGGCCAAAAGATGTATAACCTCCATAAATGGTTGTCCGTGTAGCCCCGCTGTTAACGTCCGTTATTGTTTTACTCAGGAGATTCCCGAGCGAGTCGTAGCTGAATGTGCTGTTGCGCCCGGATTCGTCGATCTCCGTCGGTAGTCTAAACAGTTCATTCCATTGCTTGAAAGTGGTCCGCTGCAGCGGTGTCCCATAAGCTTCGATATGAGCATCTTCCAGACCCGAAGGTTCATTCACATGCAGTGTCGTGTTGCCATTCCAATCGGTGGTGAAGAAAAGGTATCCCGACGCGTCATAAGTCGCCGTGGCCGGCGCATTGCAGCTATTGCAACTCTGCCCTGATATGGAGGCGAGTTTTGGCTGGCCAAAAACTATAGTGTATTGATAGGTGCGAGTCACACCAAAGGCGTCTATGACAATGGGCGCTGATGGGTTTGTGTAGTTAATCGAGCTTTGCCAGACGCCGTTGGCCAGGCTGCTTTGTGTCGCGCGGCCTGCCAAATCGTAGCTGATCGAGGCATAGGAAGCGCCGTTTTCATCCGTCACACCTGTCAGCGCCATCGGAAATGCGGAATTGTTGTATTGATATTGCCGCGTTGACAGGTCCGGGTGCGTCACGGCGATCAGTAGATTCGAACTGTTATAGGTGTATTGGGTCACACCGTCCGGCGTAGAGATACTCGAAAGCAGTCCATTGGCGTAATAGGAGAAAACAAGGCTGCGTCCGAAACTATCGCTGACCGAGGAGAGCTGACTATTTGTGTAGTTGAAGGACTGCGTATATCCGCCCAACGTTGTAACAGACTGCACTTGGCCGGAGCTTGTGTAGCTTTCGACAGATCCATCTTCATTTATAAGCGAGAAACCGCCGCCAGTTTGAGGTGCCAACTGCAAAGCGACTCCCGGGGTTGCGTTGCACGCGCCGATTTGACAGAAAAACCAGAACTGTGCACCGTTAGGCCGAAGAATAGAAACTGGATACGATGCATTCGGGTCAACCGCAGGGTTTGAGTGCGGCAGATTCGACAGCACCGGCAACTTTTGCCCGTTCGATAGTTGGCAGGTGCTCCCATTCCAGGTAGCAGTGACACCCGTGCTGTTCGGCTGGCTCGCGGCAATGTCCGACCAGCCCTGTTGGCAAGCTTGTTGCGCGCCCGTGTAGGCATTGGATACCGAACCTGTCGGTGCGACCGATGGCGTGAAGACACCGATTTGTCGAGAAGCATAGTTATCGAGCCATCGCAGTCCAAGCACGGAAGATTGACTATTCAAGCTATTGTAGGTTCGGGTAAATCTTAGTTTCCCGTCGGCCGAGCGAAAGTCGTCGGGCTCGACCAGCGATTCGTTGCCGTTTGCCGGATTAATAGGCTCCGCCGTCGCTGCGCAACCTTGTTCACTCACTGATCCGTCGCATGAGGCAATCCCATTCGGTGCGAAATCGTCCGGAGAGGCCAGCGAATAGGCAATACCGGCTGGATTTGGCACGCATTGCGCGCGGTCGGGATCATAGATGGTGTTGCCCGGGCAGGTGTCGAGTACGACGAACGCATTAAAGAATGTAACGCTGGAGGAGTACTGCTGGGATTCGACACTGTCCACTCGCCCCGGAGCCACAGCCTTGAAATCATCCTCCTGCGTCGCTGTCAGGCTACCCGTGGTGTATTGAAGGCTGGCCGTTATCTCGATCGTTCCGTCGGGTAACGTGCTAGTGAAGGTCTGCCAAGTTCCCTGCGAAGTCACAGGATTGTATGCCCCGAAAACAACGGGCTGAATAGTCTCCTCGTATAGTACGTTGCCGCCCCCATCCGTGATGGGGAAGGGACCGCCCGCAGTCTGGGCCTCACTCAGAATGAGTGCGGAAAGGTCCCCGTTGAGCGTCGCGAGGCATGCCTGTAACGATGGCATGAGTTGAGCTTCGAGGGACTCAATGGTTTGGGTGCTTCCTGATCCCTGCAGAGGTGTGCTCGAGCACGGCACATTGAAAGGTCCTCGACTATCGGCTGCATAGGTTCCGCCGAACCCCCCTTGCCAGCTTTGCGTCGCCGGTGGCGCTCCCTGGCTATGCACGGCCGTAGAGGCGAGCAGAGTCAGCGTAATTGCGAGGAATTTGAAATTCCGATGCATGGAGGAACCTTCCTTGGTAATGCTTTAAACTTCCCTGGCGTCAATTCCAGTGGCGTCTCGCAGTCACTATATGTGCCAAGAATAAGGCTCGTCAAGAGTTGGCTTGCCATCGGCAATTGACTTATCCCAACAGAATTTGATTGGCCGCTGAATTTGGTTATCCTCGCAACACTGGAAGTCGCAGATTTTTTTATGAACGCGGCCAATAGCCCACCAAGATTAGGGAGCACGCCTTCCTATGCCGAGCTCATCAGCCGTACCTCGGTCGGATTAGTCATCCTCGTGGCACACGTGGTGCTAGTTTATATGCTGCGCGGCGCATTTTCGGATCATCGGGGCCTGGAGAACTCAGCTACATTCCCTTTTGTCGTGCGGATAATCGACACCCCGCGACCGACAGTGTCGCTAAATATTCTTCCTCCCGCGATCTCAAGAATCGACCTGCCACTTGCGATACCAGCAGCCGAGATCGATGCAACGCCCGATTCGGGAACCTCCCGTTTCGCACCCGCAAAACTCGACTCATCGCGCCCGGTCGCCAAATTCGCAGCGGCCCAGATTGGCGCTCGCCACGCGTCCTCGACCATTACGCTGTTGGTTGAGATTCTGGAGGACGGGTCTGTAGGTCAGATTGAAATCAAAGCAAGCGCTGGCGCCGAACTGGATGCTGCCGCAAAAAGCTATGTGCGCAGACTCCATTGGACGCCTGCAAACGTCGGGGGTAAACCCGCTGCCATGAAAGTGCTGTATTCGCTGGCCTTGTAGCCTCACCTGTCCGGATAGCATAACGAGCGAATCGCAATCATCTTGTTGTAAGCGATCTCAAAAACACGACCAGCTGACTCAGACCACCTTACGGCATAAACGAGCTCGCGAAAATCTTCAGGCATCGCGTCTTTCACTGCGCACGATGAAAACTATGCGTTCAATGGGTCACGCTGCCCCAAATAATGGCGCGATTTGATTTGTGTAAAATCCACAGACCAATCCTTTTGGCGACTTATGCGTCACAGGCTGTAATCGTCATCCTGTCCGCTATCTCGCTCTTGCGTATTGGATTTATCCTGGCCCGCGCTGCCCCGATCTGCGTCCTGGCGGTATTCCTGCCAGCGTTCGCGCGCGAGCCGCTGAACATCTTCGGGCGACACGCCGCTGTGTAGATCCTTCGCGCGTGCCGCCGCCCAGGCCTCGCGGGCTCGAGCTTGTGTCGCCTCGGGCGAATCATCGATCCCCTTTTCCGCCGCCGACTCCTTAGCCTCTGCGCCCAGATCCAGGTAATCGTGAGCGAGTTCTTTGGGACGCGCGCGCGCCAGCGTGTACTCAAGGTTTCGCCGGGCCTCGGCCGGGTCGGGCGCTGCGCCCTGCCCTCTCGGGTTCGCAAATTCGTCTTGCCCATAGAATAACGTCGCGGCCTCGCGATGCCGGGACAAGGCAACGTAGCTTGCGTGTCGATCAAAGAATCGACTCGCTAGGATGTAGGTTCGATCGACTGTCGAACCTTGCGACTTGTGGATGGTGGAGGCGTAGCCGTGGTCCAGATCCTGATAGTCACGCGTGTCCACGACAACGCGGGTCTCATCTTTACCGTCCAGGCGAATTTGCAGAACACCGCGATTGATTTTTTCCACGGTACCCAGGCTGCCGTTCTTGACCCCTAAAGACTTCTCGTTGCGCAGAAACATGATCTGATCGTTGGCTGCGATTTCGCGGGCGCCGCGGGTTGTCTTCACCGACTCTGAACGGCCTAATTCGTGGTTGGCCATGCGGATCGCGCGGGCTTCGGCGTTCAGCTCTCTGACGTCATCCCGCGTGTACGCCAGGATCAATCGGGATTCCGTAGGCGAGGCCTTCGCGTCCTTTGTCCATAACTCCAGCAATTCCTTACGCGCAGTCTCGCGCGTATCGGCCGCGACGATGGCGCCGCGACTTTCATAGGCGGCCAAGGCATCCGCGGTCTTGCCGGTAGCGAGTGCTTGCGTCGCTTCGCGCGCCCAGGTCTCTTTCTGCCGGCGCACTTCATTTAGGTTCGCCATCCCAACTTGGCCGACAATGCCGCGGAACGCGGCGCCGGCCTCGATCGCCTGCAGTTGCTCGGGATCCCCGACGAGAACTACTTTAGCGTGCGCCTTGTCCGCGGCCGCCAGCATTCGTTCGAGCTGCTTGGTGCCGATCATGCCGGCTTCATCGATCACCACCACATCGTTGCGGGTGAGTGAGTCCCTGCCTTGTCCCCAAGTGTATTCGTAACTCGCCAAGGTGCGCGATTTGATACCGGAAGCGAGCTCCAAATTCTCGGCGGCAATGCCGGAGAGCGCTGCGCCCTTCACGGTCAAGCCTTCCGCCTCCCAAGCCTGGCGCGCGCTGCTAAGCAACGTGCTCTTGCCGCTGCCGGCGACGCCGACCAGGGCCTTCAAATCCCCCTCCGCCGTGATATGCGCAAAGGCCGTTTCTTGTTCGGCACTCAAGTTGCTTTGCGAGACTGCAGAAGCCTGGCGCGAAGTCCCGACACCGTGTTGCCGCCGGTTGCCTAAGACCTTGGAGCGATTAAGTAACGACTTCTCGGCCTCCAGCATATCGCGGGTGGTGTAGCGGACGATATTACGGTCGTCTTTCCCTAAGGCCACGAGCTCGTCCGAGGTCGTGACCTTCAAGAACGCCGCCTGAAACTGCTCGGCTCCCTGGGTGCGGGTGTGCAGAAATTTGGCGATATCCCGTTGGGTGAAGGTCGAGCGCTGATGGGTCATCGAGCGTAGCGCGATGGTGGGGTCGCTCAAGATCAGCTCGCCGTTTTCGCGGGCGATGCGCTCGGAATCCTTGATGCGCTCGGCGATGTGCCGCGGCAGCTTTCCCTCGGCCTGGCGCTCCTGGCCGATGCCTATTTTGCGGCCTGGCTCGAGTTCGATGTTTTGGGCTTCGAGCGTTCGATGATCGATGCGAACGGCGTGGCCGGCCTGCGCCAGATGCGTGTTCGCGGTCTCGGCCCAAGTCTCCCGCCATTTTAGCAAGTCCCTCTTGGCGTTCCATGAGCGGACCTTTTTCCCAAAGCCTGCTTCATTGACCTCGCGCATGGTCAGCAAAATATGCGCGTGCGGGTTGTTCGGATCGTCCTCGTGGATCGAGAAGTCCGCGATCATGCCCTTCGAGACAAAATGCTTCTTGACGTAGTCGCGCACCAGTTCGACGTTCTCTTCGTGATTGAGTTCTATGGGCAAACCGATCTCGAGCTCGCGGGCGAGCTGGGAGTCTTTGCGCTTCTCGTGAGCCTCGACTTGATTCCACAGCGTTTCGCGATTCGACAGCCACTTGGGTGCACCTTCGGGCAACACGATCTCGGAATGCTCGACGCCCTCTTTGCGCGTGTAATCGTGCGTCAATCCATAGCGCTCATCGTGCAAGGCTTCACTCGCGCGATAGGCCGCGGACGCCACCACGCTCTGCCCTTTCGCGCGCGATACGACTTTAGCTGTGAGGTGATAAATCGCCATTCTTGGTCCCTTCTCCTTCGCACACGTCGCGCAGCGACGTATAAGTGCGCCATTCGTCCTCGCTTCGCTCCTCCTCCGGGTCGGACTCTACGCCCACCCCGCCCTGTCTTTCAACCGTGGGGACCTTGGATGCCGAGCTCGCAACGCGAATCTCGACGAATGCGCAAGGTATGGAATGCGGGCACGCGCTAGAGTGCGGCGCTCAGCATCAATCGCGCGGGACGCCCATGCCAAAGCTCGATGAACAAATCGAAACACTGCAAGAGAAACTCAAGCAGCTTAAAGTCCGCCAGCTAGCGATCGAGAATCGGAAGAAGGCCATTGAGAGCAAGCGCGAACGCAAGGCGGACACGCGGCGCAAGATTCTCATCGGGGCCGTAATCATGGCCAAAGTGGAGCAGAAGGTCATGGATGAAAAATTGCTGCGCGGGTGGCTCAACGAGGCGCTCACGCGTGATGATGATCGGGGGCTGTTTAAGTTGCCGCTCAAGGTTGAAACACAATGATAATTCGGCCCCTGAGCGCAGCAGATGTCACGGCATTCAAAGCTATCCGCATCCAAGCTACTCAAAATGCTCCAACAAGCGTTTATCAAACTCCAGAGGAAGAGAGCGCGAGAGACCTGGAGGAATTACGGCCCCAGCTCGCCGACGAGCACGCGCGCGTCTTCGGCGCCTTTGAGGATGAACAACTGGTCGGCATCAGCGGGATCTTTCGTGACCCCGAATCTAAAAGAAGTCATACCGCAAGGGTGCGTTCGCTGTATGTCGATCCCGCGTATCGCGGCCGCGGCATAGCTAGGCAGCTACTCATCCACTTGCTCGACTACGCTAGCAGTGTCCCACAGATCCGCCAAATCAAGCTTAGCGTCGGCGCCAACAACACCTCCGCCCAGCGCCTCTATGCAGCGGTCGGTTTCAAAACCTACGCTACCGATCCAAAAGCGCTGTGCGTCGACGGGCAATTCATCGATGAAAACTTGATGATGCTTCCCATGTGCAGTGATTGCATCAGGCTCATCAGCTTTTTGGGTAGCTAACCATCGGCTCCCGGCCGTATTTCTTGGTTTGCATAGATTCCGGAAAAGATCCTTATTTGTTATGCAGCGCTGCAGGTCTCGGCCTCTGCACCGCGCAGCCAATTCGGCGGCATGCGGTTCGGTCGGTTCCACGCGCCTTCGCGGATTTTCTTCAGGGCAATGTTGGCGGCGAGTCTGGAATCGAAGCGCCGCAGTGCGCCATCCTCAATCGACCATAGAACCTGACGGAAAATTTCCGCTCCGATCGCCGCCGGCGTCAACTGCAGAATGTTCTTTCGCAATCTGGCGGCTTCCAATGGCGATAGCTTTCGCGGCTTGGCATAGGCGCTGGGCGCAATCTTTGGGGTGCCGTTGACGGGCTGGTTAGCGGCCTTCGGTTTTTCGTTGGAGACGCTGGCCAAGATGCCAAGTACCCTGCCCCGCTCCTCAGGCGTCAGTGCAGAATCGTCGGCGAAACGCATCGTCGTGCGCCGATCGCGGGACGCGACAAAGAACTCGCTGCGCTCTTGAGCAGACAGCTTTGTCATCAAGGCGCTCGACTCGGTGCGACTCAGCTTGGAAACGATTGGCTCCGTCACCGCACGAGGCGCCTCGTGGCCGACGATAAGCGCGGCGTTGCCTTGCGAAGGGTTGGTGCCCTCGCCGCTCTGGTAGCCCTTAGCTTCGCTTTGGTGGGTGCGCGCCCGATTCGGAGATTGGCTTAAGGTGCAGACGAGCTCCCGCGGAATTCTTACCTCCGTGATGGCGATGGCTTGCTGAAACGGCATGCTCGGGTCTCGGCCCGGATCCTCGCGGCGAATGAGCTCCAGTTTCTTGAGAAGCTGATAGGCACGCGTGACTGTGGAGGTGTCGATGCAGCATTCGCGGGCCACAAGCTTCAAGGCCAGCTCGCTGCACCAGTCGCCGCGGCGCATACCCTCCTCCCAGTGCAGCCAGAAAACCCGCTCGGCCGCTTGCGGCAAGCCCTGCTGCCATAGCCAGCGCTCCAAGGGCTTGGGTCTCAGGGTAAAGTAT
>JBEPVT010000088.1:0-16144 GCA_041690895.1 Gammaproteobacteria bacterium
CGCGATGCACGGCGCCGGCGGTTTTGCCCGAGCGGTGCTCGCTTATGAGCCGGTCTGGGCCATCGGCACCGGACGCACCGCATCGCCCGAGCAGGCGCAGGCGGTGCACGCGTTCCTGCGGGATCGGATCGCGAGGCATGATGCTAAGATGGCGGGCCATATGCGCATTCTGTACGGCGGCAGCGTCAAAGCCGGCAACGCGGCGGAACTTTTTGCAATGCCCGATGTGGATGGTGGATTGGTAGGCGGCGCTTCGTTGAGCGCCGATGAGTTTGGACAGATTTGCGCGGCTGCGGCCGTGCGCCACTAAAAGAGATTTTTTTATGTTGCGTGGTTCGATCTTGGGCGTGCATGTGTTGCTGGCACTGATGATTATTGGACTGGTGCTGCTGCAACGGGGCAAGGGCGCCGAAGCGGGCGCCGGGTTTGGTTCGGGAGCATCGGGCACGGTGTTCGGCGCGCGCGGCACGAGCACGTTATTTTCCAAGTTGACCGCCGTGTTTGCCGGGCTGTTCTTTGTCACCAGTTTGACTTTGGCGTATCTCGGTTCGCACGCAACTGCGGAGCCCACTTCCGTGTTGGAGCGTGCCGCCCAAGCTGCTGCTGCGGCCCCGACGAAAGCGCCGCCGCCCGCGACAGCACCGCAGCCGGCGCCCGCGCCTGCACCCGAACAAAAGTGATAATTGCCGACGTGGCGAAATTGGTAGACGCGCTAGTTTGAGGGGCTAGTGGGGCAACCTGTGCCGGTTCGAGTCCGGCCGTCGGCACCATCATTGTGGTGTGAGAGCATGAATTGTTGCGCGCGACGCAACATACTTGCGCCTGATATAATTATGGTCAATCCGTGCAGTCAACGGCGTTGATAATGTTGCGACAGTACTTACCGATTTTGATTTTTCTGAGTTTGGCTACGGTTCTGGGCCTGGCGCTGTTTACCGTTGGTTGGATTTTGGGGCCGCGCCGCCCGGATTCCGAAAAACTTTCCCCCTACGAATGCGGCTTCGAAGCCTTCGAAGACTCGCGCATGCGTTTTGATGTTCGCTACTACCTGGTGGCCATCATCTTCATCGTTTTCGATTTGGAGATCGCGTTCTTCTTCCCCTGGGCGGTATCACTGAAAATCACCGGTACCTTTGGCCTGTTGTCGATGCTGATCTTCGCCTTGGTGCTGGTGGTGGCTCTGGCCTATGACTACAAGAAAGGGGCCTTGGAATGGGATTAGAAGCCGACAACACCGCGCGCGGCTTCGAAGTGACCAGTATCGATAAGCTCATCAATTGGGCTCGCACCGGTTCGCTTTGGCCGATGACTTTCGGCTTAGCCTGCTGTGCAATCGAAATGATGCACGCTGGCGCCGCGCGCTACGACCAGGACCGCTTCGGCATCATTTTCAGGCCGAGCCCACGGCAATCCGACGTCATGATCGTCGCCGGTACCTTGGTGAACAAAATGGCGCCGGCGCTGCGCAAAGTGTACGACCAAATGACCGAGCCGCGCTGGGTCATCTCGATGGGCTCCTGCGCCAACGGTGGCGGTTACTATCATTACTCCTATGCGGTGGTACGAGGCTGCGATCGCATCGTGCCGGTCGATGTGTACGTACCAGGGTGTCCGCCTACGGCGGAAGCGCTGCTCTACGGCATCATCCAGCTGCAGAATAAGATTCGTCGCAACAAGGCGATTATCCGATGAGCTTAGGATCGGGCATCACGGCGGCGGTTGCAACACCGACCCGCCTCGAAGTTCTGGCCCAAGCGATCACGGCTGCCTTGCCTGGCAAGCTCACGGCGGTCGCAAATCAGAGCGGAGAGTTGACCTGCGAAGTGCCGGCCAACGAGCTGTTGGCGATCGCTCAAGTGCTGCGCGATGCGCCCGAGCTTAAGTTTGAAATGTGCATGGATGTCTGCGGTGTGGATTACCTCTCGTACGGCCGCGATGAATGGAATACAGAGACCGCGACCTCTTCCGGGTTTAGCCGCGGCGTGGCGCGCGGCGCGCAACCTGTGGGCGAGGTGCCGCCGGGACGCCGATTTGCAGTGGTTTACCACCTGCTGTCTCTCGCCTTGAATCAGCGGCTGCGGTTGCGCGTGTTCTGCGGCGACGACGATGCGCCCATGGTCGACTCGGTGACCGATATTTGGGCAGGTGCCAATTGGTTTGAACGCGAGGCATTCGACCTGTTCGGCATCCTCTTTAAGGGCCACCCAGACTTACGCCGCTTGCTTACCGATTACGGTTTCATCGGCCATCCCTTTCGCAAGGATTTCCCGCTGTCGGGCAATGTCGAAGTGCGCTACGACCCGGAAAAGGGGCGGGTGATCTACCAGCCGGTGACCATTGACCCGCGCGTGCTCGTGCCCAAAGTGATTCGCCACGACAATCGCTACGATCCCGCGCTCACCAACGCTCCTGTACACGCCACGAGCATTGCCAAATCCGATGGCTGAGTTTCGTAACTACACCATGAATTTTGGGCCGCAGCATCCTGCGGCGCATGGGGTGCTGCGCCTGGTGCTGGAATTGGACGGCGAAGTGATTCAAAAGGCAGATCCGCATATAGGCCTGCTGCATCGCGCGACGGAGAAGCTGGCGGAGAGCAAGCCGTTCAATCAGTCCATCGGCTATATGGACCGCTTGGATTACGTCTCGATGATGTGCAACGAGCACGCCTACGTCATGGCGATCGAAAAACTATTGGGACTCGAGCCGCCGCTGCGCGCGCAGTATATCCGCGTGATGTTCGATGAAATCACACGCATCTTGAATCATTTGATGTGGCTGGGCGCTCACGCCATCGACATCGGCGCCATGACGGTGTTCCTGTACTGCTTCCGCGAACGCGAAGATCTCATGGATTGCTATGAGGCGGTCTCCGGCACGCGCATGCATGCGACTTACTATCGTCCGGGCGGCGTGTATCGCGACCTGCCCGACACGATGCCGCGCTACCCGTATTCCCAATGGCGCAGCAACAAGGCGGTGGATCGTTTGAACGCCCGGCGCTGCGGCGGCCTGCTCGATTTCATCGCCGACTTTACCAAGCGTTTTCCGGCGTGCGTGGATCAATACGAAACGCTGCTGACGGACAACCGCATTTGGAAACAGCGCACGGTAAACATCGGTGTGGTAAGTCCGGAGCGCGCCATGCAGCTCGGATTCTCCGGACCCATGCTGCGCGGCTGCGGCGTCGAGTGGGACCTGCGCAAGAAGCAGCCCTACGATGTGTACGACCAATTGGATTTCGACATTCCCGTGGGCAGCAACGGCGACTGCTACGATCGCTACCTGGTCCGCATCGAGGAGTTTCGTCAATCGAATCGCATCATCGAACAATGCGTGGCGTGGCTTAAGGCCAATCCCGGCCCCGTGATGATCGATGATCGCAAGGTGCGGCCGCCGCGGCGCGAGGAAATGAAGGGCGACATGGAATCCCTGATCCATCACTTCAAATTGATGACCGAAGGCTATTGCGTGCCGGCGGGCGAGGTGTACGCCGCCGTCGAGGCGCCGAAGGGTGAATTGGGCGTGTACCTGGTGTCCGATGGGGCCAACAAGCCCTATCGACTCAAGGTTCGGCCGCCTGGATTCGCGCATCTCGCCTCGCTCGATGAAATGGTACGAGGCCATATGCTGGCGGATGTGGTTGCGGTCATTGGCACCCAGGACATCGTGTTCGGCGAGATCGACCGATGAGCGCGAAATTATCCGATCACGTGCGCGCGGAGATCGATCAGTGGGTGGCTAAGTTTCCACCCGATCGCAAACGTTCAGCGGTGATATCGGCTTTGCACGCCGTGCAGCACGAGAATCAGGGGTTTCTGACTACGGATTTGATGGATGCGGTGGCCGAGTACTTGGACCTGCCAAATATCTTGGTGTACGAGGTCGCGTCATTTTACTCGATGTTCGAGACCAAGCCGGTGGGCCGCCATCACATTTCGGTGTGCACCAATATTTCTTGCATGCTGCGCGGCTCCCAAGAGGTGGTGGACTACATCGAGAGGAAACTCAGCATCAAGACCGGCGAAAGCACGCCGGACGGGCGCATTTATTTGAAGCGTGAAGAAGAGTGCCTCGCCGCATGCTGCGGCGCGCCGATGATGATGGTCGATCATGTCTATCATGAAAATCTCACGCCGCAGAGCATCGATAAAATTGTGGACGAGCTGACCTAAAGAGAGCCCCGGATGCCTTACGAACAGAATCTGGTGTTATTCGAAGCGCTGAAATATGAGCGCCCGTGGACGCTGCAAGGTTATCGGCAATTCGGCGGCTATCAGGCGTGGGAAAAAATCCTGCGCGAGCAGACGCCGCGCGAGAAAATCATCGATGAAGTCAAGGCCTCGGGCCTGCGCGGTCGCGGCGGCGCGGCCTTTCCCACCGGCGTGAAATGGAGTTTCATGCCGCGCACTTCTCCGCTACAGAAGTACGCCGTATGCAACTCGGACGAATCCGAGCCGGGCACCTGCCACGATCGCGAGATCCTGCGCTACAACCCGCATGCGGTGATCGAAGGCATGGCCATTGGCGGCTACGCGATGACCGCCACTGTGGGTTACAACTATATTCGCGGCGAATTTTTGGCCGAACCCATTCCGCGATTCGAGGCTGCCTTAGCGGAAGCCTACGCCGCGGGCCTGCTGGGCAAGAATATTCTCGGTTGCGGCGTGGATTTTGACCTGCACACCTTCATCGGTGCCGGGGCGTACATCTGCGGCGAAGAAACCGCGTTGCTCGAGTCCCTGGAGGGCAAACCGGGTAAACCGCGCTTCAAGCCGCCGTTTCCGGCCAACTTTGGCTTATTCGGCAAGCCGACCACGATCAACAATACGCAGAGCTTTGCATCCGTGCCAACCATCATGCGCAAGGGCGCGGCCTGGTTCGCCGGCTTAGGCCCGATCAATTCCGGTGGCACGGCAATGTTTTCAGTGTCCGGGCACGTGACCAAGCCCGGCAACTTCGAACTGCCCATGGGGATTCCGTTTAAGGATCTGATGGATTTGGTGGGCGGCGTTTGGAAGGGCCGAAAACTCAAAGCCGTGATCCCGGGCGGATCGTCTTGCATGGTGCTGCCCGCGGAAGTGATGTGGGGGGTCAACATGGACTATGACTCGCTGAAGAAAGCCGGCTCATCCTTCGGCACGGGCGCCGTCATTGTGATGGATGAAACCACGTGCATGGTGCGGGCCCTCGAGCGTCTTGCGCGCTTCTACATGTCAGAGTCCTGCGGACAATGCACACCGTGCCGCGAAGGCACCGGATGGCTGGACCGGATGCTCAAGCGCATCCTCGCTGGTGAGGGGCGTGGCGAGGATTTGGGTTTGCTGCTCGATGTGGCGAATCGCATCGAAGGACACACCATTTGCGCACTGGGCGATGCGGCCGCTTGGCCGGTGCAAAGTTTCTTGAAGCATTTCAGACCGGAATTTCAATACATGATCGAGCATAAGGGCCGTTCCATCACCGAAGGCGCTACGCAATTGGATGGCCGGCCGGCCGTCGCGGCTTAAGACATGGCAGACGATACGGTCAACATTGAAGTCAACGGCGTTGCGCTGAAAGCCCGCAAGGGGCAGATGATCATGCAGGTCACGGATCCGGCCGACATTTATATTCCGCGATTTTGCTACCACGACAAACTGAGCGTCGCAGCGAATTGCCGCATGTGCCTGGTCGAAGTGGAAAAGGCGCCTAAACCATTGCCCGCCTGTGCGACGCCGGTAACAGAAGGCATGAAGGTATTCACCAAGTCGCCCAAGGCCGTCGCAGCGCAACGCGCGACCATGGAATTTCTGCTGATCAATCATCCGCTCGATTGTCCGATTTGCGATCAGGGCGGTGAGTGCGAGCTGCAGGATCTGGCGTTAGGCTACGGCCGCGATATCTCTCGCTTCAGCGAGCGCAAGCGTGTGGTCAAGGATAAGAATCTTGGCCCGCTGGTTTCCACTGACATGACGCGCTGCATTCATTGCACGCGCTGCATACGTTTCGGCGCGGAAATCCAAGGCTACCCTCAAATGGGCGCGACCGGCCGCGGCGAGCATATGGAGATCGGCACTTACATCGAGCACAGCGTCGATCACGAGTTGTCCGCGAACATCATCGATTTGTGCCCGGTCGGTGCGCTCAACAACAAACCCTTCCGCTACCATGCGCGCGCCTGGGAAATGACGCAGGCGGCGCTGGTGTCGCCGCACGATGCCTTCGGCACCAATCTTTATGCTCATGTGCTGCGCGGCAAGCTGATGCGCATGGTGCCGCGTGAGAATGAGGACATCAACGAGACCTGGATTGCCGATCGCGATCGCTTCGGCTTCGAAGGCATGTATTCCGCTGATCGGGTGACGCAGCCGATGCTGCGCATCGAGGGTAATCTGAAGGCCGTGGATTGGGACGTCGCGCTCAACGCTGCCGCCGAAGGTTTGCAGGCAGCCGCTACGTTAAGCAAAGCGGCGTCCGGCTTCTTGGCCTCGCCAATGGCCACCGTCGAGGAGCTGTTTCTACTGGCGCAAATTGCGCGGGGCTTAGGCTGCGGGAATATTGACCACCGCTTGCGGCAGCTGGATTTTCGTGCCCAAGAACGCGAAGCCGCCTATCCTCATCTGGGATTCAAGATTGCCGACGCTGAACACCTCGAGGGTGTCTTGGTGGTGGGCTCGGATCTACGCCATGAGATGCCGATGCTCGCACATCGCATTCGCAAGGCGGCCATCAGAGGCGGGGCACAAGTGGGCTTCCTGAATCCACGCCGCTTCGACTATATGTTTCCGCTCGCGGGCTACGTGGCAGAGATCGACCTTGTCGCGCAGCTGAAGTCTCTCGTACATGCCGCAGCGGGCGCCGCGAACCAGCCCGTGCCCTCCGCGGTGGCCGATGCAACCGTGACTGATGCACACAAGTCGCTGGTTGCCGCTTTGTCCCACGGATCGCGGCGCGCCGTGATTCTGGGCACGCTGGCTCAGCGTCATCCAGCCTATTCGCAGCTAAAGGCTTTGAGCGCCGCGCTGGCCGACTTATGCGCGGCCAGCATGGGATGCATCACGGAGGGTCCCAACGCCGCCGGCGCCTACCTGGCCGGCGCCGTGCCGCATCGACAGCCGGGAGGGACGCTGCTCCAGACTGCCGGCTTATCGGCGCGCCAAATGCTGGATTCGCCTCTCAAGGTCTACGTCCTGTTCGGCGGCATCGATCCGGCCAACGATTTAGGAATTGATCCGTGGGCACTCACTTCGGCGGATTTGGTAGTGGCAATCACTACGCATTTACCGGAATCCCTGCGCGGCGTTGCGCACGTGGTGCTGCCCATCGGCACGTTCGCGGAAACTTCGGGCACGTATGTGAACGCTGAAGGGCGATGGCAGAGCTGGGCGGGCGCTGCCAAGCTGTTGGGCGATAGCCGGCCCGGTTGGAAGGTGCTGCGCGTCCTGGGTAATTTACTGAACCTGGGCGGTATGGATTACAACGGCTCGGATGAGATTCGTGACGCATTGAAGGCGCTGTGCGGTACACGCATTGAAGCGGCGCGAGCGACTGCCGGCGCTATGCCCAATGGCGAGATTGCAACTGGTTCGTGGGTCGATGTTCCGCCGTACCAAAGCGATGTTCTGGTACGCGGTTCTGAGCCCTTGCAAAAAACCAAGGACGGGCGCTTGAGCCGTGCTGTGATCTGACCATGTGGGATTGGACGCCGCTACGCGATTTGATTTCAGGCTACATCACACCGTACTGGACGACTCCCTTGCTGCTCGCCGTGCAGACCTTGATTGTAATGATCTCGATCATTTTGGTGATGGCGGTCTACACCTTGGCAGAGCGCAAAGTCATCGGCTGGATGCAGTACCGCCGCGGGCCCAATCGGGTCAACTTGTTCTGGATTCCCGGTTTGGGCCAACCGTTCGCCGATGTGATCAAGCTGGTTTTCAAGGAAATCATCATCCCGGCGGACGCAAATGGATTTCTGTTTCGCGTCGCGCCCTTCCTCGCCTTGGTGCCGGCGCTATCCTTGTGGGCGGTGATCCCGTTGCGTCCCGAGCATGCCTTCGCAAACATCGATGCAGGCCTTCTCTACGTCTTGGCGCTCACCTCGATGGGGGTTTACGGCATTATTCTGGCGGGCTGGGCGGCGAATTCTAGGTATGCCTTCTTGGGTGCGATGCGTTCCGCGGCGCAGATCGTCGCCTATGAGATCGCCATGGGTTTCGCCATGGTGGGCGTGCTCATGGCCTCGGGCAGTCTCAACATCGGCGTGATCATCCACCGCCAGCAAGGGCTATTCGGCTGGAATTGGACCTGGCTGTTCCCGCTGTTCATCGTGTACTTCATTTCAGGTGTCGCGGAGACCAATCGTGCGCCCTTCGACGTGGCGGAGGGCGAATCTGAAATCGTCGCCGGGTTCCACGTCGACTATTCAGGGATGGCGTTCGCGCTATTTTTCATCGCCGAATACGTCAACATGATTTTGATTTCGACATTGACGTCGATTTTTTTCTTCGGCGGATGGCTGTCGCCGCTCGATGGTTGGCTTGCCGCGGATTCGTGGCTGGCACAGCCAAGCTTTTTCTGGCTCGCCCCCAAAGTCTTTTTCTTCATGTTCGTGTTCCTGTGGTTCCGCGCGACGTTTCCACGCTACCGCTACGATCAAATCATGCGTCTAGGTTGGAAGGCGCTGATCCCGGTGACGCTGATTTGGCTGTTGGTTGAGGGCGTCATGGTCTACGCTCAGGTCGGTCCGTGGAAGGGGCATCTGTAATGCAAGGAATTCGCAGCTTCATCAAAACTTTCTTGCTCTGGGAGCTGCTGCAGGGGCTGATGGTCACGATGAAAGGCATGTTCGCGACCAAGATCACGCTGAACTATCCGGAGGAGAAAGCACCGCAGAGCAATCGTTTCCGCGGCCTGCACGCCCTGCGACGCTATCCGAACGGCGAAGAGCGCTGCATTGCCTGCAAGCTGTGCGAGGCGGTTTGTCCCGCGCTCGCGATCACCATCGAATCGGATGTGGCGGCCGACGGCACGCGCCGCACCACACGCTACGACATCGATCTATTCAAGTGCATCTACTGCGGCTTCTGCGAAGAGGCGTGTCCGGTGGATGCCATCGTCGAGACGCGAATACACGAGTACCACATGGAGAAGCGCGGCGAGAACATCATGAGTAAGGATAAGTTGCTCGGCATCGGCGAGCGCTACGAAGCCATGATTGCGGCGGATCGGGCCGCCGATGCGCGGTATCGCTGATGTTTCCGACGATACTTTTCTTTATTTTCGCCAGTGTGCTCGTTTGCGCCGCTTTGGGTGTGATTCTGTCGCGAAATCCGGTGTATTCCGCGCTGCTGTTGGTGCTGTGCTTCTTCAATAGCGCGGTCATCTGGGTTTTGCTGGACGCGGAGTTTCTAGGAATCGTTCTCGTTTTGGTTTATGTGGGCGCGGTTATGGTGCTGTTCCTGTTCGTAGTCATGATGCTGGACATCAATTTGGAGCAGCTGCGCAAGGATTTTGTCGGCTACTGGCCCTTGACCGTGGCGGTGGCGGGATTCGTGGTGTTTGCGATGATCAATGTCATCGTCATCAAGCATTTGGGCGGCGCGGCATTGAAGACCGCTCCGGTCATCGCCGCTGATTACTCCAACACGCGCGATTTGGGCGTGCAGCTATTTACCCGCTATGCCTATCCGGCGCAGGTCGCGGCGCTGATACTGCTGGTGGCGAGCGTCGCGGCCATCGTCTTGACCTTGCGGCAGCGCAAGGGCAGCAAGCCGCAAGACATCGCGAAGCAAGTTGCGGTGCGTGCCAAGGACCGTGTTCGAATTGTCAAGATGGCCTCGGAGAAAAGGCCATGATTTCCCTGACTTACGTGCTTGCCCTGTCGGGGATTTTATTTGCCATCGCAGTTGCGGGTGTGTTCTTGAATCGCAAGAACATCATCGTACTGCTGATGTGCATCGAGCTCATCCTGCTCGCAGTGAACTTTAATTTCGTCGCATTTTCACGTTTTCGCGGCGATATTAGCGGGCAAATCTTCGTGTTTTTCATTCTGACGGTCGCGGCGGCCGAAGCGGCGATTGGTCTGGCGATTTTGGTGGTGCTGTTCCGCGAACGCAGCAGCATTGAGGTTGAGGATCTCGATACGCTTCAAGGTTAAGCTGGCATGCAGTCCATTTATCTCACCATAGTTTTAGCGCCGCTGATCGCGTGCATCATTGCGGGTCTGTTTGGCAAGGCCATCGGCAGAGTGGGTGCCCATAGCGTCACGATCGCGGGCGTGGGCGTCTCCTGCGCGCTGTCCTTCTATGTGCTGTACCAACAAGTATTCGAAGGCATGCCGCCGTTCACTGGCACGGTCTATACCTGGTTATTGAGCGATGGGCTGCAGCTTAACGTGGGATTTCTGATCGACCGTCTCTCGGCCACGATGATGGCGGTAGTGAGCTTCGTCTCCTTGATGGTGCATATCTATACAATCGGTTACATGGCCGACGACGACGGCTATCAGCGCTTCTTCAGCTACATCTCGCTGTTCACCTTTTCGATGCTGATGCTGGTGATGGCGAATAATTTTCTGCAATTGTTTTTCGGCTGGGAAGCGGTTGGCGCGGTCTCCTACCTGCTGATCGGTTTTTGGTACAAGCGACCGACGGCCATCTTTGCCAGCCTGAAGGCCTTCCTGGTCAACCGGGTAGGAGACTTTGGCTTCGTTCTGGGCATCGGCGCGGTGCTGCGCTACACGGGATCCTTGGATTACGGCACGGTGTTCGGGCACGCCAGTCAAATCGCCGCCGCGCAGATTCATATCACCAGCACGGTAAGCTGGGCGGCGATCACCTTTACCTGCATTTGCCTCTTTGTGGGCGCAATGAGCAAGTCTGCGCAAGTGCCGCTGCACATTTGGCTGCCGGATTCGATGGAGGGCCCCACGCCGATCTCCGCGCTGATCCACGCGGCGACCATGGTGACCGCCGGGATTTTCATGGTTGCACGCATGTCGCCGCTGTTCGAATTGTCGGAAACCGCGTTGTCCTTCGTCTTGATCATTGGATCGACGACTGCGTTCTTCATGGGCCTCATCGGCATCGTCAGCAATGACATCAAGCGCGTCGTGGCTTACTCGACGCTATCGCAGCTGGGGTACATGACGGTGGCGCTGGGAGTCTCGGCCTATGGTGCCGGCATTTTCCATCTTATGACGCATGCCTTCTTCAAGGCATTGCTGTTCCTCGCGGCAGGCTCGGTCATCATCGCCATGCACCACGAGCAGGACATGCGCAAGATGGGTGGGTTGCGCAAGTACATGCCGATCACTTATTGGACCTGTCTCATCGGCTGCCTGGCGCTGATTGGATTTCCCGGCACGTCGGGATTTTTCTCGAAGGACTCGCTGATCGAAGCGGTCGGTGCCTCGCATCGCGTGGGCTCGGGCTACGCGTACTTCTGCGTGGTCTCGGGTGTGTTCATCACGGCGCTGTACACCTTCCGCATGTTCATCATGACCTTCCTCGGCAAGGAGCGCATGGACCATCATACGCAGGAACACCTGCACGAGAGTCCCTGGGTGGTGACCGTGCCGCTGATCCTGCTCGCGATTCCTTCCGCGATCATTGGCTGGTTCACGGTGGGGCCGATGCTATTCGGCAAGTTCTTCGAAGGATCGATTTTCGTCGCGCCGCCCAACAATGTGCTGGAGCACATCGGTGAGGAATTCCACGGTCCCGCGTCCTTTGTGCTGTCGGCATTCCTGGCGCCGCCCGTGTGGCTTGCCGGTTTGGGCGTGTTGACCGCGTACGTGTTCTTTCTGTGGCGACCGGCGCTCGCGGATGCCGCGCAAGCCAGGTTCAAGTGGCTGTATACGGTGCTAATCGATAAATTCGGTTTCGACTGGTTCAACGAGCACGTCATCATGGCGGGTGCCCGCCTGCTGGGCGGCGGGCTGTGGCGCGTCGGCGACCAGCTTGTCATCGATGACGGGTTGGTCAACGGCAGTGCGCGCACTGTCGGCTGGCTAGGATCCGTCATGCGCTATGCGCAGTCCGGTTATTTGTATCACTATGCTTTCGCGATGATCCTGGGACTGGCCGCACTGCTGATGTGGCTGATCTGGCGATGATGAGCGCCCACCTTCTGTCGTGGCTGATCTGGCTGCCCATCGTGGGCGGATTCGTGGTGCTGGGCTTGGGTCACCGAGCTACGCTGGCGAAATGGGTCGCGCTGGCGGTGAGCGCACTGGCGCTGCTCCTGAGCATTCCGCTTTGGAGTTGGTTTAAGACCGGAACGGCCGAGATGCAGTTCGTGGAGCGCTCGCCGTGGATTACGACCATTCACTCGCAGTTCTACATCGGCGTCGATGGCATTTCGATGCCGCTCATCCTGCTGACCACCTTTACCACCGTGCTGATCGTGATTGCCAGCTGGCAAAACATCGAGAAGCGCGTCGCACAGTACATGGCGGCATTCTTGATCCTGGAAGGCCTGATGATCGGGGTCTTCGCAGCGCTCGACGGCGTGCTGTTCTACGTGTTTTGGGAGGCGATGCTGCTGCCGATGTTCATCATCATCGGCGTTTGGGGCGGCCCGCGCCGCGTATATGCCACCATCAAGTTTTTCCTCTACACCTTCATCGGATCGCTGCTGATGCTGGTCGCGCTCATTTACCTGTACTTAAAGTCGGGCAGCTATGAGCTCGCAGTCTTTCAGCACATGCCGCTCACCCTGAGGGAACAGATTTTCATCTTTCTCGCCTTCTTTGCGGCATTCGCAGTGAAAGTGCCGATGTTTCCGGTGCATACCTGGCTGCCGGACGCGCACGTCGAGGCCCCAACGGGCGGCTCGGTGGTGCTGGCTGCCATCATGTTGAAAATGGGCGGCTACGGTTTCCTGCGCTTCTCGCTGCCGATTGCGCCCGATGCCAGCCGGGAGTTGGATTGGCTGATCATTGCGCTGTCACTGATCGCCGTGGTCTACATCGCATTCGTGGCCCTCGCGCAGCGCGACATGAAGAAGCTGATTGCCTATTCATCGATTGCGCACATGGGCTTCGTCACTTTGGGCATGTTCATCGGATTTCAGATTGTCGCGCACACCGGCAGGACCAGTGGAATTGAACTGGGGTTGGACGGTGCCGTGGTGCAAATGCTCTCGCATGGCCTGGTCTCGGGCGCGATGTTTTTATGCGTGGGCGTGATGTACGACCGGGTCCATAGCCGCGAGATATCGGCCTATGGCGGGGTGGTCAACACCATGCCGAAGTTTGCAGCCTTCATGGTGCTCTTCGCACTTGCCGATTCGGGTCTGCCCGGAACCTCGGGGTTCGTGGGCGAGTTTCTGGTCATCCTGGCATCGTTCAAGGCCAACGTCTGGTACGCGTTTCTGGCCGGCACCATGCTGGTTCTCGGCGCCTCCTACACATTGTGGCTGGTGAAGCGCGTGATCTTTGGGGAAATCGCCAACGACAAGGTCGCAGCGCTCAAGGATATCAACGGCCGTGAGTTCTTGGTGTTAGGACTGCTCGCCATTGCAGTACTGCTGGTCGGATTGTGGCCGGCGCCGTTGCTCGATGTGATGCGGGCGACAACGCAACATTTATCCGAGCAGCTGCTCATCTCAAAGGTTGCTCTTTAAGGTACGTATGATCGCAGGCGCATTCAATCCGAGTTTCTTCAATTCAGGCCTGCTGTACGCTTGGCCTGAAATTTTCCTGTCGCTGGCGGCGTGCGCGATTCTGATGTTGGATCTGCTATTGAATGAAACGCAGCGGCGCTGGACGGGCGTGCTGGCAACCACCAGTTTGGTAGTCACGGCAGTGCTCGTCGTGACACAGCCGCTACCGACTAAAATCGTCGCGCTGGGCGGTTTGTTCGAGTTGGATCGAATGGCGCAGGTGCTGAAAGTCGCCATGATCCTGATTGTCGCGGCCGTGTTCGTGTATTCCACCGATTACTTGCAGCGCCGCTTGATCCTCAAGGGCGAGTATTTTGTGCTGGGTCTGTTCGCGACCGTGGGTGGGATGGTACTCATTTCGGCCGGGAGCCTCATCACCTTGTACTTGGGGTTGGAGCTGATGTCGCTGTGCCTGTACGCCATGGTGGCGTTCGACCGCGACTCCGGCATTGCGGCAGAGTCGGCCATCAAGTACTTCGTATTGGGTTCAATGGCGTCGGGCACTCTGCTGTACGGCATGTCCATCGTCTACGGCGTCACGGGAAGCTTGGAGCTCGCCGAGATCGCGACCGCCGTGCGCAGCGCCGGCATCGGCGGCAACATCGGCCTGCTGTTCGGCATCGCCTTCTTGATCGTCGGAGTCGGCTTCAAATTTGGCGCGGTTCCATTCCACATGTGGATACCGGATGTGTACGAGGGTTCGCCGACTTGCGTGACGGTATTCATCGGCACGGCTTCCAAGCTGGCAGCGTTCGCGTTGGCCATGCGGTTGCTGCCCGAGGCGCTCGGGACATCCCAGCCCGATTGGAGCCAGATGCTGGTGGTGCTGTCCGTGTTGTCGATGACAATCGGCAACATCGTTGCCATCGCGCAGACGAATTTGAAACGCATGCTGGCGTATTCGACCATTTCGCATGTGGGTTATGTGCTGCTGGGGATTCTGTCGGGTACGGCCCAAGGCTACCAGGCCGCAATGTTCTACATGATCAGCTACATCATCGTCGCCGCCGGGGCTTTCGGCATGATCTTGCTATTGGCGAAGCAGGGTTTCGAAGCCGATAAGATCACGGACTTCAGGGGACTAAATGCAAGAAGCCCGTGGTTCGCTGGAATGATGGCGATCCTGATGTTCAGCCTGGCGGGCTTGCCACCCTTCATCGGCTTCTGGGCAAAACTTGGCGTCATCCAAGCAGTTCTTGGCGTGCACATGACCTGGCTTGCCGTGGTGGCTGTTCTATTCTCGGTTGTGGGAGCGTTTTTCTATTTACGCATCGTCAAGCTCATGTACTTCGATGAGCCCACCGAGACCTCGACCATCGGCGGATCCTTGCTGATGCGCACCGTGCTCAGCGCGAATGCACTGCTGGCTTTTGCGCTCGGCGTCATTCCCGGAACGCTGCTGCAGATCTGTCAGCGAGCCCTGCAGTAAGGAGATGACATGGACGCCGCCTTTCTCTAAACGAGGCCACTGCGCACGAGCCGTTCTGGCTCATCAAACTCGAGCGGATCGGACGCTCGATCTATGGCCCAAGGAGTTTTTATCGCGACGGCACAAGAACGTAGGATGGTAAAGACGGTCGGACCGTGAGGAAGTAAGCCTGAATAACTCCTTGGACTTCGAGACCTGTCCGGAGATGAGGTCTTCCTTAGCGAATTGCATCAGCGCCACACAGAGCAAAGCTCTGATATTTAGTAGGCTGGACATAAGACTGCAGCGAATCGATGCCAGAGCGTGAATATCACTTGCTAACACGGGCGGCGCCCATATAAGGAATTATGATCACGCTCTATCACTCGCCGCAGACCCGCTCGGGGAGCATTGTCTGGCTCCTCGAAGAGCTCGAAGTTCCTTATCAAACCAAGCTGGTGGATTTTCGCCGCGCCGATGGCAGCGGCTCACGCGATCCGACGAATCCACACCCACATAGCAAGGTGCCGGCCCTGGTTGACGGCGAAGATTTTGTCTTCGAAGGCAGCGCTATTGCGCTGTATTTGACGGATAAGTACCGCAAGAAAAAAATGGGCCCGGCCGTGGGCGATCCAAAGCGCGGCGAATATCTCTCCTGGCTGGCCTATAGACCCGGTGTCATGGAACCGGCGCTCATTGCGCGCCGCTTCGACCTCAAGCATGTCTTTGGCGCCATGGGATGGGCGCCGGCGGATGAGGTTGAGGAGGTTCTTAACAAGCATCTCGCTTCGCGCAAATATTTTCTGGGCGACGATTTTTCGGCGCTGGATATCATGCTGGGCGGCGGCGTGCACTTCATGTTGATAGCAAAAATGATAAAGGACACCCCGGTGATGAAGGCCTATGTCGAACGCGTCATCGACCGAACCGCTTTTCGCAAAATGACGGAAATCGACAAGAAGTGACGTTCGCGCCGAACAGTCGGTAGCTTGCTTTACCTGTCTGGCCGGGTACAATGTGCGGCTCTTTCCGGTGCGGGGTGGAGCAGTCTGGCAGCTCGTCGGGCTCATAACCCGAAGGTCGTAG
>JBEPVT010000089.1:0-16005 GCA_041690895.1 Gammaproteobacteria bacterium
GTTGGGACTGTGGGCACGATTCAAGGGCCTCGGGACATGGCCGCTGCATGCCGACGAGTACTACATCGTCCGATCGGTGCAGAACATCCTCCGCACCGGCCTGCCGCAATACGCTTGTGGCGGCTTCTACACCCGCGGACTGATATTCCAGTACGCAGTTGCGCTCCTGCAGATGCTGGGCCTGTCGCCAGAACTGGCGCCACGATTGATAGCAGCAGTCACCAGTCTGGCAACGTTGCCCGCGGCGTACCTGCTCGGTGTTCGGGTGCAGGGCCGCACCGTTGGACTGATTGCGGTAGCGGTGCTGGCGATATCGACGTGGGAAGTGGACATCGCGAGGTTCGGTCGCATGTATGCCCCGTTCCAGGCGGTCTTCGCCTGGTACCTGCTGTACTTTATCCGCTACACCGTCGATCGCGAGGCGCGCGCGCTCTGGCCCATGCTCGCGCTCAGCATCGTCGGTGTCTTCACTTGGGAAGGCGGCATCTTCATGACGCTGGCCAACCTGTTGCCACCATTTGTGCGCAATCCGGCCGGCAAACTCACAGCCCGGGATGTACGACTCCTGGCCTTCGCAACGATGCTGGTCGCACTGGCGTACTTTTTCACCATGGCGCCCTTCCGCACAATGGGCGCCGACCCATTCCCGCCCGGATTCTTGTCTGGTGGCGATTCCGTCCCGCAAGCGCACAACTCTTCATTGATTTCCGTGCCGACGTCCGCGACGGCCTGGATCGCTGCGGTGCTCCTGCTGGTCGCATTCGTCGTCCTGATAGTCGGTTCATTACGCTGGATCTGGTCGCTGCGCGACCGGTGGCCAGTCGCGCTGGGACTGACCGCGACGCTCGGATGCGCATTGGCTGGCCAGTTCTCGGCAGTCGCCTTCATCATTCCCTTCGTCCTGCTCGCAGGAATGCTGGAGTGGCGCGAGTTGTTTACGCGTCCAGCGCGGCCCTTTGTAATAACGGTATTGGGCAGCGCCGCGGCCTGGATAGCCCTTTTGGTCCATAACTCGCACTGGCTCTCATCCATCGACGTGCCGTGGGGCCGATCGACCCGGGCGTTGCGGATCGCCTATGACTTGCTGCGATATCCGGACATCGTGGGCGTGCTCGCAGTACCTTGGGCGCATAGCGCGCCGATACTCGGCGCGATGCTGCTTGCGCTGATAGCATTCGCCTCGCTGCGCGTCATCAGTGGCGGTCGGCACGCCCCATCGCCCCAGCAGGTAGTGCTCGTGATCCTGGTGGCGCTCCTCGCCGGCGCGGCGATGAGCGATCCGCCGCGCTTTGAAACAAGGTACGTCTTCTTCCTGTTCCCCGCCGCCATCGTCATCGCAGTGGCCGTCGTCGCAAGCGCCGCCGGTCGCTGGATTCGCGCCGAGGCAGCCGCTGCGCTCGCCACGCTCGCTATCGTGGTGGCCGGTCAGGCCATCGCGGGCGACTTCAAACCGCGGCGACTGCTCGCTATCGACACGGCCGCGGTCAATTTTGGCCAGGACTTAAGGCCAAAGGAAAAATCGAATACGCTCGGGCGGTCGGACACACGCAGCGCCGCAATGTGGCTGGCAAAGAATGCGGGCGACGCAGGAACCATCGTCATCAATGGGTACCCAGGCGTAGATTTCTACTACCAGGGTTTCGACTCCGCCTATATCGACACGCAGAACCAGCGCTACCTCGCGTATGCCTGTCGTCGCGGAACCGTCGAACGCTGGGGCAATCTGCCACTGCTCGCGAGCGTCGAGGAACTGAATGCGCGCATTTCAGTCAGAAACCGGGCATTGATCGTCGTCGAAACGGCGCGGCTGGATACAGTGGTCAAAGGGCTCAATAGCCTGCGACCTCGCGTCGCCTGGACTTCGGTCGATGGCGCCATCACCATCCTGGAGACTGGCGCGACTGCTGGCCGCTAGTGAGCGATGGCGAAACTCATCTACGTCTGTCTGCGTGACAGTTCGCGCGCCGCTGCAACGGCCCGTGCCGTCGCGGCCGTCGCCGATCGGCTGCTGCCGGACAATTTGCCGGGAATTCCCTCGCGCATTTTCGCATCGAACGCAATCGTGGCTGGCATCTCCGGTCACAGCGACCTGATTGGCGTGCGAGGCTGCAACCTGGCGGCCGGCTACCTGGTGGAGTCCGGCAGTTGGGAGCGGCCACGCACCGGACGCCCGGACGGTGCCTACGCGCTGTTCCGCAGTGATGACACTGTGGTCGAGATTGTCACCGATACTCTGGCATCGCGCACTGTCTGGTACGCGTTGACAGACCGGATGTTCATCGCCTCGACCTCCCAGCGCGCCATTGTCGCTCTGCTCGGTAGCTTTCAGTTCAATCCAGACACCGTTCCATGGATGCTGGCCGCGGGCACCCTCGGCCCGGATCAATCCTGGGACAAACGCATCCGCTGCGTCCGGGGCGCCACCTCCGTGGTACTCGACCGGCAGTCGTGGACAGTGAAAGAGCAGACGGAACCTGTTCGATTCATGCCCCGGGCAGTTCCCAAGCACGAACATGAGCGCCTGTTGCTTGAGGCACTGCGGCAGGCCGTGGGCGGCGCCACAATCGCAGACTCCCGTTGGGCTATCGCGCTGTCCGGCGGCGTCGACTGCCGGGCCATCTTGTGCCTGCTACGGCAGACCCAGGGGCTGCGCGCCGTCACCTGGGGGCTGCGAGCTTCGCTCACCGATCCTACCAATGACGCTAGCATCGCGCGCAGCCTGGCCCGGCATTTCGGGCTCGAGCACCAGTACTTCGAAACTGACCTGTCCACGGAACCCGTCGATCGCCTGTTTGATCGCTTCGTGGCCAACGGTGAAGGCCGCGTCGACCACATCTCCGGATATGCGGACGGCTTTTCTCTATGGCGAAAACTGCACGATATCGGAGTGCGCGGGATCATCCGGGGCGACGAGGCGTTCGGGCAGAAACGCGTGCGCACGTCTCGCGACGTACGATCCAGGTATCTACCCCTATGGTCTGATTTTTCGGCACTCCCACCTCTGGCGAGCCTGGGCTTGCCGCCACAAGCAGTCCCGCATTGGCTCCAGCAGCAAGCTGACGAGTCTCTGGCAACCTGGCGCGACCGCATTCAGCAGCAGTATCGCGCTCCGTACATTTTGGGGGCCCTGGGTGACCTCAAGCTGCCATACGTAGAAATCATCAATCCGCTGATCTCGGGCAGCCTGGTCGAGCTGGTCAGGGATCTTCCCGACAACTTGCGCACAAGCAAGGCACTATTCCGTCACGTAGCTCAATCACTGAGTCCGAACATTCCCTTTGCGACCAGCATAGCGCTGCAATCGGCCGCCGACATACTCAAGTGGCCGCCAGTGGTGGAACTGTTGGACGATAGCCTCTCCAGTAACCGCGTTGGCTCTCTCGTCCCTCCAGAACTTATCGTCTACATGAAAGGGGGCCTCGTTCGGGCTACATCAAGCCCGCGTCCTGCTGCCGGCCGCCAACTGCGCCGGGCACTGCGGGCATTGGTACCGGCGTGGGTGGCCCGCCTGCCACGATCCAGCGCGGCCCAGACTCCGGCACCCGGACACAACCGCCTCGCATTTCGTGCCTACCTGATCGAGCGGACCAGCAAATTGCTTGCCGAAGACGCCGTGGCGGTCCGTTACGGCGCCGCACATGACTGACCATGGCGACTCTCACCCAGAAGGTCGGTCAGGTGGCGAGCCGACGCTACGCCCGCGCCTCTGCGTTGTAACGACCACGCATTGGAAGGCGGTGATGGGGGGCGCGCAGTACCAGATCAAGGAACTGCTGAGCAGTTTGCGAGGGCTGAACCGCTACGACGTGCACTACCTGGCACGCCGCGTACCCGAAGAAGCTGAAATGGACGGCTATCGGATCCATAGAATCGGCGGTGGCGGACCCATGCCGCGCCTCGGCTTTGCGATGGATGCGCGATCCCTGTTTAGACTGCTGCAGAAACTGAAACCGGACGTCATCTACCAGCGTATCGGTTGCGCCTACACCGGCATCGCAGCCTATTATGCGCGCCACAGCGGAGCAGGCCTCGTCTGGCACGCGGCCAACGACACCGACCTGGATCGATCCATTCGTACCTTCGGGCGCAACTTCGTTCGCGAACGCCTCGAAACTTCCTTGCTTTATTACGGCATCAGGCATGCCGACAGGATCGTGGTACAAACTCAAAGTCAGGCGCGAATGCTGCACGATACATTCCGCCGCACACCTGACGCGGTGATAGCAAACTTTCATCCCGCGGCCACGGAAACCACCAACGCCTCCGGTCCGCCCCGCATAGTCTGGGTGGCAAACATAAAGCGATCAAAACGGCCCGATGCGTTCCTTCGACTAGCGAAGAGTCTGCGCGGCCTGGCGGGCGCCCGTTTCATCATGATCGGCGCGCCGGCACAGGGCTCGGGTGACGTCGAGTGGAATACGTCGCTGATGCGCAGCATCGCCGGGGCACCAAACGTCGATTTTCTGGGCGAACTCACGCAAGCCGAGGTTAACGCAGAGCTGGCGCGGGCTTACGTCTTCGTCAATACGAGTCTGTACGAGGGTTTCCCGAACACCTTCATTCAGGCCTGGTTGCGCGCGGTGCCCGTGGTGAGTCTTAACGTAAATCCTGATGGGATTCTTGATCGGCAGACAACGGGCTTACTCGCAGGAAGCGAGCAG
Organism: Gammaproteobacteria bacterium; assembly: GCA_041690895.1. Taxonomy (GTDB): domain Bacteria; phylum Pseudomonadota; class Gammaproteobacteria; order Steroidobacterales; family Steroidobacteraceae; genus Bog-1198. The sequence continues at coordinate 4,662 of JBEPVT010000089.1, forward strand.
CAACTGACACAAATCGTCCGGCAGATGATCGAAGATCGTCCATTTCGGGATCGGCTGGCGCGCGGCGCCGTTGCACATGCTACCGAGTTTCATTCCACGAGGAACGCGCTGCAGCTCGAGCAAATAATTTACAGCGCTGCAACCTCGTCAATCGACTCCAGAGGACAGGACAGAGGGGCCACAAGCAAATGACCGCTGCGCCTGCCTCACCGGCCCTTGCGGTCGACTCCGGCAGGGCGACCATCCGCATGCTGTTCTTCCCACGTGAGTCCTTCCCAACGGACCGCGTTCGGCTCAACACGTTGTTCGGTCGCGAGCTACTTGGCCGCGGCCACGCGATTGACCTGGTAATGCAGGCTGCGGATTCAACGATCAAGGTTGGCCGGTTCGACTGGCAGCGACGCAGCGTGTGGGTTGGACCCACCGATGACGGAAAAGGAGTGCCGCATCGCCTGCGCAGGCATGTGCTTGGAATAGCACATGACCTGGCGTGGATCTGGCGCGCACGCCGGGCGCAGTACGATTGCGTGCTGGTAAGCGACAAGTACCTGGTCGCCGCAATTGCACTGGCGGTTGCCCACATGCGGGGCCTGAAGTTCATGTTCTGGATGACGTTTCCATTTCACACGGCTCGTGTGACGACCAGCAGGGAGCGCTTAAACAAGCATCCCCGATTGACCCTCATCCGCGGTCATGTCGAAACATTCGTCCTGCGTCACTGGATTATCCCGCACAGCGACCACATCTTCGTTCAGAGCCAGCGCATGGCGGAGGATTTCAAAGCCCTGGGAGCGGGCGAACGGTCGCTGACACCAATTGTCACCGGAATCGATCTGGACGGAGTGGAGCCTCGGGACTACCGCGTGGCAATTCCTGCATCCCGCCCGCTAACGATTGTCTACCTCGGCACTCTTGTGCGTCAGCGCCGACTCGAAATTCTAGTCGATACACTGGCGGAGTTACGTCGACGCGGCATCAATGCGAGGCTGCTCTTTGTCGGCGACGGTGAATACGCGGAAGACCGTGAAGCTATCCAGCGTCGGGCGATCGACCTCAATCTTGTGAATCAAGTTGAGATCACGGGCCGGCTCCCGCGTCGGGAAGCACTCAGTGTCGCGGCAAGCGCCGACATTGGCGTCTCGCCGTTCTATCCATCGCCGATCCTCGACGTCGCCTCTCCGACCAAGCTCATCGAGTACCTGGCGTTGGGATTGCCCGCAGTCGCCAATTCCCACCCGGATCAAAGCCTGGTGCTGCGAGAGAGTCGCGCCGGTGTGTGCGTTCCTTGGGGCGCGAAATACTTCGCGCGCGCCATTCATTGGTTGGCGCTGCGCAGCACGGAGGAACGCGCCGCGATGGGATTGCGCGGCCGCCATTGGGTCGAGTCCCACAGAAGTTATGCCAGCATCGCCGACGATTTCGAGCGCGCCTGTGCACACGCGCTTTCAGAGCCCGCTGCGTAGGATCGCCAACGTCGTTATCCCCTGCCAGTTGCCGGCAACATTGCCAGCAACCACCAGAGTGTCGATCGGAATGCGGACATCGTAAGCTTTCGATCGCCATCCCTGGGGAGGGTCTTGCTGGCCCCGTACCAGTTTGGCCGCCAGGTCAGCGGGCCATGCCACGCTAACGCTCGTGTCGCCACGGCACACCACCGCGTTTCCCGCAGCGAGCGTGACGACGCAATCTTCGGAGAAGTGCCAGAATATCTCGACATAGCGAGAAGCGCGCGAAGTCAGCTCGTCACGAACGGTGATCGTGCGACTTGCCCGATCAAATTCGATCCTGCGGGCAACTCGCGCACCGCCTGGTAGGCGGGCATAGCCATCGTGCGACGCACTGAGTCGAGACCCCGAGTCGTCACTTTCGAATTCGACGCCAGACACAGTCGCCCTCTTTCCCCATAGAAAGGAACCAGCCTGGATGGATTGGTCCGCACGATCGACCCGCATGGTGTTGTGGGCCGACGTGCCACGAAAATACTTTCGCCATTCTGGTTTGGAGTGATAGGCATAGGTCCCCGAGTCGACAAGGAACTCGCTACCGGAAACTGACAGCGTGAACGACAGGGCATCGGCATGCCCATGCGCGGCGATCGCCAGATACCCCAACGGGCCGGCATCCGCGACAATGCGAATCTCCTCGCTCGAGTCGAAGTGTGCGCCGAGCACGTAGTAGCCGCCATCTGGAAACTCACGGTGGACCGGTGACCGGCGCGCTTCGCTGACCCGACTGGCGCCACGCAGCAGGGCTGCATCACCCATCAGCCAGCGCGACTTGTCGTCGAAAGAACCAGCCTTGTCTTGTAAGTCGGGTCGGTCAAACAAGATACCGCCCGTCGCGAGCAGCGAGCGATACACGTTCGCCTGCTGATCGGCCGAGAACCGCACCAGCACGGCATCGTCGGCGTCGCCAAATGCCGGAACGTTGCCCGCCACGTCCATGATGCTCGCAATGAACTCGAACATGCGCTCAAGGCGCTGCCAGTAGGCACCGGCAAAATCTCTGCCGTTCATCCGCCCAAACAGGCCAACGATCAGCATCATGTCTGCGACGGCGTGGTGGTACCAGATTGCCTGTTCGCGGTTGACGCCGTCGGGATAGTTCTGCAACAGGCACTGTGCTTCAAATTGCCGGTGGGCATGTTCGGCCCAGCGACTGCTCTCCGGCCAATTTGGCCACGTCAGGGATGCAACCAGTAATCCGCCAAGTTCCCCGAGCACATGGTTGTTGGCTGACGAGTACCGGGACACATGGCCATGTATGAAGTGGCAGTGCTCGTAGATGGATCTCCGCCAGCGAGCAAGGCACTCCTGCCAATCGGGCTGCGAAAACGTCGGCACTGTCTGCAACAGGTGCCAGGCCACCGCCCAATTGACCAGCCGGAAGCCATGTTCGAGGCTGCTGGTCCAGTTGATGCCGAGGGGATACGGACACTGATCAAACCAGGACTGCAGGTACTCGCGACAGGCGTCCGCGTAGCGCGGCTCCCTGCTGATATGCCAGGCCTGGGCCAACGTCACCAGTTCAAGGTGACGGTTCAGTTCCCACAGGTACTTGATCTCGCCGACCTGGGCGTTGTTGCGATAATTGAGCGTCTTGCCAAAGCGCAGTGGCGCCTCGATGCCGGTGCGGGGATCGCGATTCCAGCGTGGAGGAAAGCCGAGTTCCGCAGCTTGCATCGCAAACAGATCAAACTTCCCGGATCGGATGCGATCGGCAGCGGCTAGATACTTCGCGGCATCGAATTGGCGCGAGATCTGCGGCACCCACGGGAGGCCCGTAGTGGTCGACGGCTCCGGCGGTCTGGCGAGCCCGAGCCCTAAGCGTTCCAACTGTGCCTGGCCGGCGCGCCCTACTCGAAACAGGATTTCCCTGCCGCCCATGGCAGTCAGGCGCCGGAGGGTCCAACCCAGATTCACGGGAAGTCCCCGATGGCGTTCATGTCAGGCTACAGCGTCTCGTACAGCGACCGGAACTCTCGCGCCATGCGAGCGATGGTATAGCGCTCACTGATGCGTTGCTGGCAGGCATTTCCCATACGCCGCAGCATGGCCCGGTCACCGGCCAAGCGCTCGATGGCTGTGGCCAGCGCTGCCGGATCCTTCGACGGCACCAGTAAGCCGTGTACGCCATCCTCCATTACGTCAGGGATCGCGCCAACGGCCGAGGTAATCGGAACTACGCCAGCAGCCATGCTTTCAAGCAACGCGTACGGCAGTCGCTCCAGGTGAAACGTGGGAAACACAAAGACATCGGCGCCTGCCCAGAGCCGCGATTTGTCTTCGCCAAATACCGGCCCAGCGAATCTTACAGCCTCGGCTACTCCCAACTCACTTGCCATGTTCTTCAACGCCACCGCGTCCGGGCCATCGCCCGCGATGGTAACGTCGACGGGCACACCCCGCTTCCGAAGCAGCGTTACCGCTTCAAGAACCTCAAACAGCCCCTTGGCCCTGATCAGCCGGCCTACGTACGCGAGCTGCAGACGTCCCTCGCCAGACACATGAGCGACCGCAGCTTGCGACTCCGTCACGGAAATTGCATTGGGAATCAGTTCCGCCCGCACGGTTGGAACAAACTCACGGTAGGCGCTCACTTCCGACTGCGACAGCAGCACAATGGCCTGCGGCAACTTCAGGACCCAGCGCATCAACGCAAGGGTTAAAGGATCGTTCCCGGCAAATTCACGCGGCGGTTTCCCGCCATGCACCTGGTAGACCGTCTTGCGGCGCAGCGCACGCGCCACGAGCAGATACCCCAAGTCCCGCCAGAAGGCCCTGGGATTGATGGACGTATTCAAGTGGACGATGTCGGAGCGGTTTCCGAGCAAGTAGCGCGCGAGCACCGCCGGACCGAACACCAGACGACAGGCCCTGGCAAACCCGGATTCCTTCCGACCCTCGCCGCCGACCTGGAAATGTCGCAACTCGAATTCGTCCGCCAACTCGGAGGACAACAGCTGCTTCACATGCGTCGATACGCCGCTGACGGCATCCAGCGACGGACCAAAGAGAACCACCGACGTTTTCATCACTCAAAGAGCCGATCGTAAGCACGCAGCAGGCGCGGCGCCTCGTGCTCCCATGATAGCTCCCGCTGTACGCGATCCATGCCGAATTGGCCCATGCGGGTCCGCAGGCCTTCATCGTCCAATAGCATCAGTATCTTGTCAGCCAGGTCCGCCGGGTCATTGCGCCGGGCATACAGGGACGCCTCCTGGGCGGACACCCGGCCTTCCTTCAAATCAAATTGCACCATGGCCTTCCCCAGGGCCATGTACTCCATGATCTTGTTCATCGTTGACTTGTCGTTCATCTCGTTGGCCACGTCCGGATTCACGCAGACGTCCGCCGTGTTGAGCATCTCGAGCATCTCCTTGTCAGGCACCCGGCCGGTAAAGGTGACGAATTCGCTTACTCCGAGCTCCTCGGCAAGTGCGCGCATGGCCGCCAGCTCTGTGCCTCCGCCCACCAGGCCAAAATGAACGTCGCGGCGACTCGTTGCCGTGACGATATGCTGCACGGCGGCCAATAGCAGGCCGATCCCTTCCTGTTGCCCCATGACGCCCACGTAGCCGACCAAGTATGCGCGTCCATTGCGCAGCTCGGGCCTGGGCGGCAGTCGCTGCAGTCGTCTCAGGTCCGGTCCGCTACGGACCACGAAGACACGATCCGGTGACATGCCTCCGCGCGAGATCGCAATCTCCCGATACGACTCGTTGGTCGCGATGGAAATATCAGCAGCGGCAAACGTCCATCGCTCGAACGCCAGCATCATGCGGTAGAAGAAATCACGTCGGCCAAACTTCGCCTCGTAGAGTTCCGGGTTGATGTCGTGATGGTCGAACAGGAACTTCTTGCCGAACAACTTAAAGAAACGGCCGAGGATGAAGATCGTATCGGGCGGATTGCAGGCGTGAATGACATCAAATCCACGCGTCGCCAGAACGCGCAGCGACAACCACAATTCGGCCACCAGCGCCCACGAATACTCAAGCGCATACCCGAAGGCACCGGCAGCTTCAAACGGCAGCGAGTGCCTGTAGATCGCAATGCCATCAATGTCTTCCCGGCGGCCTTCGTAGCCTTTCCCTTTCGGGCAAATGATCGAGACGGTGTAGCCGGCCGCGGCAAGCGTGCGCGCCTCCTGCCAGACTCGTCGGTCGAAGGGGCACGGCAGATTTTCCACGATGATCAGTACCCGGCGCGCGCGGGCCGTTCCAGTCACCAGCAGATACCCTCAAACTGCGCGTGGGTCTCGGTGCCGGCTCCCAGCCGCACCAGATCAAGCACACGTTGATCCGCTCGCAGCTTGGTCGTGATCTGCGTGAATTCGTCGGCTGAATTCCCGATGACAACGATCTCCGCGTGTTCGAGGACCTGGTCGATGCTGTCGCGCATCAGGCTGGCAATGTGCGGGATGAGGTTGAGAATATAGTCACGATTCGCGCCTGTCAGCCTGGCGAGGTTCACGTTTCGGTCGTAGATCTGCAGCGAGTAACCCTTGCCAATCAGACGCTCGATCAGTTCCACGATCGGGCTTTCCCGCAGGTCGTCCGTGCCCGCCTTGAAACTGAAGCCCAGGACACCTACACGACGCTTGCCATGCGCAAGCACCATGTCCAACCCACGTTGCACATGTGCGTTGTTGCTGGGCAGGATCGAATCAAGGATCGGCACCTCGACGTCCAGCGTCTTCGCCTTATAGCGCAATGCTCGAACGTCCTTGGGCAGGCATGAGCCACCGAAGGCGAAACCGGGTCGAAGATAATAGGGTGAAATATTCAGCTTCGTATCCTGGCAAAAAATCTGCATCACCTCGACGCTGTCGATACCGAGCGGTTTACAAACCGACCCAATCTCGTTGGCAAACCCCACTTTGAGCGCGTGCCATGTGTTGTCGACGTACTTCACCATCTCCGCGGTCTCGAGGCTGGTGCGAATGACCGGGCCCTGCAGACCAGCATACAATCCAAGCAGCTGGTCGCCCGCGCGGGCATCGGATTCACCCACCACCGTCTTGGGCGGCTGGTAGTAATCCTTGACAGCCGTGCCCTCGCGCAGGAATTCCGGATTGAAGCAAATCCCGAAATCCTTGCCGGCTTTCTTTCCAGACGCCGCTTCAAGCGCCGGAATCACCACTTCGCGCATGGTTCCCGGCAAAACGGTGCTACGAATGACTACGGCGTGATACCGGTCGAGCTTGGCAAGAGCCGAACCTATGTCCGTGCAGACGTTTCTGACATGCTGCAGGTTGAGACTACCGTTACTCTCGCTCGGTGTGCCGACACAGACGAGCGTCAGATCGCTCGCGTGCACCGCCTCCACCCCGTCAGTCGTAGCCCGCAGATCGCCCTTTGCAACACCCTGCTGAATCAGCGCATCGATCCCAGCTTCAATGATTGGCGCTCGGCCGCCGTTGATCAGATCAACCTTGGTCTTATTTTTGTCGACGCCGATAACCTGATGTCCGTCCGCGCTGAGACAACTGGCAGAAACCGCTCCCACATACCCCAAGCCAAAAACACTTACCCGCATACAAGACTCCGCATGCCAAAAACCAGTATTGCACGCCATCCAACAGGTGAACGTGACCTGTTGCTAGCGGTCGCGGCCAGCCGCGCAGCCACAGGTCATTACTTGTCGCAGCGTAGTTGGATTATTACATAAGCGGACTGCAAGTTACCGAGCTTGGCCAGGTCATCCCAACTCCCGTTCACTAGTTCGATTGTGGGGCGTGTCTAATTCAGATAAACGAATCTATCTAGCGCATCAAACTTGGAACGTACAAAAGAGGCCCGCAGATGTGACTCGTCCATGAAGAACGGATTGCCCTCGCTGTCCATAGCCGGACACGCTGTGTTCGAGCACAGCGTGTCAGATGGGTCAACTACTTCGGCGCCAACTCTATGTGCAATCCCGCGCAGCGGCAGATCGACCACTTTCGTTTGGGCGTGAGCCTCAGCATTGGATAAGCCATCGCTTAGCTTAACGACATAGTCAAAGCCATCCCTGATTACCATCGCCCTCGGATCGAACATTGGACCCACCGGCCCATTGAGAACAATCACGACACGTTTGCCGGCCGTTGTCAGATCTTTCAACTTTGACTCAAGCGCCAGCCAAACCCAATCGGCATCCTGTGTAAGGGAGTTGTCTGCCCTACGGAGTGGGGGTATGTGAACGCCTCCAGCACCTGCACAACCTGTTGCAGGAGCATTGATAGTGCGAGCGGGGTGACGAGACTTAATGCGGGGAATTGTCGTCAAAAGTCCACAGTTGCGCGGCAGGTTCACGCGCGCTAATTTGACGTTTGTCGTAGGCGGAGTTCTTTTGGCGGTCTGAGAAATCCACTGCCGGTTGCGCGGATGACGCCTTGGGTGGCGCGGAAGCGCAGGCTGACCAGGCCATCTGGCCGGCTATTCGCCTCGATCACTTCTTGGGCTGACCTAGTCGTGGTGGAAAACTAAACGTTGACAGCGGTAGAGGATCGAAGCATGAAAAGAGCGTCCTACTATGCCCTATTGGCTTCAGCTCCGCTGTTGGCAGCCGTGCCCGAAGCTCCCCCGCAATTGTGTGTAGAGAATGTTTGTTCAGCGTCAACTCCAGCTCCAGCTCCAGCAGGGTCCTACACAGTCCGGGATGATTTTGAATCTACCAGTCTGGAGAAGACCTGGACCGTCGAACAGGACGGTGGCGCCAATACCGGAATCAGCCTGTCGAGGGACGTAGCTCTCTCGGGCGCTCAATCGGTTAAAAGTGTTATCACACGAGACAGCGCAGCGGATTTTCGGGCCGAAGTTCGGCATTCTGTCGGCGAACCAGGGGGCGTATCGTTGTGGAATCAGGATATTTGGTACGCGATTTCAATATATCTGCCGGCCAACTTTGTAACTTCCGGCGGACGAGACATTCTCGTTCAGTGGCACTCATACAACTGGCTCGAACCGGTGGCTGAGTCGCACACGAGCCCGGTCTTTGGCATTCAGGTTCGCGCTGGAGACTGGCAAATAATTCGGCGTCCCAATGCCGCGCAACCGTCAACGGAAGCCACCCAGGAAAGTTACACCACAACCATAGGACCCTATAAGAAGGGTCAATGGAATGCTTGGGTCTGCCGCCTCCGCTGGCACTGGACCGACGGCCAATCGCAATGCTGGCTCAACGGGCAGGAAGTCTACAACGTCAGTGGAGGGAACAGTTCGAATGACATCAATGCGCCTTACTTCAAATTCGGTAACTATCGTGTTGCCAATAAGACGGATGCAGGAGAGGCTGGCGTATCACCTCGCATAGTTTACTTCGATAATGCGCGGGTGCAGTTCACAGGCGGCTCATTCGACGCCATGGCTCGCTGAGTTGAAAAGGCCGGCAAAGTGGCCGGGAGGAAGGCTAACGCGTTTTTCCCGGGAGTTGCAGGCGTTGCGGATAAACGGATTCAAGTGTAATCGGATATATCGATTCCCGTTTTTATGATTCTGGCTGGCACTCCGCCCACCAGGCTGTGATCTGGCACATCACGTACGACTACAGCGTTAGCGCCAATCACGCAGTTTTTGCCAATCTTGACGGGGCCCAAAACCTTCGCCCCAGTGGCAATCAAAGTATTCTCTCCTATAACTGGCACAGCAATCTGCTTGCTCGTGCCACCAATGGTTACATTGGTTCCTATATATACACCGTTGCCGATAATGGCTCGATGATGAATAACCACGCCTAGCCCCCCATAGCTCAAGATCACGCCGCGTCCAACGGACGCTCCCAATCCAATCTGGCAACCGAAGAGCAAGCGCACAAGGCATTTATTTATAAGCGCTGGCAATACCGGAACATGGCGTTGGTGCAACCAAAACGCGAATCGATAGATTGCCAATACAACTCTGGACATCGGGTGTTATTCGCTTATTCCTGCCTATTCAATACGCTCAGGGCGCGCTGATGCCAGTTTTCGGATTGCCCTCCGAGAAGGTCGGCCAACTGGCGCAAATCAGGCTCGAACTGCTCGGCGAGCATCCTTTCGACGGCGGGGTCGATAGCCGATGTTGAGCTTTGGCGAGAATTCACTCGCTGACCCATTTGGTCACCCAGCATTGGAGAGAGGGGCTCAACCTGAAGGAAGTCGCAGATGCGGTCAATGAGGCCAGCCGGGTTTTCGGACAGGTCTTCGTAGTAGCCGACAAAAAATTGCTCACGACCAAAATGCGACATCCAGCGCTGCAGGTTTGACGCGTAGAGTCGCCGCGTGAGTCCCGCTCTGAGTAACGTGCGCACCAAGGCGGTTTGCTCCGTGCGGCTATGTCCAATCTGGACTTTGCGCATCCGTTTGCCTTGCCCCGTCCAGATACTGTCAACTGGATTGCGAAGCAGGACGATGAACTTCTCCACCTGCGTCTGCGTCTTGATGCGATGTATCACATCGTCGGAAAGTGCGATATAGGCTGGCGTGATCTCACCGATACGCTGAAACTCTTTCACCCTGCCATCGAAAAGCCTGCAATACCAATCGATCGATCCGCCACTTGAAAAGTAGCGCCGATCCCAATTCCAATCCGGGCGCGCTCGACGAGTCAGGGCAGGTGCAACGGGCCTTGCCATGGCCGCTAAATAATGTGCCAAGCGGGACAGCCCGTGCTTGCGCAAGCGATCGCCCAAACGATCAAGATGCAATCGGCCGCAGAGTGCAGGGTCGATGCTGTCAAAATAGTGGACCTCCTTGATTGGGGGTACCCACACCTTGGGGTGTCGTTCGAGCATCTTGTGCAGCCAGGTCGTGCCGCTTCCCGGCGCCCCGATACCTAGGAAGTTCGGTCCCCTGAGCGCTGGGGTCTTTCCAAGTGTCATTGCGCACCATAATTGAGGCGCATTCGCTCGGCGGCAATCAACCCGGAAAAATACCAGAACAGTACCGAAGGAGCGGCAATGGGCATCAGATTCTTGTAAACAATGCACACCGCCATTACCGCCGTCACTCCGGTCCACCCCAGCGCGATACCTCCGAACAGAGGATTCGACGAGACAGCGACAATGCGACTGTCTGCATAAATCTCCCAATATAAAGCCAACACAAGAAAAAGCCCCAGTGCACCAAGTTCGCAGACTATCACCGCAAAGGACGTTGTCAGGAACGGTCCAAGCAGGTAATTGTATCTGCCGGTGAACTTCGGCCCGAGCGAGGATGGACTGGCATTTCCGATTCCAAGACCGAACACCAGTTTCGCGGGATCCTTGGCCAGAAACCGCAAGGGGACAGTGATGGAATCCAAACGCCCCACTTCCCCCGTCGTGCCTATCTCCGCATTCCGTTTAGACATGTATGCTTGCATATGTTGCGGGTCAAGGAACATCTCGCCGATCGTCTTCGGATACGGGCGTGCCAGGATCAGTTGGTTGTAAATGGGGATGAACACGGCACCAAACACGCACAAGAACAGAGTAGCAAGGAATACGTTCTTGGCCCGCGTTCCGGGCTTGGCTGCGACCAGGAATGTCGTCAATAGCGCGATCGGCAGAAGGACAAACGTGCCCTTGGTTTCATTTATAGTCGTCGGAATCAGCAGCACTATAAAAAGCACGGACACTGCGCGAAACCCGATCAACTTGCGTAGGTACAGACCCACGAGCACCGCAATTCCGCAGATCAGCGCAATGGAAAGCGACGACGAATTCATCAGGGTGCCCATGGTCGTGTCACCGGTCATTCCGCCGATCGCGAGATGCGACATGCGCTGATGAATTGCCACCGGGAGTTGCACAATCAAGATTGCCAGTAGCAGCCTCAACTGCGATCTGATTTGCCGATCGCTGAACCTAACGACCGCCGGCAAAAAGAAGAACGGTATGGC
>JBEPVT010000090.1:0-15857 GCA_041690895.1 Gammaproteobacteria bacterium
CGGGCACCGATGGTGTCACCGGTACAGACCGAATGAACGGGCGCGGCGTCACGGGGACCGATCTGATACGCGCGCAGGGAAGCAAAATCAACTAGCGTTTATAGCCTGTCGAGACACTGCCTGAAGCAGTGTCTCGATCTTATTGACTGGCGATTAACTTCGAACCGTCGGGTAATAGTTCTACCCGAAAAATCATTTTATTCTTTAGGCATATCGATTGCAGATGGTTGATCGCTCTCTCGCGTTGGTTTGCTGGCGCTGCGGCGCATCGCTTGCAGCACTCAGCCTCCCACTGCGTCGCCTCGATGTCTGCAAAGCCTGTAATGCTGAACTGCACGTCTGCAAGATGTGTGTCGAGTACGACATCTCGTATGCCAAGCACTGCAAAGAACCAACTGCCGAAGAAGTGCGCAAAAAGGACGAGGCGAATTTTTGCGATCACTTCAAGCCGAGAACCGGCGCTTATGTGGCAAAGAATGAGGCAGAGATCGCTAAGGCGAAATCAGCATTGGACGACTTATTTGGAAAGTGATTTCTTCATCTTTGGTTTCTTAGCCGTCCTGGCTATCCGCCACAAATAGAACGCCGCTACCGACCGATGGGGTCGCCACTGTTCGGAATATTTCAAAAGTTATTTCGGCGACGAGAGGGTCCGCTTGCGGTACAAAACCTGAAATCCTTTGCGCAAGCCGTAGTCAGTTACCGGCATCACGTCGGGCCCGGCACAACCTAAACATCATCAGCATATCGACGGTCCACGCGCCGACGCCGCGAGCTGCCGTCATTTGAGCAAAGATATCCGCGTCTGATATCTGCGTGATGAGAGCGGTACTCGGGATCTTGCCGGCATTGCTGCCAAGCGAATCGGGCAGGGAACACCACCCTCAAACAAGCCCATGACTCGAACCCAGATGGCGCGAACCGCCGCTCCAGCAAACTGTTGGTGGGCGATGTCTCCAGCAGGGCAACATACCGCTCACGAACTCACGAACTGGCGGTACGGGAATTTGCAACATACCGATGCGGTCGATCCAATCTCCAAAGCGCGGATCGCTTTTCGGGTGGTGACGAATTGCAGCAGTGCTCATCGCGAGATCCTAGGATCCTAGTCCGAATTCACCGATTCGGATGACTCGCCATGAAATCAAACAGATTGTAGAAACGTAAAAATCTGATGTTCCCTTTGAGCGCTGCGATCGCTGCATGTAAGGTGGGCGGCGTCTTGCGCCATACCTCTCAGAGAATTAGACACAAGCGGCGGTCAAATTAAGGGATTCCCGCATATGCATCCTCCGGGTATACGCCCACATTAGCGTAGGCGTATAAGATATTGCGGACTGAGATTTAAGAGAGTTTCCCGGGGTTCCAAAGGATGGCGACGTCTCCGGATTTTTTGCGTCTCGCCTCCAGTGCGACGTGCGTGCTGGCGGACACGGTCTTAAATAGCCTGCGAGACGCAGTGCTGGTCGTCGATGCCAGGCATGGAAATTTACCCGTCGTTCTGGCCAACGCGGCTGCTCGCCAGTGTTTGTCCGCGCTCGATGTGGATGCGCTGATTGAGACGCCGTTGGCGCGCTTTCTAGATACCGCTTCTGCCGCAAAAATCGATGCGGTTCTTAGCTTGGTCACGGGTGCGGCGGCGCCCATTAGCCGTGTAATGACTTGGCGATTTCTCGGCGGCGAGCAGTCGGCACAGACTGACCTTAAGCCCCTGGAATCGCTCGCGGGTCAGCGCCTGGTGATGCTGACTTTCACGCCCCCGACTCCCCAGCCCGATCTGGTAACGGCCGTCGATCAACTGCCGTACGACGTGTTCATACTGGATACTGACTTAAAGGTTACCTACGCCAATGCAGGCGCGATGCGCTGCGCCGGCCCGATTCCGGGAGGCACGGTCGGCTGCTCCGCTTTGATGCTGACCCCCACGATGTTGCTCAAGCCGGAGGTGTTTGCGCGCGCACTGCTGGGCTATTACCACCATGACGAATCCATCGTATTTGAGGAAGCCGACCGCCCCGCGCGCCGCTTCGAGATAGACGTCCAACCGCTCAAGGGCGCAGCGGGGATCGTCGGCCTCGTCATCCTGAGTCTCGAGGTCACGGAACGGCGTGCAGAGCATCGCGCGCAAGGCAGTGGCGAACGGCGTTTGTCGGCCCTCACCGAACACGCGCAGGACATCATTGCGATTGCGGACGCGGATGGACGCATAAAATATGTCAGCGCCGGCCTGCAAAATTCGCTGGGCTACTCAGCCGAGGAACGCGAGTCGAATTTTTCGTTCGAATTCGCCCATCCGGATGACCGGGAAGAGCTGCGTGCCATGTATCGGCAATTGGTGGCTGGCGAGATCAAAAGCTTTTCGCGTGAGTTTCGGAATCTCCACAAGGACGGATCGTACCGCTGGCTGGAATCACGCTGCGTCTCGGCGCTCGCGAATCCGCTGATCAGCGGCATAGTGATCAACGCACGCGACATCACCGAACGCAAACAAGCGGAATTTCGCCTTGCACAACGCGAGGAGGTCTTCCGTCTGGCTGCCGATGCCGTCGATGGCATCATCTTTGAGTGGGACGTCGTCAGGGGCGTGGTACATCGCTCGCGCGGCGTCCAGGAAGTGTTGGGGATGATGCCGGAGGAAATGGAAGCCTCCGTAGAAGCCTGGTTTGAGCGAATCCATCCACGTGACTTTACGGCCGCGAAAAAGACCGTCAGTGCTGGACTCATCGACGGTCGTGGCTGGGCCACGACGTATCGAATTCGCGACGCCAAAGGTCGCTACAAATCCATCTTGGACCGAGCACTGGTACAGCGCAATGCCGCGGGCGATCCGGTGCGGGCCATCGGCTGTTGCGTGGATGTATCGGAGATCAAACGTCTGACCGACATTCTCGGAGAGACCCAGCGCGTCGCCAAGATCGGGGGCTGGGAATATAGCTACGCGACTCGAGAACTCACCTGGACCGAGGAGATGTATCGAATTCTTGGCGCTAACCCGCGGGAATTTACCCCGGGGTGGGAATCGATGCTCGCACAATGCGTGCCTGAATCGCGAGAACAGTTTCGCGCGGCATGCCAAAAGGCCGAGGCAGGCGCCGGACAGATCGATCTCGAACTGGAGATCAACACTTACAAGAATGAGCGCATCTGGGTGCGGGTCATCGGCCATCTTGAGATGCTGGGTGGCCATCCATTCCGCGCCTTTGGGTCGGTGCAAAACATTCAGGCGAAAAAGCTCGCACAGATCGCTCTGGAAAACAGCACCGGCTGGCTGAAACTCTCGATGGCCATGGCAAACATGCATGCGTGGCGCTGGGATCGACCGCAAAACTCATTCGAATTTGCCATGGAGAACCCGCAAATTCACCTTCCCAGCATCTTTCCGGACATGGAGGCCATGCTGGCGCGGGTGCATCCGAAGGATCAAAGCGCCGTGAAGCGCGCGATTGACAACGCCTTTGCCGGTCAAGTCGAGGTGCGGCAAGAATTTGAACTTCTGGGCAACGACGGCCGCTATCGCTCCTATGCGACCACCGCCCGACCCCTTTTCGACGGCACTGTGCCTCGCGGACTGGTGGGCGTCATCCAGGACGTGACGGCGCGACGGGATTCCGAACGACGGCTGCGGCGTTCCGAGGCGCTGCTGCGCGCGACTACGAGCAACACCGCCGATACGCTGTTTCTGCTCGATACGGCGATGCGGGTGCGTTTCGTCAACAACCCGGTCAATGGCCTTTCGCCCGAACAGATCATCGGCCGCGAAATCGATGCCTTGCTGCCCGCAGCGGCACGAGCGGCCGTACTGCAAAAACTCAGACACATTTTGGAGACGGGAGAAACCAGCACGTTCGAATTTGAATCCCTCGAGGGAGGGCAGGCTCAGTATTTCGAAAATCGTGCGGTCTTGGTGCGCGACGACGGCATCGCCACCGGCATTTCCATTTCAATGCGCGATATCACCGAGCGCAAGCGCCTCGAGCAGGAAGTACTCGATATCTCCGGGCGCGAGCGTCAGAGCATCGGCCGCGATCTGCATGACGGTCTGGGCCAAGAACTCACCGGCGTCGCGCTTATGTTGCGCGGCCTGTCGAGCCGCATTCAACAGCGCTGCCCGGACGTGGTCGAGAACGTTAACGAAATCGTAGGATACGTGAACCAATCGATCGAGACCGCGCGCTCCCTGGCGCGGGGTCTGTTGCCGGTGCGCACTGAAACGGGTGGCTTAAGCTCGGCGCTGCGCGCGCTCGCCGCACGCAGCCGCGACGTGTATGGGTTGGAAGTCAGATTCAGCGCAGAGGTCTGCCGTGAGTTTGCCTTCACGGAAACCAACGCGAGCCATCTTTATCGCATCGCCCAAGAGGCGCTGACCAACGCGGCCCGACACGGGCACGCGAGTCTGGTGGACATCTCATTGGTGGCTAAGGAAGACGGCTTTTGCCTGCGCATCAGTGATAATGGCGCGGGATTCGTGCGCCCGTTGCCGTCCTCATCCGGGATGGGCCTCAAGATCATGAAATACCGCGCCGATATGATTTGCGCCAAGTTCGACATAACGGCGAGCACGCCGCACGGCACCGTGATTGCCGTAACAGGTTAGCGCTCTGTGCTGCCTCAGCTACAGTGCCCCTAGGCCATTTCAGGAGGATATACACATGGCAGCCAGTAGTGGATGGATTCGATCTTCAATGTCCGCCATCAACGCTAACACCGGCAAGCGTCGTGTTAGGCGCGTATTGATCGTCGATGATCACCCGATCGTGCGCCAGGGATTGCGACGCATCATGGAGAATGAAGACGATTTGATCGTCTGCGGCGAAGCGGAGACGGCGCGCGAGGCTCGCACCGCGATCAAAGAGCTCAGTCCTGACGTGATGATCGCCGATATCAGCTTGAAACAAAGCGACGGTATCGAGTTGGTGCGCGATGTTCGGGCGCACTATCCGCAGTTGCCCATATTGGTCTTGTCCATGCACGATGAAACCATTTATGCCGAACGCATGCTGTCCGCGGGCGCCAACGGCTACATTATGAAGCAGGCCGCGAGCGAGCAGTTTCTTGTGTCGCTGCGTCGCGTCTTGGATGGGGGCATTTATGTCTCCGAAGCGGTCGGCAACAACATGATTCAGAAGTTCGCAGCCGGCGGTTCGTATATCTCGGCGAACCCGATTGATCGGCTCAGCAATCGCGAACTGCAGATTCTGCACATGATCGGCAAGGGCATGAGCACTCGGGAAACCGCCGGGTCCTTGAACTTGAGCATCAAGACGGTCGAATCGCATCGGCAACGGATCAAGCGCAAGCTCAACCTGAATACCGGCACGCAGTTAGTTCAGTACGCGGTGAACTGGTTCACCGGTCGCGAGAGCAGCCGCAGTACCGCGGCCTCGAACGATCGCCCTAACGCCTAGGTTGCTTAAACGGCGTTCGGACGGCTTGCGATCACATCGCGAACGCAGCCCGCAAAATGAGTGGGATGGCCGATATCGTTGCGTTGTGCCAACCCGCGCATGTGCCACCACTCGGTTTGACCGGTTGCGAGCTGCACGGGGAACTCGGTGTCCAAGGGGGAGCGCTGCTCAAGATGCGAACGGAGTTTGCGCAGCAACTCGTCCCACGTCTCGGATGACATGATAGGGCGCAAGTCGCTAAAGACGGGGCGGCGCGCCGCTTCCGACCATTGCAGGCGCGGGCAGAACCAGTCGCTGAACCACGCGGAGCCATCTGCGAGATCCACTTCCCAAAAACCATCGCCGCTCGCCTTCATGGCGCGCGCACCAGGCAGCGGTGGCTTACGGCTATACGGACGCGAATCGCACATTCCTCGATATCGGTCGGTTATGCGGTTGTCTGAAGCGGCAAACCGGCGCCTAAGTCTCGAATTCGATGGGAAAAGAGGCAATCTCTTCGCGCCAATGAGTGACAGTGCAGAGATTTGTAACCGGGTTCTCACCCATGATTAAGTCACGAGGACCTACGCCGATATCGTGGGGATCAGTACAAGCTTAGGCATGCGGGGTTGAAGAAGTGTCTGAGACGGAATCTGTGACGCCGATCACAGTCGAGGCATCACCGGCGATCTTGCTCGCCGAGGATGATCCGGTCACGCGCATGCTCATGACCCGCTTTCTTAAGAATGCCGGCTATGAAGTCGACGCCGTGGTCAATGGGTCCGAGGCGCTCGACAAGATCACCAAGCGCTACTACCCCATGCTGGTTACCGATTGGGAAATGCCGGAAATGGATGGCATTGCTTTGTGTAACGCGGTGCGCAACATGCAGCTCGATGGCTACGTCTACGTGTTGCTGTTGACCGCGCGCGACGCCAAGGAACACATCATCGCGGGGCTCGAGGCCGGCGCCGACGATTACTTGGTCAAGCCGGTGCACGAGGCAGAGCTCATTGCGCGCCTGAATGCCGGACGTCGAATTCTGGCGCTCGAACACTCGCTGCGCGTCGCCAATCAGCGCAATCTCATCTTATCGATTACCGATGCACTGACCGGTGCCTACAACCGCCGCTACCTCATGGAGCAGCTGCCGCGGGAATTCGAGCGCAGCCGCCGCTATGCCTATCCCTTGTCGGTGCTGATGTGCGATCTCGATCATTTCAAACAGGTCAACGACCAGCGCGGGCATGCAGTGGGCGATGACGTACTGCAGCAGTTCACTTGCCGGGTCCAGAAGTCCATTCGCAGCAACAGCGATTGGGTGGCGCGCTATGGCGGCGAGGAATTTCTGATCGTGTTGCCGGAAACCGCGCACGCCGAGGGCCTGCTGGTCGCCGAAAAGATCCGCGCGCGTATCGCCGCATCGCCCTTTGCCACACGCGCAGGCGATACGATAGTGACCGCCAGCTTTGGGGTTGCCTCGACCGGCCCGAATGGGCCGGATCTGGCGCTGACAGTCGATACGCTGATTCGCGCTGCCGATGAAAATCTCTACAAGAGCAAACTGGCGGGGCGGAATTGTTCCAGCGGCCAAGAACTCAAGGCGGCCCTGCCGCTTGCCGCGCACGGCTAATTGAACGATCAGCCGACCAGACGCAGTTCCGCGTTGACGGCCGCCAATTTTTCCGACAGTGCCGACACCAAGCCGTCAAGAGCAGAGAGAGACTTCTCTCGCGCCGCATTCTCGAGGCTCGACGCCACGTGGCTCAAGTCTCGCGCATGGATGTTGGCGCTGGCGCCCTTCAACGAGTGCGCGCGTTTGCGCACGGTATCGAAATCCCTCACTTTAAGCGCGGCAATGATCTCTGCGAGGCATTGATCGCCACTGCTGACAAAGGTTTCCGCGAGCTCCCGCTCGAATTCCGCATCGCCACCGGTGAGTTCTCGCAGCGCCTCACGATCGACCGCCGACGCGCTTGCCGGGGCATTCAAGAGGCGGCGCAAAGTCTCGATTACTTGCGCCGGCTCGATCGGTTTGCCGAGATGCGCATCCATGCCCGCGGCGAGGCAATTGTCGCGATCTTCGCTCATGACATTGGCGGTGAGCGCAATGATGGGCAACCGTTTGGCGCCGTGGCTCAATTCCATCGCACGAATACGACGCGTTGCGGTGAAGCCGTCCATGACCGGCATCTGACAGTCCATCAGGACGGCATCGAAGCTCGATTCTGCAATGCGTTCCAAGGCCTCGGCACCATTGTTCGCTATGGTCACTTCCGCAGCCAGATTCTGCAGCGTTCGCTGCGCGACGCGCTGATTCACCGGATTATCCTCAACCAGCAGGATCTTCTTGCCTTGAAAGGTTGGCAGAGCCTGTGTCGCGGACTTGACGTTGGGCGCATGCGGCATTTTCCCCGTCAGCACTTGCTCCACGAGCGTGGCCAAGAGTGCGGCTCGACTGGGTTTTAAGCAGATCGCATCCGGGCGGTATTCGCGATCCATCGTGTCATGCTCGGCGCCGAACAGGGACATCAGAATAAATGGCAGGTGCGAATAACGCGCGTCGGTGCGCAGCTCTTTGAGAAGATCCAGTCCACCGCGCATCGGCATCAATTCATCGGCCAATACCAGATCAAAGGATTCGTGGGCCAAGCTTTCCAGAGCCTCATCGACGCTGCCGACGGAAACTGCCACGTACTGATAGAGGGCGAGTTTTGAGGAAAAGCTGTCACGCGCGGCCGCAATGTCGTCCACGATCAAAATCTTTCGATCGCTGCCGATGAGTTTGCGGGTCGGCTGATTTTGTGCGACGTCGACTTCGATTCGCACCCAAAAGGTGGAACCCTGGCCCGATTCGCTGCGCACACCGACTTCGCCGCCCATGAGTTCTGTCAAGCGCTTGACGATGGAGAGCCCTAAGCCAGTGCCACCGTAATGGCGCGTGGTCGATGAATCGACCTGAGAGAAGGATTTGAACAACCGGTCGAGACGATCCGCCGGGATGCCAATCCCCGTGTCGGTCACTTCGATCGTCAACGATCTACGTTCATTGGCATCGCCGCGATTGCTGACGCGAACCGTAATATGCCCCTCATGGGTGAATTTGACCGCATTGCCCAAGAGGTTCAGCACGACTTGACGCAGGCGCAGCGGGTCGGCACGCACCATCACCGGCACCGCCGCCTCGATGGTGACAATGAGCTCGATGCCTTTGGCGGCGGTTTCCAAGGCCGTGGCAGCCACCGTCTCGTAGAGCATTTGGATCAGGTCAAACTCGACATTCTCGAGCTCCAGCCGGTCGGCTTCGATCTTCGATAGGTCCAGCACGTCGTTGATCAAGGAGAGCAAGGCCTTGGCGCTGCCGCGGATAATGTCCAGATACTCGCGCTGCGTGCTGTCGAGCGAGGTTTCCGCCAAGATTTGCGACATGCCGAGCACGCCGTTCATGGGGGTGCGAATTTCATGGCTCAAGTTGGCGAGAAAGCTGCTCTTCGCCCGATTGGCGGCTTCCGCGGCGAGCTTGGCGTCGAGCGAGGCCTGTTCGGCGAGTTTTCGGTCCGTGACCAGCTGCATCGCGCCGGCCAGTCGCAACGGTGTGCCGTCGGCGGCGCGCTCGGCTTGGCCGCGCGCCCGCATCCATTCGTAGTGCCCCGCTTTGTGCCGAACTCGAAATTCTAGGTCGTAGACGGCGCGATGCTCGAGATGATTGTCGAGCGCCAACGCGACGCGTTCCCGGTCGTCCGGATGGATCAGTGTCACAAACTGCTCGTGCGATGAGCCTAATTCTTCGACGGTGTAGCCCAAGATCTCGCCGAAGCGCAGTCCGTACCACGAGACATTGGTCAGCAGGTCAATTTCCCACAGTCCATCCTGCGTGCCGCGCAATGCTCGTTCTAAACGGATTTCCACCGAGCCCAACGCAGCCTTGGTGTGCTTCAGGTCGCTAATATCGATCAGCGCACCGGTGATACGCTCCACATCGCCCGTAGATGAGCGCGTAACTTTGGCCTTCTCGCCGATCCAGCGTTCCACGCCGCTGTCGAGCAGCACGCGATATTCGCACCGATAGTAAGGTTCCGCCGGCGTAGTTTCCAAGGGTGCACTGCGCACGCGCGCGAAATCATCCGGATGCACCCGGGACAAGGTCCGGTTGAGATCATCGAGTGAAGTCGCAGGCGGAATTCCCAACAGCTCGCGCAAGTTGTCGGAGCAGATGCGGGTGTTACGGCGAAAATCGAAATCGAACGTTGCAATGCCCGCGGCGGTCTGGGCGATGTTCAACGACTCGGTGGCATAGTGGAGCTTGTCTTCCAACCCCTTGCGGTCCGTGATGTCGGTAATGGTGCCAATGGCGCGTGAATCGTAGCCCCCGCCACCCAGCAGAACCTGACCGCGGCCGGCGAGCCAACGAACCTCACCGCTCGCCGTCAAGGTGCGGTATTCCGTTACATAGCCGCCGCCAGAGGCCACCGCTTCGCTGAGCGCGTGCACGACGCCCTCCAAATCGGACGGGTAAATCGAGGCGAGCCACTCCTCGCGGCTCAAGGACATGTCGCGGCACTCCAGTCCGATCAGCTCGAAGAACAGGGAGGTGCCATTGATATTCCCGGTCACCAGGTTTAGCTCAAAAACGCCAAAGCCGCCCGCGGATTGCGCGAATTCCAAAAACTCCGCCGAGCGCCGTGTGGGCGAGTCGGGATGCGTTACGCTGACGGGCGATGCATCGCCCGCGACATCGCTCGCCGAAACCGAAGGATCCTGCTTGTCGGTGCGTCGGCGCAATTTGTTGAGCAATTTCTTCTGAGTCGACCAGCTTCGCATGTGCTTTTTGAACCCGGTGGGCCTGCACGCATCTTAAGGGTATCGGCGGGTCGGGTCAGCGCTTGAGCTATGATCGAGGTCTCAATCCCGAGTGAAAAGCATGCGAAACCTGAAGTTTTTTGGTGTTTTGGCAGGAGGAATCGTCGCACTGCTATGCATCGCGCTCCTCGGTGTCTGGCTGCTCGTCAACCCGAACAGCTACAAGGGCAGGATTGCTGCGGCCGTCAAAGAATCCACCGGTCGGGAGTTGAAGCTGCCGGGGGACATCAAGCTCTCGGTGATTCCGTGGGTGGCGCTTGAATTGGGGCCAGCCAGTTTGGGCAATCCCCCGGGATTCGGCGATGAACCGTTCCTGTCTTTCACTCACGCCACAGTTCGCGTCAGGCTGCTGCCGTTGCTGCGCAAGCGACTGGAGGTTGCGCGTGTCGAAATCGATGGGTTGGATTTGCGCCTGCGCAAGGATGCTCAGGGTAAGGGCAATTGGCAGGACCTCGAGCCTGAGGCCAAAACGGCAAAACCAGATGTAGTTCACACCGATGCTGCGCGCGCATTGGAGTCGCTCGCGAACATCCGCGTGCAAAACGGACGCATGAGCTACGAAGGCGTCACGGCTGAAAATGTCATTTTCGAAACCGGCGCGCTAACTGCCGACCAACATGTCCCCGTGAGCGTCTCGTTCGATGCCAAACGCGCTTCGTCGGGCGAGCAGCTCTCGCTCAACGCCCAGTTCGACTTAAGCGAAGACGCCACAAGACAGATGCTATTCAGCGGCGTCAATTGCAGCGGCACACTGCGCAACCTAAGCGACGGCCGGCCGGCACACTGGGAATTCTCCGCGCCACGCCTTGCCTTGAATATTGCGCAACAGACCATCGCGGCCTCCGCCTTCGCGGTGAGTTATTCAAGCGCGCACCTCACCGGCAGTGTAAATGCCACAAATATTCTCGATGACTTGAGCGTCATCGGCTCAGTGAGCTTGGCGCCCTTGGTGCTACGAGAGTTTGCACCGCGCCTCGGGATTTCTTTGCCGAAGACTCGAGACCCGAAGGTGCTGTCGGAGCTGTCTGCGAGCTCGGATTTTACCTACGACTCCAAGGCTGTGGGGTTGACGCATCTGCAGCTGCGCTTCGACGACACACAGATTCAGGGAAATCTCAAATTACTCTCAGGGGATGCCGACGCGTTGCAATTCGAGCTTGCTGCCGATCAAATCGATCTAGATCGGTATCGCGCCCCGGAAGTCGGCGCAACAACTCCTGCTTCTGTACCGCCCGCCCAGCCGGCCAAGCCTGAGAAACCCCTGAATGTGAACGGCACGCTGAACTTGAAGGCCGCGCAATTTGCGCGCTTGGAATTGGCCAGCGTACGGGTAACGATTGCCGCGAAGGACAAGGTGACGCATTTGTTCCCGATCGAGGCGCAGGTTGACGGCGGACGCTTTTCCGGCGGCATCACCTTGGACAGCCGTGGCGCGATACCCGTACTCAGTGTCGATGAACAACTCACGGGAGTCGACATGGCACGGCTGCTAGCCAACACGGCAGGGAAGGGACGTTTGTCCGGCCGAGCGACGCTCAATTTCAAGGCAACAGCGCGTGGTACCAGCGTCGATGCCATGCTGAAAACCCTCAATGGACACTTCGATGCCAATCTTGCGGACGGCGCACTCGAGGGCATCGATGTGGGATACGAACTCAGTAACGCGCAGGCTTTAATCGACCGATCAAGCCCACAACCGCGCAACAGCTTCGGGCGCACACCATTCCAGGCATTCAAACTGTCGGCGCAGATCACCAATGGTGTTGCGGAGACGCGTGATCTGACTATTGCGTCGCACGCAATCAAAGTGGCGGGGCAAGGGAGCGCCAATCTGCCAACGAAGGGCATCGACTTTAAATTGCTAGCGAGCATTGCGACCGGGCCGGCCCGGAACACCGACATTCCGCTCAAAGTTACCGGCACTTATGCGGATCCCACGGTTCGCCCAGACATTGAGGCGGTGGTGAAGGGCCAGCTGAAGCAAAAGCTTCAGGACGTGCTGAAAAAGAATGGGCTGCAGGGATTGTTTAGCAAGTGATCCAGCCCGAACAATTTGCGCAGCGCTTGCTCGCTTGGTTCACCGCTCATGGACGGCACACCCTGCCATGGCAAATAAATCCGACGCCTTATCGGGTCTGGGTATCCGAGGTGATGCTGCAGCAGACGCAAGTGGTGACAGTGATTCCGTACTACGAGCGTTTCATGGCGCGCTTTCCGGACGTCCAGTCATTGGCCGCCGCACCGCTCGATGAGGTGCTGCATCTCTGGGCGGGCTTAGGCTACTACGCGCGCGCACGAAATCTGCAGACCTGCGCGAAGGCGTTGTTCGAGAAATACGGCGGCGTTTTTCCGCATCGGTTAGAAGAAGTGATGACGCTTCCGGGCATTGGTCGATCAACGGCCGGTGCGATCTTGGCACTCTCACGCGGTGAACGTCATTCCATTCTCGATGGCAACGTGAAGCGCGTGTTGGCGCGAGCATTCGGAATTTCGGGAGATCCAGGTTCGATCCCCGTCCTCGCGGCTTTGTGGGAGCGGTCTGATGCGTGCACGCCTGGTGAAAAGGTCGCCGCGTACACCCAGGCCATCATGGATCTCGGTGCGACACTCTGTACTCCTGCTCGACCGGCATGCACGGTCTGCCCCATGAACATCGGTTGCGTCGCGGCGCTCGAAGGACGCCAAGCGGAATTGCCCGGCAAGAAACTCAAACGAATGCGAGCATCGCGCGAGGTGACGCTGTTGATTGCGCAAACCGGAATCAATGGCTCAACTGCCGTGCTGGTGGAGCGAAGACCGACCGCGGGCCTGTGGGGCGGCCTGTGGTCACCACCGCAGTTCGAGAGTGAGCTTGACGCGTTGAGGTGGTGCGCTCTGGAATTCGGCGACTCGGTGGAATCCAAAGCGCTGCCACCAATCGACCATGCATTTACGCACTTTGATTTGCGATTAAAGCCGTTACAGGTTCGATGTCGACCGCAGGCAACAGTTCGCGACGGTGATGACCGTCTTTGGTATCAACTCGAGGCGCCGCCGCGTGTTGGCTTGCCGCAGCCGATCTTGCAACTATTTGAGCGGCTGCGCACGGGCGGAACTGCTTAGCGTAAGATTCATTCATGGCACGCAAGGTTCAATGTTTATTCTTAAAGCGGGACGCAGAAGGCCTCGACTATTCACCGTATCCCGGCGAACTCGGCAAAAGGATTTACGCAAACATTTCCAAAGAAGCCTGGGCCCAATGGGTGGCGCATCAAACGATGCTGATCAACGAGAATCGCCTGACGCCGATCGAGCCCAAAGCGCGCGCATTTCTGGTGGCGGAGATGGAGAAATTCTTGTTTGGGAGCGGCTCTGAGAAGCCCAAGGATTTTGTGCCGAAGTAAGGAAGATATAAGGATGTTGCTGTGCGTAAGTAACTGATTTCTCGATTATTCATTGACGAGTCAAAGCCGCGCCTGTTTAATACGCGGCTCTTCGAATAAGGCCAGGTAGCTCAGTTGGTAGAGCAGCGGACTGAAAATCCGCGTGTCGGGGGTTCAATTCCCTCCCTGGCCACCATTACACCTTAGATCGACTACGACCCAGCGCGACCTTGTACGCCTGAGTTGGTGTAACTCTTTGATTCTAAACGGTACGATTTCCAAAGTCGTCAACCGGCGCCGTCGTGCGCGCATTTCAAGCAAGGGTCAATCGGGGATAACTGCCGGCGGAGTTATCCCCAAAAGTCACCCGAAAAAGAGCAGTTATCCCCACGCTTTTCAAAACCACGAAAGGAGTTATCCCCGATGCTTTCCAAGTTATTGATTGAAAAGGCGAAACACGGGTGCAAAACCATCCGACTTTGGGATGGTCGCGGCATGTACCTGGAAATCTCGCCGAAAGGCGGGAAATGGTGGCGCCTCAAGTACTGGTTTGACGGCCGGGAGCGGCGCATGTCCTTGGGCGTCTATCCCGATGTGAACCTCGCCGACGCCCGGGAGAAGCGCGAGGAGGCGCGCCGAAAAGTCGCCGCCGGAATCGACCCCGCTGAACTGCGCAAGGCGGAGGCTATCGCTCTGGTCGAGAGCACCGAGAACACCTTCGAGGCGATCGCCTGCGAATGGTTCGGCATGTTCTCGAAGCAATGGGCCGCGAGCCATGCCGACAAGATCATTCGTCGCCTCGAGCTGTACGTGTTCCCCTGGATCGGAGCGCGACCGGTCAAATCGATCACGGCGCCGGAGTTGCTAGCGGTCCTACGACGCGTCGAGTCCCGCGGGGCGAACGAGACCGCGCACCGGGCGCTGCAGGTTTGTGGCCGAGTGTTCCGGTTCGCGGTCGCCACGGGTCGAGCCGAACGCGATCCGTCCCGAGACTTGGGTGGCGCGTTGGCGCCGACCAAGGAAAAGCATCTCGCCTCAATCACGGATCCGCAGGAAGTCGGCGCGCTCCTGCGCGCGATCGACGCCTATGAGGGTTCGTGGATCACGCGCTGCGCATTGCGCTTGTCGCCGCTGGTGTTCGTGCGGCCGGGTGAGTTGCGTGCTGCGCAATGGGCCGAGTTTGATTTCGACAAAGCAGAATGGCGGATTCCGGCCGAGCGCATGAAAATGCGAGTGCAGCACGTCGTGCCGCTGTCGACTCAGGCCATCGCGGTCCTGCGGGACTTGCAGCAGCTCACCGGTCGGTTTGCGTTGGCGTTTCCCGGTGTGCGCAGTCGGTTCCGGCCGATGAGCGAAAACACGGTTACTGCCGCGCTTCGACGGATGGGTTACAGCGGACAGGACATGACCGGACATGGATTTCGGAGCATGGCGTCAACGTTGCTCAATGAGCAGGGTTGGAATCGAGATGCCATTGAGCGGCAACTCGCGCATGGCGAGCGCGACGCGGTTCGAGCAGCGTACAACTATGCCCAGCATTTGCCGGAGCGGCGAGAGATGATGCAGGCGTGGGCCGATTTTCTGGATCAGCTCAAGGTGCAGAAACCTGGCGACAAGCCGGTGCGCGTGGAGCGTCGTGCACGCATGGCGCGGGGCGTGAGGGAGCCAGGACCTAGCGCTGGGTACTCGGTTGCTCCGTTAATTTGGGAGCAGGGCTAACTGGTCGGCGGCATCGCCGCGAGCTAGATATTCGCGGCGATGCCTTACTGATATCCCATTTGCAATTCCTGCGCCTGCTTTGCCAACTCCTCCATCGCGATTTCGCCAGCACGATCTTGTTCGTTTTTGAAGTGCATCAGATTTTCAAGTCGCACTCGCCGGTGCTTACCGGTCATGTGGTGCGGTAGCACTCCCTCTTCCAGCAGCTTCAGGAAGTGGGGCTGGGACACATGGAGCAGATCAGCCGCTTCCAGCGTGGTCAACTCGGCATGGACCGGTACGACTCTGACGGAGTTACCGTGCGAAAATTCGGACAGGATATCCACGAGCAACCGAAGCGCCGAGGTCGGTACCTCGATCTGGTGAGCTTGGGCTCTCTCGTCAAAAATCTGGATGCGCTGTGTTTGTGGCGCAGTGTCTAGAAATGCTGCCAAGGTGCGTTGGCCATTAGCGGCCGCTTCGACTTCCTTCTTTCCCCCCCGCCGGCCACCTCAAAAGGGACCACCGGTGGCCGGGTC
The DNA here is from genome assembly GCA_041690895.1 of Gammaproteobacteria bacterium. Taxonomy (GTDB): domain Bacteria; phylum Pseudomonadota; class Gammaproteobacteria; order Steroidobacterales; family Steroidobacteraceae; genus Bog-1198. The sequence goes on from JBEPVT010000090.1 coordinate 15,844, forward strand.
AAAATCCCCCACCT
>JBEPVT010000091.1:0-15587 GCA_041690895.1 Gammaproteobacteria bacterium
CTCAAGACCGGCAAGAATAATTGTCGCCACCGGAAGAAGTAATTGACGCCAGACATACACCGATAGAACCATGCACCAACCTGGCCACCACCAAGCGCGCGGCGGGAACCGCAACTTTGTCCGATATCTTTTTCAATCCCTCGCGTATCGAGGGCCGAGCCTGTGGCACGAAATCCCATTCGGTCTCGACAAAGCTCAATGCGACGAGTGGACGCTCCTGCGCGGAAGCGCCGCGAAGTGCCAGCTGATAGAGTTCTCGGCCCAGTTCAAGGTTTCCCGTTATATAGGCCATTAAGCCCTTCGTGGCATCGAAGACAAACTGAGGAAATCCACGCTGCAACGGCGCACGAATTTTATTGAATTCAGCCTGTGCCTCTGCGTGGCGGCCCAACCGCGCATACGCAACGGCAAGGTTGTTGCGCAACAACTGATCATTTGCGTTGGCGCACAGGGCCGCCTTAGCGCTTAGGGCGGCTACCGATGGATTGCCCATGATGATCGCGAGATAGGAAACCGCCATAGCCGGCCTGCCGGAAAACGGCTCGTCGGCTTGCCATTCCATCGCATGCTTAAGCGCGTCATCCCAATTCTCGTCCGTCATCGCGCGCCAAGTGCGAGCTTCCACTGCGCTCGGCAGATCCAAACCGTTCAACCCGTACTTTAACGAGCGATCGCTTTGCGACAGGTATTGAACCTGCGCCACCACGTTGTCGGTCGGCTCAAGCAAAGATAGCTGGTAAAGCTTGTGCGCCCTACGGTGCTCCCCCGCCGAATTCTCCGCAGACGCTACCGCGCCAGCTAGCTCCGAGACAAAAGCTGGCTGTGCCGCGTGATCCAGTACAAACCGTCTACCGCTGGCCGCGAACAAAGATGGCCTATTGAGAATTTGAGCGACCGAAATTTCCGTGGCCATGAGCCATGGGTCCGTGGCCGTCCTGGGATGACGGCGAATAAGTGCATGCGCCCCTTCCGTGTCGTCAAGGTGCACCAGGAGACGCGCGGCTGACCTTAAGATCACCCGATGGTTGGGAGCCAATGCCAATGCAACCTTCATGGCGCGCCGAGCCGCGTCGGCCTGACCCAACACACAATTTGCCAACGAAAGATCCAGCCAGCCCGCCACATTGCGTGGACCTTCGCGCAAGCGAGTGCGAATGCTGCGAATGGTTCGCTCTGCTGCCAGCAGCCCAGATTGATCCGAGGTGTCAGGAGTGGCCCATGCCCGCTCGTTGGACGGCGCACCTTTGAGAATCCAGTCGATCATCGAACTGAGACCATCCGGCACCCGGATCTTGGCAGAACGGAGCCATGCGGCGCTGTCCCGCGCTAGCGACGGACGACCCGACGCGCAGGCGCACGAGATCAGCTCGACAGCGTGGCCCAAGCAAGGGTCGGTCCGCCACAAGGCCTCCGCGACTGACAAGTCAACACCTGGCGTGTTGATCTTTCGAGACTGCGGAGCCCCGGCATGTTCGGCATTGAACGGTGTCCGCCCGGTGTACCTCCACCGTGGCACCATATTCCGATGACCGTCATCCGATCGCGCCGCCATTCGGCGCCCTTGGCCATGAGATCAAACGCAGAGACAAAGCGCTGCATGCCGTACCGTGAGCCATCGCCGCTTCGATTGGCCGGATGACCCCTGTGCAAAGGTTCTGGATCGCAGAGTTGCCGCATTACGAGTGCCAGCCGTAGAGTGACACTCGAATCCAAGCTCGCCACAGCACGAAGCATCACGGTTTCAAACGCGCGGCGCACATAGGGCATGGCTTCTTCAAATGTGCCCGTCCATACGCTCCAGTGGTGCATTCCGGCAAGTTCACGAGTCAACTCGGCGTCGAGGCTGGTTCCTGTCACCAAGAAAAATACCAACCCGCCGAAGGCGTACATATCGGCGGCGCAGCGATCGTCAAAGCTGTTTACGGTCCCGCCGTACAATAACTCGGGGGCCGCATACGTGGGGTCGCGCTCCTGCTTCACGTGATTCATGGGCACCGCATGCCGATGGGCCCGACCCATATCGCCTATCTTGACCGTCTGATTTTCCATCACCAGGATATTCGCGGGTTTGACGTCCTGATGCGCAATCTCTGAAAAATGCAACTGCTGCAAACCGGTGGCCACATGGTGCAGCCACCGCAGCACGACCGCCAAGTGGGAGCGCTCATCAAGATCGATCTGCGAGCGCAAGTCACACGGGGCCCACTCGAATATCAAATAGTGCAACGACACGGAGAACGGTTCCGGCGTTTTCAGAATTCCGTATTCCAAGCCCCGAATCACCCGATGCATGTTGCGTTCGGTGCACACGTCGACAATGGCTCTCTCATAAATGAACTGTGATATGTTATTTTGCGCATCCTGTAGCGATCCATTGGCCCGGGGGTCCAGCACCTTGACGAAGGCATTTGCGCCTTGCGCCTTGCGCATTGCGTGCCACGTAGGCACGGCAGGCGCTCGGTGAATCGCGTTGCACATGCCGAGGCTCCTGGACGACCCAGCCACCTTCCAGAGTTTGGCCGATAATAAGACCGTCTAATTCGTCCATTTCTCCCTCGCCCCGAGTAAATTACGGAATGGTTGCCGGGTCGATCGGATACAACGTCGGCAGCCAGCGTTCGAGCACAAACATCGGGAATCCCAGCGTCAGCGGCGAGCGGGGGCCTTTCGCCAATAACAAGCCCTTCTCAATTAGCGCTGATACCGTCTCCCGCGCGCGTCGCTCTTCATATCCCGTTATTTCGGGCGCGCGTCCGCGCGGCACGTCACCCTGATAAAACGCCTCACGCAACATTTCGAAAGAGCCTTTGGGTAGTCGGCGCGCGGCCACTTCATCGTTCACATACAGCTCGATGCGACGAATGATTTCGCCAGGCTGCAACAGCTTGCGCATGAAGTCGACTTGATCAGTGCATACTTCCAGAAAGAATCGACAAAAATCCCTAAGGCCCTCCGCGGACAAGGGGCCGCGGCCGTCCAAATCATTCCTTCTGGATGCATCCGCGTATGTCAGCGAACTCTTGTAGCGATCCACCGCTCGCGCGAGTCCGCGCGACACCGACCACAAGCTACTTCCAACCCCTAAGCGCAGCAGCAACGCGTGCGACATCAATCTCGCTACCCGACCATTGCCGTCCACGAATGGATGGATCCAAAGCAACCGATGATGACCAGCCGCCGCGGAAAGCAGCTGCTGAACTTTTGACAGGCGCTTCGGTTCATAGGTTTCTTCAAAACGTCTCATGAATGCAGCTAACGAATTGGCGCTAGGCGGCCAGTGCTGACCCACCCGCACTAAGTCCTCGCGGAATTCACCGGGGATGACTTGCACGAGTCGATCACTGTCTGCCGACTTCACCCATAGCAATCGATCGGGCAACCGCTTGCAGAATTCGCGGTGCAGCCAGCGCACATACGTTTCCGAGGTTGGCCACGCGTCTGGCGTGTCAATTCCAAAATCGATGGATTTCTGCACTTCTATGTGCGCAACCGCCTCATGCTGCAAATCGCGCTGCCGTTCATTGCCGTCGAAGTCACGTGCTAACGCCCTTTCGATGTCACGTGGTTGAGTTTGGTGGCCTTCAATGAAGTTGCTGTAGTAGCAGTTCATCGAGCGCACTAAACGACCCAACTCCTCTTGCACAGGGGTCGACAGCGGGGCTGCCAATGCCGAACTTTGTTGCACCAGATCGAACGCGCGATCCAACAATTCGGGCTCCGCCTCACTGGGCAGCATCGGCTCCATTTGCGAAACGTGATCAGGTATCATGCCGCATATTATGCCGGTATAAACTATTGATTACTATCTATATAACTACTTTATATACAAGATGTTATGCCGGTTCATGTGCCGGTTGTATTGAAACAAGACTGATTTGGGATTGTGAAGCTCGAACTAGATGTGTGTGCACTAAGCGCCGGTTGATCCGTTGATCCTGATTCAGTGTCCGGGCTGCTCAGCCGCGCACGCGGCGTTACGGTACGGGATACGGACACCAGGTTGCTTGGGTTCGTGGATTTGCGCGGGACCGCTCTTGATGCAAAGGCGCCTATGACGAACGATTGCTCGCGGAGCGATTATTGCGATTCGTCAGGCCATCGTTACGTCCGGCAAGAATCATCCAACTCTTCTAATTCCCCCAAAGCTTCCGAATCACGCACGGCGAATGCTTCGCGGCGCGCAATCTCAATTTGAGATCGGGCGTCTATTGTTCGACCGGACTCAATGAGCGCTCGTGCAAGTCCGTTACGCTTCGATATCGTGGACTCGCCAGGGAAAGCGGCGCATTGGTCCAATGCCAACTTATAAAGGCGGATCGACTCGGAATTGTCGTCTGTGAAGTCGGCCAATGCCTCAGTGAGGAAAGGGTCTGATTCGCTGGCGCTTTCGCGACGCTTGAACAAGGCATGGAGTTTGGCGTATGCCTCCAATGCTTTAGTCTCATCGACTGCACCCAACGGCTTAGCGTCCGGTTGAGCGATAGCGGTAACTAGTGCGAAGACCTCGTCGTAAAGTGCCGGTGGAATCGTGCGAGTCATCTGCGGCGGCATTCGCAATCCCTCATTTCACTCGTTTATTCTACGCCAACAATCGCGCAACTAGAGCGATTCCGATATCGCGATAGGCATCATCCGAAAGTGCCATTTCATCGAGAGCCGGATTCCCATGTAATTGATGTGTGTAGAAGACATCGAAGCTCCATGACGTTTCTCGGTTTCTCGCACAGAGTGTTGCGACCGGACGCCGTCCATTATCAGACGACTTTGACCGTTACCCAAATCCAATAGAGAAACCACTACACCGAGACTCGGTCGCTTCCCATCGTCCTTATCGAACGACATCCTAGCTCCAGTTGGTTTCGACGATCCGATACGGATGCAAGCGCGTCGTCGTCGAACCGACTCAAATCGATCCCCTCCGGCCAGTCGCCAGCGTCTGCTTTCAGGAATCAAAACCCTGAATCGCTCGATCCCTTTGCTAGGCCGCCACTCCACCCCGCTGCCGTATAGGCAGGCAAGCCGGACTCATCGGGTTCGAAGCACGGTGGTGCGTAAATTCGCCGAATCGGCCCTTAAGTGTCATCGTTCCCGACGTCAACGTAACTGTGTCAGTGCCCCAAATATTTTCCCATTTAATTGAGTTTGGAGAAACGAAGATACCGCTCGCGGAAAAAACTGTTCCTTCTCTACCGATGCGACATTGATATGCAGCGCCCTTTTCGTCAATTTGAATCCAGACATTGTTTTCAGCGAACTGCCAAAGCCCCGATATAGAGTTCAAAAGTGATGGCTCCCTCGCACACGCTAAGGTGGAAAAGAGAATGAATATTACGGTCGCTACTTTTTGCATGGGTCTAACGGTGAAGTTGCGGGGCCTGGCCACTGCCGCCCGATTGGAGCCGCTAGCGCATGCTTTTTTTCCCGCCAGCAGCGACGCTACCAGCGATCACGGCCCCTCCAACGATTATTAGACATCGCCCGCCGCTTCCTGACCTATCCTGATGTCGCGAACTTTCTTCGCTACAGCAATGAGCTTAAGGAGTGTCTTATGGACTGGACCGGTCGCACACCATTCTAAGTCCGCGCGAAGCTCGCGCAGATACCCATTGAGCTCAGCAGCGCTCATCTGCCTCATGTCATCCTTCGACAGTGAGAGTCCCCTACGTGTTGCGTTTGACATGGCGTGACAATCGATGGGCGTAGGTGCAACAGGCAATCAGAAACAAGGTCGGAACCAAGGGTATCAACCAGGATATTACCTGACGTTGAAGTGGATCATGTACGAGCGCCGGATTTTGTGCGTAGGTATAGACTCCGCCAATTAGGGCGGCACCCATGATGAGTGTTGCGACGTAAAGCGGATACTTCGCCCAAGGCGATAAGCGCAGTAGGAGAGCTGCCGATGCCAGGCATAGACACCCTAGGACTAGATAAGAAATGTTGCCTCGACCGGGGATGCTGAAATAAAAATTGAGTCCCGCAAAAAGGCATAGAAAGACTACCCGCCAAATCAGCGCGGCATTACGGCGGAATCTCGGGTGCGGGCCAGGCGGATCTGCGACCGGCGATTTGGGCGGCGAAAAGTTGTTTTCGTCCATGTCTAACGATGAGGTTGAGCGACGCGGGGTTGCGCCGACACCAAACGAAGCTGCTTTATTTCAATCATCTAACCTCTCGCTTGACTCACCGAAGACGACTCCCGCGTTCGCCCCAACGGCGCAACGTCGTCGCGCCCAGGACTGGTCACTAGCTGACCCTGGTTGACGGCGCGGGCAATCTGGTTCAAATTGCGGCCGATTCTTTCGAGCTCCGCCAGGGTGCGCTTGAGGGCTAGCAGCTCCTCCTGCGGGAGTGGCGCGAGCGACCGCAGGTGAGCTCGCGTCAGCACAGATACGTACGTAGCCGGCGGCATCCCTCGAGCGGCCGCGCGATCTCGCAGGAGAATCCCATCATCGGGGCGCAGCCGGATCATCAATCGCGCGGACTTCAGCGTCCCAACACCGATTGGTGTCTCAAAGATTACTGGAGACAGACCCGCCTTCAGCAGCACCAATTCAACCAGACGCCTGAGCAACGCTGACTCGCTGAGCAGTTGCTTCGCAGCAAGCGCACGTAGTCGCGCCTTCATTTCCGAAGACACTCGAGCCACGATGAACTGATCTGCATTCACGTGGGCCAATTGTTCAACAAGAGCAACCGGTTGCCTATCCTGCACTCGCACTAAATTCAGCGTAACTCAAACAAAGCCCAAAAATTAATCCAGTGCCGCTGTACTGAGAACGCGCCGATTGCGAAGTGCGGCCCATGTAAGAGTTTCGACGATCTCTCCTCGAAACTCGCTCTCACGAAAATCTCATCTTGGCTCATAGTTGATGCTGGAAAGGCGTCGATGAAAGCGCCCGGAACCACACATCACAATTTGCTTTGAAGCACTTAAATGTCATGCGAATTGCGCGATCACTTTGCAGTTGCGACAAGATTCGTCGCTATGCTCGGGACAGTTATCCCTCGACTTCTCCACACCAGCGCCGCGGTTACGGTCGTCTTGTTCAGAGTCTTCCAACGCCATCCACGAGGTTCCGCTCCCTGCGATACCGTCTCCCTATCTTACCCGCCGTGAAGCTGCCGCTTACGTTCGCTGCAGTCTGCGCTTCCTTGATGGCATGGAGTTGCCCTTCATCCGCTAGGGCCGCTGCAAGGTTTATGACCGCATTGATCTCGACGCGCGGATGCAGCAGGATAAGTGCCGAGGGCGGGCCTGGAAGGAGACTTTATGGCCCGTGAACGTGGACTCTACCGCCGCAAGGACTCGCGGTTCTGGTGGATTGGCCTCGTTCTCCCGGATGGACGCCGCGTATGCCAAAGCACTGGGTGTATCAATCGCACCGATGCAGAAAGTTACGTCGTCCGCCTGAAGAACGAAGCGATTGAAGCGAAGCAGCAGGGGATCCTCGGCATTTTCGTATGGCAGCAAGCGGTCGTTCGATATTTCGAGGAGTTCGCCGATAAGAGGAGCCTCTCGGATGATAAGGATCATCTGAAAAAGCTCGATCCTTATCTTCGATCCCTGAAACTGGATGCGATCAATATGACGGTGTTGCAACCGTTCATTCGCGATCGCAAGTTGAAGGATGGTGTCTCGAACGCGACAGTCAATCGCGCACTCGAAGTGGTTCGGCGGATATTGAATGTCGCGCATCAGGACTGGCGATGGCTCAAAGGGGTGCCGAAGATTCGGATGCTGAAGGAACCCCGGCGGCGCGTGCGGTTTTTAAGACGCGAGGAGGCGGATCGATTAATCGAGGCATTGCCTGAGCATATGAAGCCGATCGTGTAGTTTGCGCTCTCGACCGGCTGTCGAGCGGGGGAGATCCTGGGGCTCGAATGGAGCCGAGTGGACCTCGCCCGAAAAGTGGCATGGCTCGATCACGGTACGACGAAGTCGGGCGACGGCCGTGGCATCCCTTTGAATGCGGATGCTGTGGCGGCGCTCGAAGCGACGCGGGGACAGCACCCGCGCTGGCGCTTCACTTTCGGAGGTAAGCGCATCCAGCAAAGCTCCACCGCGTGGGACAAGGCGAAGCAGCGCGCCGGCATCGAGGACTTCCGCTTCCACGACCTGAGGCACACCTGGGCCTCGTGGCACGTGCAGAGCGGCACTTCGTTGCCGGAGCTGATGGAACTGGGCGGATGGAAATCGTACGAGATGGTGCTGCGCTATGCGCACCTGGCCCCGGAGAAACTCTGCTTCGTGGCCGGACGCATTGAACGGCAGGCATTGAGGTCCATCGAGGAGGCGCCGTGCGTGGGAAACGTAGCAAAAAACGCTACGTTTTCGCTACGGTCGGTACATTGAGCGCGCGTAAGTTTTTGATTAATTGGTGCGCCCGGAGAGATTCGAACTCCCGGCCTCCTGGTTCGTAGCCAGGCGCTCTATCCAACTGAGCTACGGGCGCAAGGGGCGCGAATATTAACACATCAAATGCCGATCACCATTGCGGGACACTCAACGGAATTCCCGGCGGCAGCACTCAACAATCTCGCGAAATCAGCCACATGTGGAATTTTTTGGGAGCGCTCCATGTCGAGTCGCGCTGGCGGAGAGGGAGGGATTCGAACCCTCGAAGGGCTTTTGACCCTTACGCCCTTAGCAGGGGCGCGCCTTCGACCACTCGGCCACCTCTCCGGATCAAGCCTAAGCGGCCCTTCGCGGAGCGCGGGATGATACCCGTCCGGAGCAGTCTAGGTAAAGCTAAGGAGAGCTAAGCGCCTTTTCAGGCGTCATCGACCATCTTGGCAGTTGTGGAACCCGCATTGCCGTCTTGATCTTGTTCGCGCTTGATTCGCTCGTAGATTTCTTCGCGGTGAACCGCGACGTCTTTTGGTGCGTTCACGCCAATACGGACCTGATTGCCCTTCACGCCCAATACGGTCACCGTAACTTCGTTGCCGATCATTACGGTTTCGCCGACACGCCTAGTCAATATCAACATAATCCAGCTCCTTGCTAACTTGGCACTCGCAGCGGCAATAACTTATTGTGCCGCACAGTGATTCGCGTCAAGCGTTCGTTCGGGATTCGAACGGTGTGATTCCACAAGTATTCTTCAGTCGATCTGGCCAGAATACAAGAATAACCAACCCAATTGTTATAACTTCTTGTCAGAATAAAACAATCATTCAATTAGACAGCCGGCTGCGCACCAGCGACTCGACGCCTGCGAGCGCGGCGTCTAAATTTTCTGGCTGCGTGCCGCCAGCCTGCGCGAAATCCGCACGTCCGCCGCCTCGGCCGCCGACTTTTGCCGCCACGAGACCCGCAATTTCACCGGCTTTCATGCGCGCCACCAAATCCTCGGAAACTCCCGCGACCAATAAGACCTTGCCGTCTTGTACGCTGGCAAGGACGATAACCGAGGAACCGAGCTTACTCTTGAGCCCATCCATGGCATCGCGCAGCGATCTTACATCGGCTCCGTCAATTTGCGCCGCCAATACCTTGATACCGCCGATATCCTTTGCACTGGCTGATAAATCACCGCCGTGTCCGCTCGCCAACTTTGATTTGAGCTGCTGAACCTCCTTTTCTAACCTGCGGGAGCGCTCGACCAGCTCGCGAACCTTTTCGTCGACGTCCTCGCGGCTGCCCCGAAGCATCGCTGCAATATCGCGCATCACCTGATCGGTGTGCACAACCCATTCATACGCCCCACGGCCCGTTAGGGCTTCCACTCGGCGAATTCCGGCAGCCACGCCCGATTCTGCGGTGATTTTGAATAAACCAATATCGCCAGCCCGTTCGACGTGTGTTCCACCGCAGAGTTCCATCGAAAAATCACCAATCGACAGGACGCGCACGTCGCTGTCATATTTCTCGCCAAACAGCGACATGGCACCCGCGGCTTTCGCTTGGTCCAATGCCATCACGCGCGTCTCTACCGGTGCATTCTCACGAACTTCGGAATTGACCAGGTCCTCAACTCGGCGCAATTCGTCCGGCGACAACGCCTGAGTGTGCGAAAAATCGAAACGCAATCGATCGGCGGCGACGAGTGATCCTTTTTGTTCCACATGCTTGCCGAGAATCTTTCGCAGCGCGGCATGCAGCAAGTGCGTGGCGGAATGATTCAGCGCAATTGCCTTGCGGCGCTCTTGATCGACCTGCGCATCCACGGCGTCACCGACCTGCAGTTCGCCCTTCTCGAGCACACCGACGTGGGAAAATGACGCGCCAATTTTCTGCGTATCGCGCACCGCAAAGCGCGCATTTGCGCCGAGGAGTACGCCCGAGTCACCGATCTGGCCGCCGCTTTCCGCATAGAACGGCGTGTGGTCGAGAACGACTTGCCCTTCTTGCCCCGGCCGCAGCACATCGACCACCGCGCCGTCGAATATCAGCGAGGTGACGCGCGCGTCATCAGCCAACCGATCGTAGCCGGAGAAATCAGTCTTACCGGAGAGCGTGATCGAGTCACGCAGGTCCACACCGAACTTGCTCGCTGCACGCGCACGGCCGCGCTGCGCTTCCATGGCGAGATCAAAGCCTGCCTGATCGACGGTGAGGCCCCGCTCGCGCGCGATGTCGGCGGTCAGATCCGCTGGAAACCCAAAGGTATCGTAGAGTTTGAAGACCGTCTCTCCTGGTATCTCCGATGATTTTAGCTTGGCTGTTTGCGCATCGAGCAGCGCCATGCCGGTCGCCAGGGTTTCGGCAAATCGGGTTTCTTCTTGCGCCAATACTTGTGTGGCGCGTGCCTCGCCGCTCAGCAGCTCGGCGTAATAGGAGCCCATCTCCCGTACCAAGGTCGATACGAGCTTATGGAAGAATGGTTGGGTCTGGCCGAGTTTATAACCATGGCGAATAGCGCGGCGGATGATGCGTCGCAATACGTAGCCGCGGCCTTCATTCGAGGGCACGACGCCATCGACGATGAGAAAAGTGCAGGCACGGATGTGGTCGGCGATGACCCGTAGGCTCGAGGATTGCAGCTCCTCAGTGCCCGTGACATCCGCTGCGGCACGTATCAAGGACTTGAACAGGTCGATGTCGTAATTGCTGTGGACTCCCTGCATCACCGCTGCGACGCGCTCGAGGCCCATCCCCGTGTCTACGGAAGGTTTGGGCAACGGCACGAGCACGCCATCAGATGAACGATCGTACTGCATGAACACAAGATTCCAAATCTCGACGTAGCGATCGCCGTCCTCTTCAGGCGTTCCGGGCTGTCCGCCGGCAACCTCCGGGCCATGATCGTAAAATATCTCCGAGCAGGGGCCGCAGGGCCCGGTATCGCCCATCGCCCAAAAATTGGACTTCTCGCCCATGCGCGTGCAGCGCGAGGGATCCACGCCAATTTCTTCGACCCAAATGCGCTCGGCTTCATCGTCTTCCGTGTACACGGTTACCCACAAGCGGTCCTTCGGAATTTCAAGCGTTCCAGTGATGAAGTTCCAAGCGAAATGAATCGTCTCACGCTTGAAATAGTCGCCGAAGCTGAAGTTTCCCATCATTTCGAAGAATGTGTGGTGGCGTGCCGTGTAACCGACGTTCTCCAAATCGTTGTGCTTGCCGCCGGCGCGCACGCAGCGCTGCGCGGTGGCCGCTCGGGAATAGTCGCGCACTTCCTTACCGAGGAAGACATCCTTGAATTGGACCATGCCGGAATTGGTAAACAATAACGTTGGGTCGCCGGCGGGAACCAGCGAACTCGACGGCAGCACCGAGTGGCCGTTCTTACGGAAAAATTCCAGGAAACTGGCCCTGATTTCCGAGCTCGTCATCGATTTCAGTTTTGCGTCGCGTTTCATAACTCTTCGGTGTCGGAATCAAGTTCAACGTCAAAGCCTAGGGCCATTCGTATCTGAGCGCTCGTGAAACCTCGGTAACCTAGAAATCGCGCTTGCAGCTGTCTGTCGGCGTAATTCTTCGCCGGATTCACGCCAAATTTTTTCAGGCGCGCCTTTTTGAGCAGCGTGAGCCAATCAGGGTAGTCTTTGAGGTACTCCTCAACCCGCGGACCCTGCAACCCGTGCCGACGCAGTTCGACGCGGATTCGAAGCGGCCCCTGGCCCCTCGCGGCGTGGTAAGCCACGAAGTTCTCCAGATAGCGCTGATCGTCGAGCAGTTTTTCGGCGCGCAGTGCATCGAGCAAAGGCCGCACGACCGATGCATCGTAACCTTTCTCGAGCAGTTTAAGGCGCAAATCCTCGGAGGAATAGTCGTGCCGCGCCAGCGCATCGAGCGCCGCAACCCGGGCCGCGCGCGCGCCTACGGACTCGACGGGGCGGCCAACCAGGGCATTAGGCCTCTTTGACGTCACCGCCCCGATTCATGGTCGCCTTTTCCGGAATCAGTTTGGCGCGAACCTGCGCCTCGATGTCCTTGGTGATCTCGGGGTGCTGCTGCAGAAACACCCGGGCGTTGTCCTTGCCCTGCCCTATCCGCTCGCCCTTGTAGCTGTACCAAGAACCCGATTTCTCGACCATATTATGTAGGACACCCAATTCAATGAGTTCGCCCTCTTTTGAGATCCCGGTGCCGTACATGATTTCAAACTCGGCCTCCCGGAATGGAGGCGCGACTTTGTTTTTGACCACTTTGACGCGAGTCATTGACCCCACCACTTCCTCGCCATTTTTGATCGCACCGATGCGCCGAATATCCATTCGCACCGAGGAATAGAATTTCAACGCGTTGCCGCCGGTCGTGGTTTCGGGGTTGCCAAACATGACGCCGATTTTCATGCGAATCTGATTGATAAAAATTACGATGGTATTGGATCGCTTGATGTTGCCGGTCAGCTTGCGCAGCGCCTGGGACATGAGGCGCGCCTGCAACCCCATGTGTTGATCGCCCATTTCACCTTCGATTTCAGCCTTCGGCGTCAGCGCGGCGACGGAGTCGACGACGACCACATCGACGGCTCCGGATCGCACCAGCATGTCGGTGATTTCGAGCGCCTGCTCGCCGGTGTCGGGCTGGGACACCAATAAGTCATTGACCTTTACGCCCAGCTTTTCCGCATACACCGGATCAAGTGCGTGCTCCGCGTCCACGAAAGCCGCAGTGCCGCCGTTGGCCTGCGCCGAGGCGATGATGGCCAGGGTAAGTGTGGTTTTGCCTGAGGACTCTGGACCAAATATTTCAATGACTCGGCCGCGCGGAATGCCGCCTACGCCGAGCGCAATATCCAGTCCCAATGATCCGGTAGGGATCGAGTCAACCTCATACGTAGCGCCGGCATCGCCCAAGCGCATGACCGAGCCTTTACCAAATTGTTTCTCTATCTGGCTCAGCGCAGCGGCGAGAGCTTTTTTGCGATTCTCTTCCATGGACAGTCCTCAACAAAGTGAATCGCTATTATTTCATATTCAGCGCGCAACGCTCGTCTGATATGCAATGAATTCGCAGAGTTTCCTCAAGGATTTCCCGTTTCATACAGTAGTGGCCAGGTGTCGAGTACTGTATACGCCGGCTCGGCGCCGCCAGTGTCGGAGCGAATCAAACTAAAGTTCGTCGGCCGCCAAACGATTGGCGACATTGCTTGCAGCACAGGGGCTTGCGTCACCTTCCTCGCGAGCGTTACATGCGCACGCAGTTGCTCTCGCGGCAAACCAATCGCATCACCCAAGCTTGTCGAGAGTTGCACGAGAGCCGGTGGCGCTTGCGCGGCGGCGACTACAACCTGGGACTTGCGCCAATACGCCATCGAATCGCAGCGGATGGTGAAACGAGGTGCTCGCAACGATTGGCCGATCTGCTGCTGCAGCGCGAGCTTGGGGGCCGCCACCTCGCCGACAAAAGCCAGTGTCAAATGATAATTCCTAGGCTCGACCCGGCGGCCGCCGCTCTCAAGGTTCAGCAGGCCTGCAGCGTCTGCGATCTGTCGCGTGACATCGGCATCAGGCCAGAGCGCAAAAAATAATCGCAACGCAGTGCTCGATGCCGGATCAACGCTTCAGCAAGCCTTGGAGCGCTGCCCGCACGGTCTTGCGTCGCACCGCATCGCGCTCGCCGCGAAAATGTCTCAATTGCGTCCTCACCCGTACGGCGGCGCCGTGGCGAGTCGCCCACCCCAGCCAGACAGTACCCACCGGCTTCCCTGGGACCGCGCCATCGGGGCCGGCAATTCCAGTGACTGCGACGGCAATGTGCGCCTTGGTTCGTCGTAGCGCACCGCGCGCCATCGCGCGTACCGTCTGTTCGCTGATTGCGCCGTTCTTTTCCAGCATCGCACGCGGCACGCCAAGCCGCCGCGTCTTGGATTCGTTGCTGTAAGTCACGAAACCCTCGCTGAACCACTGCGAGCTGCCGGCGGTGTCGGTCAAGGCCTTGGCGATCCATCCGCCCGTGCACGACTCCGCAGTGGTTACGCAACGCTGCGCCTTTAATAACCGCCGGCCGATTCGCGCGGCAAGCAATTTTAATTTCGCATCGCTCTCTGACACTGCAAGCCACCGTACTGTTTTATCGCGGGCTGAGGCCGATCGGCGGAATCGCTCACGTGCGCACCAGCGGGTTGCGCACCTTCAACTCCGGAAACCGTGTGAAGTCACGTTCTGCGGATAACAATTCGGCCACCCCGTGCTGGAGACACAGAGCGGCAATTCGTGCATCGTAGATGCGCGGCCCTGTCACCTGGCTCTCGGTAAGGACCCGCGCCAAAATGCTCCAGTGCTGCTCAGTCTCGGACAGCAGAACGAGCGCCGGGGATTCCAGCCACGCTGCAATTTGGATCTTGGCGTCCGTAATCGACGTCGGCGGCGCGTAGATCTTGGGATGCGTCACAACGGCGAGAAACTCATGGATGCAAGGCCAGGGAATTGCCCAAGGCTGGTGCCCTTCCGCGAGCTGCTGGAGGGTCAGGAACGCAATCTCGTGCCAGTCACTATCAGCCCTGTGCGAATAGATCAGCAGATTGGTATCGACTGCAATCAAGTGTCGGGAATCCCATAGCTCATATCTCGAAGCTGGTCCCAGGTAGACCGTGCTGCAGTTGGCTGCAGGCCTTGCCCATGCACTGTGGCGTCGCGAAGTTTGAATGCTCTTTTTGCACGGTGCCCCTTGAGCTCAGCGCGAATACTTCGTTCCACCACCGCGCGCAGCGTTGTGCCTTCGCGGCGCGCCATTGCTTTTGCCGCTTTGAGCAAAGTATCAGAGATCTCAAGAGTAGTCTTCATATGGGCGCCCGTACTCATGAATATGGGTAGCAATATCTTAGCGCACCAGACCCCGCTAAACCAAGTCGGGGAGACTGGCGGTGGCCGCAGTGGAGGCCGAGGGCAGTCAGGGAATTGACACCGGCAACGCTTTTGAACCATTTGAGATACCATCATTTTCGGATCATAAAAAACTTGGGTGACGGCGGTGAAATGCAGGACCGCGCGAATGTAGGCGTCCCGGGTCTTGGGCGCGAGCTGCCGCATCCGCATCTCCTCGATCATGCGTTGACGCAGCGGCGAAATCTTCCGAGATGAATCGTTCATGGCTGTGCTCCGGTTGCAAAACGAGGCCGATTGCCTCACCTCGCAACTTACAAAACAGAGCCTCAAACATCAGCTATCCCCCAACCCTAATCGGAGCTACC
>JBEPVT010000092.1:0-15487 GCA_041690895.1 Gammaproteobacteria bacterium
AAGCCACGCGTTCGCAAATCATTGACTTATTTAGTTAAGCAACCCCCGAGGCATACCGTTCTCTGATCATGCCCCCTACCCCTCGCCACCGCAAGGAGACGCGGCTGGCGAGGCGCGTGGGATTGCCGAGCTTCGCGGCTGCCGCCAACATCTATAGAATGCTAATCGTTGGCCTACTAATTGCCTGTCGTTGGCCGCATTGCGTGCACCCGCATGATGCCGCAAAATTTCCCTTTCAAAACGCAAAGCCTCTTGGGGAGTTCAAGCATGTCATCTTATCTCCAGCGCACAGCCGCACAATTCATTTTGCCCGGCGTGCTGCTGATCGCCGGCGCCATGGCCGCCCGATCGGATCCGCTGCCGCCCAGCGACACACCCGCGACGTTCGTGCCGCGCGTGGAGAGCTTCGACTACACCAAGCGCGAGGAGATGATTCCAATGCGCGACGGAGTCAAGCTGCAGACCGTCATCCTCATTCCACGCGGCGCGCACCGTGCGCCGATCCTATTGAGCCGCACGCCCTATGGCGCAACCTCCCACATTGCCAAAAACGTCAGCGAGCATCTAGACGCCCTGCTCGATAGCAACGACGTCGCGGACGATGCCGTGCTCAACGGCGGCTACATCCGCGTGCTGCAGGATGTGCGCGGCAAACACGGCTCGGAAGGCGATTACGTCATGACGCGGCCGCTGCACGGCCCCTTGAATCCGACCGCGGTCGATCATTCGACGGATACCTACGACACGATCGATTGGCTGATCAAGAACATTCCCGAGACCAATGGCAGAGTCGGCATTCTCGGCATTTCATACGATGGATTCACCTCGCTGATGGCGCTGGTGAATCCGCACCCGGCGCTGCGTGCCGCCATTCCGATCAATGCCATGGTCGATGGCTGGATGGGAGATGATTGGTTTCACAAGGGCGCATTCCGGCAAGACAGTTTGACGTACATTCACAATCAAGAAGCCACGCGCGGCAGCGATATTCCGTGGTGGACGGATCACTACGACGACTATGACACATGGCTAGCGGCCGGCTCGGCCGGCGAGATGGCGCGGCGTCATCGCCTTGAGCAAGTGGGGTTCGCGACCAAGCTCATGAGTCACCCGGCTTACGATGCATTCTGGCAAGACCAGGCGCTGGACAAGATCCTGGCCAAGCAACAGGTCTCCGTGCCAACCATGCTGGTGCATAGTCTGTGGGATCAGGAGGACATCTACGGCAACATCGCGCTGTACAAAGCGCTGAAATCGCAGCAAGCCGATACGTCGAACATTTACCTGGTCATTGGCCCCTGGTTTCATCACCAGCAGCGGCTCGACGGCAGCGCCATTGGACAAATCCGTTTTGGCAGCGATACCGCCGAATACTTCCGCAAACATCTCGTGCGGCCGTTCTTTGATCATTATCTGAAAGACGACCCGCCGCCGTTAGGCATTGCGCAAGTGACGGCATTCGAGACGGGCACGAATCGCTGGCAGCAACTCTCGACATGGCCAAGCGGCTGCAGCTCCGGCTGCAGCATCGTTGCACAAAAACTTTACTTGCAAAGCGGCGGCAATTTACGCTTGGGCGGCGTCCTCGATGCGAGTCCGCGCAGCGCAACAGCGGGCGATTTTGATTCTTATGTGTCCGATCCGGCCAAGCCCGTGCCCTATATTCCGCGCCCCGTGCATATTGGCGGCGAAGAAGGCGCGAAGAGTTGGCAGACTTGGCTGGTGAGCGATCAGCGCGATGTCGCCTCACGCACCGATGTGCTGAGTTTTTCAACGCCGGTTCTCCGCGAGCCGTTGAAAATCAGCGGCGAGCCAATCGCCAACCTCGTCGCTTCGACCACCGGCAGCGACGGCGACTTTGTGGTGAAATTGATCGATGCCTACCCCGACGAGATCGGGCGCGAGCCGAAGATGGGCGGCTATCAGCTCATGGTTTCAGCCGACATTCTGCGAGGCCGTTACCGCGATTCCTTCAGCGATCCGAAGCCGATCCCTGCCGGCCAAAAGCAGGTGTTTCGCTTCGCGCTGCCGACCGCCAACCACGTGTTCTTGCCGGGACACCGCATCATGGTGCAGGTGCAATCGAGTTGGTTCCCGCTGTACGACCGAAACCCGCAATCCTACGTGGACAATATTTTCTTCGCCAAACCCGGCGACTACAAAAAAGCCACCATCAAGATCTTTGATGGCGGTTCTGCCACTAGCTTCGTCGACCTGCCGGTTGTCGCGGCAACTTCCAAATAATCGCAGCGCCTAAGTAAAAGCGGCCGAGCGTTGGCTCGGCCGCTGATGCGTGCAAGTTACGCTGGCTTAGCGCCGGCTAACTATTTCTCGTGCTCGCCCTTTTTTTCCGCAGGCGTTGGATGCTGCGGTTTCGCCGGCTTCAACGCTTTTGCGGGCTGTCTCGGTTGCGCAGGCAGTCCCCGCTGACCTTGGGTGCGCACGGCACCGGTCGGTTGGCCCGGCGTGCGCACAAAGTTGTTCGGTTGCGCCGGTTGGCCAGGTTGTCCAGGCGGATGCGCCGCGTTCGGCTGACCGGGCTGACCGGGCTGACCGGGCTGCCCGGGCTGCCCGGTCTTTCCGGGTGTATGCGGCGCGCCGCCGAGCGGGCTCGCACCATGAGCACCCACCACACCGGCCGCATTGAATGCCGCGGGTCTCGGCGTTGCCGCAATCGCAGGGCGGCCACCATTGGCTCGCGCGCTCAACGCCGGGTTGCGGGCAGCCTCTTGAACATGCTGGTGCTGCATCGTAGTCGGTGGCACATGGGGTTCCGATGCTGCCGCTCGCTCTTGCGCGGTTGGCGCGGCGGCGGTTCCGCCGGGTCCGCCGTTGTAGCTCACCTTGGTGACGGAGACGTTGTTGATGACGGTTTCGTTGTACGTGTTGTGAACATTGGTCACATTCACATTCATCACGGTTCTATTGTAGGCAAATGAATTGCCGACCCAGCGGCCGCCGGCAAACCCAACGCCGACATAGCCGAAGCCGTAGTTCACACCGCCGTAGTAGCCGATATGCGGCCCCCAATAGCCGCCATGGAAAGCGTAAACGCCGCCCATGAAACCCCAATAGCCAGGGGTCCACAACACGCCGACACGCGGCGGTTGTACCCAGGTCCCCGGCACCCAGTAGTACCCGCCCCCGCCCCAGGCCCAGTATCCGGGCGTCCACATGTAGCCATCTTCAGGACAGGGCGGTTGCTCATAGTCCGGCAACGGAGGTGGCGCTTCGCGCGCCTGAACCTCAACATCAACGGCCGGCTCGACATAGGCAGGCGCAGGCGGCGGCGCCACATACACACGCGGCGGCGGCGGTGGGCCCGCTACGCGCACCACGCAACCCCCCAGCAGTGTCACAGCCGACAACACCCACAGGACGCCGGCGAGCGGAAGCCTTGAGTTTAATGAAGATTTGCTAAGCATAGACATAGTCACCCGCCATATTGATGGTTGTACATAAGCGTACGCAGAAATGCGCTCCTTACAGAACGTATAACGTCACAGTTCACAGACCGACTATCTCTGTGAAGTGAATGTAACGAGTGGCTGGACGCCGTCGCAGATCCGCGACGGCGTCTTTTCAATGTAGCTGTGCTGTATCGCTACGCATCAATGGACCGCTTAAACGTCTCGGGCAAGAACAATAGTCCCAAGATCAGTGTGATGGCCGCGACCACGATGGGATACCAAAGGCCGTAGTAGATATCGCCGGTAGCGGCCACCATGGCGAAGGCGGTGGTGGGCAGAAAACCACCGAACCAACCATTGCCAATGTGATACGGCAACGACATAGCGCTATAGCGAATGCGCGCTGGAAACAGCTCGACCAGCAACGCCGCGATGGGTCCGTAGACCATGGTGACATACAGCACCAGGATGAACAGAATGAGTACCACCATCGGCTTGTTGACGGCAGCGGGATCTGCCTTATCAGGATATCCCGCCGCCGACAGCGCGGTCTTGACCTGTTTTTGGAAAGCCGCGATAGCTGCCTTGCGAACGGCGCCCTTAACCACTTTGGGATCGGGTGCTTCGAAGGTATTGCTGCCGCTGCGAATCTTTGCCACGGTTCCAGCCGGTGCATCTTCTCGTTGGTAGGTTACGCTGGCTTTGGCGAGAAAACTCTTCGCGATATCGCACGAGGTCGAATCGAAAGGATTTTTGCCAATGGGGTCGAATTGAAAGGAGCATTCCTTGGGATCGGCAACGACCGCGACGGGCGCAGCCGATTGGGCTGCATACAGTGCCGGATTGGCGTAGCGGGTCAGTGCGCCGAATAACGGAAAGTAGGTCAGCATGGCCAGTAAGCATCCCGTCATGATGATGGGCTTTCTGCCGATCTTGTCGGACAACCAGCCGAACAGCACGAAACACGGCGTCGCCAATACCAGCGCAATCGCTACCAGAACATTCGTGGTGGCACCGTCAACCTTGAGCGTTCGCTCGAGAAAGAACAGCGCGTAGAACTGTCCCGTGTACCAAATCACTGCTTGCCCCATGACGGCGCCCAGCAAGCTGATGATCACGATTTTTAGGTTGGGCCAGCGGCCAAAGGCTTCCGCGAGCGGCGCCTTCGACGTCGTTCCCATACTCTTCATCTTGAGAAATACAGGACTCTCCGACAATTGCATGCGTATCCACAGCGAAACACCGAGGAGAATGACGGAAATCAGGAACGGTATACGCCATCCCCACGCCTTGAAGGCATCCTCGCCTAGGCTCGTGCGGGTCGCGATGACGACGATCAATGCGCCGAACAGGCCCAACGTGGCGGTGGTCTGAATGAAGCTGGTAAATAGTCCGCGCTTACCTTGCGGCGAATTCTCGGCGACGTAGGTCGCAGCACCGCCGTATTCACCGCCCAGCGCCAGACCCTGCAGCAAACGCAGCGCCAGGAGCAGCACAGGTGCCAACACGCCGGCGGTCGCGTAGTTCGGCAGCAATCCAACCGCGAACGTCGATCCGCCCATGATGCCCATGGTGATGAGGAACGTGTGCTTGCGCCCGACCAGATCGCCTAGGCGTCCGAATAGCAACGCGCCAAACGGCCGCACCGCAAATCCCGCAGCGAAGGCGGCCAACGCGAAAATGAATCCAGTGACTTCGTTGACGCCCGAGAAAAATTGGGAGCTGATGACGCTGGCGAGCAAGCCGTACAAATAAAAGTCGTACCACTCGAATACCGTGCCAAGCGACGATGCGCCGATGACAAGCCAATTGCGCTGCGCCGCTGCCGCACTCTTCGGCGGTCCTGCATCTGCGGACGTGGTAGCCATGCTTATTCCCCTGCTTTTTTATGAAATTCGCTCGCCGCAAGCTCAAACAGGGTCTATCGGCAATGAGCGCAGCTAATGCTTGAGCTGTCCCGCGGTGATTACTGTCCGCAGTTCCTTCAGCTTCGTCTTGATGATCTTGGCATTCTCCGGCCCCATCCGAAGCAGCAATTTTTGTCCGGCCGACCGCGACTCGAGACTCGGATCGGCATAGACGTACATGACATTGGGGCGCACGAGCTCGATCGGCCCATTGAGCTCCGGTGTCGCCAGTAGGTTATCGATGACCGCCACGAGTCTGTCGTTAAAGTACCCGTTGGGATAGCCCAAGTTCTGGTAGGACTGCTGGAATAGGGGATAGTAGTGGATGTAAAGCGCGCCCAACTGCTTGGGATCGAGGTGACCGATGGCCGCGACCATCGGCTTATAGCGTTCGAAATTCCGCTGATCGACCGTGGCATGCAATTCGTCACCATCCGCGACGAATGAACCGCCTATTGGATTGGTGGGCCGCTTCTGCACGGCCACCTTTTGCCGCGGTAGGTTATCGATCGTCACAACCAGCTTGCGGATAAGATCTTGCGGCACCAGAAATTCCTTCACCGCATCCGCGCCACTGAGCTGCGTGAGCGCATTGCGCAGCGGCACATCGCTGTCGGCTAATTCCGGCAAGGGTACTGCAGACGCCGCGTTCCCCGCCGCTTCCGGCACGGGATGCGCGATACCAGGCTCTTCCGTCGCCGGCGCAACACTCATCGCTGCGGCGGGTACTGTCGGCAGCGGCTGATTGCGGCTTCTCAAGTAATAAACACCGACCGCTGCAAGGACGAAAATCAAGGCCGCTACGCCCACGATCGGTTTATTGATCATGCTTGGCTCCGTATCCTAGCTCGCGTTGAGCATGCGAAGCTGCAGCTCGTGACGGCGATAATCGATGATTAACGTGTCGAGTAATCCCAGCGTATCCATACCGATCAAGATCGTCGGCTCACTCGTCAGCCGCCATTGCTTGAAAATGTACAAATCGCCGAAGGTCACGCCCGAATCGTGAATGGTGATGGGACCCAGTCCAATCGCCGGCGTGTCCATCAACTCGCCTTTTTGTATGTCTTTGGTAGCGCCGATAATCATGTCGATTTTGGACCGCGGCGCACCCCCCACGCGCGCTAGCGCGTCCTTCAATGCAAGATTCGCGATTGTCGCCTGGCCGCCGGTGTCGATGATCGCTTTACAGCGGATTTGGCCGACGAAGGCATCCACGACTACCAGGGTGCCGCGCAGAGAATGGAACGGCACGCTGACAAATCCAGGGCCTGAACGCTCATTCTTCGAATAGGCGATGTTGATTCGATCATGACGGAAATCGATGAAGATTCGCTTTCCGAGCAGGCCTTCCGAGCCGAGCACGCCCTCAGCGCCTCCCAGCGCATCGGGCACGATGGGAAGAATCGCCTGATCGACTGCCACATCGCCGACACTTAGGGTGTCGACCCGGATGGTCGGCACGGTGGCGAATCCCGTAACGCCGCGCAGAATGACCGGCGGTGAGCGATCCGTGGGAATACCAAGCGCCAATGCCACCAAGGCGGTAATCGCACTGTGGCTGGCACCGGTGTCGAGCACTAGACGAAAGGGCCCTCGACCATTGATCATAACCGGCGCCCAGATGCGGCCAATCTGATCCCGTCGCGTCGGTGACACGTAGCGAGGCTCGCGCGCCTCGACCATGATTTCCGTCAGCTCATCGATGGGATCAATGACCGGAGCCGCCGGCGGGGACAGCTCAGGCGCGGTAGCGCCGCTCCAAACCGGCCAGCCGGCCAACGCGCCGGCCAAAAACGATGCCCCGAGCCACCGCATTCGATGATTGGGTGGCGATAAAAAAGCGCGTTTTGTCTCTTTCAAGTGCCCGCCTCAACGCTGCAACGTCGTTATGTCGTCGTCGATCGTCTGCCCCGAAAAATCGCCGTAATTCAAGACGCCAGCATAGCACTGCGGCGACTGCGCACCAAAATTCTTACGCCGATAAGTGAAATCGCTCTGTGTCGACGCAACGCTGGTGGTACCAGGTATGACTGCCACATGCTCGCCACGGCTCAATACCCAAGCAACACTCAAGAACCGCAATTTCCTGCTCGCGCGACCAAAGTGAATATTCGCCCTGAATGCAGCAATCGGGTGCTTTTTCGCCTGCAACCGCACATCCCAGACAAGTATGCAATCATAGCGTTGCGCGAGGTCCGTATGAAAACCTATCAAGATGTGGCAGAGCTGAAGGCACTGGTCGGCTTGCCAATTGGCGTCAGTGACTGGCTCATCATCGATCAGACGCGGATCGATCAATTTGCCGCGGTGACCGGCGACGATCAGTGGATACACGTCGATCCGGTGCACGCCGCCAACGGTATGTTCGGCTCTACCGTAGCGCATGGATTTTTGACATTGAGCCTGCTGCCTTTCTTCATCCGCAGCTCACACAAGATCAACGGCGCGCGCATGTCGGTGAATTACGGCCTCAATCGCGTCCGCTTCCCCGCGCCGGTTCCGGTCAACAGCCGCTTGCGCGCACATTTCAAGCTGCTGTCGTTCGAACCCATTGAAGGCGCCGTGCAGCTAATCACCGAGGTGAGCGTTGAGCGCGAAGGTCAGACTAAGCCGGTATGCGTGGCCGAGAGTGTTGGCAGGCTCTATACCTGATCCCTCTAAGCCTCGGACAGCGCCCTGACGTGAGCTACGGCGCTGCGGCCGAGTGCCGACAGGTTGTAGCCGCCCTCCAACATCGAAACGATGCGCCCTTCAGAATGCCGCGCCGCCACCTGTTTTAATTCGCGCGTCATCCACGCGTAGTCGGCTTCGATGAGCGCCATGCCGCCGAGCAGGTCCTCTTTGTGCGCATCGAACCCGGCGGAAATGAAAATCATCTGCGGCTTAAAATTCTCGAGCGCCGGCAGCCAGTGCGTCTCTACCGCCTTCTTCGCAGCCGCGCCGCCGCTGCCCGCGGCCAAGGGAATATTGATCATGTTGGGTGCCGGATGGGAGGTGCCGCTGTAGGGATAAAACGGATGTTGAAAGAAACTCGTCATCAGCACGCGCTTGTGCCAGGGCGTCGGACTGAACATGTCCTCGGTACCGTTGCCGTGATGCACATCGAAATCGATGATCGCGACGCGCTCAAGACCTTTTTTTTCCAGGGCATACGCCGCCGCCACGCCGATGTTGTTGAAAATGCAAAAACCCATCGACCGAACCTGCGTGGCATGGTGGCCGCATGGACGAACCGCGCAGAATGCGTTGACTGAGCGCCCGGCCATCAGCTCATCGACTGCCAAAACGCCGGCGCCGGCTGCGCGTTGTGCGGCGGCAAGACTGTATGGATTCATCGCCGTGTCCGGATCCAGCTGCACATAGCCTTCGGTGGGCGCGTTTTCAAATATCGCGTCCACGTAGCCTGCACGATGCACTCGTTTTAAATCCTCGGTGCCCGCAAGAGGGGCTTCAAGGCAGAGCAACTCATCAAGCAACCCGGACGAGCGCATCTCTGCGTTGACCGCGCTCAATCGATCCGGAGATTCAGGATGCCCTGCGCCCATCTCGTGGCGCAGACAATCCGCATGGGTGATATAAGCCGTCTTCATTTGCGCGATACTACCTCTTAGATTCCTCTTAGATTAGCGTTGTGAGCTCGCTATACATTCCAGATGTACGGGCGCGCTCCTTGACTAGGGCCAATACGGCATCGATTACCGGCGTGCTCACCGAGGTGAGCCGGCCTAGTTCCTGCACGACACCGACGAGCGCGTCTATTTCGAGACTACGCCCCCGTTCAAGATCTTGCAGCATCGACATCTTATGGTCGGTCGCTGATGCTGCACCCGCCAGCCGCCGGTCCATCATCTCGGGCGGAATCTGCACATCAAGCGCTGCATTCACGGCCTGGGTTTCCTGCATCATAGTCTTGCACAACGCACGCAAGTCCGGATCGCCGATCATGCGTCCCAATGTCGCACCGGTGAGTGCGCTGATGGGATTGAAGCAAACATTGCCCCAGAGCTTCAACCAAATATTCCAGCGAATATTGTCGCGCACCGGCGCCTCAAAAGCCGCCGCTGTCAATGCTTTGCTCAATCCCTGCACTCGGGCCGACCGGCTGCCGTCAGGCTCGCCGAGAATGAACCGGTTGAACTGATGGTGTGCAATGACACCGGGAGCGATGATTTCACACGCGGGCTCGACCACGCAGCCGATGGCGCGCTGCGGTCCGATGCTGTTCCACTGGCGTCCGCCCGGATCGACGGTTTGCAGGTGGTGGCCCTCGAACCGCCCGCCGCTTTTATAAAAGTACCACCAAGGAATGCCGTTCATTGCGGTTACAACTGAAGTGTCGGGCCCGAGCAGCGGCGCAAACCGTTCGGCGCTTTCAAAAGCCTGATGCGCCTTAAGCGCGCATATCAGTACGTCCTGAACGCCGAAGACACTCGGATCCGAATCAGCGGCCACTCTGGCGACTTTGTCCTGCCCATGGATCTTGAGGGTCAATCCCCGTCTGCGAATGGCATCAAGATGCGCGCCGCGCGCAATGACGCACACTTCTTGACCTGAGAGGGCCAGTTCTACGGCCAGGTAGCCGCCAATTGCACCGGCGCCGTAGATGCAAAATTTCATCGAGAAAGCTTAAGTGTCGGCTCCCGATAAAGCCACTGGATTGTCGGCAGCGGCCGACCGCACTGCCTGGTGAATGGCCGCCGCGATTTCATGTTGCGTACAAGGCTTTGCCAGTCGCGCAATGCCCAATGTCGCCGGATCGACCGGCAATTCAGCGTAGCCGGTCGCCAGAATGATCGGTAGCCCCGGAAATCTCGCGTGAATGCATTGCGCGAGCTGCAATCCAGTCATCGTCGGCATCGCATGATCGGTCAGCACCACATCAACTTTGAGACCCGAGCCCAAAATGTCGAGCGCTTCAGCGCCCGAGTGGGCTTCGAGCGCAGTGTGGCCTAGGTCCAAAATCATTGCGGCAGTGCCGGTCATCACCAGGGTGTCGTCATCGACGATCAACACCATGCACGGCTCTGTCGCGTGTTTGATCGGAGTGCTCGACTCGGGCGGACGCACCACCAAAGCAGCCGCGGTGGTGGCCCTGGGTAACCAAAGTTCGACCACCGTGCCGGCGTTTGGCTCACTAAGAATGCGCAGCAGACCGCCGGACTGCGCCGCCAGACCCTGGACCATGGACAAGCCCAAACCGGTACCCTTGCCCAGACCTTTGGTGGTGAAGAATGGCTCCGTCGCTTTTGCCAGCGTCGTTTGATCCATGCCAACGCCCGTGTCAACGATGCTGATGCGGATGTAATCGCCCGCGGGCAACGCGGGGCCGTCTGCGGCGGAGCTTGGCGGCTTCGCGAAACCATTGCCGCAGTGGCGCGTCGCTGCGGACTCCGCCGACGGCACCCGATCAGCCCGGGCGGTGATATTTACGCTGCCGCCGTCCGCCATCGCGTCGCGCGCGTTCAGCGCCACGTTGAGCAGCGCCAACTCGAGCTGATTGGCATCGACCAGTAGCGGCGGCAAATCCTCGGGAAATTCACTGCTGAAGGCGATGCCAAGTCCCACGGCGCGCTTGAGAAGCTCTTCCATGCCGTGCACGAGTTGTGCAAGGTCCACTGCCTGGGGCTTCAGCTCCTGGCGACGAGAAAAGGCCAAAAGCCGCTGGGTCAGGGCTTTGCCGCGATCCGCGCCTTGAATGGCATTGCGCAACAAGCGCCGGATCTGCGGGTCCTCAGGCAGTTTCTTCTCCAGAAGCGAGAGGCTGCCCAACACCGCCATCAGCAAATTATTGAAATCGTGCGCCACGCCTCCGGTCAAGCGGCCGATCGTATCCATTTTCTGCGCCTCGAACAGCTGAGCCAGTGCCAGTTCGCGTTCGCGAGTGCGCGCTTCAATTCGCAGCTCCAGTTCCTCATTGAATTTTCGCAATTCCGCAGTCCGCTCTTCGACGCGGCGTTCGAGATCTGCGTTGAATTGCTCGAGTTGCCGGGTTTTGCGGTAAAGCTCCACGAAGACCCTGACCTTCGCGCGCAGCAGTTCCGGAACCACCGGCACCGGCACGTAATCAACGCCGCCCAGCTTGTAGCCGCGCAATTGATCGAGATGCGCCAACATTACCGCGGAGACGAAGATGATGGCGGTATTCTGAAAGCGCGGGTGCTCCCGAATCATTGAGGCCAGCTCAAATCCGTCCAAATCCGGCATGCACACATCGATGAGGATCAATGCGACTTCGTTCTTCAGCAAGCACTCAAAGGCTTCGCGCGCAGAACTTGCCTTGAGAAGATTCTCGCCCATTTCGGCGAGCACGACCTCGTGGCTCAGCAGCTTTGCTTGACTGTCGTCGACCAATAAAATATTGACTTTTTCAGGTCCGATCATGGAATGGCTCAGCGATGCAGCCACATTCGCAGCGCAGACAGCAGCTGCTGGATGTTCACCGGTTTCGCCAGATAGTCCGACGCGCCGGCTTCGAGGCATTTTTCGCGATCGCCCTTCATGGCCTTGGCGGTCAGCGCGAGAATCGGTAGCCGCCGGTAAGTTGGGTCCTCACGAATCGCCTGGATGGTTTCATAGCCATCCATTCCGGGCATCATGATGTCCATCAGCACGATGGCGACATCGGTTCGCGCGCCCAGCACGGCAATCGCCTCGCTGCCGGTCGTCGCGGTCAATACTTCCATGCCGCGCCGTTCGAGCACGCTGCTCAAGGCAAAGATATTGCGGGCATCATCGTCCACCAGCAGCACGGTGCGGCGAATCAGGTCCTCGTCGGAACTATGCAGGCGCTCAAGCATGAGTTGCTTGCTCTGCGGCAAGTCAGCGACGACCCGATGCAGGAACAGCGCGGTTTCGTCCAGCAAGCGCTCGGGAGACTCGACGCCCTTCACCACGACGCTGCGCGCCATGGTGTGCAGCTTTGAGTCCTCGTCGGGCGACAATTCGCGCCCCGTGAACACCACCACCGGAATATCACAGAGCGATGCATCGTCGCGAATTCGCTCCAACACTTCAAACCCTGACATGTCGGGCAGCTTCAGATCCAGAACCATGCAATCGATGGTATTGTCGCGCAGCTGCAGCAGCGCGCTCGCGCCAGTATCGGCGGTCATGATTTCAATGTCATCGGAACCTAAAAGTTCAGTGACGCCCTGGCGCTCGGCTTCATTGTCCTCGACCAGCAATAGTCGTTTGCGGCGCGACTTTGCGTAGGCTTTGATGCGCGCGAAGGCGTTTTCCAACCCTTCCGTGGTTGTCGGCTTTTGCACGAATGAAAATGCGCCACGCGCCAAGCCGTGATGACGATCTTCGTCCAAGGTGACAATCTGCACCGGGATGTGACGCGTTGTCGGGTCCTGCTTGAGCTGGCTTAAAACCGTCCAGCCGAGCATGTCGGGCAGGAATATATCGAGTGAAATGGCCGTCGGATGGTGCGCGCGCGCCAATGCCAGCGCATCCGCGCCGCGATGCGCGACCAGCACCTTGAATCCTTCGTCCTTCGCCAGGTCGACCATGATCCGGGAGTAATGTGGGTCGTCCTCGACGATCAGCACGACGCTATCGTTCGGTGCGAGATGATCCCGGTCATCGATAATCTGTTCGACCGGGCGCTCGCCCAGACGCGTTTGCGCTATCGCGCCGTTGGTCGGCGCCGGCGCTGCACTTTCGGCAGGCGCGGGCGATCGCAGCGAAGCGCCGCCGAGGTA
Source organism: Gammaproteobacteria bacterium (assembly GCA_041690895.1). Lineage (GTDB taxonomy): Bacteria > Pseudomonadota > Gammaproteobacteria > Steroidobacterales > Steroidobacteraceae > Bog-1198. The sequence goes on from JBEPVT010000092.1 coordinate 13,027, forward strand.
AGTCAGCGGCAGGTACAGCGTAAAGATGCTGCCGGCTCCGGGCGTGCTGCGCAATTGGATTTCGCCACCAAGAAGATTCGCAAGCTCGCGACTGATCGCCAGCCCTAAGCCAGTGCCGCCGTATTTGCGGCTCGTGCCGGCGTCGGCCTGCTGAAAGGCTTCGAAAATAATGCGCTGCTTTTCCGGCGGAATGCCGATGCCCGTGTCTGACACCTCGAAGGACACCACCGAGGGAGCGTGTTTCAGCACAGGATGATCCGCATTCCAGCCGCCTAGCGCCGGCGATACGCTGAGTTTCACGCCGCCTTCCGCCGTGAACTTGAACGCATTCGACAATAGATTCTTGAGCACTTGTTGCAGCCGCTTCGAGTCGGTGATGATGCTGCGTTCCAAGTCGGACGATATGGCGATCTCGAATTGCAGCTTGCGATTTTCCGCTTCGTGGCGGAACGGACGGCCGATCATGTCCAGCAGGTTATTGAAATAAACTTCTTCCGCATCTACCGACACCGTCCCAGACTCAATCTTCGACAGATCGAGGATGTCGCTGATCAAGTTCAGCAGATCGGTCCCGGCGCCGTGAATGGTGCGGGCAAACTCCACCTGCTTGCCGCTCAGGTTTCCCTCCGGATTCTCCGTCAGCTGCTGGCCAAGGATCAGAATGCTATTGAGCGGCGTGCGCAGCTCGTGCGACATGTTGGCCAGGAACTCGGATTTGTACTTGGATGTGAGCGCCAGCTCAGTAGCCTTTTCTTCCACGGCGCGGCGCGCCTGCTCGATTTCCTGGTTCTTCGCCTCCACTTCGACGTTGCGATCGGCGAGTTGTTGCGCTTTTTGCTCAAGCTGCTCGTTGGTTTGCTGCAATTCGCGTTGTTGCGTCTGCAGCTCAGTGGCGAGCTGTTGCGACTGCTTGAGCAGGCCTTCTGTCTGCATGGTCGCTTCGATCGAATTGAGCACAATGCCGATTGATGTGGTCAGCTGCTCAAGAAAAGACATCTGCAGATCCGTGAACGCGCCCAGCGATGCCAGCTCAATAACTGCTTTGACCTGACCTTCGAAAGACACCGGCAGAACGATGGCGTTGCGCGGCGGCGCGCGGAACAAACCGGAACTGATCGGCACCACGCTCGGCGGCATCTCAGTAATGACCATGCGCCGCGCGTCGCGCGCGCATTGGCCGATCAGCCCCTCTCCCAGCTCGAGACGGGCCGAATAGCCATTGGATACATCGTCCGCATACGCCGATAGAAGTTTGAGAGCCGAATCGGCGCCGTCGGTTTGCACTTGATAGATGACGCCGTGCTGCGCGCCGACCAACGGAGCCAGTTCTGACAACAACATGCGCCCCACCGTGGTCAGATCGCGCTGACCCTGCAGCATGTTGGTGAACCGCGCCAAGTTGGTCTTGAGCCAATCTTGCTCGGTGTTGCGGTCGGTTGTCAGGCGCAAATTACCGATCATCGTATTGATGTTGTCTTTGAGCTCAGCTACTTCGCCGCGCGCTTCGACTTGCACCGATCGCGTCAGGTCGCCTTTGGTGACCGCGGTCGCGACTTCGGCAATGGCGCGCACCTGGGTGGTTAGATTGGCCGCCAGCAAATTCACGTTGCCGGTCAGGTCTTTCCAAGTTCCCGCCGCACCGGGCACGTTCGCCTGACCGCCTAGTCTGCCCTCGACGCCGACCTCTCGAGCCACCGTGGTGACCTGGTCGGCGAATGTGGCGAGCGTATTGGTCATGTTGTTGATGGTCTCGGCCAATGCGGCCACTTCGCCCTTGGAGGCAACAGTGAGGTTTTGCTTCAGATCGCCGTTGGCGACGGCGGTCACGACTTTTACGATGCCGCGGACCTGCTCAGTCAGATTTGCCGCCATGACGTTGACTGTATCGGTCAGATCCTTCCACGTGCCGGCAACGCCGGGCACCTGCGCCTGGCCGCCGAGGCGGCCTTCCGTGCCCACTTCGCGCGCCACGCGCGTCACTTCGCCGGCGAATCCGTTGAGTTGGTCCACCATGGTATTGATGGTGTTCTTGAGCTCTAGGATTTCGCCCTTCACGTCGACCGTGATCTTGCGCGACAAGTCGCCGCGCGCGACTGCCGTGGTCACTTCCGCAATGTTTCTCACTTGAGTGGTCAAATTTGCCGCGAGCAGGTTGACGTTGTCGGTCAGATCCTTCCAGGTGCCGGCGACGCCGGGCACTACCGCTTGACCGCCCAATCTTCCATCGGTACCGACTTCACGCGCCACGCGCGTCACTTCGCCGGCGAAGGAACGGAGTTGATCCACCATGGTATTGAGCGTTTCTTTCAACAGCAGGATTTCACCGCGCACGTCCACCGTGATTTTGCGCGACAAATCGCCGGTGGCGATGGCTGTCGCGACTTCGGCGATGTTGCGCACTTGCGCGGTCAGATTGCCCGCCATCGAGTTGACATTGTCGGTCAAATCCTGTCTCTTATAC
>JBEPVT010000093.1:0-15393 GCA_041690895.1 Gammaproteobacteria bacterium
TCCCACGCCACAGCCGTGGCGTGAACCGGTCAAAATCACCGTGTTAAGGTACTAGGGCTTTCGTGGGCTTCTCCCGGGGGCTGACCATGGGGCACTCTAAAGAGCGGCCGGTCGACCTGGTTGGCCGTGCGCCAAACGGTGAGATCCGCGGTCCAGCGGCAGGGGTAGGTCGCGAACGGTAGGGGGCAGATCGCGCGCCTGCAGGCGCATGCTAGAATTTGACCGCCGGAGCGGCGCTAAGGCGGTGAAAATATGATTTTTGAGTCCATCTTGAGCTAAGCCAAATTGACCGCTACTTAGGTAAAGGCTTCGCTCTTGTGAAAGGAATGATTCAATTGCACAGCGGGCGCGTTGAAGCAACGAGTCTCGGCAGCGAATTCGCCATTCATTTGCCAGGCGTCGAGGTGGTGCCGCAAGCGATTGAGAACGAGATCCAGGCACTCCCGGCAAGCGCGCGCCTCGGTGCTCGCCGCACCGTCCTTGTGGCTGACGATAATAAGGATGCCGCCGAAACTTTGGCGCTGTTGCTGGATATGGATGGTTACGATGCTTCGGTGGCGCATGGCGGAGTACAAGCATTGGAAGCCGTTCGACAACGCCGGCCGGATGCTGTGATTCTGGACATTGGAATGCCCGACCTCAACGGCTACGAAGTCGCGCGGCGCATCCGCGACGAAGCCTGGGGCTGCGACCTGTTCTTACTTGCCATCACCGGCTGGGGCCACCCCGACGATGTTGCGCGAGCCAAGGCGGCGGGATTCAACGAGCATCTCACCAAGCCGGTAGACGCCGATAACGTCGTGCGCTTATTGGCAAATTATCTTGGGGACTAAAGCCTGCATTCAAGCGGACTAGGAATCTTTCAGCTCCACCCAGGTTGGTGCGTGATCGCTGGCTTTCTCCCAGCCGCGCACCTCTCGATACACTCCGGCACCGGTCAAACGGTGCGCGATCGACGGGCTCAAGAGCAAATGATCGATTCGCAATCCCGCATCGCGGCCATAAGCATTGCGGAAATAGTCCCAGAAGGTGTAAATCTGCTGGCCGGGATGAATCGCGCGCACCGAGTCCACCCAGCCATGTTTGAGCAAGTGCGCGAATGCCTCGCGAACCTCAATTCTGAACAGGGCGTCATCTACCCAACGTTCCGGTTTGTACACGTCGGACTCGGTCGGTATCACGTTGTAGTCGCCGGCGAGTACGACGGGCGCTCCCGAGAGCAGCAGCTCGGCGGCATGTGCAAGGAGCCGGTTAAGCCAACGCAACTTATATTCGAATTTAGGACCCGGGGCTGGATTGCCGTTGGGTAGATAAAGACATCCAATTGCGATCCCGGCGACGGTCGCCTCAATGTAGCGACTGTGCACGTCATCAGGATCGCCCGGTAGCGCTCGCCTGATTTCCTGAGGCTCCAAATTCTTGGCGAGGATCGCGACGCCGTTCCAGCTCTTCTGTCCGTGCCAAATGACGCCGTACCCGGCATCGCGGATCGCCGCCTCGGGGAATTTGTCTTGCGGCGCCTTTAATTCCTGGAGACAAACCACATCCGGCGCGGACTCGGCAAGCCAGCGCAACAAGTTGGTCAGTCGTGCGTTAATGCTGTTGACATTGTAGGTAACGATTCTCATGAGCCATTATTGTTGTTTCTTCGATCGATTTGCAAAGGCGCAACACCGCAAATCACAGCAGCGCGCGTTGCACGAACCAGAACAACGCCAAACAGGCGATCGCCGATGAGCCCCAAGGCATGACGCCGCTGCGGTAAAAACGGCTGGAGCGCAGAACATAGGCCAACGGCATGATGGCGAGCACGACAGCCAGTTGTCCTGCCTCGACACCCAGGTTGAAGGCCACCAGCGATACTAACCGCGCGCCCTTTGGCAATCCCATCTCGGTGAGCACCGATGCGAATCCGAAGCCGTGCAACAGTCCGAATGCAAACGCGATCCGCCAACGTCCTTCCGTGATTCGCGGAAACACATTATTGAGCGCGGCGACGATGATCGAGGCCGCAATGACTGATTCAGTCAGTCGGCTCGGCAGCCGAATCACATCGAAAGCCGCCAATGACAACGTGATTGAATGAGCGAGCGTGAAGGCGGTGACGACCTTAACGATGTTGACAAATGCGGGCGCTGCAATCGGGACGGCTTCCCATCGATTCTGCCGGCGCACAAGGACGGCGGGCAGCAACAGCGACAACAGAAAGAGTAAATGATCGATGCCGCTCCAGATATGCCAAATACCGGCGCGTAGGTATTCGACAAAAGCGGACCAGGACGACGGATTGTTCAGTTCAAATGGCCGAGCCCCGGCGCTGCTGCCGCCCAACACAGCCGTCTGCGCTGCGCCGTTTGCGGTGAGGGTAAGCAAACCCCGATGCGAAGGATCTTCGGCCTCGAGCAATGTGTATTCAATCGACAACCGCTTGATCACAGCACCGCAATTAGCGGCAACAGGCAGCCATAGATAGCTGCCGTCAACGCGGTCGTTGACTTCGACGGGACCGAAGCTCAATGGGCAAAAGCTGTCCTCGCCGGCTAGCCGAAGATGCCCGAGGACATAAGTCTGCATCGCCGCTTGGCTGGACCTCAGTTCTCCCCAGGTCACTTTGCCGTTGCCGTCATGGTCCAGTCCCACAGCGAGCTCGCCGTCTCGAATCGCGAGTTCAATCGACCCGGACACCTGTGAGCCGTCGACTTTCAGAGTCAGAAAGCCGTTGCTGGCAATGTGCGCCTGGGCTAAGGGGCCTGCCAGCAGCAAGAACAGCATGATCGTAAACTTGCGCAGCATCTTCATCGCGACGCTGACCTGGGAGCGTACAACGTATTGGCGCGGACGTCGCTTTGCTCTTGCGCGCGCACAAAGTTGATCGCGGGCGCTGCCGCTTCAGGGTTTCCCGCAGCGCGCGCCGCGTTCATGAGCACCAGCACATCGTCAGGCTCGTGCTGCACGGTCCAATTCTCTAGAGCTGCCGACAGACTGAGTTTGGGTTGATCCTCAACCTCCAGCAGAAACCTCGCTTGCTCGCGTCGATGCACAGCCTCCCTCCGCTGCAACTCGGCAGCGAATGCCGCACGCAGTCGCGCGCTGCTTTGAGGCAGGGCCGGATCGTGAAGTTGCTTTTGAGCGATGGCGATTCGCAGCAGCAGCGGTTCGAAACTTTCCTGGCCTTGCAGGAGCAGGAGCGCGTCCTGGGGGCGCCCCTGCTGCAGGAATAAATCGGCATAGGCCGCGCGCACATAAAAGTCTGTTGGCACGAGACGCAGGTCAAGTTGAAACCATCGTTCAGCCTCTGCATCGCGCCCAAGGCGCACCGCCATTTCCCCCAACTCGGAATACAGCCAGGACTTTTCAGAACCAAGCCATCCCTGCGTCGACACCTGAAACAGCGCCGCATAGGCTGACTCCAAATCGCCGTTCAGTCCGCGCAAGCTTTGAATGCAGAGTGCAGCCAAGCGCGGCTCCACCAGTCGTGAAAACCGCTCGCAGGCGGCACTCGCCTCCGGGTAGCGGCCCAACACGCGCAGCACCGTCGCGCGGATCAGCAGGGCCTGCGGATCGTTCGGTCGCACGCTGAGCGCTTGATCGAGGGTAATAAGCGAGGCAGAGAATTCGTGACGGCTTTGTTGCAGCGTCGCTTGCAGTACCAGCACATCGGGTTTGGGAGCCGGCTGCTTCACCCAAGGTGCCAGCACGGCTTCGGCATAGCCCAAATACCGCAGGTCGCCGCTCAGGCGCGATTGTTGAATGTAAAACTGCGCCAATGGAATCGCCACATCCACTCTGGCGCGCGCCAGCCGGCGCGCCGCGACGTCGGCGTAGCGGGTGCCGGCGGATAGCTCGGCCAGCACCACCTCGTCGCTCTTTGGGACATAGGGTTGCGCGTAAGCGAGAGACTGCCCGGCAATCGTGAATAATGCCGCAGCAATCGCCACGAACCTGCCCGGCAAGACGCGGGGCAGGCTCGTGCGCCCGCTCATGTGCAGTTGCTCACGTGCGGCGACTCAGGTGGCATCCACGCTGACCGGCGAGCTGGTCTCATCGCCGATGGGCGTCACCGCAATCGCGGCGGCGTCCACTTCAAACGGAGCTGTTGTCTCCGAGGTTTGCGTCTGCACAATGGCCAGCACCGCAGCCGTATCCAGATCTTTGGTCATTTGGGGCGGCGGAGGAGGAGGCGCGCTACTGGTTTGAGGCATGTGATGAGTACCTCCGCAACTCGCCAGCAGCGTGCAACTCACCACCGCAGTCCAAATGATAAATCCGATTCTCGCTTTCATTGTTGTCGGCCTCAAAAGTTGGGTGATCCGGCGATCGGGGTATTCAAGTATGGGAACGCGGTCAGAAAGTTGGCAGGATTGGCTTGCACGCCATCGGTGTAACCCAACTGCCGCGACGCGTCGGACGCCGGATCCGGATCCGCCGAGCTGCCGTCGTACGGTTTCAGAAGAACGCCCATCGCGACCCGCAGCGTGATATCCACCACGTCATCGATCGGTCGCCGGCCGTTCGGAAAGCCGGATAAATCACCCGCAAGCACACCCAGATCCAACTGCGAGGCGTACGGTGTCACCGGCGTACCCGTGTTCAGGCGTAGCTCCTCCGCCGCTGCTTGCAGCTTGGCAGGCTGATTCACGCCCGAGATGCCGGTTAGGAATACCGCTTCGAGATCCGTCCGTGGATACACATTTGGCGCGAGGACGCCGGCGCTGCCAAATAACGCTTGCACCAGTACCGGTAAAGACGGGTTGGTCACGTAGTCGGCGAACTGCGCGTCCTGCACCGGTGTGGTCGTGTTCCAACGATCCTTGTCGGGCAGTCCAATCACAAGCTCGTTCACCAGGGGCATGCCGAGACGCGAAACCTGGCTCCATGCGCCGCCGGCCAACTCAGGTCCGGTCGGTGAGGTGACCGCGCCGACGCTGGCCACGCTCTTGGCACTCTGCGGCGTCGGATTTAGTACCGAGGCTTGGCGCAAGCTTGCCGTGGTGTATGCGCCGATCACCGGATCGGAACCGTTGGTGAGACAGGAGGCCGGAACCTCGAGTTCGAGCGACGTCACGTTAAATCCGGCCAGAGAATTAGTGCCGAAGTTGCGCGTGCTCATGCCGGCAGGAACGAGCTGTTCGACTGGATAGTGATAGTTAACCAAGTCGAAGGTGCCGCCCAGATCCAGAAAGAAAGGATCCTGGCGCTGGCCCACGAATACCTTGCCCTGGCCGCACCCGGGGATCGAGATCGGATACACAAAAGTCGCGGCGTAGGCGGCGTAGTTTGGGATCGACTTGTTGCCGATGTTATCCAAGGGCTTGGCAAATGTCGTGCTGCCGCTCGTTGAGTTTGTAGCCGGCACCACCGTGCCGGTGCGCCGATCGCCCTTCACCAAGGTGAGCGTGTAGGACTGCGACACATTCTGAGCGCCGGTGTTTCCGGCACTGACCGGTCCGATATTGGTCAAAGGCACCGGAACCATTTTGGAACCCACCGGAACCGCAAGACCTAGGGTGGTGGTGGTGAAACGAAACTGAAACGTTAAGTTGGCTGTGCCTGAACCTGTATTGTCGACGGAAATCTCATAAAGAGCACTATCGTCGAGGTTGAAGTAGTTCGGTCCACCTTGTGGATCTTGTAGGGGTACATAATTGGCAATGAGGGTCACGAACCCCGCGCGGCCTTGCTCATAGCTATTGAACATATAGAAATCAGAGCCGTCCACGCTTGGACGGGTGCTGATGAATGGCGCTTCGCGATGGCTTGATGCCAGCGCGCCGCCCGCGACAGAGGCAGCAACAACCCCTATCAATAGTTGTCGGTGTTTTCTGATGCCCATTGAAAGAGATCCTTGTGTGATTGGCGTAACTGCCGATCACTTCGAGCCTCCCGACACATTGGATGCACTTAGATCACTAAATTTGCATCCGTCGCTATTTGGCGGGATCTTCTTTGGGGGGATCAGCCCACACGTCACTGTGCTTGATGCGCTCGAGCAGCGCTGCTGGGTCGAGCTTGCGAAAGTCCGGAATGCTGTTTACAACGCGAGCAAGTCGCATTTGTGAAAGGGGAAAGGGCGGCCCGGAACATTCAGATCCGGGCCGCATCGAGCCAAAAATTACTGTTTTTGCGCAGCCAGCATTGCCTTTGCGTTGGCCTTCGCCAGATCATACTTGGCGTCCGCCTGATCCTTGCACGCTTTCTGAGCATCTCCGGCCAAACCGTCGCATTTTTGGCCCGCGACCTTGTGATCTCCGTCAGCCTGCGCCATGGCCACATCGTATGCGCCCTTGGCATTTACTTTGTTAAGATCACTGGATTTATCATCAACCTTTGCTTCTGCTTTACCAGCATCCTTAGCGGCATCCTGCTTCGCATCTGCCACTTCTGAGGCGCGCTTGGCTTGGGCCGCCGCCACATCATTGGCGACGGCTTCTGGTGCTTTTGCGTTGTTGCATCCTGACGCGGCTACGGCGAGCAGTGCAACTACGGATAACAATAGTCTTTGCATAGATGTTCCTCTTTCGACTTATTCGACCATGAATGGCAACACGAGCCCCAAAAAGGACGATCGCCGGTACCCGTACAATGGGCTCGATTGATATGCCGCTCAACTCCGGGCGTGTCGCTTCGCATGTAAGGACTTTCCTACGCCCGGCACCCGAACAGACGGCATGCATTGCGCAAAGATCCGTGCGGGAGAGTGCGGATTGCTCGGCAGCAAGAAAATCCAATGGGCCCGCCGCCCGCCAACGGCCCGTACAGAAGCGACGAGCTGCTGCGCGCAGTAACGGCAATCAGCCCCGAGTGCATTAAGGTGGTCGGGAGGGATGGCCGACTATTGCAGATGAATCCCGCTGGCCTCGCGATGATCGAAGCCGATTCCTGGGAAAGCAGCGTGTATGCGATGGGGAATCGCTTGTTTGGGAGTTTGACATTGTCGGCTTGAGAGGTGCGCGCCGACAGATGGAAACGCACGCCGCGCCCATCACCTTGAGCGACGGAACGGTTGCGCAACTCGCTGTTACGCGCGACGTGACCGAGCGCAACGAATTACGAGATGCCCAGGAACGGCTCAATGCCGCAATGGAAGACAAGGTGAAAGGGCGTACTCGCGAGCTTGAGACGGCGCTGCGCAGCTGGCAGGAAAGTGAGCGCAGCTTCGCGCTGCTGGTCGATAGCGTTATCGACTACGCGCTCTACATGTTGGATCCGACCGGTCGCATCGTGAGTTGGAATTCGGGTGCGAAACGCATCAAGGGCTACGAGGCAGCGGAAATCATCGGCAAGAACTTCGAATGCTCTTACTCCGAACAGGATCGAGCAGCGGCAGTTCCGGCGGCTGGTTTGCGCACCGCGACGCGCGAAGGCAGATTGGAAACGGAAGGCTGGCGCGTCCGCAAGGGTGGCACGCGTTTCTGGGCGAACGTCATCATCGACGCCATCCACACCGACGGACAACTAGTGGGTTTCGCGAAGATTACGCGCGACATAAGCCAACGACACGACGCCGAGGCGAGACTGCGTCAGGCGCAGAAAATGGAAGCCGTCGGCCAGTTCACCGGCGGCGCCGCGCATGACTTCAACAATTTGCTCATGGCAATTCTTGGCAGCCTCGAGATTCTTCGCAAACGGTTGCCGAATAACCAGCGCCTGCTCGGGCTTGTGGACAATGCCATGCTGGGGGCCAGGCGAGGTTCTTCACTGACACAACGTATGTTGGCGTTCGCTCGGCGGCAGGAACTCAAGCACGAGGCAGTGGATCTTGTCGCGTTGGTCAATAACATGCTAGACCCGCTTCCCATGCGAAGTCGTCCGAGTACGCACCGATGCAAACCAACTCGAAACCGCGCTTCTTAAGTTCGCGATCAATAGCCGAGATGCCAAGCCAGACGGCGGCACCATTACGATCTCCGTGCAGGAACATACCGTCAACGCGAATCATTTGACGAGCCTTCCGCCGGGTTCATACGCATCTCTGGGCGTGATGGATACGGGTCAAGGGATGGATGAGGCCACGCTGGCGCGAGCAACCGAGCCCTTCAACTCATCGATGCCGTTCGAGCACGGCGGCCGGATCTGCCGGTGATTCTGGCGACGGGATATGCAGAATTGCCTCGAGGGGTCAGCGCATCAATTGGCAGGCTTGCGAAGCCCTTAACCCAACGCGCGCTTGCTGAGGCCCTCGCCTCGACGCTCTCAGCTGATCTGTCGTAAGTCGTCGATGTCGACCAGCCCTTCCTGGCTGTAAAATGTGAGCGACATCGCTCGGCTGCTATTGGGACAGATCCCGCTAATCTGCAGGTCCCCGGTGTGATAGACGGCGAGTTTGCCGTAGGACTCGACAATGAGTCGCCGCAGTTCGCGAAAAAAAGCATAGCGTCTGCCGTATTGCGAGCCGCACGTGACGGGCTGGCCCAGTTTCTCCGGCCACCAAATATCCGAACCGCGCGCAAGACTGATGTTCTGTTCCATCTTGGGAGTCCTTTCTGCCGTAGAGTGAATTGGGCCAGCGCGAATGTTGACCAGCTGCAAAAAAGATGTCTGTAGGAGAAAATCTCCAGATCTGTAAGACTCTGGCCGCAACCCGTGACAGCACATACACTCAGGAAGCTTGAAAAAGTCCGGCGTTAGCCCCCGATCGGCCCTCGGTTAGTCAGCGCTGCGCGGAGAATATGAGAATTTTTGTCCCGCGATGGATGCGGAGTACATCAAGCCGACTTTGGCTACCGTAAAGACAGCCATGCCTTTCTGATAGATGCCGCGCGTGGTCGCGTCGTTCTGACCCGCACTGGCTCCGGCGCTCGCTCCATTGGTCGCGGCGCCCGCATTGGCGTCTGCGGTGATCGCCACGACACTGGCATCCGCTCCGAATTCGAAGTTCCCGGATTCAAACTCGTCCAGGGCGCGCTTATCTTCAAAGAAGATTATTTGACTGTAGGCTTTGCCGCCTGCCTGGAAACCTACGCTCACCTGACCGATCGTCGCGTTTCCTGTGTATACGCCGTGGACGTATACCCGCCCCTTGCCAAAGGCCCCGCCCACGCCCAGAGCGCCCGAACCCACCGTCGGAAACACTGCGTACGCGTAGCTTCTGGCGAAGAATGTGCCGCTCGCACCGGCATTCTTGAACACTGCAATGGTGTCTGAGTAGCGAGCGGCATGAGCAGAGCCGATGGATATGATCAACACCGGTATGAGGGCTAAGGCACGCAGCAGATGTTTCATGACATGCCTCTTTGATTAGGCTTGAGTATTAAGCTCGGCGCGCGATCGCGTGGTAAATGACAAGCACGACCACCGCGCCGGCAACTGCCACGAGCATGCTGTAGATGTTGAGCCCGGTCACGCCGGGCATCCCGAAACGGTTAAAAAGCCACCCACCGGCGATCGCGCCGATAATACCCAATACAATGTCTATGACCACGCCGTCGCCGGTTTTGTTCACTATCTTGCTGGCGATGAAGCCAGAAATGAGGCCTAAGATGAGCCACGCGATGATTGACATGATGCATCCCTTATACGGTTGTTATGAGTAGAGTCGACCGATCGTATGTGATTTGGGCCCGATCAGATTTGCAAGCATGCACCTTTTCGCGGGTTATCCGTGTAAGCGCCAAGAGTAATCCGGTGTAGGTGGAAATGAGTCCCAGGATACCGGCTTTCATGCGAAGCTCCCTGGGTCATGGAACCCCTATGGACCATCGCTCTCACCATAATCGGCACTCTGCTTGTCGTGATGGTCGCATCAAATCTTCGCAAGCCGGAAAAGGAACCTCACCATAAAATAAAACATCACTACGGAATTCTTGATCCACAGCTGAAGCGCGAAATGGGTACATTGCTTGGGCCTGCCATTTTGTCCGGCAACCAAATCCTAGCGTTGCAAAACGGCGATCAAATTTTCCCTGCGATGCTGGCGGCAATCCGCGACGCCCGGCGCACCGTTACGTTCGAAACCTACATTTATTGGTCGGGCAGAATTGGCGAGCGGTTTGCCGCTGCATTGATTGAACGCGCGACGGCTGGCATCAGCGTGCATGTGATGCTCGATTGGGTAGGTTGCAGCAAAATGGCGAGCGAATTGTTAGCTCGCATGATGGCTGCGGGTATCGAAGTTCAGAGATTTCACGCGCTGCGCTGGTACGGCCTGGGGAAGTTGAATAACCGCACCCATCGGAAAGTACTCATCGTCGATGGAACCCTGGGATTCACGGGCGGCGTCGGCATTGCCGACCAATGGGACGGCCATGCGCAGGACCCCGATCATTGGCGCGACATGCATTTCAAGGTGCAAGGCTTGGTGGTGGCGCAAATGCAGGCGGCATTCCTGGACAATTGGATCAAGTCCACGGGCAACGTTTTGCATGGAGACGCGTACTTTCCCGCGTTGATCCCGGTCGGCCGCCAGGAAATGCAAATGTTCACCAGTTCTCCTGATGGCGGTGGTGACAGCATGCGCCTGATGTACTTGACCGCGATCACCGCAGCTGGCAGGTCCATTGACATCGAGGCAGCTTATTTCATTCCCGACAACTTGATGATTCGCGAGCTTGAGAGTGCCCGAGCGCGCGGCGTTCGGATACGCGTCCTCGTGCCTGATAAGCATCTTGACTCTGAAACGGTACGCATAGCCTCAAAGCGGGGCTGGGGTCGGCTTCTCGAAAGTGGCGTGGAGATCTACGTCTACGAGCCGACAATGCTTCACTGCAAGATGCTGATCTTCGATCGCTTCATGGTTTCCGTCGGGTCCACCAACTTCGACATGCGTTCTTTTGAACTTAATGACGAGGCGAGCCTCAATGTCTACGACGCGCCGTTCGCGCAGCAAATGACCGAGGTGTTTGAACGCGATCTCGTCTCGTCGGAGAGCTACACTCTTCAACGTTGGCGAAACCGGTCTTGGGGGCAAAAAGCGGCGGAGGTAGTTCTCCTGCCGATCAGGTCGCAACTTTGAGCGGAGACTTCATGTCAATCGAATTAAAGATGCTGGGATGGTCGGTTTGTCTCGGCCTGATCCACATCGTCATCGCCGCATCGCTGGCTACCCAGCAGCGAGGCCTCAAGTGGAATGTTGGCAATCGAGAAGGCGAGGCGAAAGCGCTCACGGGTGCCGCGGCGAGAGCCGACCGAGCGTGCCGAAATTTCCTCGAGACGTTTCCCTTCTTTGCAGCGGCGGTGCTCGCGCTGGTGGTGTCGGGGCGGAACAATGCACACACGGTCTTCGGTTCGGAGCTCTATTTCTGGGCGCGCCTGGTCTATCTTGCCGTGTACCTTATCGGCATTCCCTATTTTCGCTCGGTCGTCTGGGGTGGCGCGATCGTGGGATTAGTGATCTTGATCGTGCAGTGGTTCTGAGGTCAGTGATCACCCGAGTTATCGGTTAGCTGCACGGATTGCAGGTCCAGTTTCTTGCGCAAATCGCTGACACTGGCGGCGGTCACCGGTGCGGCCTGATTTCCCCAACTATTGCGGATATAGGTCGAGACATCGGCAATCTCTTGATCGGTGAGTTTCCAGGCGAAGCTCGGCATGCTCAAAGGCGAGGGCCGCGAGGCACTCACGCCGATGTGTGTGCCGGCAAGAATTAAGTGTTCGAGCCCTGTCGGGTCCGGTTGCTGCAGCATGGCGTCCTTGCCAAGCGGCGGGAACAGCCTTGATTGGCCGATCCCGTTATCCAAGTGACAAGATGCGCAGGCGTCGGAATAGATTTCGGCGCCGCGGCGCATGGTGCCGGCCCCGGGTGTCCCGGACGCGACGCTCGGACTCGCAGGCTGACTCTTAAGATACGCGGCTATTGCGCGTCGATCCGCATCACTCATGAGCGACGTCGAATAACTGATGACCTCTGCCATGGCGCCGCCCGCAGCCGCGTGAGCATTGCGGCCGGATGCCAGGAATTCAGTAATGTCATCAACGCTCCAGTCACCTAATCCGATGCGCGTGTTGCTCGTCAGATCAGGCGCGACCCAGTTGTCGAGTTTTCCGCCATGAAGCTCTTGCTTGGATTTGTCCGCACCGAAGGAATTCTTGGGCGTGTGGCAGCCGCCGCAATGACCGAGTCCATTAACGAGATACGCGCCGCGATTCCATTCTGTCGACTGCTCGGGGTCGGATTGAAAATTGCGGTTCTCGAGGAAAAACGCGTTCCACGCGCCGACGGAAGAACGGAAGTTGAGCGGAAAGGACAGGGTGTTGTTCGGCGGCGAGTAACTAACCGGCGGAAGACTCATTAGATAGGCAAAGATTGCGTCGTCATCCTCGCGGCTCACGAGCCTGAACCAAGGATAGGGAAAAGCAGGATAGAGATCTTCTCCTTGCGCGCCCTTGCCGTCGTGCATCGCGCGATAGAACTGATCGCTGCTCCAGTTGCCGATGCCGGTGGCTCCATCAGGAGTGATATTGGATGTGTAAATGACACCAAATGGCGTGTTCAATCCGAGTCCGCCCGCGAAGGGTTCGCCGCCCTCGCGCAGATGGCAGGAAATGCAGTCGCCTGCCCTGACCAGATATTGGCCGCGACGACGTTGCGCCGCGCTCGGTGCCGAGTCATCAAGGTCTTGGGTCAGAAGTCCTTGCGGCGTCACCGCGGAGCTGGGATGCGCCGGCAACGTCGACATCTGGCTCACGGCGAAACCAGCAACACCTAGGATCGCAGCGGCGGCGCCGATGAGTACCGAGATTCGCAGCGTGGAAAGAGGGCGCATCGTTTTATGCTCTCACCATAGGGCCAGGGGCCTTCAGGTACTGCGACTTGATTGCAGCGGCCGACATGTATGCCAGCGCAGCCAGGGTGGCCGTCGGGTTGTAACCCGCATTTTGAGGAAATGCGCCGGCGCCCATCGAGAAAACATTGGGCACATCCCAGGACTGTAGATATTTATTGACGACGCTGTTCCGAGGGTTATCCCCCATAATGGCCCCGCCCGTATTGTGAGTTGTCTGGTATGGCGTGACGCTCCAAGAACCCGTGCGGCGGTTTAGTTTGATTTCTCGCGGGTTCATGGCATTCGACACTTCGGCCGCTCGGTCCGTCAGGTAATCCGACATCTTGTGATCGTTCTGCGTGAAATCGAACGTCATGCGCAGCATCGGTCGACCATGGATGTCTCGGTACGTGGGATCCAGGTCCAAATAGTTGCCGCGGGCACTCATGCACGATCCGTGGATGCTCAATGAGAAGGATCGTAGATAATTTTTCGCAGCCGCGTGCTTCCAGTCGAGGCCCCACGCCGGCGTGCCCTGCGGCGTGTAGATCATTTCGATGGGACGCCCGCCAGTGACCATGCCTGCGATATAGGCGCCGCCGATAAAGCCCAGGCCTCCGTGGTCGAAGTTGTCGCCGTTGAAGTCGTCAATGACCGTCGCAAGCGCGCCTGCGCCAATGAACGGATTGATGATCTTATCGTCGAAGAAAACATTGACCGATGACATGGTCTGGTAGGCGTAGTTCTTGCCGACTACACCTGCGCCCGTTTTTGGATCGTACGGCTTGCCGATGCCCGACAGTAGCAGCAGACGGACGTTTTGCAACACGTAGGCGGACAGGATCACCATCTCGGCCGGCTGAAAGAATTCCTCGCCGGCGCTATTTACGTAAGTAACGCCGGTCGCGCGCTTTTTATCGGTCGTGAGTTCGACGCGCAGCACTTCGCATTCGGTCTTGAGCGTGAAGTTGGATTTCCGCAGCAGATAGGGCAGCACGGTAGTTTGCGGACTCGCCTTAGAATAGTTGCCGCAGCCAAATTTCTCGCAGAATCCACAATACGTGCACGCGCCCATTTGCGCTCCGAGCGGATTGGTGTACGCCTGAGACATGTTTCCCGCCGGGTGCGGAAAGGGGTGGCGTCCAAGTTCAGCCGCCGCCTTGCCGAACAAGGTTGGCCCGTAGGTCTGCTGCATGGGCGGGGTAGGGTATTCGTTCGATCGAGGTCCCTCGAACGGATTGCCGCCGGGCTGGATGTCGCCCCGGAGATTTCCCGCCTTGCCGCTCGTGCCACAGAGCTTGTCAAATTGATCGTAGTGCGGTTCGAGCTCATCGTAAGTGACTCCCCAGTCTTGGACAGTCATGTCATAGGCCGAGACCGCTTTTTTGCCATAGCGCTTTTCGTTATGGCTCTTGGTCAGAAAATCAGTCGGCAGAAAACGCCAGATCTGGCCGTTCCAATGGACGCCGCCGCTGCCGACGCCGGTGCCGAGCAGAAACGAACCCAAATGGCGCATGGGCAGCGCTTCTTGATTCACGTTATTCCGAATGGTGAGCGTATCGTCAGCGACGTTCTGAAATAAGTGATGACGCCACATGTAGCGCAATTCATCCTGCGCGAAACCGGTGGCGAAGTCCGTCGCGGTATCCCTCCACGGGCCGCGCTCCAGTGCGACGACATTCAAGCCGGCATCACAAAGCTGTTGCCCCATAATGGCCCCTGTCCAGCCGAAGCCGACCAATACTGCATCTACAGGTTTCAGTGTTGTGGCCACCGCTAGGTCTCCGTCCAACCGGGGCGGCCCTTAAATCCGACCGGGGGGAAAGGCACGCGCTCGCCGTGGCGAGTGACCCAATCCTTGTAGTTGTAATGCGCACCCGGAAATCCAATCATTTTCCATCCGCCCATATCCTTGTTGCCGCCGTAGATCGGATCCGAAAAATACCCCTCTTTGGTGTTTTGCAGAAGCATGGCGAAGAACGATTTTGCGTCGACGCCACCGTCGAGCTTGGTATCGCCGCTCTCGAGTTCCTTCAACAATTTATCCTGATCAGCGGCCGCTAGAGTCGCAAATGTCGCGGCACCTAGATTGGCGCTCACGTAGCGGTCGATCGCGGAAATCGCGGCACGATACAGTTGCGCAGGGCCAAAGCGGCTTTGATACCCCTGCTCCGGGGTTCCCTTCGGCCAAGGCCCACCGAGATAATAATGGTCGCCTCTACCAAAGGGTCCCGCGAGCTGGCGATCTAGAAAGAAAGGTACGTTCGCCTCGACGGCGCCGGGTCCGACCGGATCGTTTGGAATCAGCCGGCCCACCGCTGCTGCAATGAAGGCCGCTTCGACTGGGGTGAAATACACATAGCCGGAGCCCGAAGCGCCAGGCGGAGCATCCGCGGTTCCTTCTCTCCACGGCACAGAACCGCGAATCGTTTGTGGGGGCGCGCCGAGTTCTCCATCGTGCACAGTTGCTGCGGCTGCGCCGGCGATTCCCGCAGCGACGCTTCCCATGAGCAGTCGCCGACGGCGGAGATTCACTTTAGTGGCCATAAAGATTCCCGTTCCTCGGCGGCGGACATAGAGGATTTGAATTGTTTGAAGGACGCAAACGTGCACTCGATTTCCGACCTCGTCAATAGGACAATCTCTGATGCATTGAATACGGCCGAGGAGCGGCCGTCTGTTGCTGTATCGG
>JBEPVT010000094.1:0-15214 GCA_041690895.1 Gammaproteobacteria bacterium
ACGTTGGTCAGGCGAGTGACGACCCGGTGCAGAGTCAGAATGACCCATCACCCGTCATCGAAACGACGGTTCAGCTGCCGTCGGCCGCCGATACCGAACTTCGCCACATCCGGTATTTCATTGCAGTCGCTGAATTGAAGAGCTTCACACGGGCCAGCGAGCGCCTGAAAGTGTCTCAACCGACCCTTTCGCACCAGATCAAACAACTCGAATCGCGACTGGGCACTGTACTATTTCATAGGTTCGCAAGAAGTGCGGAGCTTACATCTGCGGGCCAAGTATTCAAGGCGCATTGCGAGCGAATTCTGCAGGAACTAGATGCTGGTGTGCGAGCGGTTGCCGATCTTGAAGGTCTCGTGCGCGGAACGTTGCGAATGGCGGTATTTCACTCGTTTGCAACGTCGCTGCTGGGCCCCGTACTTGCCAGTTTCGCTTTGCAATATCCCGGGGTCCATGTGACGGCCCGCCTTTTGCCGCGGTTGGACATGGAACGCGACCTTCGCTCGGGTGGGCTGGATCTAGCAATCGCGTATGTGTCCGAAGACACGGAGCACATAGACGCAGAAATTCTTTTTGAAGAGGAGTTGATTCTTATCGTCGGCCGCAGTCACTCGCTGGCAACACGCGGAAATATCCGAATGCGTTCCTTGGCGGAGTTAGATCTGGTGCTTCTGACGCAGGAATTCGCTGCCCGCCAATATTTGGACCGCTTCTTCGCCAAGGAAAAATTGATGGCACGGATAGTTCTCGAGATGAATGCCGTCGAGCCAATTCTATCCACAATCCGTGACGCGCCGTTGGGAACGGTGCTTCCGGCGGGTGTCATCGGGCGTCGATCCGGCCTTCATCCAATTCGACTGGTGCAGCCCACGCCAAAGCGTTCGGTGGCGATACTTTGGCGGCGCGAAGCGTATCGTTCCGCGGCCGCTACACGCATGGCCGAGATGATTCGCGCGGCATACCGCGTCGAAGGAAAGGTCAAGTGACGCGCCTCACCTCTTAAATTTCGCAGCTAGCGCTTCCGTCCCACGCGCAAGCATCGCGAGATCTGATGCCACCGCGACGAACAAGTAACCGAGCTCGAGGCATCGTCGGCCGTCTTCCGCACCCACGAGAATTCCTGCTGCCTTGCCGCAATTGTTGATGCGCACGACGGCATCTTCTATCGACGTCCAGACATCCGGATGCCGCGAGTTGCCAAGATGTCCCATGTCCGCGGCGAGGTCGTTCGGGCCGACGAAAACTCCATCCACCCCATCGACGTTCGCGATCGCGGTGATATTGGAGATGGCGACTCGTGTTTCCACCTGCACCAGCACGCATATTTCGTCGTGCACGCGTTCGAAGTAGTCAACGATTCGACCGTAGCGGTTGGCGCGCGTACAACCCGATACCCCACGTATTCCGTGTGGAGGATATCGCGTTGCGGCGACCGCCCGTTGCGCTTCCTCCGCATTTTGCACGTATGGAATCAACAGCGTGCGCGCGCCCACATCAAGGTAGCGCTTGATCAAAACCAAATCGTTCCATGCTGGCCGCACAATCGGCTCGGTATGGCCGCCGAGCATCGCATCGAGCTGATTCTGAACCATCGGTAGCTCATTGGGCGAATGCTCCGTGTCTATCAGCACCCAATCGAATCCGGCGCTTGCGAGGACTTCGGCTGCAACATGACTGCAGAGTCCAGACCATATTCCAATCTGCGGTGTGTTGGACTTTATTGCTTTCTTGAATTCGTTTACCGGTAAGTTCATTCCGTTCTTTCTAAATGGAACGCGAATTATCGATTCGATTCCATAGATGGGGTCGATGGGAGCGATAGAGATGATGCATTTGATCTATATTAAACACTGAGCTATTGTCGCGGCGAAATGTTAGTTCGATGGAATAGAGATCGTTAGAGATCGTAATGGTTAGAACGGCAAGCGCGCATTGATTTTCAATTTCCAAGAAAACCACCTGGCATGGAAAGGACGCAATGGCGACGGATCTGGACGCATTGAAGAAGCAGCTTCATGACATGGTCAACAGGGAAAAGCTTACTCAAATTGCCTGCGATCTTGTCGACATCCCCAGCCCGACGGGTTCCGAGAAACCTTGCGCTGATTACATACTCGCGCGGTACAAGGCGGCCGGCATTGCCATCTTGCCGCAGGTGTTCGAGGAGCAGCGGTCCAACGCCATCGGAGTGCTCAAGGGCGACGGCACGGGCCCCACGCTGATGCTGAACGGTCATATGGACACCTCATATACCGGCAGCGAAAAATACATGCCCGACAAACCGGGCTACAAGCCCAAGGCAATAGTCGACGGCGAATGGATCTACGGACTCGGCATCTACAACATGAAAGGCTCGCTGGCGTGCTTCATACATGCCGTCGAGATCCTCAAGGCCGCTAAGATAAAGCTCAAGGGCGATGTAATCCTCGCAGCGGTTGCGGGTGAGATCGAGAAGTCTCAGGTGGACGACTACCAGGGATCGCTCTATCGTGGCGGCGCCTGCGGAACGTGGTACGCGATCACGCATGGCGCCATCGCCGACTTTTGCGTAGTGGGCGAGCCATCAGGAATGACGCTGTGCCGCGCACATGGCGGGTATGTGTGGACCAAGATCACGTTGATCGGCGATCCGATGCACACCGTGTTTGGTCAGAAGAAGGACAACACGATCAACAACATGATGAAAGTCATGGAGGCGATTCAGACTTGGGGCGACGAATACGAGGTGCGTCGGTCGAAGTACGGCATGCGTGCGCATGTCACGTTGTCGGCTATAGAAGGCGGGTGGGCGTACCGGTGTTCGCGGGTGCCGGTCCATTGCACGCTCTACGTCGATACGCGGCTTCTGCCCGATCAGGAACCGCTCGAAGTTCAGCGTGAGATTGAGGCCGTGGTTGCAGGTTTGAAAAAGCAGGATCCCGATCTCGCCAAACTTGGCATGGAAATGAATGTTTTCATGAACCAATGGCCGTCCGAGTGCGGGCCCGAAGAGTACATTTTCCAGCAGGTCGCGCAGTCGCACGAGGAGGTCCACGGAAATCCAATCGAAGTCACAGCGTTGCCCGTTGCATCAGATGCGTGCGAACTTACCCGACACGGAATTCCATCATTGAACTATGGGGCAACCGGCCGCACGCGATCGCTGTCCTCCGGATTCCATTACGACGGCGCGCAAAGCGATTGGAACCCACAACAAGGCGAACATGCCTCGATTGAGGACATGCTGAAGACAACCAAGGTGTATCTGTCGCTGATCTTGAACATCTGTAACAAAACTCGCGACGAACTCGGGATCAAGCCGAAAGATCACGACCACGCGCATTGAATTTCGATTCTGATTGACTCAACAACGGAGAACATCTCATGGATGAGCAAGGAATCAAACGCGCACGACGCAACGTTCTCAAGGCCGGGAGTGCCGTGGCATTGGCCCTAGCCGGTGGTTTGCCGCGACTGGGTCTGGCGCAATCCAAGCTCCAGCCAATGGACATCTATATCGGCACCACACCTCACTTCGGCAACATCATCGTCGGGGCAGACAAGGGATTTTTCGAAAAGGAAGGCCTGTCGGTAAAGATCACCAACTTCGCCAGTGGCTCGACCGCCGCCGACGCGTTCAAGACCGGGAAGGGATCGGCGATTGTCGCGGGCGATCTGCCGACGATACGGCTCTGGCAGCAAGGCTTTGTCGGCATTGCGCCTCAAGCGCACTACAACACGCTGTCGGTAATCGTCGCGCGGAACTCGATCAATAGCCCGGCCGACATGCGCGGCAAGAAAGTTGGCGTGCTGGTCGGGTCGACGTCCGAGTTCTTCACCAAGCTATACCTGGCCCGCGGCGGCATGAAACCGACCGACATCGACATCGTCAATCTGCGTCCGGCCGAGATGGTTACTGGACTTTCACGCGGCGACATCGACGCCTTCGTGATCTGGCAGCCATTCGGATGGCGCGCGGTCGCGGCGGTCAAGGACACCCATATCTTGGCAACGGCAAAAGGGTACTTCGAGGAGTGGGAGGCTATTACGACATCGAAGGAATACGCCGCCGCGCACCCTGCAGAACTGGTCGCGTTCCTGCGTGGGCTGGACGCAGCCGGCAAGTGGATCCCCAACAATCTGGATGAGGCGGCGAAGATAGTCGCCGCACAGATCCGCTTCGATGACATCAAGGCGACGCGAGACATGCTGCAGGCAATTGACTGGAATATTGCGTACACGGCCGATTTTCGCAAAGCGATGGACATCGTTGCCGAATTCATCAATGTGAAGGTCGATTGGGCGACGATGGTCGACACCCGTTACCTGGCCAAGCTCGGCAGCGCCTACGTCGGCTAAGGTTGTCATGCGCGCCTCCACCACGCAGCGCCGAAACGCGACACGCCCAATCTATGGCTGATCGTTCCTCCGCTGCGTGGACCAGCCTGCAGTTCCGCAACGTCGGCAAGGTTTTCAACGACAGCCGTGGGGGTCAATACACCGCGGTTCGCGACATTTCGATCTCTATCAAGCGTGGGGATTTCTACTGCCTGCTGGGTCCAAGCGGCTGCGGCAAAAGCACATTGTTGAGCATGGTCGCCGGCTTCGAGTCGGCGACGTCCGGCGAAGTGGTTTTTGCCGGGCGCGCGGGTGACCCATCGTGGACGACACCGATCGTCGCCGCCGGTGTCGATCGATCGATGATCTTCCAGGACGCGAGCGAAGCGCTGTTTCCGTGGCTCGACGTCGAGGAGAACGTGCTTTTCGGGACCCAGCTGAAGCTGGCGCGGAATGCGGACTATAAGCACAATCTTGCGCGGTACCTGACGATGGTCGGCCTGCAGGACCACCGCCACAAGTTTCCATTCGAGCTGTCGGGCGGTATGAAGCAGCGCGTGCAGATCGCGCGCGCGCTGATCATGGAGCCCGACGTGCTGGTGATGGACGAGCCGTTCGCAGCGCTTGATGCGATCACCAAGCGTTTGATGCAGGAGGAGCTGTCGCGCATCTGGCAGGCGACCGGCAAGACGATCATCTACGTCACGCACGACATCGTCGAGTCGTTGCTGCTCGGCACGCGTGTCGCCGTGATGACGAGCGGTCCCGGCGCGACGATCAAACGTGAAATAGACGTCGATATCGGCCAGCCGCGCAGCACGACATCGGGCGCATTCGTCGAATTGAATCGCCTGCTGGAAGATCTTCTGCACGAAGAGGTTCACCGCTCGCGCTCGCTCGCGTCGAGGGCAGCGTGAAATCTGGCCCAGAGATGTCGAAAGCAATTGAAGTGGCGCCTGCGCCGACGGTCCGGACGCCGCGAGTCCGTTCGACGCGGGAGATAAAGGCGTGGCGGATGGCTCGGCGACTCGCGATGGCGGTGTTGTCCCTCGGCAGCATCGTGCTGCTATGGCAGCTCAGCGTCGGCACGCTTTTCAACCCGATGCTCGTCCCGTCGCCGGCGACGACGTTCGCCAAGGCATGGAGCATGATGGCAAGCGGAGAGCTGTTCATGCACATTGCGGTTAGCATGCGGCGCATCCTACTTGGATACATCGTCGGTTGCGCGCTAGGAATCGCGCTCGGCGCCGTGATGGGTCGCTTCTGGATCGTGCGCGAATTCGCCGACCCCGTGCTCGAACTCATTCGTCCGATCTCGCCGGTCGCGATTGTGCCGCTGGCGATGATGTGGTTCGGCATCGGCGAACTGTCCAAGTTCTTCGTAATTATCTATGCAACGATCATCATTGTTCTGCTCAACACCGCCGCCGGGGTATCGCGCACACCGATAACCCGGATTCGCGCGGCCCGTAGTCTAGGTGCGAGCGAGTCCGAAGTTTTCGTGAAGGTCGTGCTTCCGTCCGCAGTGCCTTACGTGCTGACGGGCATGCGGGTCGCACTCGGGTTCTCTTTCATGGGGATCGTCGCCGCCGAACTCATCGGCGCACGCGAGGGCCTGGGCTTCCTGATCATGAATTCGCAAATGCTGCTGCAAACGGACCAGCTCTTTGTCGGCTTGCTCGCACTCGGCATCGTCGGATTGATCGTCGATCGCATATTTCGGGCAATCCTCGCGCGGAGCATGCGGCGCTACATGCAGTTTCACGGCGACGTCTAGTCCGGCTGCGCGACCACACACTCCCGTGAATTGCGCTGGATCTGGCCCCTCATTAATCATGTTCGACTGAATCATCTATGCCAAAAGTTCTGACCGCGGCTCAGATAACGAGCTACCGAGCCAACGGATACCTCTATCCGCTCAACGCGTTGACGCTTGCCGAAGTCAACGATTGCCGCGAGGCGTTGCGTCGCACCGAAACGCACTTGGGCGGTTCGGTGATGGATGTCGACCGCAGGTACCGCGGCAACCTGCACCTGCTCTGCTGTTGGGCCGACGCGCTGATTCGCCATCCGGCGATTGTCGATGTGATAGAGGATCTGCTGGGCCCCGACCTGCTGCTCTATACAAGCCGGTTCTTCATCAAGGAACCGCACAGCGAGGAAATCGCCGCGTGGCACCAGGACTCGACTTATTTCGGCATGCGTCCCTACGACCATGTCACCGCATGGGTCGCTCTGGCGAACGTCACCCGAGCGGCAGGACCTGTGGAATTCGCCGTCGGCAGCCACATTCGCGGCCAGCTTCTGCAGCGCAGCGGCGTGGTCAAGAACAGCGTGAATACCGCGGGCCAGACGATCGTCGAATGGTTCGATCAGTCGCGCACGGATTTCGCGATTCTGGCGCCAGGTCAGTTTTCGCTACATCACACCTGCACCGTCCATCAATCCGCTCCCAATCGCTCGGATGAGCGACGCGTAGGTGTCGCATTGAGCTACGTGCCGACGCGTGTTCGGCATATCGGCAGCGCGCGCATGCCGGCGAGCCTGGTTCGCGGCGTCGACACCTACGGGCATTTCGACCTGCAACCACCGCCGCGGCAAGATTTCGGGCCTGAGGAAACCGAGCGTCACGACCGGTCGTTCAAGGCCTACATCGATTCCTTCAACGAACAGCTCGCGATCGTCGAGCGCGATCTCCCGCAGAGCGAGGACGTCCCGCAATGACAGACGCACTCTCGTTCGCCAGCGAAGTACCGGACGACGCGGCTGATGGCGCGAATACGCGCAGCCGCATACCGGTAGCGCTCGTCACCGGGTTTCTCGGCAGCGGCAAGACAACGCTGGTCAACCGACTGATGCGCTCGTCATCGCATGCGCGATCTGCCGTCATCGTTAACGAGTATGGGGAAGTGAGCGTCGATCACCTGTTGATCAACGCGCCACGGCGCAGGATGCGCATAATCGACGGCGGTTGCCAGTGCGGTCATGTGCACGAGGAAGTGGCGACGAGCCTGCTCGATCTCGAGCAAAGCCGCCAGGCCGGCGGGGATGCGGATTTCGATCGCGTGCTGATCGAAACCTCGGGTCTCGCCGATCCAGTACCGATTATCCAGATCCTGCTGACCGACCCGTTGGTGACCCGCTCGTTTGAGCTCCGCGTCGTTGTGACCGTGGCCGATGGCGTGAATGGGCGCCGACAACTGCGTGAGCATCCGGAATCCGTCAAGCAGGCTGCGACCGCGGATGTGCTGGTGGTGAGCAAGAGTGATCTGGCGGACGCAGGCGAAATCAGCGCATTGCGGGATGCGTTAACGCGGATGAATCCTGGCGCCGCGCTCCATTGCGCAATCCGCGGCGAACTCGATCCCGGTCTGCTCGAGCACTCGCGTTACGCGCTGTCGGGCCGCACCAGCGAGGCGCGCAGCTGGCTCACCGATCCGTCCTACGCCGCATCGACGCCAGCGCCTAGCGAAGACCCATCCATCCGCACATTCACGCTTACCTACAACGACGAGATCACGACTCCCGGATTCGTGCTGTGGATGAATCTCCTTGCCGGATTTCGCGGCGCCGGGCTGTTGCGTGTTAAGGGCATCGTCAACGTTGAAGGCAAGCCCTACGCAGTGCAGGCGGTGCAGACCATTCTGAGCGAACCAGTGCTGCTCGATGATTGGCCTGAAGGGCACGACCGGCAATCGCGGCTGGTGTTCATCACACGCGGCATGGACGAAGCGCAGGTCCGCAACACTTTTGCGGCATTCCAATTCGAGGGTGGACGTGCCAGGCGCAACCTGGTCATTCATCCGGAAACGTTCGCGCGCTTCCGCGAAACGATGCAACTGTTTCGTCAATCGTAGCCCACGCGTCATTACAGGCGTGACACGCCGATGCCACTGACCAAGAGGAAAACTCCAATGGAAGCAGCAACCCGGGTCGCTGAGGGACCTGTTCGGTATGTAGTCGGAGGAACGCTGATCGACTGCACCGGCGCGCCGCCAGTCAAGAATCCGGTAGTCGTGCTGCAGGGGAATCGGATCAAGGAGATCGGCACGCGCGATACTTTGAAGATTCCGCAGGACGCCGATCTGTTGGATTGCGGATCGACGACGCTGATTCCTGGCATGTTGGACGTCCATATCCACACGATGATGTTCAACTGCCTTACGTTTCACAATTTCCGGGTTGCGCAGTGGGAAATAACGCCGGAACTTCAGCAGATGTACGGCCTGTTCCATGCGCAGCTTTGTTTCGACATGGGATTTACCACGTTACGCGACATGGGTCTGCAGACCTATCGCGGATTGCTGGTGCGCGAGGCTTGCGCTATCCGTGATGCCATCGACATGGGGATCGTCGAAGGACCACGGATGATGATTGCGGCGTTCACAACCATTACGGGTTCGCACCTCGATCTCATCCAGCCGCGCGCGGCCGAACGCCTTGGTTTCCAGAACGCCGACGGACCGTGGGAACTGCGCAAGCTGGCGCGCACGAATCTGCTGCACGGGGCAGACGTGATCAAGACTTGCGCGTCCGGGGGCGGCGGCACCGACAAGGAGGAGCCCGACATTCGCAATATGACCCAGGTCGAACTCGACGCGATCGTCGACGAGGCGCACGCGTTCCACAAGATCTGCGCCGTCCACTGCTTTACGCCGCAGGCGCAACGGATGTCGCTGGCCGCTGGCGCCGACACCATTGAACACATGGTTTTTTCCGACGACGAGACCATCGGGATGATCAAGGAAAAGGGCGTGCACGTGACGCCGACGCTGTCACATCGGACTGACCACGCGATCCAGCTTCGCAAGGAACAGGGAACTTCGCAATTCGTGTTGAACAAGATGAAGGGCCTTCAGCAGAATTGCTTCGATACGTTCCAGAAGATGCACAAGGCCGGGATCAATATCGCAATGGGAACGGACATGGGGTTCGATCCCGAGATGGGGACCAACGCGGGCGAGCTGGAGATTTACGTCAAGCTCGGAATGTCTCCGATGGACGCGCTGCTGACCTGCACGCGCAACGCGGCGCGAGCAATCAAGATGGACAAGCAGGTGGGAACGCTGGAAGCGGGCAAGCTGGCCGACCTGGTTGCTGTGGCCGGTGATCCGCTCGCCGACATCCGTTGCCTGCAACACAAGAAGAATATCCAGATCGTGATGAAGGACGGAAAAGTCTGCGCCGACCGGAGGCCCGGCCATTCGAAGAGCGTCGTCAACGCCGAGCCCGGCAGCTGGAAAATCGTCGACTACCTGTAGGCGAACGCAATGGTCGAAACCGCCGCGGTGGTGACAGGTGCAAGCTCCGGCATCGGGGAAGCGATTGCTGGTCACTTGCTTGAGCGCGGAATGGTCGTCGTGACCATGCAGCGCTCCGTCCCCCGCCTCGAGCATCCGAACCTTTATCACCATGCGGTCGACCTTTCCGACATGGATGCCACGCGCATCGCGGCGCGCGAAGTCGCCGAACGCTTTGCGGTGCGCTACGTTGTCAACAACGCCGGCGCGAATTGCCCTGCGCTGCTCGACGACGCGACGATCGAGGAAATGCGCTACGTCAACGACATCACGCTGGGCGCGACGATGCTGCTCGTGCAAGCTTTCGTACCCGGGATGCGCGAATCTCGGTTCGGCCGCATCGTCAATATCTCGTCACGCGCAGTACTCGGCAAGATGGGGCGCACCGTCTACGCGACGGCGAAGGCCGGCTTGATCGGAATGACGCGGACGCTCGCGATCGAGACGGGCCGCCATGGAATCACTGTCAACGCCGTGGTGCCCGGCCCTGTGGAGACTGCGCATTTCACCCGCGGGCATCCGCTCGGCAGCACGCAGCGTCAGACGGTGATCGACATGGTGCTGGTGGGCCGTCTCGGCACGCCGGACGACGTAGCGCGAGCGGTCGCCTTCCTGCTGGACGACAACAGCGGCTTCATCACCGGCCAGGCACTTTTCGTCTGCGGCGGCACCAGCGTCACGGGTACCGGAGGCCAATGAACGGCGAATCGTCACTGCCTGTCCGCACGGCGCTGCTTGGAACCGGCGCCTGGGCGAACGTGCTCGCCGCCGCCGCACGCGCGACTGGTTCGATCGAACTCGCCAAGGTTTGGAGCCGGACGCCAGCACGGGTTCGCACGTTTGCCGAAACTGCCGGTATCGCCGCCTGCGCGACAGCCGAGGAAATCTGGTCAGACAGTAGCATTAAAGCGGTGATCATCGCGCTTCCCAACGATCAGCACTATCCGTTCGCCAACCTGGCAGCACGCCACGGCAAGCACGTGTTCATCGAAAAGCCGATCGCGCATACGCTGGACGACGGTTTGCGAATCGCATTGCTGGAACAAGAGTTTCCGGTGCGCATCGTCGTCGGCCACTGCGCGCGACTTCTCGCAGGCAACCGCCTGATGCAGGATGCAATCCGGTGCGGCGAATTGGGCCGCGTGTCGCAGATTGAGGCGAATTTTTCGAACGATCGCGGACTGAGGCTGACGCCGGACGATTGGCGCTGGTATCAGTCGAGCGCACCCGGCGGCCCGCTGTCGCAAATCGCGATCCATCAATTCGACGTGCTCCGCGCACTGGGCGGCGACATCGAGTCGCTGTCCGCACGCTGCGCACGGCATGCCGTTACTGGCGCGGAAGTCGAAGACCATTGGATCGTTGCGTGCACATTCGCCGATGGCAAGCTCGGCAATGTGGTGTCGAGCTGGACCAGCCCAGGCACCTATACGGTACGCGTGACCGGTGACCTGGCGCTGATGCACTATGAGATCGACCAGAGTCGCTGGTCTGAAGCGCAGCGACTGCACGATGGGGCAACGTTATATCGGCAACAACGCGGCCAGGGACCGGGCGCGCGAATTGCAATCGGTGTGCCGCCCGGCGACATGTTTTGCGAAGAGCTCGCGATGTTCGCGGAAGTCGTCAGGACGGGCGCGCGAACGCAGCTATCGGCCGACAACGGCTGTCACGCGCTCGCCGCCGTCGAGGCCTCGCGCATTTCGGCGGCGCAGGGCGGGCGCTCGACGACCCTGACCGAAGTGCTCGCTGACGCGCACGCACGCATCAGCGGCGCGCGCGCGAGCTGACAGGAAGCCTGCGCCGCATCGCTACACGCCGAAACACGCCAGCCGTTCGTCGCCCCCCTTCCAAAAGGACACTCTCTTGAACACGGTCAAGCGCATTGCATTCCTCGGCCTTGGGCGCATGGGCTCCCCCATGGCGGCGCGGCTTGTCCACAAGGGGTTCGACGTTAAGGTGTTCGACCTGCGTCGCGATGTCGCCGAGGAGTTCGTCGCCGCGCATGGTGGAACTCTCAGCACAAGTCTCGCGGATGCGGTCCGCGAAGCCGATGCCGTCATCGCTATGTTGCCGGACGACGCTGCGGTTCGGGGTGCGATGCTGGGCACTGAAGGCGTCGCGCAGCACCTGTCGCGCGGTAGCATCGCGATCGACATGGGAACGTCCAGTCCGGGTTCGACGGTGAGCATTGCCCACGAGCTCCACGGGCGGGGTTTGGCGTTTATCGATGCGCCAGTCATGGGTGGCGTCCGTTTCGCGCAGGACGGCACGCTGGACATCATGGTCGGCGGCGAAGCCGCCAGCATCGAGCGCTGCACCAGTCTCTTCGGGGCACTGGGCAGAAAGGCGTGGCAGTGCGGCGCCAGCGGGTCGGGGCACGCATTAAAGGCAATTGCCAATTTCATTAACGCGGCCACGCTGACGACGCTTGCCGAGGGCATGGCGGCGGGACGCAAATTCGGACTTGATGGCCCGTTCCTCGCAGAGGCATTGACCGCGATGTGTACGGGTCGTCAACATCCTCTGGAAAAAAAAATTATCCCGCAGGTGATGACACGCGCGTTTGCGTCGGGTATGGCGATAGCGCTGATCGCCAAGGACGTCGGAATTGCAGTTGAGCTCGCACACGGTGTGGGTGCGCGCGCGCCGATTGCTGAGCAGACGCTCGCTTTATGGCAAGAGGCCGCCGCGCGCTACGGGGCGACGGTCGATCAGACGGTCGTCGTGCGCCTTTGGGAGGACGCCGCCGGAGTGACCATCGAATGAGTCCAACGTTGGTCGAGCGCCTGGCGGAAATCGTCGGCGTCGACAATATCTTGATGGAGCCGGGCGACGTGGCCCCGTATCTCGCGGACTGGCGCAACGCGTACCGCGGTCGTGCGCTGGCCGTCGTGCGACCAGCATCGACAGAAGCGATTGCGGCGGTGTTGCGCGCTTGCATCGCAGCGTCGGTTGGCGTGGTTCCGCAAGGCGGAAATACGGGTATGTGCGGCGGCGCCACACCCTCGATAGAAGGCAACCAGATCGTATTGGCGATGGGCCGAATGAATCGTGTTCTGAATGTCGATCCGCTTAATAACACGATAACGGTCGAAGCCGGGTGCATCTTGGCGGCAATCCAGCAATCCGCCGAAGCCGCAGGACGACTATTTCCGCTGAGCCTTGCTGCCGAGGGCAGCTGCCAAATCGGCGGTAATCTGGCCACCAACGCCGGCGGCATAAACGTTCTGCGCTACGGCAATGCACGCGATCTGGTGCTTGGCATTGAAGCCGTGCTCCCCGATGGCACCATATGGAATGGATTGCGCGCGCTGCGTAAAGACAATCGCGGATACGACCTGAAGCAGCTATTCATCGGATCGGAGGGAACGCTTGGCATCATCGCCAAGGCGGTCCTGAAATTGTTCCCGCTGCCGGGCGAAACGGTGACGGCACTGATTGCCCTCGACAATCCCGCCTGCGCCGTGCAACTACTTGCCCAGGTTCGCGAGCGATGCGGCGATTCCATAAGCGCCTACGAACTTATGGGCCACTCTTGTCTCGAGCTCGTGAGCCGGCATATACCGCGCGCCAGGATTCCGATCGAACGCGAATATCCGTGGTACTTACTGGTCGAGCTAGGCGGCGTGGGAGACGCGCCCGTCCGCTCGGCATTGGAGGCGACTGTCGCGGAAGCTATTGATCGTGGCGAGGTCCGGGACGCCGTTTTCGCAGAGAGCGTGGCGCAGTCGGAGGCATTCTGGCGGTTGCGGGAAACCATTCCCGAAGCAACGATTGCCGAAGGCGCTGCGTTCCGTTCAGACATCTCGGTAAGCATCAGTAGCATTGCGACGTTCGTCGAATCGGCGACCGTCGCCTTTGTGTCGCGATTTCCTCAATCGCGTATTGTTTGCTTCGGACATGTGGGTGACGGCAACCTGCATTTCAATGCCCTCCTGCCACCGGAATATGCACAATCGGATTCCATCATGCGGGACATGGCGGGCGTTCTATATGACATCGTCGAGGAGTTCGACGGCAGCTTCAGCGCTGAGCATGGCGTGGGCCAGGCCAAGCGCGCCGAGCTAATCCGATACAAGGATGGCATAGAGATTGATCTGATGCGGAGAATCAAGCACGTCTTTGACCCGCTCGGCATCATGAATCCAGGCAAGCTTCTGTAGTCAGCTTTCAAAGGAACACTTCATGAGCGGAATGACGCTGGATCTCGCTAACGCCATCATTGGTGGGACATTGAACGCCGCGCGGGAACGCAACCTAAAGCCGCTGAGCGTAGTGATATTGGACGCCGGCGGGCACGACGTTGCATTGCAGCGCGAGGACGGGTCGGGGATCATGCGCGTTGATGTTGCGAGGGGAAAAGCCTGGGGCGCGCTCGGATTCGGAATGGGCTCGCGCGAGTTGAACCGCCGCGCCCAGAACAACCCGCAGTTTTTCGCTGCACTTGCTGCAACCAGTGACGGCCGAATGATTCCCAATCCGGGAGGAGTGCTGATACGCGACGCGGCCGGCATAATCGGCGCAATAGGTGTCAGCGGGGACACTTCCGATTCAGACGAAGCCTGCGCAATCGTCGCCGTGCAGCAAAGCGATCTTATCGCCGACGGTGGCTGACGACGGCATTCCCACAAAGCAACCGGAACCACTTCTAACGTTGGGTTTTAAAGTGTCTTGGGACTTGGGCGCGTCAATGGGATTTAGCCGAACAGTATGGCGCGGCTGGTTGGCTCATTGTTTCGCCCGGTGGTCGGTGAAGTAGTAGACCGAACTTGCGGCCGAATCTGCGGGCAATTCGTGCAATTCCAGCCGACATCAGCGGACGTCCTTAGAGCGAGAAGCCTACTTTGCCGGTTGGCTTGCATTGAATGCCATTTGCCCGATGCAACGTGGTTATGCCAACACTCGTGGACCGAGTGCGCTTCCGGTTTCCAGAAGTCCCTTCGGCTGTCTAAGTCCAGCGGCGCAGCATGCGCGTATGGATCGGAGTCTTCCGTCGCACCCGCGGGCCGTATATCGGTGCCTGTCATCGCGGCACACCTATTGCTAGAAGTGTCTGCTAGGGCTAGTTCACGTCCCATTTAAGGTAGACAAAACAGGGGAGATAACGCATGAGAAAAATATTGATAGCGGCGTTCTTGCTAGTCGCTTCTGCATCAGTACTCGCAGCGGATGCTTCGGAGCGAAAATTTATCCGTGAAGGCATGAGCGAAGGTGATGTACTCATGAAGATTGGAAAGCCGGATACCGAGAGTGAGGACACTGGGGGAGGCGCCAAGATAACTATTAAGCGATGGACGTATTTACCGGCCTATCATGATGATCAGACCATGACGACAATCGTGTTAGAGCGGGGAAAAGTCAAGGAAGTGATTCGCAAAATCGCCCGTTAGAGTCACGCGGCTCACCTTGAGGTCCTGGAATACACCGTCGAAGATTCCTATCTCGACCTCTTCACTATTCCGACGAATACCGGTTTCAGCTATCGATCGCGTGCAGCAATTGCGGATGTGTTGGGCCAATGGGTGAGGCTCGCGAGGTCATCAGGGAGCCATTGTCTCAAGTTACGATTGGTCCGAAAAACCCGCTCAGGTCAC
>JBEPVT010000095.1:0-15186 GCA_041690895.1 Gammaproteobacteria bacterium
TAAAGCCTTCGCCTAAAGGCGAGGGATTTCACCCATCCCCGAGTGAGACATTAATTCCATAGGCACGACAACTCGATTCCATTGCCAATCGGCAGCAGCACGCTTTGCAGATTGCCCTTCGCCTTAACGGCGGCGCGATAGGCTTCTGCATCGCTGCGCACTACCTCGGGGAACAGCATGTTGTCGGCAACAATCACTGCGTTTTTCGCGAGCTTGCCGTAGAACAAGTCAAAGCAGGGCACGTATAAGTTCTTCCACAAATCGAGCAGCACGAGGTCAATGGGTCCCTCAAAGCTCTTCAGCATGTTCGTTGCATCGCCCAGCATCCATTCGACTTGGGCTTCGAGTCCGGTCTCCTGCAGCTGCGCTCGCGCATACTCCTGCTTGTTGGCGGCGAGATCCATGGTGTAAACCCTGCCGCCGGTTTGGCGCGCCGCATCCGCAAGAAAGGCGGTTGAATACCCGTAAGAAGTTCCCAATTCCAATATGCGCTTGGCGCCGCGTCCGATGATGAGTGCGTGCAACAGGCTACCGACTTCGGGGCCGACGGCGAGAAGAAACTCGTCGCGCCGGTTGAAGAGGCCCCCAGGATCGTTCTTCATCACGATAGCTTCCGCGGCCATGCGCACGTGGTAGCGGGTCAGCAATGCTTGAAATTTGGAATCCACGAGATCTCCTGGTGACGCGCCCTCAGGCCGAGGCTTGCTGTTGTTGCCGATGTGGCCGAAACCACCTTTATTCTCGGGCTCGGACGGCTCTTTTTGCTGCTTAGCGGTCGGTGCTGGAGTATCGGAGGACGGCTGGTCTGGATCGCCGCCCGGAGCGGGGGTGATTAGCTTCCATGTTTGGACTCTGAGTTGCCATCAAATCTCTCCTGGCGCGGTACGGCCTCGGCGAACTCTTACGCTACGATGATCGGGAAAGCATGGCTATGGACTGGCGTAGCCAATGCTCATCGGCGCCGTCCTACGGCACCCGACCTATATTCTCGATAAGTAACATGGCATTGACACAAAGATCGTGCATACGATGCGCGATCCGTTGGATAATTGTTTATCCATTTTCTCATTGCACCCCCACGAAGTGACACCTTTCAATCGCAGTGACACCCTCCTCACGATCGCCGCCTATGGCTCACATGAAGGATTTTGAATGAATAGTTCGCCCGCTACGAAGAGCAACCCCCTGATGGCGGTGGCACGCCAGGTCATGATTGCCAATGGTCTGCAGCCGGATTTCGGCGCGGCGACATTGCAGCAGATGGCTACCATAACGCAACCGGCGCAAGACTCAGGTCCTGATATTCGTGATTTGCGCGCTCTCTTGTGGGCGTCGATCGACAACGACAATTCGCGCGATCTGGATCAGCTCACCGTGGCGGATCCCTTAAGCGGCGGTGCCATCAAGATTTTGGTGGCGATTGCCGATGTCGATGCCGTGGTGAAACCTGGCTCAGCCATTGATGGTCACGCGCGTGCCAATACGACGTCCGTCTATACGGCCGCGGAGATTTTTTCAATGCTGCCCGAGAAGCTTTCGACGGACCTCACCTCGTTAGGCGAAGGCCAAGAACGCCTCGCCCTCATCATCGACATGACGATCAATGCTGCGGGCGCGATTATGCAGCCGGAGCTGTATCGCGCTCGCGTCGTGAATCGCGCCAAGCTGGCATACAATGCCGTGGGAGCTTGGCTTACGGGCGATGCAGCCGCGCCTGCAACCGTCGCGGCAGTCGCCGGCATGGATCAACAGCTTCGAACTCAGGATAAAGTGGCGCAGGCGCTGCGGGAAGTGCGTCGTGCGCGCGGTGCATTGGACTTAGAGACGATCGAGGCGCAGCCGGTGTTCAACGCAGGTGAGTTAAGCGACCTGCGTCCCGATGAAACCAATCGAGCCAAGCAACTGATTGAGGAGTTCATGGTCGCCGCCAATGGCGTGACCGCGCAATTTCTCGCTGCGAAAGGCTTCAGTGCACTGCGCCGGGTGTTGCGCCCACCGGAGCGGTGGAGCCGTATCGTTGCCCTGGCGGCCGCGCTGGGAGAGCAATTGCCGGCCGAGCCGAGTGCGCCGGCGCTGAATGCGTTTTTGGCGAAGCGCCGCCAGGTTGCTCCAACGCTCTATTCAGACCTGTCGCTATCGATCGTCAAGCTGTTGGGATCGGGGGAATACGTCCTCAATAAACCTGGACAACCCATCGAAGGCCATTTTGGTCTCGCGGTCACCGACTACACTCACTCGACGGCGCCGAACCGACGCTTTCCGGATCTTATTACGCAGCGCTTGGTGAAGGCAGCCTTGACCCGCCAAGCCTCACCGTATCCCGATGCGGAACTGCAAGAGCTGGCGGCGCACTGCACCGAACAGGAACACAATGCGGCCAAGGTGGAGCGCTCGGTCAACAAATCGGCTGCGGCATCGTTGCTATCCTCGCGGATCGGCGCAAATTTTGATGCCATCGTCACCGGCGCCTCGGATAAGGGGACCTGGGTGCGCATCTGCGCGCCAACCACCGAAGGCAAGGTCGTCAAGGGATTCGAAGGCCTGGATGTTGGGGACCGTGTACGTGTGGTGCTGCTGCACACGGATGTGGCGCGCGGATTCATCGACTTTGCGAAAGTCAACTGATATGAAACACCATCCTGCGGAAGACTCCAGTCTTGCCTACTTGGATGCGGACTTTCTCGCAAGCGATGATGCGCGGCCGCTGCGAATCATCGCCGAGTATTTGAATCCATTGCGGCGCCTGCGCATGCAACGCGTGCACGATACCATCGTGTTCTTTGGATCCGCGCGCCTGTCTGAAAACGGGCCGCTCGGCCGCTACTACACCGAGGCGCGTGAACTCGCGCGGGTGATTACTGAGTGGTCGGCGACCTTGACCTCAAACGTGCACCGGTTCGTAATCTGTTCGGGCGGTGGCGGCGGAATTATGGAGGCGGCAAACCGAGGAGCACGGGATGCCGGCGGGCGCACGATTGGTCTGAATATCAATTTGCCGCACGAACAGCAGGCGAATGCTTTCGTCACGCGCGAACTGCTGTTTAAGTTTCGCTATTTCTTCATGCGCAAGCTTTGGTTTGCACACCTCGCTCGTGCCATGGTGGTGTTCCCGGGCGGCTTTGGAACCTTGGACGAACTCATGGAAATTCTGACGTTGGCGCAAACGCAGAAGCTCGCGCGCAAACTGCCGGTCATTTTGTACGGCTCGAGCTATTGGCAAGAGATCATCAACTTCAAGGCCCTGGTGCGCCATGGCATGATCAGTCCGGAAGATCTTAAGCTGTTTGTCTTTGTCGATGATCCGCTCAGCGCGCTCAAGTTGCTGCAGGATGCGATCGAGATGGAAAAAGACGATAAGACCCCCGCATTTGCGCTATCTCGCTAGCGCCCTAAACGTTCACCCGGCAATGCGCCACAAATTTGCGCAAGGACTCGGACAACACTTTCCTTTCGTGCTGAATCATCAGAAACCTTCGCGTCAGCCGGGGCAGGGCGGTTGCCAGTACGCTGAGGCGTTTGGCGGCAACGAGATTGCGCACGACGGAGCGCGATAAGCAGCTCACTCCCAGTCCCTCAGCCACGGAATTCTTGATCGCTTCGGAGCTGCCGAGTGTCATCGAGGCGGGCATGTTAAGAAGGTGCGGCAGCAATGCTCGCTCCACAGTTTCTCGGGTACCCGATCCGACTTCGCGCAGCAGCCACTGCGCCTCAGCGAGCTGACTGACTTTGAGCTCGCGTTGTTTCGCCGCCTTGGCCAGCGGATGAGACGGCGCGGCGACAATCACCAATTCATCTTCCCGCCAAGGCACGACGACAATGTCTTTCTCGCGACAGGGTCCCTCGATGAATCCGAGATCGGTCTCGAAGTCGCGCACCGCGTTGACCACATCCAACGTATTGCCGATCTGCAACTCCAGCCGTGCGGCGGGCAGCTTTTCTTTAAACCGCGCTAGGATGGCGGGCAAGATGTAGTTACCAATGGTGGTGCTGGCGAATAAGTGAAGTTCGACCGGAAGAGCTTCGGTGTTCGATAAAAAGGCTGCCTCAAGAGTTTGCGCGCCATCGAGCACCGCAAGCGCCATGGGCAGCAAGGCTCGGCCATTATCATTCAACAACAAGCACTTTCCGACCCGGTCAAAAAAGCGGGTGCCCAGCGCACGCTCCAACTCCTTCAGCGCCGCACTCGCCGCGGACTGAGACAGAGGAATGGTCAACGCAGCCGCGGTGGTGCTGCCGCTCAATGCGATGGCGCGAAATATCTGCAGTTGTCGAAGGCTTAGCCGCATCGGGTGTACATCAAGTGATGCTATCGATGGATTATAAGCAAATAATGAATTTTAAGAATAGATAAATAAAGCGCATAGTTTTGCGCAATTAGCGAGGAATCCGCTTTTTCATGCCCGCAGTGACGAATCCCCAGAACGCGCCAGCTGGTCCGTGCGCCCCGGAGCAGCGATGGCTGGCTTTCCTGCCCGGGATTCTGCTGACCGCGGCCATCGCCGTTGTCGCGACCGAGCTCTCGAAGAGCGGATGGATGCAGGCGAGCGGAATCAGTGCCCTGACCTTGGCCATTGTGGGCGGCATGCTCGTCGGCAACACGTTTTATTCGTGCATCGCCGCCTCGAGTGCGCTCGGTGTGACTTTCGCCAAGCAGACCTTGCTGCGCGCCGGCATCATCTTGTTCGGCTTACGTTTGACGTTTCAGGACATCGGCCAGGTGGGGGCGGTCGGCGTCATCATCGATGCAATTGTGTTGAGCTCAACGTTTGCTCTGTCTTGGTGGGCCGGCACGCGGCTGTTCGGTTTGAATCGCCGCACGGCAATGCTGATTGGCGCCGGGAGTTCGATCTGCGGTGCGGCCGCCGTGATGGCGACTGAACCGGTGGTGCGCGGCCACGCCGAGGAAGTCTGCGTCGCGGTCTCAACCGTCGTCGCTTTCGGTACGCTCGCAATCTTTATTTATCCCGCCCTCTATCATTTGAATGACCGCTTTCATTGGGTATCGATCACACCCTTTGCGTACGGAATCTTTACCGGCTCGACGGTTCACGAGGTGGCGCAGGTGGTGGCTGCCGGCAAGGCGGTCGCTGAAACGGCGGCGAATACCGCCGTGATAACCAAGCTGGTGCGCGTCATGATGCTGGCGCCGTTCCTCGTGCTGCTGTCGGCCTACTTGTCGCGCAACGCCGAGGAAGGCGCGACGCCGCTGACTGGCCCGCGCGACTGGCGCGGGGTCATCCCCTGGTTTGCGTTGGGGTTCATCGCCGTGGCCGGATTCAATTCGATGTCAGTGCTGCCGCATTCGGTTGTGAGTACCGCAATCGATATCGACACGTTGATCCTAGCAACGGCCATGGCCGCGCTCGGCGTAAGCACTCAGATTTCTGCGATACGCGCGGCCGGCATCAAGCCGCTCGCGCTGGCGGCGCTGTTGTTCGCGTGGCTGGTTTTCGGGGGTTTTGCGATTAACGCCGGCGTGTCGGCATTGTTCGCCACGACGCTGCCCACCAGCGCTTCTAACGGAGGTGCGAATTATGGTTCGTTGTAACCGTAGCCCAGGGCCATGCTTTCATAGGCGAGGAAACGCGATCCTGTCTCGACGAATTTGGCGATCATGCGTTACGCTTGAGTCCCGCGCGTGGGCAAGAAAGAGAAAATACAAATGAAAGTAACAGCGATTCTTCTGACCAGCGCGCTGGGCCACCAGCTTGGCGCCTCGCGTGCAGATCAGTCTGCTTTGCCTGCCGAGGCGACGAGGAAGGCCTGGTCGCCGTGAAGGTGAAGGGACTGGACCATGTCTACGCGCGACCCGGCGCCAGCTTAAGCGAGTAAGACAAAGTGATGCTCGATCCGGTTGAAGTGTCGTTTAGCAAAAGCTGGAAACCGGATCGCACCGGCGGACCGATCACGGCCGCAGAAAGGCAGACCATCAAAGATGGCTTGGCTAGGATCTTCCGAGAGGAGCTGCAAAAGGAGCTGCGCTCCGGAGGCTATGCTCTTGTCAGCACTGAGGATGCAGGTGTCCTTCGAATCAGAGCTGATCTCTTCTCCCCACCGTTGATCTAAGTGACTTTGCTCAAAGACCTACGCTGTATTGAGCGCGCGCGCACGATACGCTTCAATTCTTTGCGCTTGCGAGACATGGCCGCCTCGGCGGTCCTGTGCATTTTGTCGACCACCGAAAAACCCCTGCCTGGCGGCGCGACCACAGTAAGGTGGCTCTGGCGCAGCTCCTCCATAAGGCGTTCCCACATTTTCGGGCCGCCCCGCTCGATCACACCCATTCGAATATTTTCCTTTTCGCTCACCGGCAAATGTCTACGGCCCCATATGCCAATAGCGGCGATGATCGGAACCAACTGAATGGCCTTTTCGGTCAGGCTATAAATTCCCTTTTGCTTATGCGTGGGGTCATTCCTGCGAACAAGCAAATCCTCGTCCATCAATCGCTTCAATCGCTCCGCCAGAATATTCGAGGCTATTCCCTCTTCGGACTGGGACAAAAGTTGGCGGAAGCGGCGTCGATTTCCAAACATAATGTCGCGGATGACAATGAGACTCCATTTGTCACCAAGAGTTTCCAGCGTAAGGTTAATGGCGCAACCTGAACGGTGCTGAGGGCGCAATTCGCTTCTCCAAGAGGGAGGATAAGTATTTTCTGATCTGCCGCAGATGCTTGCAACTGGTTGCCCTAGTCAATCGGTGCCGCTTCGCACATTTGCGAGTCCATTAGGGTTGCCGGATTAGGGTAATGCTGAGCATTCTAGCATTAAATCAGAGACTGGCCTTCGATTGCGGCGTAGCGAGTGACCGTCAGCGCTAACATGATAAGCGCCTGCCCCATTTGGCAACTGGCGGAGTCGCGGCAGCGAAATGGATCGACGGGATCAAACAGTAAAGCGTTTTCGATGATGAGTTCTCCAGCTTCACTCCAGCTACATTCTTTGCTATCGTATTGCAACCAGTCGATTCACCGTATGGTGAATTGTATTAGCGTCTGCGCGACGTGGGCAGGCAAGCACAACGGAGAGGAAATCGGCAATGAGGGTCAAAACGATGTCACGTCGCGCTCTACTTGCGACCGGGGCGTATACCTGGTGTGGTACATCCGTCGTGTTCCAGGGGGCTCAGAGCGCGAATGCTACCAACCGAATTCAGGACGGCTCGAACATGATAAATGAGAAACTCATCCGAGCTTATTATGCGGGTTGGGAGAAGAAGGACTGGAGCGCGGTGGATAGCTTTCTTGCGGGCAGTTTTACCTTTAGCAGCGCCGCAGGCGACGATCACATCAGTAAGTCAGCCTTCAAAAGGCAATGCTGGGATACGCAAGCAGAGTCCATTGACCACTTTGAGTTGGAGAGTATCCTGACAAATGCAAATGGCACTGATGCATTTGTGAAATACCGCTGCCGTACAAAAAAAGGGGCGTCGTTTAGAAACGTCGAGTTTTTCCGGTTTGCAGATTCAAAGATCAACGGCATCGAGTGTTATTTCGGAGGAAATCTCGGATATCCGAGCGCGTCAGACTCTGGCAAGAAGTAATGACTCAGTGGCTCGGCCAAGGCACCGAAAGTCAGCTCGGCCGCGCGCCTTTGATCAGAATCCCGCCAGCACCGTCGGATGCTCGTGAAGCTGCGATCGCAGTGAAGACGAGTCAGTCGGCACGCGGGCCAGTTGCCCACAACTCTTACCGCTGCCGTTGAAGCTCGCATCCTTGAGTGGCGCGCCAAGCGCAAGCCCTCCGATGCTTCGACGCACTGGAGTACCCGCAAGCTTGCCGAGCAGTTGCGGGTCTCGCACATGATGGTCGCACGCGACGTGATCGCTCGCGGGGTGTTCACTTCCGTCTTCGACTTAAAGAGAAAGCTCATGCGTTACATCCGTCAGTACAATACATCACCGCGAACCGCGAAATGGAAATATGCGGATCCGTCGCGTCACCTCAGTACAGAATCAGTTGTTACAGGCCACTAGTTACCTGGAATCGTTGAGGACACCATGAACAGCCAACTCCTCGAAATCGTTGATTGGCCAACGCTCACGAATGCGAGATCGAAGAAAAGGACATTCAGGGGCAGCGCTGGGCCTCTTAGGCGTGTTTGTCATCGGCGAGACAGATTGCAAAGTGGTCAAGAGGCAAGCTGCCTCTCGAACGCCACCTTGGCGTTGCTAGGCGACAAATGGAGCATCATTGTCATCCGCGACATTATGTTTACCAATCGCAGGCACTTTGAGGGGCTACTGTCCAAGTCATATGAAGGGATTCCGTCAAAGATCCTTGCGAATCGATTGAAAAAGCTGGTTGATCTGGGAATGGTCGTTCGCGCACAGGATTCAACGCGCAAACAGAAAGGCATCATTAGCCTCACGGAACAATCCATTCAGCTAGTGCCTATCATGGTCCAGATTGGCTTCTGGGGCCTCGAGCACTGCCCGGCAAGCGGAGGCTTTCGTGGCCGATTTAAAACGATTGCAAATGGTGGTCCTAAGCGACGGCATGTCTTCATGCAAGAGCTTCGTCGCCGGCACCTTAAAGACTCTGCCTAGCAGACCGCGAGGCATCCAATTGAATCAAATCGCAAAAAGCGGCGCAAACCCGCAATCGGGCGTACAGATAGGCGCTCAGGCACGGCGAACGAATCTCATCATCTTAGAAATCATTCGTTCAAAGGCAACTTCCACTTCACGCATGAAATTGCGTACCACTTCAAACCAATAGAATGGTTGCGTTCGCATGACGTTGGCCACGCGCCGAAGACAAAGTCGTCGAGACGCTAGCCCAGATTTTTCACGCCGTCCGTCGCTTTGCGAAGATTTCATATCACGCGCCGGAGCGGCCGCTTATTTGTCTCTGGGGCTAGCCGAGGGCTAGCCGGAGTCTAACTTTGGATCGCGCCAGGTCAAGCCTGGGAGGAGGGAAAGCTAGATAGATAAGTAGTGGAAACTCATCGATCCGGGACGCCTCCGTCAGAGAAGATGTGTGTAATAGATGTGTAATAGATGGGAGTGCGGCCTATAAGCAGCTGCGGTCGTAATCGTAAGTGCGACTTTGATCACTAAGGTCCTACAGAGCGTGTTGTTACGCTTCCGGCTAGTCTTGACGGGAGCAGCTATGGAGTATTTTTGGGTGCGGTTTAGTCAACGCCGCAACGCGCCGACGCTACATCGTGTAAGTTGCCCTGACGCACAATTCGTCGTGGCGAAGCCCAAACAAGATGTCGGTCGGTACGAATCCGGCGATGCACTTCGTAATTTGAATGCGATCACATCGGCAAAGGCGTACCAGGTCTTGGACAATAAGTACCCCGGCAAAGTGAGAGTATGTAGTTGCACAGAAGGTAGCGCGCTCAAAGCGGTATTAAGGACGGTCGTCAGCCGATAGGCACCATCATGCGACCTAGTTCAAAGACGTCTTATTCCGCTCCTTGTTAACTTCTTATATGGCCAAGATGAGCGAAGTCATCAGAATTAAGGCCGAGCTAGCCTTAACCGCAGCGTCCGAGAAGCTTTTCAGTCAACGCGCCAATTTGCGCACAGCGCCGGCAACAAAAGTCCACACCGACACTGTCACCGTAGTCCGCAAAGAACTCGATAAGCTAGTGAAAATACTCGCGGACGACGCCAGCGAGAAGCACTTTAACGTAGCAGCTCGCGTCGCGAAATGTGCCGACTACCTTGCACAGATCCCTTGCGCCCAGGTACAGGATGCCCGGGCACTGATGGTCGCTGCGCACCGGGTGCTACAGGACGTAATGGAGATAACGCTGTGAGGCAAGTGCTCCGGCGCTTTATCGGCGGTTGTGCGTCTCTCAATTATAGGTTTTGTTCTGCGATTAACTTGCTGTAAAGGG
This sequence comes from Gammaproteobacteria bacterium, assembly GCA_041690895.1. Taxonomy (GTDB): domain Bacteria; phylum Pseudomonadota; class Gammaproteobacteria; order Steroidobacterales; family Steroidobacteraceae; genus Bog-1198. The sequence continues at coordinate 9,855 of JBEPVT010000095.1, forward strand.
CGATAGTCTGTTCGGCGATGGCGGACCAGGCAAATTTTTCTTCGACGCGTTGGCGGCCGGCCTCGCCGTAGCGCTTTGCCTTCGCCGGATCGTTAAGAAGATCGGTGATTTGCGCCGCAAGGTCGCTAGCAAATTGGGTAGGGTTCGCGGGTAGGGTGGTATCGGGATCGGGATCGAACCGAACCAGGTGACCGGTCTTACCCTCAACAACGACCTCGAGAATACCGCCGATGGCGGAGGCAACAACAGCGGCCTTACAAGCCATGGCTTCGAGATTGATAATGCCGAAGGGCTCATAGACCGAAGGACAACAGAACACGCCACAGTGGGAGTAGAGCTGGATGGCCTCCCGCTTGGTGACCATTTGCTCGATCCACACGATGTTGTGGCCCGTATGCGTGGGGTCGCCAGTAGCTATGGAATGACCGCCAGACGCGAAATTCTCGACGGCGGCGGCCTGACTGAGAGGAGTGTCTCTGCGCAGGCGTTCAATCTTTTCGCGCATCTCGGCGGCAATTTCTGGGGTGTCGGGCGCGCCCGCGCAAAGGACGACCTGCGTGCCGGGTGGCATCTGGGGGACGGCATCGAGCAGATGCGTGACGCCTTTTTGACGCGTAATACGGCCGACAAAAAGTATGTATGGGCGCATGGGGTCGATGCCGTACTTTCTCAAGGCGCTGATGTCGTCAGTGTACTGGTACTCATCAAGGTCAATGCCGTTGTAGATAACATGGATGCGGTTGGGTTGGACTTCGGGGTAGGCATTGAGGATGTCCGCCTTGGTGCCGTTGGAGACGGCGATGATGGCGTCGGCGTCAAGGATAGCGGTGCGCTCCATCCAGGAGGATAGCGCATAGCCACTGCCAAGTTGCTCGGCTTTCCAGGCGCGCAGCGGCTCGAGCGAGTGCGTCGTCAAGACGAACGGGATCTTATAAAGTTTTTTTGCGAGAAAGCCGGCCATCGAGACATACCACGTATGGGTATGCACGATGTCAATCGCACTGAGACTTTTCATTTGCGCGAGATTAAGTGAGAAGGCATCTACAGCGGCTTTGAACTTAGTTTTCGAGTCCCCACTAACCTCAGGAGCCGGCTCGAGCCCGTAGATGTGCAAGTTCCCCCTATCTTCGCGTTGCGTGCCCCAGCAGTGGACCTCGACCTCGATCTTTTTTGCAAGCTCCTGCGAAAGATATTCTACGTGGACCCCAGCTCCGCCATAGACATTCGGTGGATACTCTCGAGTCATTAGACCGACGCGCATTGCTTACTCCGATTCTTGATTGCGAGCATGACAGATATCGCTCAACGAAGGCAGGTTCGGTTACAGATTCGCTTCGATAAATGGATCGTGACGCGAGGCGTGCCGGGTGTTTTCCATTTTATCCACAAAATTGTGGATTCATCTGTAGGCGTCGAGACGCTCGGCTGGCGGCCTTCTTTACAGCTGCCGAACTGGCGCCGAGCAATCGAGCGGATAATGTGGCCGTGTAGCCTTCGATCTCGCTCAACACGTGGCACTTATGGCATGGATGAAGCGCATTTATGCCCGACCGTCTTGAAAGGTGACCGAACCGTCCGCTGTGCCAGGCTAAGACCGCGGGTTTGTGCGGCCTAAGTACACAACTCAAGAGGAAAGCGGGCTTGCATACCCTCGATGCGCTTGCGCGTCTTCTCTGTCACGGTAGAACTGCCGCGCAACGCGCGCGACACAGTAGATTACGAGACACGTGCCACATGGACGATATCGATGGAGGCTGATTTGGCGGCCGTTTCTTAGATTATTTGCTGGCGCACAGGTGCGTCGCTAGTTTTAGAACTCATCGGGCTGCGCAGCGCGCACAAACACCTGAAATCGCGCATTGGCGTAATTCATTCAGCTGATCCCTGGCTGGACGTTATGTGCTGATACTATAACCATAAACATCACCAGAACGCGCTGCTGCGTGCTGCGGTAGATTTTTGAGCAGGTGAAGAGAGTTGCCATATGTACACGAAATCGAAAATTTCCCCTTGCTTGTGGTATGACGGCAATGGTGGGGCGCATGACAAGTTCAATGATGCGATTTCATTGTCGGTGGCTTGTAAGAACCAGGCTGAGGTGGACAGGCTCTGGGATGCGCTGACGGCTGACGGGGCAAGCCGGTTCAGTGCGGCTGGCTTAAGGATAAATTCGGCGTGTCCTGGCAGAGGGTCCGACGATGACGATCGCTCGAATGAGTCAAGACGGTCTTGAGGCGGTGGCATTTGTTGTCGCGCATTTGCACGGGGACACGATTATCGTGCTGGGACATTCGTGAGGCACCGTGCTGGCCCTGAACATGATTCGGATAAAGCCACAATGGTTTTCAGCTTATGTGTGGTACACGGCAGCTCGTAGACATAGGAGCGCTCTCAAGTTTCAGCGTCCCAGAAGAGCTTTCCTCATAGATCACGACGGCGGATAACGGACTGGCTTGATTCGGTTAGAATTGGCGGCTTATGAAACGACTTAATTGTTCGTTATGAAGTATTGGCCTCTATTGTGGTCGGCGCTGTGGCGTAGAAAGACCCGCACTATTTTTACTATGATGTCGATCATCGTTGCGTTCCTGCTTTTCGGAATGCTGGAGACCGTCGATTACGCGTTCGCAAACCCTGATTCGGGCGCGACTGGCGCCGATCGGCTGATCACCACGAACAAAACCTCGATTACTTTTCCGCTACCGTTCTCAGATACGCAACAGATTCGCTCACTGCCCGGTATCAAGGAAGTAACTTGGCTCACATGGTTTGGTGGATACTACCAAGAGACAAAGAATTTTATATTCGCGCTACCGGTCGACATCGAGTCATATCTCAGCGTGCATCGCAGTGAGATTGCTCTGAAGAATGACGAGCTGCAGAGATACCGCCAAATGCGCACCGGAGCGCTCGTCAGTTCCGCGTTGATGAAAAAATATGGCTGGAAAGTAGGCGACAAGCTGCCTCTGCATTCGACGATCTGGACACGGAAGGATGATGGTACGCTGAATTGGGTGTTCGATATTGTAGGAACCTTCGATAGCACCGATGCCTCGCAGTCCACTCTTGTTTTATTTCACTACGAGTATTTTGATGAGGGCCGTAGCTTTGGAAGAGGAAGCGTAGGATGGTTTGAGGAAAGCATTGACCAACCCTCGCGGGCAGCTGCCATGGCGGAACGCATCGACGCCCTATTTGCCAATTCGTCCAATGAAACCAAGACTCAGCCGGCGAAGGACTTCTTAATTTCGTTCATCAAACAACGCGGTGATATCGGCTTTGTTCTGCGCGTGATTCTGGGCGCCGTGTTTTTCTCCCTGCTGCTACTGACCGCGAACACGCTGATGCAGTCCATGCGTGAACGAACGGCGGAGCTGGCGGTGCTGAAGACCTTGGGTTTCACAGACGGACAGCTCTTCGCGTTGCTAGTAGGCGAGTCGCTGTTGCTGTTCGTGACCGCGGCCGTGATCGGCCTCGCCTTAAGCTACGGCTTGTTGCCTTTCATCGAAGACGCGTTGCAGGGAGTCGACTTGTCGGGCGGAATGCTCATTCCAGGAACGGCGCTCGCCGTCGCTATTGCCATCATTGTCGGACTGCCGCCCGCCCTGCGCGCGAAGCGCTTGAAGATCGTCGACGCGCTCGCGGACAAACGCTAGCGAATTTGTTCAAGGAGCTAACGATGCTTAGGCAATGGTTCAGATTGAGCCTCATGGGCATGGCAAGCTTGCCGAACCGCCTCGGCGCTTCGAGCGTTATTGTGATTGGCATCGCCTGCGTGGTCGCCGTTTTCATTTCGGTTCTTGCCATGAGCTCGGGTTTCAAGCACACGCTGGCTGACAGCGCGCGCTCCGATCGCGTCATCGTATTGCGTGGAGGATCAGACGCCGAACTCAACAGCAACCTTACACGCGAGGATGTAGACGCAATCGCTAATGCGCCCGGCTTAGCCAAAGACTCCGGTGGGCACATTCTGCTGTCCAAGGAACTTATCACCGTAGTCAACGTACCGAAGCTCGATACCGGTGTTGATTCGAATCTCACCCTACGCGGTGTCGGACTTGCGCTGCGCGAGATCCGCCCCGAGCTATTAGTCGTGGAAGGCCGCATGTTTCGGCCGGCCGTGCGAGAACTCATCGCCGGCGTGGGCGCCGCAAAACAGTTTCGGGGACTGAAGGTCGGAAGTGTGCTGCATTTTCGCAATGCAGATTGGACCGTAACCGGTTTGTTCTCGAGTCACGGCGACATTCACGAATCGGAGCTGCTCGCGGACGTTGACACCGTCGCATCCTCGATCGATCGGCAAGGCTATAGTTCCGCAGTAGCGCTTTTGACGAACGCGAGCGCTTTTATGACATTAAAGGATTCACTGACATCGAATCCGCAGTTGACGATTGAAGTGCAGCGTGAGACTGATTATTACGCCGCACAGTCCGCGCAACTGACGAAGATCATCAATGTCATCGGTAATTTAGTGGCGTTAATCATGGCTTTTGGCGCCACCTTCGGTGCTTTGAACAGTATGTACTCCGCCGTCGCGGCGCGCGGCAAAGAACTCGCAACCCTGCGTGCCATCGGTTTTAGCCCGCTACCCGTACTGCTGTCGGTCATGACCGAAGCACTCGCCTTAGCACTGCTGGGCGCAATTAGCGGCGCGTTGGTCGCCTGGCTGATAGTGAACGGCCACACGACATCCACGCTGGGCGGCGCGTTCGCCCAAGTCGTATTTAAGCTCGCTGTCACACCCCAGTTAATAGGCGAAGCAATTCTTTGGGCATGCCTCATTGGCTTGCTTGGAGGACTGTTTCCGGCGCTGCGTTCAATACGAGTTTCTGTCTCTGAGGCGCTGCGCACAGCATAGCAACACCCAAGGATGCGGCGTTCGACTCTGTTCTTCGAAGGCGCAGAGTAGTACGGCGCGCGCTCTTCGCCATGCGGGTGACGAACGCGTACAGCGACCGGAATGGCATCCGATGTTAGTGCATTTCCCGCGGGCTCTAACCCTTGGCGCGCCGCTTTTTCTTTTTGGCGCGCCAAGGTCTCGTTGAGACAGTCGCTTTCGACTGCAGGCACCTGGAATTTGATTCTCGCTGCGGCGACAATTCAGATTACGCTGGCAACCGGATTGCGGGCGGCTTATCACTTACGCTTGCTAGACGGCGCACTGTATTCCGTATCGTGGCATATGATTGCAGCTTGAAGAACGAGGTAGTTATCAATCAGTCCATCAATCAGTCCCTAATGGAGCGTTGCGCTGATGAGACCCTCAATTCAAACAAGCATGGCGATTCTGGTGCCAAAGGCTTCCGGCTACTTGGTAGCGAAAGGAAACCTG
>JBEPVT010000096.1:0-14970 GCA_041690895.1 Gammaproteobacteria bacterium
CTTCGAGTAAGCACGGTGAAACCAACCCCAAGCTTAACGATAGCGCGCGTGATGTAATGATCGTCCACCTCAAGCTTCAGATTCGGGGAGATCCTACGTTGTGCCATCCACCCATCGACCAGGCGTCGGGAGGCATTCGGCCGTCCAGGAAGAATAAGTGGAACATGTGCCAGGTCACTGATAAGCGCATATTTTCGATCAAATGGAAACGTACCCGGCTTGCCTACCAGGTACACCTCCTCTTTCACGAGCGGCACTATCTCGAAGCCACGTTGGGGCAACGGATCATGAACGCAGGCAAGATCGACCTGCCCGCGTACCAACCACTCGTGGATCTGGCCGCTGTAGCCACCCACGATGCTGACGAACACATTGGGGAATGCAAGCGCGAACCGCTTGACTAACGGGGGGATGATGATAGAACCCGCCGCGGGCGGAATGGCAAAGGAGATAACTCCGGACGGACTAGAGGTTCCGCCGCGAATTTCCGCCTTGGTTTGCTCCAACTGGCGAAGAAAAATCTGACTCCGTTGGAGCAAGATTTTTCCGGCATTCGTTAGAGTCACGCCACGACCATGCCGCTTGAACAGCGGGGTCCCGACCACATCTTCGAGATTTTTTATACTGCGGCTTACTGCTGGCTGCGAAATGTGCAGGAGTTCAGAGCCCCTACTATAACTTCCGCATCCGGCCACCACTTGGAAATATCGAAGAGCGCGGGTCTCCATCGAATCCGCCGCAATTGACTAACGTTTTAAGCATACCACGTATAGCTCTAATGCGTTGGACGGAGGCGCTTCGATCCGCTACGCTAATTCGGTTTGAATAGAACGCTCGCCATCGTGCAGAAAGACGATCATGAAATTTGGCTTAATGACCCAGATCCAAATGCCCCGCCCGTGGACGGATGTTAGCGAACGTGAGGCCTACTGGAATGGACTTGATCAAGCAGTAGCGGCTGAAGAGGCCGGCTTTGAGTACTTTTGGATCACGGAACAACATTTCTTTAGCGAGATTGGCCATGCATCTTGTCCAGATATGTTTCTGGCGGCGCTTAGCCAGCGTACAAAGAAGATGCGGCTCGGTTTCGGTGTCTTCCTATTGCCGGTACACCACCCCTTCTATGTCGCGGAACGCGTAGCTACTCTTGACGTTCTGAGCAATGGCCGAGTCGAGTTCGGAACGGGCCGGGGCACTTCACCGTACATGATCGACGCGCTGGGTTTCGACCCGGCGGATGGCCGCGAAGTAGGGCGGGAAACGCTGGAAGCAGTGATGCTGATGTTAACCAACGACCACTTTCCGGGCTACAAGAGCAAGCATTTCGACCTACCGGCGAGAACCGTCCTGCCGCGACCAATTCAGCGCCCTCACCCTCCATTATGGGTAGCAGCAAGCAATTTTGAAACATTCGAGCATGCTGGTCGACAGGGCATGGGCGTTATTGGTGTCACTCGCAATACGCCCGCCGAGACAAAGCCGCACATCGACACCTATCGCAAAGCAATCCGATCGGGCGATCGCAGCGGTTTTATAGGCGCTGAGCCCAACGATCAAGTCGGAGCGTTCGCTATCGCGTGCTGCCATGAGAACGATCGCATTGGACGAGACATCGCATGCGCAGCCGCACGCTGGTACTACGGCGACAATGATGCGGAACTCAACAGCGTACGTTTTGCATCTGGCGGCGGCGTGGATGCAGTCAAACAGAAGATTCGTGCGTTGAGCGATGACGAGCTGATCAACAGCGGGATGGCTATCGGCGGCAATGCTGACACGATATCCCGTCAGGTCGAGCTCTGGGCAGATGCTGGGTTAGATCAAATGATATTCATGCTGCAGGTCGGTAACACCACCCACGACCAGGTACTGCGCGCGCTGGAGCTCATCGGGGAAAAGGTGGTTCCGCGTTTTGCTTCGTAGGGCCATCAGGCGAACCTGCAATCCCATGAGACATTGTCACGCTGAAAATAATTCAACGCCGCGCCTGTCCTGGTCTGCTTTCGGTGACGATGGGCTCACAACTGAAATCACCTTGGCGCGATCGCCGATTTAGTAGCTTCGATAGTCAAGCCACTAGATACCCGCACCGCGCAGAGTGAAACCGATTTCGCCCCGACGGTGAAGGGCTTTATCGCTGCAAGGAAAACGTTTTTGTAGTCGTCGGACGCTTCCCAGGTCTCGACGCTAGCGAGATCTTGCCAGTATGTAAGCGTATACATGCTCTCTTCATCATTTACATCCTGCGCCACAAACCGCGCCAACAAACCAGGCGTTTCGATCGCATTTAGCTCTCGATATTTGTCTTCGATTGACGCCCAGGAGCCCGGGTAGATTCGCCCCCAGTAGATTCTAATGATCATATTGCAGTGCTCCAAATTGTTTGCGATGGGCTCGTGAGACGTACCCAAGGTCCAACTATATGAGTGGTCAGCACGCGGAGGCGGACACGGATTCCCATCAATCTACCAGCAAGCCCGGTTTGGTGTTGTGGCCGCTCAGCGTGTCTGCACTGGCCTATGCATTGGGCCGCGGGTTCCGCATTCTCGCAAATTCGACCACCTGCCTGCCAACGGTTTCCAGTTGAAATTTTGACGAAAGGTCTCGGCAATTTCCAGCGTCATCGAAGAGGTCGCCCGAGGTATTGAGGGCCGCGCCGAGGGGCGTCGGCCAACCCCGCAACGAATGCGCAATGGAACGCAAGGCCGCCAATGTTTGTACCGCCGCTTGCCATCCCCCTGCGCATGCGATCAATCCAACTGCAATTCCGTCAAAATAAGCTCGTTTATCCGCGCGCAAATCTTCTGCATAGTCGAGCGCATTCTTTATCAGACCCGAGAGTGATCCGTGATACGCCGGTGACGCGATGATCAATCCCGAGCAGCGACGAAATGCATCTACAAGATGCTTTCCTTCCAGAGTCCGCTCGGCAGCATTGGGCGTATACATCGGCAGCACGAGAGCGGGACCACTTATCATCATGATTTCCGCACCTTCTGCAGCTGCTGCGCCCAAGCTCAGCGTGAGTGCTCGCTCGGTGGTAGATCCGCTTCGTGGCGTTCCTCCCAAACCTAGAATGAGAGGTCGACGCGCGTCTTCCATAATCTCTCCTTAGAATCGGGTACGGCATCGATTTGCCATGATTTTGGACGTCAACGATAGCGACGTCTGTGCTTCGCGACACAAGCGTTCGATGCGATCTATTAGCCTTACCGACGTCAGTGGCGGGCGCGCACGAAGATTTTGATGCGCGCCCTACCGAAAGATGATTGTAGTGAGGTGGCTAATTACCGTCCAAGACTAAACACTCATATGCGCTATAACCGAAGTGATCGCTAATCGTGAAGTGCTCGTTGATTGAACAACGGTAATTCCCTTTGTGCGACGTTCGGCGCGACAATGCTGAACTGATCGCTATCCGAAAACCAGCGGCACTTGCGATGGAAAACGCATATGACGGATATCAAATCTCCAATTCGAAGTGAGGTTGACTTTGATCGAAGCGGCAAGCACGTCGGATTTCTGCGCTTGCCACATTCGGTCCATAGATCAGCTTATGGATGGATTCCGCTCCCCGTTGCGTCAATCAAAAACAAGACCGGCCCAACGGTGCTGGTCATGGCCGGAAACCATGGTGACGAATACGAGGGGCAGGTGATCGTGTCCCGGCTAATTGATGATCTGACGCATGAGATGTTGACCGGGCAGATAATATTTCTGCCAATGGCCAATTTTCCGGCATGTGATGCTGGGTCGCGCACCTCGCCGCTCGACAACGGCAACCTGAACAGGAGCTTTCCAGGGAATCCGGCGGGCACGCCCACCGAAGTCATCGCGCACTATATTGAAAAGGTGCTGTTACCTAAGGTGCAGTACGTTGTGGACCTTCATTCTGGCGGGAGCTCCCTGCTCTACGATGGAGCGAATATGCTTGCATTGGAGCCGCGTGACGCATCTGAAGGCAAGCGTGTTCTCGGACTCCTTGCGGCGTTTGGCCTGCCCAAAGCCGTTCTTCATCCGCCAAATCCGGTCACAATCTCGTCTGCGGCGCGCCGTCAAGGATCGATTTCGATCGTAACAGAGCTGGCCGGTGCGGGAATGATTGCGTCCGACGTTCTAAATGTCGCTCTGCAGGGCTTGCTGCATTTCTTGGGCCACGTGGGGGTGCTGCATGGCGCACTCGTACCTGCTGCGCCGCCCAGTCGTCCAAAGATAATGCGAATTGATCCGTCGATTCACTACGTATATTCGAGGCAAGAGGGACTGTTCGAACCTTTGGTGGGGCTCGGCGCTAGCGTTACATCAGGACAATTGGCGGCGCGCATTCATTTTCCAGAATCACCTCTGCGCCCGCCAGAACTTGTTTACTTCGAAGGCGCCGGGCAGGTTATCTGCAAACGCGTTCCAGCGAAGGCGATTCGAGGAGACTGCCTGTTCCAATTGGCTGACCATGTGCCTGTCACGCAAAATGATGAGCCGATGTTGACCTAGCACTCCGTGAAGCCGATGCCTCGCGGTTCCGAAGCCGCTTCGCCCCAATCACGATCCGCTGTTCTTGGTGGAAATTCCAGTCAACACCCGACCGCCGGCATCGCGAAGCGCTGCTGACTGGAATCAATTGGCGGTCAGTTGATGACAATAAGATCGCGGCTGTAACCAGAAAGCAGTTCCGCTCCCGAGTCTGTTACGAGCACATTGTCAATCAGGCGAGCGCCCAATCGCTCCTCACCAACGAAAACCGGCGGCTCAACGGAAACCACCATCCCGGCTTGCAGCGTGTACTCGCTGCCGCCGAAGAGGTGCAACGGCTCGCCCCATGATGGTGGGAACCCAGGTGCAAGGCCATATCCAGACGTATGCACTCGATATTCGTCCATTCCCGCTTCGCAAATCACTCGCTTGGCTGCTTCATGGGGAACGACGGCCGGAACGCCTGGACGAATTTGCGCGATGCAGGCGTCGCCTGCATGCCGGGCAAGGTCGTAGAGCTCAACCATACGGGCGGTCGGGGTGCCGATGCTGAACTGACGACCGATTGTCGCCGTGTAGCGCCGGAATGCGGACCCGAACTCGACGTTGCCAAAATCACCGCTGCGAAGGCGCCGGTGAGTTGGCGCACCATGTGCAAACCCCGCCCGCTCGCCCGAAACAAGATTCAGCGTGCTGGCGGGAAGGCCGCTTCCGTTCGTCAGTAGCGCTCGATAGACCTCTCCCGCGACTGCAAGCTCTGTTTGCCCACTCTGGAGCGATTTGGCAAACGCAGCCATGCCAATGTCGGCAATACGACTTGCCTCCCGAATGTAGCGAAGCTCAAGCGGTGACTTCACCAGTTTCAGGTCATGAATCAGATTCGTTGGCTCGGCAACGAGCGCGTTGCCCAGGAACTGCTTGAGGCGGACATAGTGGTGGGGATGTAAATAATATGATGGCACTTCTATGCCTACTCGCCCGTTGCGAACCCCGAGCAATGCCGCCAATTTTTCGAACTGGCTGATGGGGTCCGCTGGCTCACCGCCGCCCCACGTCCATATATCATCAACGTATGCGTCATCCCGGTATTCCGCGTATTCCGCCTTACGGGTGAATACGCCCACCGGCCCTTGCGAAGCCGACAACGGGATGCATTGAAAGGCCTGATAGCTCTTCGCGTCCGCACCCGTTAACCAGTGTATCGATACGGGATGAAACACCAATAACCAATCCAATCCCGCGCTAGCCATCGCCTCGCGTGTTTTCAAACGTCGCGAGGCAAATTCAGTTTCCGGAAAATCGTGCTTGGACATGGTTAAACCGGCGAATATGATTCGGACGTCAAGTTGGAGCTCGCGACCGCGTTCCAGCTTGCGTCCAGTCTACGAGCCCGAAGTAATTACTTTCTTTATGTGTCAATCAACAATTGGCATTGCTTCTGGCACTGTCACCAAGGAGCAGCGCCTTTGCCTGGTTGAGATCGACCTCTTCCAGTGCCGCGCTCAGAAGGATCGCCAATTTGTCCAAACCTTCCTTGCTGCAACTGACCGCAGATAGCGACAAATAGCGCATGAGATTGCGCGCCGCCACTGCTGGGCTCGGACCGCCGTTCAGCGGGCCCAACTGGCTCTCCATCAAGCGTTGTTGATGGCCCTCAGATGCGATCTCTTCGGCGAGTATCCCTCGTCGCAGAGATTCAAGCGGTTCCTTCGAATATGCGGTTTGACTTCTCAGCCAAAGTCGCACTGCCCTTAGCGGACGAACGACGGAAGCTCTCCAAGCCGATACGTGATTCTCGATCCGTGCGAACACCTCATCGTCCAGCGCATGTCCGTGCACACCGGCATACAGACACAGGAGCAAACAATTTACGTCTACTCCGTATTGATCCTGCAGCCATATACACGCCGACGAAAACTCGCCGCCTTTATAGACTGAGAGCGTGAATTCCCAAAATTTACCGGGCGAAGTCTCTGGAACATTTTCCATCGAACTCTCATATACGGACAGCATTCTCGATTGCCGAAACCCCACAGGGTGCCCCAGTGCTTGAGCAATCGCCACGATGGTCATCCAGATGCAAGTGAGTCGCACGCAACGACGATCCTGCGGCACGCCTCCCGAAGTCGCTGATCGTCCAGCGCAAATGACAGACGCACATATGGAGATGCGCCGAATGCGCCTCCTGCCACGACGGCAACCCCCGCTTCGTCGAGAATATAGTCCGCGAAGTCCAGGTCCGTTTCAAGGATGCGGCGCTGCGGCGTGTACGCGCCGATGCATCGAGCCACGTCAACAAAAATATAAAATGCACCCGGTACTTGTGGCACGCGGAGCCACGGCGACCCTCGAAGGATCTCAAGGGCGGCATCGCGCCGACGTTGAAGTGCACTTCGCCAGATCGGTATGAAATTTTGATCGCCGGTCATTGCCGCCGCCGCCGCTGCCTGGCTTATCGAACTGGCGTTGCCTGCTGTTTGCGACTGGACCTTGGCCATAGATCTGATAAGCCATTCGGGCCCCGCTGCAAAACCGATCCGCCAGCCGGTCATCGCATACGATTTCGATACGCCATTAACAATCAATGATCGGTCACGCAGTTCTGGAGCAATCGTTCCCAACGAGGTGCTGGTGTTTCCGTCGAATACCAGGTGCTCGTAGATCTCATCTGAGAGAATCAACGTGTTTGGAGAGGCGCCCGCCACGGCGGCGAGTTGAGCGAGCAGCTCTCGCGGATATACAGCTCCGGTTGGATTGTTCGGAGAATTGAGCAGCACCCACTTGGTGCGATGACTCATGCTCTTCGCAAGAGCGGCTGGGTCAGGAAGAAATCCCGACTCGAAATCCGTCGCAACCACGCGAGGTATCCCCCCGCAGAACTCCACCATATCGACATACGATACCCAATATGGCGAAAACACGATCACCTCGTCTCCGGGGTTGATTGTCGAGGCCAAGGCGTTGTAAATCACTTGCTTGCATCCCGCCGCAACGTGGATCTCGTTGGTCCCGTAGACGAGGCTGTTGTCGCGCCGGAGTTTCTCCCGGACGGCCTCCTTTACGATCGGCGCGCCGTCGGGTGCTGTATATCTCGTAAATCCGTTCTGCGCAGCATTATGGGCAGCGTCGATCACATGGCGGGGAGTGGCAAAGTCAAGCTCACCCAATGCCAGGGAGATAATGTCTTTGCCAGCGTGCTTGAGCGTCGCGGCGCGCTCGGCCATCGCGATCGTCGCGGACATTCTTATTTGTCTGACCCTGTTGCTGAGAATCGCTTCCCCACCCGAGCTCGCAGTCGACGGCGCGATATCGGTGCTTTGATCAACCGCCAAATCGCTCATAGATATTTTCCAACGGACCTGAGGAGCTACGCCCCGCACATTAATAATGATGCTCTGCTGCCCATTTGCCTCGTTCGGCACAAGTTACCCGGACGCCGCTGATGCCGAGAGGTCCGCAGCTGGATGGCCAAGATTCATCCAGAACGGCGACAGATCGCTCAGTGACTCAATGTTTTCAATTTGCGCAACAATGTCGTGGCAGATCTTGTTACCCAGTATGGGCTCCACGAGACGCAGGAATTTGCTCTGGACTTCGTCAACGGTCATGCGCCTTTCGGCAGATCCCTGGACCGTTAGCACTTCATGCTCGAATGTCCGCCCGTCAAATGTGCGTATGCTGGTACGCGCTGCGCGGCGGCTGGGAAACATCTCGTCCAGTCGAGGATCAATTTCAAGGTTTACACGGGACGCGAGTGCTCGGATACGCGGATCCGATAGTCGTTCTTCGTGCATCTGCGCGACTGAGAGTTCTCCATCGATAAGGGCGGCGGCCACTGTATAAGGGATGCAGTATTGCGCCGCTTCGATAGAGGTTGGGGCGGGATCGTTTAACGTGCTGGCGTTACGGTGCGTGCAAACCGTCACTCCTCGCACCTCGTCCGCACGCAGGTTGTGAACCCGCCGCAAGTGAAGTGCTGCTTCTACTGCTGCATGGGTCCAGAGGCAGGCCGGGAAATACTTTCTGTACGTGTCTTCAATCGTATAGCGATTTCCCAGTTCCCCCAATATGCTGAGGTCTGACGTATTCGTGTGGAGAGGTTCATCTAGATTGTTTGGTGGCCCAGTGAAACCCCTTTCCGCGAGCAATGCGGCCATGGAACCAGTCATCGCACCCCAACCGATGCTTTCCTTCGGCATTGCGCCTTGCACTGCGAATTCGAGAATTGGCGAAATCGGCAAGTGGGCTCTAGCGATGCCCAAAGCATGACCCGCGACGATAGCGTCGCCGCCTATCAGTCGCACTACGGAGGCAGCCGTACCGTACGAAGTTCCACTTCCAGAGCCATAGAATCGGTCACGATGGTGGGCGTTGAGAATCGCGCCCGAATAATTGGTTATTTCGTACCCGATAACGATCGCAGCAAGCAGGTCGCGCCCTGATCGATGACGGGCTTCCGCGGCGGCTAGCGCTGCGGGAATTACGGCTGCCCCAGCGTGCGCATAGGACCAAAAGTTTCCATCGTCAAAGTCTAGCTGGCTCGCCAATATCGCGTTCGCAAAAGCGGCCTGAGAGATTGAAGTCTTTCGTCCAGTAGTCAGTACGGAGGCCTTACCCTTGCACGCATCCTCAAGAACCAGTGCGAGTACTGCTTTGGAGGCCCGGACGCGCGCGCCGGCAAATGCACATCCGAGGATATCGAGAAGCCCATTTTTCGCTTCGCGAATCGCATTCGCCGGGATGTGCTCGTAAGTTGTCTCTGCGACGAACCGAGCTACTCGTTCAGCATTGCTCACGCCTGACCTCTCCTTTTGTGGCTCTTTTCAGTGACGTTGAATACACTTTCGACCTGCCACCGCCGGCAAACGGTTTCCGACACTAGAAGCCGTGCGCTACAACCAGTGCGTCGTTGGGGCTCCACGATATCGATGCCTCCTCCCCCACATCGATCTGATTGCTTTCTCGATTCTGTTGATCTACGAGGAGCTCCGGCCCGTCCCGCACCAAAATTCGGTACCGGAACGTTGAACCGATGTATGTCCGCGACATCACAACGCCGTTGAACTGGTTGAGTGCGTTCCCTTGGAACTTGCCACTGTCGCCAGGACGCCTAATTCGGATGCGCTCCGGGCGAACGGAATACGCGACTGCGTCGCCAAGCTCCGCACGACTCGAAGTCGATCGACCGCGAAGCCTGCAGCCTTCTCGCGTCTGTAGGATGAAGACCGAGTCGCCTGCATCTTCAACGACTTTGACACCCTCGATCAAGTTCGTGGTGCCGATGAAAGTAGCCACGAACGCTGTCTGCGGTCGTTCGTAGATATCGGACGCCGATCCGACTTGCTCGATCTTCCCGCGGTTCATGACAACTATTCGATCGGCCATCGTAAGCGACTCTTCCTGATCGTGAGTGACGAAAATAGTCGTGATGCCGACAGACTTCACCAAAGCTCTAATATCCTCCCGCATCACTTGGCGCAGCCGTGCGTCGAGATTGGACAGCGGCTCGTCGAGAAGCAGAACACTCGGCTTTATAACAAGCGCGCGTGCCAACGCGATCCGCTGCTGTTGCCCTCCGGACATCTGCCGCGGATAGTGGTGCTCCCAGCCGGTCATCTGCACCCGCCGAAGCGCATCTTTGACGCGGCGTTCGATCTCCCCCTTTGAAACTCGGCGCACGCTCAACCCGTACGCCACATTGTCAAAAGCCGACAGATGTGGAAAAAGCGCGTAATTCTGGAAGACCATGCCGCAATTGCGCCCATAGGAAGGCACGGCGTTCATCAAGCGGCCTTCGATAAAGATCTCACCAGCCGTTGGTTCGACAAATCCGGCGATCATCCTCAGCGTCGTTGTCTTGCCGCAGCCACTCGGACCAAGCAGGCACACAAACTCCCCGGCCTCCACGGAAAGGTCGATATCTTCGACCGCGATCTGATGCCGATACTCCTTTCGGATGCCTCTGAGTTGCACCGCGAACCCAGCCGCCGCTTTTCGTTGTGGTGCGTCAGTCTCCAATTGGTTCCTACCAGTCGTCATACGACGCGTTCCAGTCCGGTAATGAATTCAATTATCGCGAGCATTATCAGGCCCACTAACATCACGATGACGCTCACCGCCGTGATCGCAACGTCGTAACCGAAATCGGTAATTAGAAAGATCTCGACCGGCAGCGTCGTCAGGCCCTCGCCACCGATGAAAATGGACATCGTAATTTGGCCGAACGAGATTACAAAAGCGAGAATAGCTGCAGACAAGATGCCTGGCTGAAGGATCCGTATAGTCACTCTGCGAAGCGTCTCGATGGGTTTGGCTCCCAAACTCGCGGACGCCTCCTCCAAGGTTCGATCGAAGCCCGCCAACGCGGTCAGCAATACACGCAGTACAAACGGGATGGTCACCAGGACGTGCGAAGCAACCAGCATCCAAAAGGAACGGGGAATCTGTGCGGTGCTCGTGAAAATGACGATCGCGATTGCCAGCATCAGCACCGGCAGCGTCAGCGGCGCCATAAGCATCATCTCGATCAGACGCCGGCCCTTGAATTCGAATCGATCGATCGCATAAGCCGCGGGCGCGGCGAGCAGCAACGAAAGAATGGTCGTCGTCACGCCGACCGAAGCACTCACGTTCAGCGCATTGCGCAGCGCGTGGTTCGACCAAAACCGCTGGTACGACATCGTGCTGAATCCTTGCGGCGGAAACGCGAGGTACAGCGAATCCGAGAAGGACGAGATGATGATGATCACCATCGGCGCGAGTATGGCGACATATACGATCACCAGCACGGTGCGATAGAGCGCATGCAGTGAATAGTCGCGAATTCGTGCGTAACTTCCGCGCGTTATCCTAAGCTCACCGCCAGCGACATTCGTGAAGTCGAGCGAACGGTTCATCGGCCGCGACGCTCCTGTTCCAGATGCCGGGAGCGCAGAGCCTTGCTCACCAGCCAATAAAATCCCATCGTGATCAAGGTGAGAACGAAACCGATTGCGGCAGCTTGTGGCCAATTGAGATAGACGATCATGTTGCTATAGATCTCGACACCGAGCATGGACATTCTCGAGCCGCCAACCATGCGCGGGGCGACGAATGCCGTAAGTCCAAGGGTCATCACCAGGACGCAGCCACTCAGTATCCCGGGCATGGAGAGCGGGAGAATGACGCGCAAAAACGTCTGCACCGGGCTTGCGCCGAGATTTGAGGATGCTTCCTCCAAATGCGAGTCAACCGACCGAAGCGAGCTAATGAGTGGCAGCACTTGAAAGGGGATGAAATTTATCGTCATCGCAATGAGGCCGCCAATCGGTTCATCCGCCATCTTGATCGGCTCGGTAACGAACGGGAGCTTCATCAGCAACCAGTTGATTGGTCCGGTAAGTCCCAGCAAGAGCAGCCAGCCATACGCGCTTACTGCCAAGCTCACCATAAATGGCATCACCACAATTGCAAACAAAATTGAGCGCCAACGTGACTGAGTCCGTACCAAAAAGTACGCGACCGAATATCCCAATACCAGGCTAGCCACCGTTACGATGGTCGCGTAAGCAACTGTCTGCGCGGTTATCTCGAGCAGGTAGCCGCTTTTAAAAAATTTGAAGTAATTATCGAACGTGAAGCTTCCAGCGTCGAAGACGACCAGCCCGGTGCGCCTGTAGAAGCTCATTCGCAACATGCTGAGCATCGGTACAACGACCATGAAGGCTGTGAAGAGAACGGCGGGCAACAACAGCAGGTAGGGGCGCGGGTCGAAGGGCCTGCCGCGCCGATCGACAGTGCGCGCGCTGTATGTCGGGAGCGGAACGGCGGGCCGGCTTCCGGGTTGGTGATTCATTGGCGACGACAGTAAGGAATTGGGTCGGGCCAAAGATCGGCCCGCATGGTCAGCTGCATGGGTCAATATGACTAGGCGCGTGCATTCACAACAGAGCTTTTGAGGGAGCGTCGAATGAACGCAGTGACGATCAAAACACGATGCCGTCGAGGACCGCTGGAGCGAAGCGTACGCTCGAGCGGCAGCGCCCACCCCGACGACACCTTGGCCTGCGCGCCCAGCGCGGTCCCGGAAAGGAGCGCGCAGCCATCATGGACCGCCGCGTCACCCGATTCACGATACAGCGTCAGCGCGCCGTCCGACACACTGGCCCAGCTGCGGTTCGGCCACGCCGAGCAGTCGATGCTACCGTTGAGCCTGGACGTCGCCAAACCTCACGTCATCCAGTCGAGTTCCATAAGGCCGGCGGGCGACAGGCAACATATCGTGTCTCGGGCTCGCGATCCAAATCTCCAGTATCAACCCCTTGTTCACCGGGGCGCTGCATTTGCGTGAAGCGCTGTCATCTGGCAACTTGTTGATTGAATCGCTCGGTAAAGTCGGCGCGTTTGCCTCTCATGTAATCCCAGTTTGGCATATGCATATCCGACCAACCGCCTTCGGTAGTTGTCAGTCGGTCTCGACTCTTGGCATCCAGGAACTCGCCCGCCTTGGCGGTTGATGGTCCAAAGGGAACTGTCTCCAGGAAGAGCGCCTGGTTTTTTGGGGAAGCCATCTCATTGAAGAGCGCCATCAGCGCGTCCCACGTCCCCGTCTTGCGAACCGCAACTACGCCCCATGAAGCAGCGACCTTGTAGTCTTTGGGGCTCACGAATTTCACATCTACGCCACGGTCTTGAAGGCTAAACATGCGGCCATTCGAAGTGACGCCGACCCAAGATTCATTTTGGACGAACGTCTTCTCGATGGCTTGACTGGACGGGACGATGACCGAAATCTGGCCGCTATCCCTGAGTTTCTTGATTTCCTGAAATCCGCATTCGAGATCCTTCGGGTTATGACACCGGACTGCAGCGGCGATCTCGAGAAACGCCCATCCGAAATTGATTCCCCACGACGGCAACATCAACTTGCCTTTGTACGCAGGGTTCCAGAGGTCCGCCCAACTGGATGGCACGGGCAACTTTTTTTCACGCAGCGTATCTGCGCGATAACCAATTCCAATCTCTTGAATACCGATCGGGAGATAGTAGTCCTCGAACTGATGGGCCTGCTGTTGGATCCGGCTAAAGTAGCCGCCCGCATTCGGAATCTTGCTGTAGTCCAGTTTTTGAATCGCACCATTGGCGATCAATTCCGGGACCAACGCATCATCGACAAAAATGAAATCGGTCTGTGGATTGTTCTTTTCGGCGATAACCTTGGAAACCATTTCAGCACTTGCGCCGGAACCGATTTTGCATGTCGCCCCGGTGGTACGCTCCAGGTCCCCGCAAAAGATATGCTGAGTGCCATCCGTCCAAATGCCGCCCCAGCTAATTCCAATGATATTGAGGCCCCGGAAGTCTCGCTTTGGTGTCTGGTCCGCCGCATTGGCGCCGGACGCGTAGGTCGCGAACAGCATCACGCCGACCAAGGTCGTTAGGTGGGTCACTGCTCGCCTAACACATGAAAACGAGCGCAAACGAAGCATCTGGTCCATTAACATCCCCTTGTCGGCTTTCTGTTGAAAACGGAGTTCATAAAACGACCCTCGAAGTTGTTGTGTTTGCTGCACAACAGCGAAATAAGGAAAAGGACCAGGCGAGGGCCAATGCGTCGGGGTCACGACGGACGGTGTTTCGTGTGGCGACCAATGACAAGGACTGATCGGAAAGAGCCCGCTATCTACGGGAAATTTAGGCCGAATCCGAGATTGCGTCCAATACCAGATAAACATACGCGATATAACACATTCGTTGAATTACCGATCGCGGCTCATCCGATATGTATAACGAGCCCCACGCACCGACGCCGGCACGAGTTAACGGCGACGGCTCCAAGGGCGGACGGGCGTGTTCCCAACATTGCCCCGCCGATGTGGATAACGGGCCAGGTCGCGGGCGGCACGAACCTGATCTACGTCACCACCGGTGGCGGTTCTGCGTACGGCTGCGCGCCGGTACCTTCTCTCATGCTCGCAAGCCTCTGTCCGGCAGATAGGCACGCCGCCACCTCGTGACGCTTTCCGGAGCTCGGCGCCATGGCTGACATTCTCGCGCGGCTACGCATTGACGCAGGTCAACTCACGCTGGCGATGCTGATTCAGGAACGGGCGCTTGCAGCCCAGGAAATAGAAGCCCTGCGTGCCAAGCTTGTCGGCCCTCCCACGCAGCGCGACTGGGTCAAACGGGTAGAACGCCCGAGCCCGAGTAGCTCCGACGACGCGAACGCAAATCAGTCTTTCGCAGGCGGCCCCGCGTCGCAATTCCGTAAATCCAGATCTACGGAAAGCCGATTTAGCCACGACGCGCTTTTACGTCTGAAGGATGTGAGCGCGCTATTCGGGATATCCAGAAGCACGATCTACAAGCGCGTCACAGACCGTACATTTCCGGCGCCTTTGCGCATTTCCCAGCGCTCCGTGCGCTGGCGCATGGAGGACCTCAAAAAGTGGTCCGATGGGCTCGGCGGGGGTGCCTAGTTTTGTGCAAAACCGAGGAAATTTTGACGTCAAAATCGCAGAC
>JBEPVT010000097.1:0-14569 GCA_041690895.1 Gammaproteobacteria bacterium
CGCATGGGTTCTTGACCAACACCAGGAAAGCAAGCCGCGCGACCCCACCATTCGCAGTCGATTCGACACTTACATGTTTGCTATATACAAAGAGCGTGTCATTGATTTGATTGCAAGAATTGCAACTGTAAGTGTAGAAACAGTGAAGATTACCGACGCAATGAAAGCCCTTCCTCGTTAGGCGTGTGGTGCAAGTCGATATGTGTTTTAGCGGGCATCAAGTTGCCCCGTAACGTAAGTGCTGGGGTGTGATTCAGAGGTTGGCCGTTCTCGCACGGCGAACGCGGCGCGCGCCTCGTGTCGGAGCGCTCCACATACGGGAATTCTCACGATCGCGCACTGTCGGGGTTTTTTCTGACCCGCGGGCACTCACCGACTATCCGCGCCGTCGATCTTGGATTCGGCGGGACAAAGAAAAGAAGCGGGAGCGCGCCCTCCGTGCCCCCGCGGTTTGCCGCCGCGCGGTGATATACGCAGCGCAAATTTCATGATTCGACACGCAGCGAAGCGACGCGCTCCCCCCACGCAGCTATAAGTTGCAGGAGCATCTCGGTTTGTGCGTCCACAATTCTCACGTTGCCGTCGCGGTCGAAAGTAAATTCTGGAATCTCAGCGACGAGTTTCGCGCAGTGATCAAGATCGGACGCAAGCAGCTTTTCGCAGTGCACCTGGCGCAGGTGCCGATAGAGGGCAATCACGTGCAACCGCGACTGATGATATTTCTCTGCCGCGCTCCGCATGGCCTCCATCTCACCCGCGACTTCGCCAGCGAGCACCCGGCCGGTCTCATTTTCGATTCGCTCGTCGGCCGTGCGCAACTCGCGCGTCGCTTGCTCAACCGTTTCATTGATGCGATCGAGCCCTTTCTGCGCGGCTTCGCTCGCGATCAACGCATGATCGGCCTCTCGCTTGGTCTCGTCAGCAATCACGCGAAGGCGTTGATGCTCGCTGGCGCACGCCGGATCACAGCCACCCTGCGCCCAATTCGCGAGCGCGGATTTCGCCGAAGCGTCGGCCTTGCGAGCCAAGCTCGCGGCATCACGGGCCCGGTCGATGACGCTTTGCACTCGCGCGACGATCGCGGCAGCCGCGTCGAGCGCATTCTGCGCCCCGCCGCGTGCGGTAATTGCAGCCTTCAACTGCTCACGGTCTGGGGGCGGCGAAGCGACGGCGGCGAGATGACTGCGCTTGAACATTGACATTGCCTAGCGCCGTGCGCCGGGAGTGAGGAAGCGCGCGAAACGCGGTGGCGGAGTGAATGCTCGCCAGGCCGCTATGCTGTCGCCGTAGAAAGAACTAACGACGCGGCCGCTCCGATCGTGCTCGCGCACCTCGCGCAATTCACCCGGGCCCAGCTGCGTAGGCCGTCTCATCTCGCGTTCCGCGGCTCCGACAATTTCCGCCTCGACGGAATCGAACACCGCGGCGTCTGTGACTTTGGACAGATCGGAGTCCTTGTACTTGGGCGAATATTTTTGAATCTGTCGCAAGAGACGGCAGCGATATTCGAGCAGACCCTCGGTATTCACCGCTCCGGGAGCTCCGCTGGGATCTACGAGAGCGCGTGTTATGGAATCGCATCTGCTCTGCGCGGCGATGTAGGCCTGCCGATTGTCTACGATCGGCATTCGACGCTGAAGCTCATCGATCTGGCTTTGAAGCGCAAACGATTCTCTGTCCATGGTTGTTACCTCTTCCTGAAAGTTAAATTGAGATTTGCGGCGGCAACGCGCCCGAGCGACTGAACCCGCGCCTCGCCATCCGTCGTATCGAGCAATTCGCCGGCATTGCGCACGCGCTCGCGCGGTGCATTCGATGCTTCGATTTCGCGCTCGGCGATAGCCTGCAGGGCGGACGCGCGGTCAGGGCCGGTCAAAGCTTGGCGGAGCAGGTGCTCAAGCTGACCGGTGCGACTCCGGCACTCTCGCGAGGCGAGGCTGTCCAGTTGCGAGACCAGTCCGTTGGATAAACGCGCGGAAATCATCACAGTGTCGGAGGCTTCGCTCATACGCTGTATTACAACGCAATACCGTCAATGACTGCGCCGCTCATTTGCGCGGAACGGAGCGGCATTTGCTCGTTGGCTTCTCGATAGATTGAATCGCGAGCCCGACTCAGAGCAAAGCGCGACATGTCGAATCCCCCACCGCGGAGCCAGCGCAGAAATTCCTTGTCGCTCCATGGCCGCGCATATGGGCCACGACGGTGCTGAAGCGCGAGACCTTCGCGCACTTTGGTTCGCGCAGATTCTTGGGCGACCGACAGGCTCATTTCTTCGGATTCTCTCCGCTTTCAATCTCGTTGAAGTTTTTGTCGAGCGGTCGCAGGCCGGCTTTGATCCGCCGCCCATTGATATTCCATAGTTCGGTCTCGATCCGATGCTCCCGCGCAGCCTCAGCCGCCGCAATCTCAGCAGCGAATTCCGATTCGGTGCGATCTGCGGGATCGCTGCGCAGCCAGTCGAGTAGCTTTTGTCCACCGCCGCGATGTGTCCGCAAGTATTTGCCGATCGCTTTCTCGACTATCGCTCGATCAATGATCGAGCCGGGCCAGCCGGCATGTGTATTGTTCATTTGGAATACCTTTGTGGTGTGGTTAAGCTCTTTTCTTCGCGCGCAGGTCGCGCTTATCGGCGATGAATGAATCTAAGACGATGTTGTTCAGGGGTAGGAGCAATGGCCCGGCGACTTCGGGCGCTCGCGAACTGTATTGCAGGATCGATCTGAGCCAGTTTCTAGTCGTTGCCTTGAACGTCAAGGTTTTTTGCGCTGCCGCTTGACTCGCTTTCACTTTCCCGCGCAATACGAATCCGCTCGCCGCAACCGCGCGCGCCGTGAAATCGAGCGCAGCGATATTCTCGTCCACCAGCTGACAGCCTTCGATCCCTCTCTCGGCTGCATTGATGTATAACTGAGGGCCAACTCCGTCGGAGTCAATCAGGACGGCCGGTTCGTGGGAGAACGAACGCGTGTCGATGATGAGTTCCCGTAGTCGCGCGAGAACTCGCGGAATCAGTGTCATGAACCCGTCGCCGCCGAGTTCTTCCAAATGCCAATCGACAATCACCAGCGGACTCTCGGGCAAAACAAGGTCAGCCCAGCATAAATAAATAACGGCAATTACGTCCTCGAACGGGGGCACTCCGGCAGCGAGTGATGCCACGACGCATGACGCTAGGCTAGGGAGCGCAATGCCCGCTGCCGGCGGCTCCGGGTCCGCGGACTCAGCGCTCGGCGCAACCTCCATCAGCGCTGAGAAGTAGCCGGCCGAGTGATCACGCTCGCGCGGCGCGAAAGCCATAACAACCGAATCGCCAAGATTTGGCGATTTTGTGCCGGGTGGCTGCTTGTCGATCACGACGCGACCGACTGAGTTAAGCGAGAAGGTGGGCTGCGCCAATTCGGAGATTAGCTGTTCGAGTTGCGGCAAATTGGGATCGATGCTGATCAGCAAGTCGGGGTCGCGAACGGCTATGTTTTCTGTCACGGCCCGATGCGTCGCTTCAAAACGCAGCCGCGTGTGCCACCAACTCATCGCTTTCTTATTGGCGAAAAAGTCGTCGTTCTTTCGGCCCGCCACCATCTCACCATCCCCGTCGATGACACTTCCGCTACCACGGTAAGCCTCATCGGCAATCGCGGCCTTGCCGGCAGCGGTGCGCTGCGCGTTGATGGCAGCAATGTCACCTCTGCACGCGCTGCCAAGTCCATCGCTATCGTACGTTAACTCGCGAATTCGGTAGCCGTCGCACACATTGATCGCGCGCAACGTGCTCTGGTAAATATTTGAGTCCTTACCGGACCAGGACTCGAGATGCTTCAACTCGATGCCGTGCCTGATCGCCAGCGCGCAATCGTCTCGGCCTTCGTCGGCTGGATCGAGAGTCGCTCGCCAAGCACCCGAGAGCTTGATGCCAAGCTTCTGTGCCGCGCCGAGCGCCGATCTGATCCATTCGGGTCTTATCAATATGCCCGTGATGCTCGCGCTGTAATCGAGATCCACCTCGGCCGCGAGCACCTCGGGCGCCAGCGTCGCCTTTTGCTTGGCGTACCAGACTTGAGATTTTCTCGGGTCTTGGGTCCAGTGCATCGTGAAGACGGGAATACGACCCGAGAATCTCTTCTCCGCGAAGCTATTGGATCTCCCCGCCGGTGTCGAAACGTCGATGCGGCAATTGGTCGTCGCCGACAAGGAGGCGTCGATCAGCGCAGGGTGTTCCAAATGCGCCGCTTCGTCGATGAAATACATCGAGGCGCGCGCGCCGCGGCCGCACTGATCGCCAGCCTCGCCCGTGATGGTGCTGCCCGTCGCGGGAAATGCTATGCGCCGGTCCGCTGAGTACTTAATCGACCAGCCTTGAAGAAACTCGGGCGGCAAAGTTGAAAGGAACGCGCGCGCTTTGAAGAACAAGCAACTCGGGTCGTTGCTTCTGTCAAGCAGTTCCTCTTTTCTAGAACCGATCCCGAAAGCGAGTCCGCGGTGAAACAAGCTCATGGTGCAAGCGAATGCCATCAGCAGCCACGAGCAGCCCATATCGCGCGACTTTTCGACGAGTCCATTTTCCTGTCCACGCCATCGCTCAAGGAACCAGGTAATCAGCTCGATCTGACGAGGAAATAAGATGAAAGGTACGGTCGATGGTAGCCCGCGCTCAGGGTTTCGAGGATCGTTTGTTTCGCCCCAATCGTTCAGAAACGCGGCGGGATTCTGCGCGTAGAACGTATGTAACGCCGGGATCGATGACGGGTTTGCACGCAGCCGACTCAATCGCTCGGCGCGCTGCCGATAGATTTCCGCGTAGTTCGGGTGCTGCCAGTCGAAAGGCTCAGCGCTCATGCTGCGGCCTTCCTGCTGATCAGATAACATCGAAGCCCATGACAGTTCGCGAATATTTGGAGGGCCGCTGCATGGCCAATTGGCTGAAGGCCGTAGCCATCGCCATTCCAGGGGCAATCTGTTACTTCGCCGCTTCGAGCGAAGTGTTTAAGTTCATCGGGGCGCTGATCTTTGTATGCGCGATACTCTTCGCCTCTCTGGCGACTAGTCGAACTCCGTGTCCTCGGTGCGGAAAAAAACTGGGATTGGCTGCGCAACAAAACGTGAATATGCGGCGCTTTGTGCCCGACCGTTGCCGCAACTGAGGACTGAAGCTTGATGAGCCGACGCCTGCAAACCGAATAGGAAGCCCGTAGCGCGGCGTGACTTAGGCCCGAAGGGTTCTTATTCGTGAATGGTGCCGCGTGGCGCTGCTCGCGCGCTGTTAGCCGGCGAGTAGGTCGAGCAGCTGAAGAACAAACCCAAGTGCGAGCGCTGCGAAAGAACCGCGATATCCCCAAACCTTCCAAAAGTACTGGCGTCGCTGCGCGGGCGACCGCACTGACTGTAGTTGCTCGTGAGTCAACGGCGAGCCCGCATCCGGCTTCGACGTGAATATCAGCAGCCCGACTGCACTCAAGGTATTGACGATCAATCCTGCAATGCCGAATGGGTGTGCCATGGCGAGCGGCTAACGTAGCCCTAAGCGCCGGGCAGCCTTGAGCAAGCTGGGAGCATGCCAGCGGCCGCCGGCCAATGATTCGACCTGCCGTTCGTTCAAGGTCTCCGCAGCTTTGCGCAGCGATGCTCCGTCCTTTAATGCGAACTCGATCTCTGCGCGCTTTGATTCGGCGCGCTTCATGGCGGCATTCTGCTTGCCTTCCATCGCGAGCGCGTGAATCGAGCGCTGTGCGATTTTGGTCTTCCCCGCCATGCCCAATTTCTTGGTGGAGCGAGCCAAGGCTTCCTTCGTGCGGATGCTGATAAAGTCCCGCTCCTTTTCGGCCACGGCGGCATAGATCTGCAACATGAAGGCATCGGCATCCGGGAACATCGTGACGATGAAACGCACCTTGCGCTCCATAAGCCCCGTGATGAAGTGCGAGTTGCGAGCCAATCGATCGAGCTTCGACACGATCAGCGGCCCCTTCAGTCGCTTCGCTGAGGTGAGCGCCGTGCGCAATCCGGGGCGCTGGCTCAAGGCGTCCGCGCCCTTGCCGGTCTGGATATCCTGGTGCCACTCGGTAATCGTGATTTTGTTGGCGTTTGCAAAGTTCTCGATTGCCTGACGTTGCGCGCCCAAGCCCAACCCAGAGTTGGCTTGTTCCTGCTTCGATACGCGCAAATATCCTACTGCTGAAGCCATTTCGACGCCCTCCAGGTAACGGCGTAATTGTAGGGCGAATATTGGCGAGTGTAAACGTTTTTGCACGGTCGTCGTATAGCGTTAACGTCGGCGCCTTCACGATTTCTTGTCCTGCTCAGCGACCACGGTCTCATCGGGTTGCGGCTGAAAGGCAGGGTGGTTCGGATCGGGCTCAAGCGCGCCTGAGCACATCATCGCGTAAGCCGCGGCGGGCGTGAGCGCTTGGCCAGGCTGCGCGCCGAAATTCATGGCGATCAGCGGCCCGACCGGCACGCCGTCGCGGCCCGAAATTTCTTGCACTAGCGCCGGCCGACCAGAGCCAATCGCGACAAGATCCATCGCCGAACGCCTGCGCTCGGACGATGGCACCTTAGGGTCCATCGCGATCTCCGCGAGCACGCGACACATCTTGCGGTCGTACTTTCTCGCGTATCTGCGAACACGCGGCTCGATCTTCGGGCGGCCCGCTAAATTTCCGCTGACACCTTTCTGAAACGGCCGGCCGATTAATTTTCGCTGGGGGGCGGTGTCGATCTCGGCCGTCGTGGTGCCCTCCGACTCCTTCGCGTTCGTATTGCTGATCGTTGCGCTGATACCAGGCTCGCTCATGGCCAATGTATGTATCGTCATTGCGAGGTACTAGCAACACCCGGCAAATGCTTCCGCCCGTTTATTCAAGGTCGGTGAGTTCAAGTCCGTATTGCTTGCGGATCGTTTCTGCATCGAGCCCCTTTGCAAATCCGATGCGGGCGAGTTCGATGCACTGCTCTCGGCTCAGTGGCTGTCCTTTGGTTTTGGGCTTTGCCTTGCCAGCCTCTTTTTCAAAACCAGCCTTCACAACGGTGGTGCGGTCGCTTTGTACTGCACATTCATATGGAGTATTCATTGGAGTATTAGATGGAGAGTTATCTGGAGTATTAGTAGGCAACGGTTGCCGGGCGTCACGGAAAGGACTGCCGGGTGTTGCGGAAGGATTTGCCGCCCGTTGTGCACCAATTGCCGGGTGTTCTGCACCGGTTGCCGGGTGTAACGGATTTTGGTGGCTGCCATGGGGGTCAAGCCCCGGACTTGCCCCGGACTTTTGCTCAGGTGCCTCTGTTTCGGTCGAACGACCGGCAGAATTTTCCGGGCGTCTCCAAGTTGGGTCTTTTTCCCAGGGCTTTTCGGCGAAATATTCGCGCAACTCACTGGGAATCGTCGCCACGTATTCATTCACGAACCAGGCTTGGCCTGTCCGAGGCTTCTGGTAGATCTTGACCCAGCCGTCTTTCTCGGCAAGTCCAAGGTGGGTTCTCACCGACCGCTCGCTGAGCCCGGAACGCTTGGCGATGGTCGCCTGTGAGGGGAATGCGTGTTCTCCGTGCGCATTCATGTGCAGGGACAGGACAAACAATACCAGCCTTGTGCTCGGGTGAGATGGCCCGCGATCACTCGCGACCATTTCGCGCCATTGCCAGCGCTCGATCTCCCAGGATTGCACCGGCCCGTTTCTTCCTTTGACGGCCATCAGACTGTCACAGCCCCTCGCACTCACCGAGCAAGCGTCTGACAGCACTAATGTCTAGGCGCAATGCATCGGCGATCCCGCGCTCGCTGTAGCCCTCATTCGAGAGTCGGTGCGCAGCGGCTCTGATTTCATCCACAGTTTTCGGCGCATGCTCGTTGGCGCGCTGCCGATAGTCGTCATCCATCAAAAAGTCTCCGCAATCTGCGCCAGGCGATTTTTCACTTCGGCAATTTCATCGGCGCGGGCATCCCATATTTGCCGACTAATGAATTTGCGCGCGTGTCGCTGCACCAGCGCGGCCAGGTAATTTGGTTTCAGCGCATCCAGTTCCCAACTCTCAATACCGAATTTCGCACGGTAGGCAGCGAATCTTGAATCGGTGGTCTTGGCCGGATTGGGCGGCGGCTTCTGCTTCTGGATCTGCTCCATATTGAGCGCGATGCGGATGAATTCCACTTCGGCCCCCAGGGTGAACATGGCCGTGCGCTCGGTTAAGTCACGAGACATATCGATGCCGGAAGGGTCGTGGTCCCCCAAGTGCAGGATCACCGGCTCTTGTCCCTGGTCGAATGCCTCTTGTAAATCACTTACTGCAAATTCCCTTAGCACGGTCCCTGATGGGTAGCCACGCGCGGCCAGCAGCGGCATATCGTATTGTCTGCACACGCCCTCAAGCACGCCTGCCAGTGCTTCCTTCTCAACTATCACGAATACCCGGCGTTCCTGGCCAACCCATTGGTCCATGTGGAACTGCGCGGCCACACTGCTTAGAATCGCTGCGCCGCTCCGCCACCGAGAACGCTTGATGAATTCGCGCGTGCGATCCTCGATCGCGTCCCAATCAATCATGCCGGCGAGCCGCGCATCATTAACTACGCCAGTCACCCGCTTGTAACTGCGCTCGGTGTTCTCGATGTGGCCACGCGCCACCATCTGGTAGTAGAGCTGACGCACTGTGAGCGTGTAGCCTTGCGCCATGTACTCCACCGCGATCTTGCTCAAGGTGGAAATCATCGCCAGCGTTTCACGCTTGAAGTCGAAGGATTTATAAAATTGCGCGCTCATAGCAGCTTCGACCCGAACGCCTTTGCGGCAGCGACGCGAGCTTGATTCAGACGCCACTGCTCGCCGCGATCACGCGGGGGTGCCTTTGTTTTCGGTTTTGGTGTGCGCCCGCGACGCTCGCCAGGCTCGAACGGCGCGATGCGGTGGGCGAAATTGCCGCTCACGAGCGCACTGCCTTGCGCGCTCGGTATTCATTTTGCCGACAGGCGGATGAACAAAACTTCGCGTCTAAGCGTCGCGGCTTGAAGGATGCGTGACAGCACCAGCAAGTGATCGCTCGCCTAAGTCCTTTGCGTTGGAGTGCCGCCCGGCGATTGGCATCACGGTAACGGCATCGATCAGTACAATACGTGCGGAATTTGGAGTTCACCCAACCGGTGCGCACGCTCTCACGGTGGACAGTACGCCCGCAGCACTCACAAGGCTTCGGGTCGCAGTATTGCCGCTTCTGTGCGGCCCATGAATCTGTCTTGTGGGTGTGAAAGTCGTGCCTCGCGTGCTCCGCGCAACTACGAACCGCCCACCGATGCGCACATTGAAAATAGTAGCTGAACACATAAACCGGTTCAGCATCTCGAAGGCGTCGATGGCACAGAAAGCAATCGATTGGCTCCAATGCGTTACGGCTAGAAACCTTCACATTTTCGTGAGGGCTTGTATCCGTAACGTCTACATCATCGTTACGACTACCTAATTGTTTTGAAAATACATAACCAATATCTGTAATGGCATTCATCGGCGCGCCGACCTTGGCGGTGGCCGCCAGTGCCACGACGGCCGCGCGTTGCGTGGAGATTTGTAGGGCCGATGCAGATCGGCGCCGGCTGCGAAAGCGCTTTCGGCTGGCTCTGACTTCGGCTCAATTTGCTGAGGAGGAGGATTTGGGATAGATTTCGCGTTCATCTGATTCTCCGTGCTGGGGGAAAAGATCAGGGCTGACGGATGGCGATCCGCTCAGCCCTTTTTCTTTGGTGGGCATTACGCTGTGGCCCTGCGGCGTGCTTTTGCTGCCTGAGCCTTCTGCTGAGCATCGATCTCCGCAGACTGGCGCGAGTGACGCCACAACCACATGTCGGAAACGCCGCCGAGAATCTGGCGCAGTTCACGCGACTGGACCAGGTGCTCATCGTCGGCGGCAGGCACAGGCGGTGGCTCGCCGGCAGCGAGAGCTAGCGCTTCGCGAATCACGCGCCGCTTCCAGAATTTCTTGCCGGCGATGGTGTGTGTGGGCGGCGGAACTACGAACTCAGACATTGCGTTACCTCACGTCGGGTGACGTTGGTAACATTGCAACTCAAGCTGCGCGGACAGAGGAGGGCAGAACGTGCAGAAATATGAGGGGGTGTTTTGTCCCCCGGCGACAGGGTCTTCTACTTCAGGCGGCGCCGGATATCGCGAAGGTCTTTAACGATCTTAAGCTTCAGTTCGGGTGCCGAGCCGTCGAGCCAGGCCTGTAGGTCGTATGCCTCTTTGGGCTTGGGCACCGGCCAGCCCTCGTTGACGAAGGCATTCTTGACGCAGTAGAAAATAGTTATGTTCTTGGCGTACCGATGCTCGTGTGCAATCTCCCGATAGCGCCGCGCCATATCCTCAAGCGCCTCAGTGGCTCTTTGGGCCACACGGCTGCGAATCTCGACGCGGCCCGAGTTGACTACGATCTCGTCTGCCACTGCCACTAGCGAGTCAAAATATCGCCGTCCGTCCCGCCTCAGGACGCGCAACGCGGCTTCCAGCGCCGAAGCATCCGCTCGGTACCCGCTCGCCTCGGCAGCACCATCACGGCGCAGATAGGCCACGCACGCGCGGAGAAATGTGCTCGCCACGCGAGTCCTCATGCTCGGCGTGTCATGCTTTTCGCCGAAGCATTTTTTTATGTATCGAGCGGCGATCCCTTGTAGCTCGGTGTACGTCGCGCCGTTGTTAAGTTTGAGAGTGATCGCGCTGACCTTCTCAGGGCTCATGCAGTGCTCCGCTTACGCCGCGCGGCAAGTGGTGTGACCTTGTTGGACAAGATGATATCGAGATGGTTGGCCCACGCGGTCAAGGCGGTCTTCTTCTCTTCCAGGAATTCGTTTCGGTCGTAGATCCCTGTGACTTGCGTGTCCGCATGATTGAGCACCCGGGCGATGATGAATCGCGCAACCTTGAGCCGCGACATTTCTGTAGCCGCTGTCCTCCGTAAATCGTGAATCGTCCAGCGAGCGAGCGGGGCCAGCTTGTCTTCCTTCCGTGCCGCTGTGATCGCAGTATCCAATAGCGACTTGGCGCGCGAGAAGCCGCTAATAGGCGTCTTGCCCGTAGTGGTGAATATCAGATCCACATCCTTGCGCTTGAATGCTTTGAGACCCTCCACGATCTTTATGGCTTGCGCGCTCAACGGCACCACATGCACCCGGCGCCCCTTGGTTCGAGCGGCCGGAATCGTCCAGCTGCTCGAATACTCATCAATTTCAGACCAGCGCAATCCAGCAACTTCCGAGAGGCGTTGCCCGGTGAGAAGCGCAAGCTTGAAAAAAGGGCCGAAGGGATAGCCGATCTTATCGAAAGCGGACCAGACGTATCGCAGTTCCGCCGCCGTGAGCACGCGCTCTCGTGCTTCTTCTTGGCCAGGTTTCTCGACCAGCGCGGCCGGATTCACGTGCACTAACGGCGGGTCGTGCCGGATGCACCAGTTGAAGAAAGCTTTGAGCCCGGCGAGTACGCGGTTCGCGAGTACCGGAGCGTCACGCGCCACCTTGCGCACCAGCTCGTCAACGTCGCCGCGTGTAATGTCGCCGACATGCCGGGTACGCCATCTCGGCAACACCCGGTTATCGAAATGCTGGCGCAGCACCTTGACGTAGGAGGCGGCACGCATTCCGCCCATGCGCTTTGGCCGCTTCTCCCAGTCCTCCAGAAAGTCTTTGACGGCAGCCTCGACAGTATCTTTCTCCTTGGCGGCTCGAGCCTTCGCTGCGGCCTCCCGCTCGGCGATGATGTCCATTCCCTTCCGCGCGGCCTGCACGATCTGGGCGGCTTCCTCGCGGGCCTCCGCAAGTGAGTACGTCGGATAGTCGCCGATGGTGGCTCGGCGGAGCTTCGTGCTCCCCTTGATCCGATAGAGGGTCGCCCACGTGCGCGTAACGGAGCCATCCGCGCCAGCGGATACTCGCAGCACTAGGCCACGCTGACGATCGCGGGGGTGGGAGTCGAAGTAGTCCGTGCGCTCGCCCGCTGCCGCAGAGACTCGTTGAACGGCGGCGTCCGTCATTTTCAGGGTGGGCATGGTCAACTGTTCCATCCGGGTAACACCCGGGTAACAAAAAGGCGCTGGTATGGAATGTTACCCGGCGTTGCCAACGATGTCTAACGCTATGGGAATTGCCGGGTAGAAAAGCCAAGAGAGCGGCGCTAGAGCAGATGACTAGTGGTGCAACGTTAGGCGTTGATTCGGAAAAAGCGGTGTCTCTTAATCAATTGGTCGTAGGTTCGATCCCTACACGGCCCACCAATTAAAACAAAGACTTGGACGTATTTTAAAGACGCATTCCTCTACACTTCTACCATCTCCTCTACGCTGACAATTGGTCGTAACTTTTGCTCCTTACTCACGCGAGAGGGAACTCCCGATTCGAATCGCAGCCAGGAGTATTGGAATTTTTGCGGTGTCTTTGCCACAGGGCAATTGAACCCCAACCGGCAATCCGGGGCTAGTAGAGGTATCGGGGAGATTTTCGCCGATACTAGCGGCGCCCCCAATACTCACCAGCGTCGCCGGTGTCGCTATCTTTGCCTGAAGCAGTTCAGCGACGGCTAGCTCTTAAAAGCCTTCCGTGACTTCGCCGCGTGCCCAGGGCTTCTGAGAAATCACCAAGTAAAGATTGGGCCACGCTCGCGATGGTGCCACCGCCGAAGCACTGCCATGATCGCGCAGAGCTATCTGTAAAAAAGCGTGAACCGCACCTAGGTTTGAATTCCAAATCGATGCATACACTGGTGGTGGTGACAAGGACGACCGCCTCCGTGAGTAGCGCCCCCGCGATTTCCCGGACCGAAGCTGAGGGACCATGAGCTTTCTATACCAGCGGATTACGAAGGGCCAACCAACGATGACCGGTACGTTGGACGAGCCCGAAGGCGCTCCCGAGCCCCGATTCGCGTTGCAAGGTACCGTGCATTGGATGCACGCCCTCTCGGTCCTGGTTCAATCCTCCGCCGTTAACTTCGATAAACAGGGGATTCAACCGTTGTACGCGAACGTGCAGCGCTCGACGGCCTTGACTGATGCTGCGATCAATACCGCTTTCGAACAGTTGCTTATGGGCCTACATCACTTATCCGCACTGCGCACGATGCGCGGTAAGGAGCTAGATCTGGCACGAGTGGCGATTATGACGTGGTACTACGGAACGTATTGCGCGGCGAGCGCAATGGTTGCTGCTAAAGAAGGTACGCAACAACAGGACCACATGGGAACGGCCAACGCATGGGATCGCCAGATTGTGGCTAACGGACACGCAATGGCTCCATTCTCCTATCGACTTACGACACTCGAAAATCCGGCAGCCGAACAAGAGATCGCGGTGCTCCGAGGGTCGAACACATTCAACACAAGTACGCGGCCGGCGAATCCTACTGAGGCGTTCGGCGCGTGTATTTCCTACTTGAACGGGTGCCGCGAGTATCGGGTATGGCAAGTCTGCGAAGACCTCAGACACAAAGAATTGCCGAAGCTCGGCCTCACGGATTTTCGCAAAGCTGCGGCAAAACAGTTGCGTGACGCCAGACTCCGCGGAAAGACCCTTGGATACTTGCATCAAGCTTTTAGATATCGTGGTAAAGCAAATTATCGCGACGCGCTATTCTTGACTTACGGCAGCACCGTGGGTGGAACGCTCAACGGCTTCATCGAAGATCTGGAGATCGTGCTGAACGCGTTCATCGTGATGGCCGGAGCCTTTTGCGCGCGACGCATCGGCCCAACTCTCTGGCAACCTTTTGTCGCCGATCTTTCAGCGCAGCTCCAACTGGCGGTGATGCCGCACGATGTGTGGCTGTAATGCGCGTTTTAATTTACAAGCGTACACATCCGTTCGATCCGAACGACGACGGCGTCTTCAGATGCGAAGACTGTATGGGTGCCGTTCGCCGGCGCCGGTTCGATGCTGTCATCGGTGTCGGTGGCATCGGACCTGAAGCACAGAGTTGGAAAATCGACCGCCGCCTCAATTGGGTGGGCGCGGGCGCCCACCCGAGCGACACCGTCCCCGTGGGCCACCGCGGGCCGCTGGTGACTTTCGATCGATTCCTGCTGCTCGAGGATCGTGGCCCAGAACCCAAAAGCATCGCGCCCGCGCTAGCGCGCCATGTCTATGCTGTGCACCGTCGCGTCGTTATGTCCGACGGCCTGAGCCCAACGATTCAGCGTGAAATCGAGAAGATTCTGTCTCTTGCACTCCCGCGCCGCAAAGATCGCCTCGTGCGCGTCGGCAGAAAACTTGCGCCAGGATGCAGGCCTAAAGGCTGCCGAACCGCAGTACGCTGCTAGGTCTGGACAAGGACAACCCAGCCGCGGCAGCTCGCGAAGGCACCTGTAAGCTGAGCATACCTAAGATCCACGCATCTCTTTGCTAAAAACCGATTTTTATCATGTGCTTACGGGTGAGCAAGACTGACGTATGATATTGGGAACAACTGTAGTGTATAGTTCCCACCGTGGTAACTCTGGATGTACAATGCATTTCCTGGCGACACGTACATGAAGGTAGTGGGGCGGGGCGTCCTGACGGCGTTTTGCGCCAAGCACACGGATGCGTTGTCGTGGATCGAGCATTGGT
>JBEPVT010000098.1:0-14168 GCA_041690895.1 Gammaproteobacteria bacterium
GGGATTTGGCTCCCCGACCTGGGCTCGAACCAGGGACCTGCGGATTAACAGTCCGCAGATAATAGCTTCCAGGTGGTGTCAGGCAATTCCAGAACTACATACATATCAATGCATTATCATCACGCCTCTGTGTTACCATAGGCACGTCACTTTGGCATAACGGCAACACAACGGCAACAGGAATTCAGACCTACCGGCTCGCCATCGCGCTATTGAGAACAACCATGAAGACACTCACAGATCGCGATATCGAGCGAGCAAAAAGCGGGACGCGTGAGCGCTGGCTGGTGGATGCCGCGCGCACGCGGGGTATCGGACGGCTCGTGGTGCGGGTACTTCCAAGCGGCGGCAAGCGCTTCTACTTTCGCTATTCGCGAGCCGACGGTCGGCGCAGCCAGATCGCGATCGGACCCTACGCCGCCGTACCGGCCACGGGCAGTTTCACCCTGACCGAGGCGCGCGCGCAGGCGAGCGCGTGGACCAACCTACTGCTCGATCCGGCGATTGGCGACCTCGCGGTTTACCTTTCGCGACCGCGCGCCCAAGCGCTGGCCGGTGCGTCCGCTGCATCGGTCGTTACCGCTGGGACGTTGATCGCGCCCGCCACAGCGGCAAGCCTCCGTGCTCCCACTTCCCTGACCACGTTGCTCGAGGCTTACATCGTCCACCTGCGCAGCTTGGGCAAGAGCAGCGCGCGCGACGCCGCCAATATCTTCAAGAATCACGTCGTCGCACCCTGGCCCCAGTTGGCGCAGGCGCCGGCCGCCAACCTAAGCTCGCAGCAAGCAACCGCCATGCAACGCGTGCTGGTCGAGCGGCAGCAGGGACGCACGGCGGCAAAGTTACGTAGCTACATGCGCGCCGCCTATTCGCTCGCGTTGAGCGGTGGCAATAACGCCGCCGTGCCTGCGCAACTTGCCAGTTTTGGCTTAAGCTCGAATCCGGTCGCGGCCACAGCCACGCTGACCCAATTCAGTCGCAGTCGCTCACGCGCGCTCGATTCGCGCGAACTGGGCTTCTTCTGGGCGCGCCTAGGTGCGTATTCGGGCTTACCGACGACTGCGTTGCAGGTGGCGCTGCTGCTGGGCGGCCAGCGCCTGGCACAGTTGCTGCGCCTGCGTGTCCAGGACGCCAACGTTAAAGATAAGATCATGATGCTGCTCGATGGCAAGGGACGCCGCGCTACGCCGCGCATGCACTGGCTGCCAATGACACCACGTATCGCCAGTCTTCTCCAGCCCCTAGTGGAGCGTGGCGCTGCTGCGAACTGCCCATGGGTCTTTTCCGCCAACTTGCGCACGCCGACGTGTGCCGAAACGTTGAGCGAGGTGGTGAACGAGATCTGTGCGGCCATGCTAGCGGGAAACGAAACACTGGAAAAATTCGAGATGCGCGACCTTCGGCGTACGGCTGAAACGCAGATGGGGTCCCTGCGCGTGACGCGCGACCATCGCGCGCAGCTCCAGTCTCATGGCCTTTCAGGCGTGCAAGAAATTCACTACGACAAGTGGAAGTACATGCCCGAGAAAAGTGAAGCTCTCGCCCTCTGGGATCATAAGCTGGATGAGTGGGCTGACGAAGCGATCCGCTTCAAGATGCTCGCGGTCGCCACTGGCACCAGCAATGTCATGCGCTTCGTGCGTCGCAAGAACGACGAGCAACTTTGACTTAAGGCCGCCATGCGGCTAACGCGAACAGTGGCCCCGCAGCGAGCACAGGGAAGAGCTCAGGAATTCCGACGCATGCCGAATAAAGTACTCAACCTGAAAGATGCCTTTAAGTGCTTCGCGTCCCACGGCACTTGGGGAAACGCGCACAACCCCAGAACGCGCGCCCGGCACCGGCGCCCTGCTTCGCCACGCGTCTGATCATGGCACTGCCGCACTGGGGACACGTCACGCCGTCCTCCCCTTGCGCGTCGCTGCGCGGCACTCGCGACACTACAGCCGCTGAGTTGCTTGGCGCTTCGCGCCGACGTTGGACGCCTTGCAAGAGCTCAACCAATTGGCGGCCGTCAACCAGCTTGATCGGCTTGTCGCGAGCAAAGTCGATCGCGTCGGGAGTGTAGGTACCGGCGGTGACGAAGACGGCCCCATGCGCTTCCTCGCCAACCATCGCGCCATAGAGTTCCCGCACCGGCACGACCCCAACCGCCCGCGTCTTCCAGCGCTTGCACTGGACCGCCAGGAATTTATCCGAGGTGCGTAGCTCAAGGTCGATACCGCCATCACTGCCGCGGCCACCGTGCTCGGCAACGCGGTAGCCCTGGCGCCGGTACGCCTCGCCCACCAGCCGCTCGAAGTCGCGCCACGATAGTGCGCGAATGTCGTCGAGGCTCGGTTGTCCCTCTACCAAACGGGTACGTCGTTTGCCATTTACGAGCGCGATCGGCAGCGGCAACAAGAAGATCGCCGCGATCCACCACGCGTTACGCGCCGCCAGCGACAAAAGCGGCGCAAGCACCGCGTTCGCGCCGGCGAGTGGGCGGACGAGCCAGCGCAACGCCACGTAGACAAGGACCGCTACCAGCACGCTTGCCCACCATGGCGCTTGCGCGAGCTCGCGGAGCAAGTGATCGTTGCGAGAGCGTGGCATCGAGTGTTCGTATCCGGCGAGGGGGCAACAACGTTAGGCTTTGGTGCGATTGTTCGCGGGACACTGGCGTTCAGGCGGGCTCCGCCTCCTCGGTTTAGCAAACGTCGCGCTCGGTGCCCGCCCGACCACACCTTGACGCCGATGCTTGCTTGGCGATCCATCGTGACGGGCGACGCCGTTGTGCACACCGTTGAAGGGGCCAATCAGACCGTTCATCCCGATCCGTCACCGCTCTCAGCGGGGAGTTTGCTCCCCTGCGCCGAATCGAGGCAGAAATTCGGGATTCCGGACCGTAGTTGAGCAGACGAAAATGCGCAACGGCGCTATGTTGTCACATATTCCGTTATTGCCGTACTCGGCACAGACCATGGACCGCCTGCTGACTCTGGAACAGATCACCACAATGTTGGGGATCTCGCGCTCGACGCTTTTGCGACGAATACAGGAGGGGGTATTTCCGGCCGCCATCCACATCACTCCGAAGGTGCGACGTTGGTCGGCCGCCGAAGTCGAGCAGTGGTTTCAGAACCTAGTTGCCGCGCCACGCTCGCGTCCTACCAAGGAATGATGCCGTGCAGCGGTGGCTGGCCTGGAGCCAAGAAGTAATGCCGCGTCGAACCTGGATGTCCGTTCTTAAGACAATCGTGGTCCTATATGCAATCTCAGAAAGCGTGTGTTCGGCGCTTCTACCGATCAGACGTCAAGTACCTACAGGTGGACTCGAGATTCGTTTACGGGCGTCCAAAGGCCCATGAGCTATTCAATAGCATTGTTTAAATCCGCTATGGGATCACGCATTGCTCGCGGGCCATATGGGCCGATGATCCGTTGGTGGCATTTTGCGCGGCAATTTTTCGCCTTTAGGAATCTCTGGGTGCGGGTGAGAGGTTATGTTTCCCGTCAAGACGGGGGATGTCGTCCAAGGTTGCTCACTGCGCAACCGCGGCTTCTGGGCGGTTGCTATCGCGCCGTTCCGCGCACGATTTCAGTTTCTGCAGGGGTTCAATCAGGCGAAGAACCGCACAACACTGCGCTGGGCGGCTACGTAGGGCGATCGGGTGGCGGTACCTCGACTTTGAATTTCGTGTCGGGTTGCCCCGGATCGGTGCACGATTTGCTGCGTCTGGTGAGTCGGTTCGGGGTCCTCACTGATGGTCGGCCTCGGGACCGCGTAAGCCAGCGCAGCAGCGATCCGGCCTGCCTTGCGTCCTCGCCGCTGGCCACCGCGTTGCGAGCGATGTGCCACGGTTGGATCGTGGCGTATCGCTCGCAGGGAGCGATACCAAGCGGCACTTGGAACTCTGGTGATCCGGGCATCGGCGCGCACTGCGAATCCAGGTTGCCAGTGTCTAACAGGCGTCCAGGAACTCTCATCCGTCACGGTTAGCGTCGCAGAACCGACGAGCGGCAGACGGCGCTAGCCGAACGACGGCGCGAACGAAGGCCACACGCGTAACCTTATCCAAACACTCAGGTCAGTGCCGCCCAAGACCCAACAGGAGCCAGCTGGCAGTCGGTGGCGAAGGACGCCCAACTCGATTCGAGCGTGCGACCCACGCGGTCGTTACGCAGGTGACAACAGGTC
The DNA here is from genome assembly GCA_041690895.1 of Gammaproteobacteria bacterium. GTDB lineage: Bacteria > Pseudomonadota > Gammaproteobacteria > Steroidobacterales > Steroidobacteraceae > Bog-1198. The sequence continues at coordinate 4,181 of JBEPVT010000098.1, forward strand.
GAAGGCACGAACGCCGGGCGGAAAAACGGCGGGATTTACACCAGTGATGTAAGACGCCTAGCGCGTAAGTGCGTAACGGAGGTGCAAATGATCTTCGAACCGTTCGGACCAAGCTTATCGGACGCTACCACAGCAGACGCGGGCGCGAAGCGACCCCAGCCTACGCTCGACCTCGACTTTTGGAGGCGGATGTTGGCCACACTTGAGGTGCGCACCGATCACTGGCTCAAAGGCTTCACGCTGCCAAAGCCACAAACAATCAAGAAGTATGAAAGGCGCTTCGCGGAAATCCGGGGTGGACGCACGCTCGAATTCTATGCCACGAGCAAAGGCTATTACTGTGAGGCGCGGGCTTCCATCGTGTATTGCTGTTCTGTGCGAATCCAACGGATTTTCGCCGTGATGAATTCGCAGCTGGCGCTGGGCGAGATCAGGCACATGCCCCTATTGATAGAGGAAATCGTCCCGCTCGTGAACATGCTCAAAAAGACTCCTCCCGACCGGGAGCACAAGCGGTGCCGTGATCCAAAGTTTGCCAGGGAGCGGCCGGCGGTGAGCACTAGGAAGGCTAAGACTGGCAAGTCGAAACGGGTTGGGTTGAAACAGCTGGTGGGCAACTGGCGCGACCTGATGGTGCGTGCCGCTGAGAATAACGGCACGAAATACCTTCTCGCGATCGCGGTCCTGAGTGCCTGCGGTTGTCGCCCATCTGAGGTCCAGAAAGGTGTTCGGGTAACGCTAAAAACGAACGGCACGATGGTGTTCGACGTGAAGGGCACAAAGGTGCGTAAAGGCATCTCCGGTCATGACGATCGCCAGATCGAGCTGTACGACTCGCTTGGAGACGACTTGCGTGTGCTGCGAGAAGCGATGGGTGTGACAAACCCTGGTGTTGCGCGTGTCGGGGACCACCATATCGTGGTGGCTGCCTCCGCGCATGGTCTGTGGTCGCCGGTGTCGGAGTTGGCGATCAAGCACCAGCTGAACGGGAAGAAGCACAAGATCGCGCCCAGCAGCTTCCGGCACCAAATTGCGTCTGACCTCAAGCGGATGGGGACAGCGCCGGAGGAAATCTCCGCACTTCTCGGTCATTTGGCGACGGACACGGCGAAGTATTATGGGCTAGCGAAGTCGGGTAGGAGCACGCGTCGTTACAAGGCGACGGCCTCGAACCCTATTAAGGTGACGCACACGGATCCCCGGCAGATCAGAGCCAAGCAGAACAGTGCCTCCACACGCTTGGTACCAGGAAAGCCTCGCCCGTGATGTCCGACGAGGTCCGGTAGGCGCGTTCAGGTGTTTGGCAGCACACCGAACGATTCGTCGTTTACGCCGGTATAGCGTGGTTCACGCACGCGCTTGGTGCCGATGGTTCGGTGCTGGCAACGCTTCCTTGCACGCCTAACCCAGAGACCTCGTGCCGCGACGTGGTATCAGCGTATTGAACGTTCGCCCGTGGTGGCACTGTTGGCCGTGTCGCGCGGCTTAGCGTGCGTATCGTGCCGTTGTGCCTGATCGCCTGCCACGCGTTGTCGGCAGTATCGGGGTCGTGTCCTACGCTGGCGTCATCTTCGGCGACGTACGGCCCTTGACGAAGACGTGTCCACGATTGCGCTGCTATGCGCATTCGTCGCCTTTACGAGCTCGCCATGTTCGCGGTGCCGCACTTGTCGTCGCCGTGGACCTGCCGTCCGTCACAACCCATGCTTTCGCATGGTTTGCGCCCGACAACAGGTATATTGTTCCCACCGAAAACCCCCCTGCCGAGCGCGCCTTATAGCGGTGGGAACAATATAGGAGTTTCGGCACCGTAACTCCACGAGCTCGTAGAAATCGCTGACGTAAGGCTTGAATCGACCGCGAGCGACTTAACGCCAACGCAGCCGCAACGCAAGGGGCTGCCGAGAAGGGTGACACCACGTCGTTGTCGGCGGTGGGCGCATTACGGCGTGTGCGCGGTCACCTCCGGGCAAGACGCCGCATTAGGCGGTTTTGGCTTTGCGCGCGTGGTTACATGCATGTCGCGTGAGCGCTCCACCGCGCTACAAGGACCGATTCCACCCCTCCTCGCTCGCACGATTGGCGTTGGCGGCGTGAATCGACTCAAAAAAGCGGCTGTACGCATGCGCCGTCGGCTCTCGGGCGCTCGGTTATGGCATAGATTAGGAGCTCCTCTATTCCAGGGAGTGAATGCGATGTCACAAGAAACGGAAGACGTGGATCAAGGTACGCCTGGGGAGCCGCAGCAGTCCGCGCAAGCGGCGACTGTAGTGCAGACAGCATCTGCAGCACCCAAGCGAGTACGACGTACGAAGAGCGAGGCGCTGGAAGACAAGCTCCAGAGACTCAATGCGAAGGCCGAGGAGATCAAGGCGAAGAAGCGAGAAGCGGACCAACTGGCAGCGAAGGAGGCGGCCGACCGGGAGCGGCTCACGAAGGGCAGGGAATTGCTCGGGGCTATCTTGCAGTCCGCGATGGCAAAGGAGACGGCCGGTGCTGAGGCCGCGTGGACCTTCGTTGTTGATGTAGCGACACCCAATCAAGTCGCGCAACTCAAAAGGATGCGGGAGATTCTTGTTGCCGGCAGGTCCAAGAGCAAGCCCGAAGCGGATCGCTGATCGCGAGCATCGGCAGTTGGCTTCGGGGAAGGCAAATGGTGCTTCCCGCCGTTTTTGCCGCGTTGAGCGCGATCGCCCACTGATCGCGCGGTGCGTTGCGTCAGCATCACCGCGCCCGAGCGACGTCGGCGGCGCCAAAGGGCGGCATGTTGGCGCTTGCGTTCGCCTATGAAAATCCCAAGGGGTGGCCGCTGATCAACGCATCGCCTAAGTCCGTTCGCCGGATAGCGACTGACGTCGATTGGTCCTGGATTGCCCGCATGGCAGCATTCTAAGCGCAACCCGCAACCGCGATTTCATCTCCCGCGGCAGCAGCTTGGCTAATTCATCCACGATCGCGTCGTCGGTCGGCTCGATCGAGGCACTTCCCCTTAACGCCTCAAACTGCGCGCGCACGATCGCCCGTATCGAGTGGCGATCCGGCACCTCGACCACGAACATGGTGAAGCGGCTGAGCAACGGCGTGGGGATCAGCCGCTCGTCGTTGGCCGTCGCGAGCAAGATGATCGACTGGCATCCGTCGGGGTCTGGGCATGCTCGTCGATGAACGCCCGGCGCCGCCGTAGGCTCGATCAGGCCATCCAGCGCGAGCGCTCCACGCTGCTTGTCGATGATGACGGCGGCATCGAAGAGCGCGCCAAACGGCAAGGCAAGCGGTGATCGCCACCTGCGTCGGCGGCGCTCGTAGCAAGAGCAACCCACAAAAGCCAGAAACGTAGATGGGCATCCGATGATAGGCGACGGGAGTTCGCCGCTGGCTTCTGCCGCAGCCAGACACCACTATTCCGATACGACATGCACTCGGAGGCCACCGTGTCTTGCGTCGAAGTTTTGGTTACAAAGTTGACAGAAGGTGATATCCCCCCCAACCCGCCCCCTAGCGCGCCCGCACCGCGCAACCACCACCGCGCGTTGACCGCCCGCCTTCGTGCATTGCGGAGGGAAGATCAGGCGGGGAAACCCTCGATCTTGACCAGCGACACCTGGGCACCCGTTCGGTTTGCGCAACCACTTTTGCGTCCCGGTGAGTCAGTTTGGGGCCCTCGACCTAGGCGGGCCCCACAACTGAATCGCCACCGCGTTGCGCTGATCGGCCTGCCGGCGACTTTTGCCGCCGGCCTTGGTCAGCGACCGACGTGCCACAGTTTCAACGTGGCGCGCCGTTCGCCCGGACTTCGCGGCCGGCGGCATTCAGTGTGGACCCGCTGTCAGTCCGGGATAGCAAGTGCCATCATATTCGGTGGCTCGGGACTGCCCACCCATCGCCCGGCCACGCGCGGCCTTCACGATTGACCCCGGCCGCAGCAGATGAGCTCCGCGAGATATCGGACACGCATCTTGGCAACTTCCACGTCAACACCGGGCTGGGTCTCCATGCGCCTCAATAATTCCAGTTCCATTAACTCCACCGCGCCTTCCGGAAGTGCCTCCTGTACCGGCCACGGCTCAAGCAAGCGGTAATAGCGATTCATCGTCTTGGCTGATCGCAGCCCAGCGTCCATATCGACGATTGGGCTGGTGATAATCCAGTTGCCTTCGCCCAGGTAGGGGTGGCGTGACACCCTCCCCACCAAATAAAATCCGTCCATAAGCTCCATCACCCTCCACCCGTCGAGCTCCGGGCCATCGAAGTCATCATCCATATTCGCCCCTATCCGCTTCGGCCATCTCGGGCTGAGCGGACCTACGTAATGCTCGTGGTCGGCGCGACGGGAATCGAACCCGTATCAGCCCCTTATAAAGAGGCCGCTCTACGCAATTGAGCTACGCGCCGCTGCAATGAAAAAGCCCCGTTCGGGCGGGGCCTTTTCACTTACGTCTACGTGATGATCAACGTATTCGTGGCGAGCCACTCCGCACGGCCGACGGGGCGGTTAACGGCGCTATGGACTGGGTGGTGATGAAGGGCATGGTCGAATCACAACACATTTTCAGGTTCGCCAGCAAGTAGCGCTATCGCGTGACTTCGATGACAACGGCGATGATAACCATGATGGCCACGATGATGAACGCGGCCAAGTAGGCATACCCGTTCGCGTTTTCGGCCTCCGCGCGCATGCGCTGGGTTCTTTTGCTGGGCTTCGATTTTTCTGACACGGTACCTCCATCCGGGGCGGCGACCGTGCCTTCGCAGTTCTCAGCGCACGGTCAAGCAAATCAGATCCCGCCCGCCGAGCATGTTCATCTCAACTGTCAGGCGGTATCCATGGCGTCTCCAACACGGCGGTGGGACGTATTCGATGAGGCGCTCTCGCTCTCGACCACGGCGATTCTTGGGCGAGGAAATGCGAATCGCAGAGGTCGTAACCGCGCGATCTCACTGTCTTCTCAGGCGCCTGTAGCATTTGTGATTGCTGCACCGGGAGGGGTAACGTTGCTCAGTTTCGCCGCCCCACTTTCGCACCCCACTCCACGCGCACGCCAAGGCTGGCGCATCGTTTCGATCATCTCGGCGCGCTGTTGGGCGAGCGCCGCACGTTGCTCGGCCATGGAGATGCGCCCATGGGCCCGCTCTGCCCGCGCCGTTTCCGCTGCGCGCTTCTCCTCGGTGCGCGCCAACTGGCCCATCAGGTCGCGCTGGCCTTCCTGCGCCGCGATCAGCTGGTCGCTGCGTTGCCGTAGAGCAATTTCGCGCTCGGCGAGCCGCGCCTGCGTGACGAGCAAGCTCGCAAGCCGATCGGCTGCAAGCTGGTCTGCCGCGCGGCGCTGATCAGCCTCGTCTTGCAAGGCGACCTCGTGTGCTCGCTGGGTCACTGCCAGGAGGCCGGTTGCCCAACCTTGAAGCGTGGCGATCACCTCGAAGGTCGGCGCTGTTCCCTGGTGCTGATGGCCACCGCTTGCGCGCTGGACACGCCAGACACGCAGGTACTTCGAGATCGTGTTGTCGCTGACGCCGCGCACGGCGCGTAGCGCCGCCACGGTGGCACCTTCGTGCTTCGCTTCCAGCGCGTCTGCGGCTTCGCAGACACGGTCGAGCGTGATTTCGGTGGGTCGAGGCATTGGGTCCTCCTGTGCTTTTTACGTAGCGTTGTCACTTGCTGCAGTGTTACGTAACGCCGTTACCTAACATCGCGTTACGTAACGCGCCTCTTCAGTCAACTGAATCGGCGCGTGGCGGACGCGGCGGGTGCAAAGTTGCCCTTCGACCTCCGCCACCTCAGCCTATTTCATCCGCTGCAGCTTTTTGTAGTACTGCTCGCGCCGCTTCCAGATCCACGCCGGCTGCCCCAGCGGTCCCGGATGCTGAAAGACCCTGCAGGCCCTGGCAAACGCCATCAGCACCAAGGCTTCCGCTCGCTTGGCCACGAGATACGGGCACAGCTTGGCCACCGCCTCGAACGCCGCCCGCCCGTCGTACACCAGGTTGTAGGCCTGTCTGTTTTGTTGTGTCGTGCGCGCCACCTGCACCATGCACGCGTTGATGCCGAGGATCTTCTGCACCTGTTGCAGGACGACGAGATTGCTCTGGCTGATAGTCAGCCGCATCCTGTAGATTGGCCTACCGGCGCGCCGGGGGCTTTTGAACCTCTGCTTCGCGATGTGCACGCATCCGTCTCCATCAGTGAGGCCTGCGGCCCACGCCAGCGCCACGGCATTGGAAACCGACGGTTGGGAAACACGGATATTCCGGAACATTTTGGGCCTTTCGTGGTTGTGTGTACGCATCATATTAGATTATGGGGCACATCACAACTACTATTTATTCATTCGTTCATGGACAGGTGGATGGGGACGCCGTCGTCCCGTAAAATTGCCCGCTATTTAATGGGTTCCCCGAAATGCTGCTTTTCCGGCTTCGAGAGTTGATTGCAAAGCGCGAGCACGCGTTGCGCAGGAGCATCCGCATGGATGAACTCGCGGCGGCGACGGGCATTCATCGGACGACGCTTTACAAGATAGGCAGCAAGGTCGGCTACAACACGACAACCGAAAACCTGAGCCGGTTGTGCACATACTTCAAGTGCGAACTCGCCGACGTGGCTGAGTACGTGCCTGACGACAAGGTTGAACCAAATCCCGTTGTACCGGCCAAGGCCGTTAAGTCCGTAGCGAAGCGAAAGAGCCCCAAGAAAGGTAGTTCTCCTCCGGTCGGCGCGTAGCCGGCGAGGCTGCTACGAACCGGCACCGTCGTCGGCCACAGAAGTTGGGAGAAATACAGAGCGCTGCCGTGTCGTGACGAGCGGTTTACGGCACGCCAGTCGCCAGATTTGGTATTTATTGTAGTAACGTCAGGTGTTGAGTTGGCACGCGGCGTCAGTGCCACCCCGAGGGACTCATGAATTCCATCAATGCGCCGCAATCCAGCAATGGAAGCGTCCGCTGGCTTACCAGAAATGTCGTCGCGATCGGATTGCTGAGCCTGTTCTCGGACGCTGGCCACGAGTTGACGACAGCAATTCTGCCGCTGTTCCTCGCCACATTCGCTGGCGGAGGGGCAGCCGCTTCTCTTGGCATCATCGAGGGATTCTCGGACGCTGGCTCCAGCGTACTGAAGATGTGGATGGCGTTCTATTCGGATCGCGTCGGCAAACGCAAACCGATCATGGCGATCGGCTATTTCGTCACCGCGATGATGGGATTGCTCGGCTTCGTCACGGCGTGGTGGCAGATCGTCGTGATCCGTACGGCGGCATGGATGGGACGCGGGGCGCGTGGGCCGGTACGGGACGCGCTCCTCTCCGAAAGCGTTCCGGCCCAGGCACATGGCCGCGCGTTCGGGTTCGAGACCATGATGGATACGCTGGGCGCGGTCATCGGTCCGGCCATCGCGCTGTCGCTGGTCGGCGTAATCGCACTGCGCCACATTTTCCTGATCGCGTTCATCCCCGGCGCAATCACGGTGCTGATCGTGTTGTTCGTCCTGAAGGACATCCCGAGAACGCCGCAACCTGACATCAGCATCGTAACTTCGCTGCGCGCGCTGCCGCGCTCGTTCTGGCGCTATGTCGGCGCGGTAGGAGTCTTCGGCTTCGGAAACTTTGCGCACACGCTGCTCATACTGCGAGCGGTCACCTTGCTCACGCCAGGCTATGGCGTCGTGTCCGCGGGGAAAATTGCGATCGGTCTTTACATCTTTCACAACGTCGTATACGCATCGGCTTCATATCCGGTGGGCGTCCTTGGCGACCGCACCAACAAGAAGACGTTGCTGGCGATCGGCTATTCACTGTTTGCCTTGATGTGTGTAGGCTTCCTCATCGTCGGAGCTAGCCTCCCAGGCCTGGTCGTACTGTTCGCTCTGGCTGGGATCTACATCGCGATCGTCGACTCGATGGAACGCGCGCTCGCCGCGGACCTGCTGCCGTTGGAGCGGCGGGGTACGGGATACGGCGCGCTGGCCACGGTCAACTCGTTCGGCGATTTCACCTCGAGCATCGTGGTCGGCTTGCTCTGGACCCACGTCTCGATTGCGTCGGGGTTCTGGTATGCCGCAGTGCTTACCCTTGCCGGTGCGATTGCGCTGTGGCGGGTTCCACGTCCTCCCCATCCGATGGATCCCTCGGGCATCAAACACATGCCGGTTTATGACGCGGCAGCCCCGTAACGGACCCACCCGCGAAGCGGTGGAGGCATGGATCAAGGAGGCGGGTCTGAAGTCCGACAGCTACCTGTTCCCGAGCCGGGCCAACGGGTCACCTCACATCGGCACTCGTCAATACGCGCGTATCGTCGACGGCTGGGTCGAAGATATCGGTCTCGATCCGGTGGCGTACGGGACGCATTCAATGCGCCGTACGAAGGCATCGCTGATCTACCGGCGGACAAAAAACCTGCATGCCGTTCAGATACTCCTTGGGCACACCAAGCTCGAGTACCGTCCGATACCTCGGAATCGAGGTTGATGACGCCCTGGAAATAGCGGAGCAGACCGAGGTTTGAGCACCGGCGCCCGACCGTAGCAACTCATCACTGAGTCGGAGCAGCCATGCGTCTGCCTTCTGGCGGGCGCTTCAATCGGGAAGCGGTCATTACCGTGCCACCGACGGGATGGCGCAATCGGCCAACTGCGGTCCAAAGCGCGCTTGCCCAATAGCGGACCTTCAATCGCGCAATCGTTCCAGTCGTGTTAATCCGGCAGCTATGTGCGGCAGCAGACAGAAATAATCGACCTATCCGCGCACGCTGCCGCACCGATGTCCGCCAGAGGCATTCGATTGCGCCCGTCGGGAAGAGCCAATTCATCCATATACCCGGAAGGAACTCGTCATGCTTAACACCAACACGACCGCAAGCACCGCCCACAAGCAGGCTGCCAGCGAGCATCAAGCATGTGCTGCACACCACCTCAAAGCCGCAGAGTGTCATGACAAGAGCAAGCCGGAAGAAGCGATAGCCAACTCCAACAGCGCGAAGAAGTCCTGCGAGACGGCATCCAAGCAATCGGCTACCGCTTGTGGGTGTTCGGCCAAGTAACGCCTTTAGCGAAGAGGGCCGCCTCTGTGCCGTAAGCTCGCGCTGTCGAAGACGGGTGCACGATCCACCGGCGGCCCTTTACTGAGAAATGCCAATGAACGAAACGCACATTCACGAAGCGCAGCCGTCAGTCACTCCGGCCTCGGTGCCGCCGTCACCCAAGACCGAAACTGATCCGGTGTGCGGCATGAAAGTGGCTGCCAACCCTGCCAAAGCAGTCGAACACCAAGGCCGCCAGTATTTCTTTTGCAGCCAGCGCTGCATCGACAAGTTTCGCGCCAACCCGATGCAATATTTGGCGACGACGCCGCCTCCTCCGGTCTCCCCAGGGTCGGCGGACGTGATCTACACCTGTCCGATGCATCCACAGATTCGGCAAGCCGGTCCCGGCAATTGTCCGATCTGCGGCATGGCGCTGGAGCCGCTGGATGCGACGGCCACCGAGGACAATACCGAGTTGCGCGACATGACGCGACGCTTCTGGGTGAGCGTCGCGCTCACCGCGCCGTTGCTGGTGGTCACGATGAGCGAACTCGTGCCGGGTGTTGACCTTCGGCATCGCGTCGGTGGCGAGGCCTTCAACTGGGCGCAGGCGATTCTCGCCACACCGGTAGTGCTGTGGACTGGTTGGCAGTTCTTCGAGCGCGCCTGGGCCTCATTCAAGACGTGGCGCCTCAACATGTTCAGCCTGATCGGGCTGGGCACCGGCGCTGCCTTCGTATTCAGCGTTATTGCTCTGCTATTCCCGGGCATGCTGCCGGATGCGTTCAAGATGGACGGCATGGCGCCGCTCTATTTCGAGCCAGCCGCCGTGATCATCACGCTCGTACTTATGGGACAAGTACTGGAGTTGCGTGCTCGCTCGCGCACCAACAGTGCGATCAAGGCTTTGCTCCAGCTTGCGCCGGCCACGGCCACGCGGGTTCGTGCCGATGGCAGCGACGAGGAAGTCGGAT
>JBEPVT010000099.1:0-14158 GCA_041690895.1 Gammaproteobacteria bacterium
CGACGATCACACCAAGAATGTGTTCGACCCCTCCGTCCGCGGTCACACCGACCAGCTTCTGTATCGCTTTAAGAAGCCGAAGTGATGGCAATGACGTAAGACGCTGCCCGGGAGAGTCTCGGGCGAATGACCGCTCACGGGATGATTGGGCCGTGGACTCGAGCGCCCGTTTCTTGGCCGACCAGCGACCTCCGCACAAGGTCACCGGCCAAATCCCGCCAGCGACCGCGCAGCGCCCGGAGTGTGCCCAAAGCTGTCGTTCCCGTGAAGCGGCGCAGGCGCGTCATTTGGTAGGTAGACGAGTAGTGCCGTCCAGGCCGAGCTTTTCGATCTGAAGCATTGTCGTCACGAAAGCCAGCTTGCCCTGGCACTGAACCGTCGCGGTAATCAGGTCCTGGATTTCAGCGGGCGTCAATTTGGTATCGGGCGGGCGTCGCGCCTCCTGGCCCATGAGCGGGAAGTGGCTCGTTCTTGTCAGCGATCTGTGCACGCTTTCGCTATATCCGTTGATGGAGATTTCGCGAGCGAGCAGAGTTCGCCTCGAAGAGTTACTCGTCATAGTTCTCCGTCGGAAGTTTGCTAGTGGCTTGAAGTGGCTTGATAAAATGACATTGTCGGCCGCCCGTCATAGGCAACGATGATCATTTGCAACTGGTACCAGCCGTATGCATTTGGGTCTTCGGTCAGCTTCATGTAATTGCGAGCGAAAAAGTCCTTGATGTCTGCACCAGCCGGCACGGGGCTGGGCAATTTACCTTGAATAATGCGGAGGTCCCCGACGAGCCTGACAATAAACATCGGGTCTCGTTCGCGCCACCAGGCAACACTGATCCGGTTTGCGTCTAGTTCAAGCTCCCCGCGATTATGGTCCGAATTGTCATCTGCTGCTTTAGTCTGCCCGTCTTTTCTCTGCTTCAAAACTACCTCTTCCATCCAATGTCCCATTTCGTGGACAAAGAAGAAGCGATAAAAAAGATCATGATAAAACTGCTGTCCGTTCGCTTCATCGGTGGTATAGCTTGCCCACTGATTAAATCTGCCTTGCATAAACGCAGGGACTTTGTCTCAGTACTCCTCTCGCACAACATTGTCTTTCGCGGTATAGAAGGAGAGTAATGAGCCGACATCTAGCCGGATTTGCGGCGCGGCGCTGCGAAAGTCAAAGCCATCAATATGGATTCGGGCCTCGACTTCGCTCGCGATAGCTTTCTCTTCATCCAGGAGCGGGTCGGACCTCGACCTCGTTGTTTGAGCAATCCCGAGAGATGAAATTTGATCTCGTACGAACGCATTGGTTTACCCAATTTCCGGTAGCGCCGCGTTACCGCCGGGGCGGAGGCAATTGGCCCTGAGGGAGGGCTGCTACATAGTGCTACATGTGCTACACTGACTCGGTGAACCGAATCATCACGCAGCGCGAGCTTCGCAATGAGTCCGCGGCCGTGCTTCGCGAGGTGGAAGCGGGTCGAACAATCGTTGTAACCCGCAACGGCACGCCAGTCGCCGAGCTGCGGCCCATACGGCCGCGCCGGTTCGTGCCCCGAGAAACCCTTGCCGAAGCTGCATCCAGCGCACCTCGGGTCGACGCGAAACGGTTCCGTGCAGATCTCGATGCTGTGATAGATCAGCGAATCGATGGCTGAACCGACGAGAGGGCTCCTCGATACGTCGGTGGTGATCGACCACGACCTGATTGACCCCGCGTTGCTACCCGATGAATCCGCAATTTCGGCAATTACTCTTGCCGAGCTGGCCGCGGGTCCGCACGCTACTGACGATAAGGACGAACGGGCTCGACGCCAGGACCGGCTGCAGTGGGCGAGCGCAACGTGGGACCCATTGCAATTCGATGCAGAAGGAGCGCGCATGTATGGCCGAATGTTTGCGGCTGCACGCGCTGCAGGACAATCGAGCCGCTCCCGGCTCGCGGACTTACTCATTGCCTCCACGGCCGCAGCCAACAATCTGGCTCTGTACACTCGGAATCCTTCCGACTTTGAAGCATTGAAGAGGATCATAAAGGTCGTTCACCTCTAAGGTGCGCCCGCGCAGGTCGCCCAACTCATCGTATTCCGGCGAATTCGATGACCGCGACGCCGGCCCTCGTATGCTATTCATCAAGACCTCCGCAACTGTGTAGAAGATGTGAGTGCACCAGACTCGCGATGCTTACCGCTGCTAACGCCGCACGCTCCATCTGCACTCCGGCACTAAATCGAATCCCGAAGCGGAAAGCCAGTTTATTGCGAGGCACGGCATCAATTAGTGCTATTGCTCAGGAAATAGCGCTCGTCACCGCGGGTTCGAATCCCTCAGCCGGCACCATTTTTGAAGGTCCATTCCGGACACAATGCGATTAATTTCGGGTCGCCAGCAGTGCTGGTAGAGTAGCGGTCGCGTCAGGCTAACGGGGAGTATTTATGAGCACGACGACCGGCTATCGAAGTATTGTCGCGTTGGCGGCTATTTTGACTTTATCGGCATGTGACATCGGGGTTGATGGAGATGGCTCGACCAAGGTCAACGGTTCCGTGCATATACCTGCCGGTAAAGCGGCCGAAGAGGCCAGGACTGTCAACGGTTCGATCCACATCGATGATAACGCCGCGGTCACTTCCGCGGCGGCTGTCAATGGCAGCGTACGATTGGGCGCGCACGCCAGCGCAACGTCGGTGAAAACGGTAAATGGCGCAATCTCGCTCGGTGAGAGTGCTCACGTATCCGGCAACGCAGGATCGGTAAACGGTGACCTCACTCTATCAAGCGGCGCCGAGATATCCGGCTCGCTGAGCAATGTTAACGGCAAGATCAGCCTGGACTCAGCGCACGTAGGGGACGGCATCAAAACCATCAACGGCAACGTTAGTATCATGGGCAAATCGAAAGTCGAAGGCGGCATCTTGGTCGAAAAGCCGAGCAGTACGTTGTTCAACAACGAAGACCCGGTTATTATCATCGGACCGGGCGCCGTCGTTCAAGGTGACCTGCGCTTCGAGCGCAAAGTGAAGCTGTACGTCAGCGACAAGGCGACCATTGGAAGCGTGACGGGCGCCACTCCGATAACGTTCAGCGGCGATAACCCAACAAATTGATTATCAGGAAGGGCACATCATGCTAAGTCTACGCGTTCGCTCATTAATCGCCGCCGCTGCCATCACTGCCATGGGATACGCCACCGCGTCCACGGCTGCAAATGCCGCTCTGGCCGCTGCAGTTGCCAATCCTGCGCGTCCTGCCAGTGCGGTAGCACGCGATAAGTCGCGCCACCCGGTCGAAGAGCTGACCTTTTTCGGGATTACTCCGAAGATGAATGTGGTCGAGCTGTGGCCGGGCGGCGGCTACTGGACCGACATACTGGGTCCGTATCTGGCACCCAGTGGCCACTACACCGTCGCGTTGCCGGTCCCCGGCGGCGAGGAAGATTCCGGTGTCGCTCGCTTTCGCACGCGCATTGCCGCGGAGAAAGACCGGCTCGGCACGATTCACGAATCGACCCTCGGCCCTGGCCACTTTGAAATAGCGCCGCCTGGCTCGGCGGACCTGGTAGTGACGTTTCGAAATCTTCACAACTGGATGTCTGACGGTTATGCCGATCAGGCGCTGGCAGCGTGTTTCACGGCGCTTAAACCCGGCGGCATTCTCGGCATAGAGGAGCACCGCGGCCGAAAAGATGTTGTGCAAGATCCGAAAGGCGAAAATGGCTACGTTCGCCAAGACTACGCAATCGCCATGGCCAAGAAAGCGGGATTCGTATTGATCGGATCGTCTGAAATCAACGCGAATCCCCGCGACACGAAGGATTGGCCCAAGGGCGTGTGGACACTGCCGCCGAGCTTGGCATTGGGTGAAAAAGACCGCGACAAGTACATCGCCATCGGGGAAGGCGACAACTTCGTCTTGAAGTTCCAAAAGCCGCGCTGAAGCAGCGAGGCAGTTGGCGCGAGCTCAAGCGGTTTTATCTGCCGCGAGGCCGAGTTCGCTCATCATTCGCTCGCGCATGGCGAACTTCTGCACCTTGCCGGTAATGGTCATCGGAAATTCCGTAACGAAGCGGATGTAGCGCGGAACTTTGTAGTGAGCAATCTGGTTTTGGCAGAACTCGCGAATCTCTTCCGCGGTGCTGCTGGCGCCAGGCTTGAGCTGAATCCATGCGCACACTTCCTCGCCAAAATTGATGTCCGGAACACCGCAGACCTGCACGGCCTGCACTTTGGCATGCCGGTATAAGAACTCCTCCACCTCGCGCGGATATATATTCTCGCCGCCTCTGATCAGCATGTCTTTCAGGCGCCCAGTAATATTGCCGTAGCCTTCGGCGTCGATGACGCCGAGATCGCCGGTGTGCATCCAACCTGCGTCATCCAGGACTTCACGAGTTTTTTCTGCATCCTCCCAGTACCCTTTCATGACCGAATAGCCTCGGGTATGAAGTTCGCCCTGAATTCCGCGCGGTACGCATTGTCCCTGAGCGTCGACGACCTTGACTTGTACATGCGGGTGTACTCGCCCCACGGTCGATACCCGGCGTTCGAACGGCTCGTCCATGGCGGTCTGAAAGCTCACGGGACTCGTCTCGGTCATGCCGTAGCAATTCGTGATTTCTTTAAGATTCATTTGGTTTATCACGCGCTTCATCACTTCGACGGGGCACGGCGAACCCGCCATGATCCCGGTTCGCAAGCTCGAGAGGTCATAGCGCGAAAATTCCGGAGTTTCCAATTCGGCGATGAACATAGTGGGCACGCCGTAAAGAGCAGTCGCGCGCACGCGGTGCACCGCTTCCAGGGTCTTAGCCGGATCGAAGCTCTCAGCCGGATAAATCACCGCGGCTCCATGCGTAATCGCCGCGAGATTTCCCATGACCATGCCGAAGCAGTGGTATAGCGGCACCGGAACACAGATCCGGTCTCGTTCCGTCAGCCCTATGCCAAGACCCACAAAGTAGCCGTTATTCAAAATGTTGTAGTGACTTAACGTGGCTCCCTTCGGCAGCCCAGTCGTGCCACTTGTGAATTGGATGTTAATGGCATCCTCCGGCTGCAGATCTAGGCCAATTTGCTCGAGACGATCGCGATCCGCGGGCGTTCCTATCAGCGTCACGTCGTCAAAATTGAGGCATCCTGCGGTGCGGGTTCGGCCCAATCGAATGACAAGTTTCAGTTGCGGCAGGCGTGCACTCATCAGCGCGTTCGGAGCGCTACGATCGAGTTCCGGGGCAAGATCGCGCAACATGGCAATGTAGTCGCTGCTCTTGAGTCGCTCGGCGATAATCAGCGCTCGACAACCCACTTTTTTGAGACAAAACTCCAATTCCGAGAGCCGATAGGCGGGATTGATATTCACCAGAATCAGCCCCGCTTTGGCACTGGCGAATTGCGTCACTGCCCATTCCGCGCAGTTCGGTGCCCAGATGCCGATTCGATCCCCCGGGTTTAAGCCGAGCGAAAGCAACCCTGCGCCCAGCAAATCGACGCGACGTTTGAACTCCGCGTAACTCCAGCGTACTTGCTGATGCGGAACAATAAGCGCGTCGCGCGCAGCGAACCGACCCGCGGTTTCGTCAAATGCTCGTCCAATGGTTTGGTACTTGAGTGGTATTTCGCCGCTGCCTTCGACGAAACTTGGATTCACGTTAGACCACCGAGCTCTTGAATTGCATTGTACTGCCCCCAGCGTAAGGGTTTCGGGTTGACTCCAATCCATGCGTGTCCGCCGCCTCTTCTTACACCCTTTTTGGCTGTTGTGCTCTTTGTCGGGCTACATCGGCTGGCGGCTGCTATCGGGTTTGGGCCTAGGTCCTCTCGGGGTGAGCGCCGGTGTCCTGCTGCTGATCGGTTGCTGCCTCTTCATACCGTTCTCCATGCGAACTTGGGCTTTACAAAATCGAAAATTAGCTGACCGCCTCGCATGGGTGGGACTGACATTGATGAGCTTTTTCTCCTCTTTGTTTGTATTCACCTTGTTACGAGATGTAGTTCTGCTAGGCACACGCCTGTTCACCTCCTCCGATCAAGCGCAACTTTGGATCGCACCGGGCGCGCAGAGCACGGCATGCCTGTCATTATTTGTCACCCTGGCAGGAATGATCATTGCGCGCCGGCGGCCCGGCATCGTCGAAGTCAATATTCCCGTGATCGGTTTGCCACGAGCCCTGCATGGGTTCTCGATCGCTCAAATCAGCGACGTGCATGTGGGTCCCACCGTCAAGCGCGGATTCGTTGAGGGCATCGTCCGACGAGTCAATGTTTTGAAAGCCGATCTGATCGCAATAACTGGCGACTTAGTGGACGGTTCCGTACAGCAACTCTCGGCACACACGGCCCCATTGGCTGGATTGACCGCTAGGCATGGCTCCTTTTTCGTCACTGGCAATCACGAGTATTACTCCGGCGAACGCGCTTGGACGGAGGAAATTCGTCGACTGGGCATGCGCGTTTTAAAGAATGAGCACGTGGTACTGAAACACGACGGCGCCTCTCTTGTGCTCGCGGGTGTGACAGATTACAGCGCACATCATTTCGATCCGGCGCAGCGCAGCGATCCTGCGGCGGCGCTGCTCGGCGCACCCATCGATGCCGGTGCGAAGATCTTGCTGGCGCACCAGCCGAGTTCGGCGATGGCAGCCGCCAACGCAGGTTTTGATGTGCAGATCTCAGGACACACGCATGGCGGCCAGTTCTGGCCTTGGAATCTCTTCGTGCATTTTTTCCAGCCCTTTACGGCCGGTCTGCATCGGTTGAAGAATTTGTCCATTTATGTGAGCCGAGGGACCGGCTATTGGGGTCCGCCAAATCGCTTCGGGGTGCCTTCAGAGATTACGCGGATCCGGTTGGTACCCGCCGCTCCGTAGCCGATGCGGCGCCGGAAGGCGCTGTGTTAGGATTTGTTCGCACGTTTCCCCTTATTCCAGCAGTCATCGCGCCGTTCAGTCTGATGGCGGGTTCCTTAGCCTGGAACACTGTTGTAGCGGGCGGCGGCGCGGCCTGCATTGAACGTCGCGGTAGGTCCTCAATGCGATTCGACGCACGTGTATGTCGAGCCAGGCGATCTCGACGCCTTCGTCGCGAGTTTCGTTGCCACCTTCGGCCGTCATGCCGGCAAACCGGTGGTCTCCACCGTGACGCCAACAGCCAGCAGCACACAATTTCAATACGTCATGAGCCCCGTGGGAACCTCTCGACGTTCGCCTATTCGACTCCGATACCCTATCCATTTGGTCTCGGGAGGAGCGGCTAGCTTGTTACGGATTAGTTCGTACGCTGGAACGGTTGCCGTTGATGACATCGATCAAAGCGGTCGCAAGTCGGGTCTCAAGCTCCGCGTCGCATCCTTATCTCGTTGCTTGCCTCACCTGCCGAAGAAATGAGCTTACAAGTCGGATTCGGAGATTTCAGGTTTAGCGAGCTCGCTTCTGAGGCTTCTGGTGACCGCAAAAGAAAATCCTCAACGCCCCCTGCTCCTCGGTGATAGATAGTGATTAAGCCCATCCTGTCCATTCGCGGCCCATCCAATTTTCCGAGAATTTCCACAGGAACCTGAATATCCAGGGGAAATGCGATATTGAATTGCAGCCGCTGCATCCAAGCCCAGATGACTCCGAGCGATGGCATAAGGGAGCATGTTCGAATTTTATTCTGTAGAGATAAAATACAGTCAATCGGATTGCTCGGGATGTTGCAAACTACTAAATCCGCAGTCGAGGCTCGTTGCTTTTTCCTGTTTGGCGTTCTACCGAGACATACGTCATCGACTCCAGTGAAGCCCGCCATTCCTAGTCCCTTCTCTCAGTCGGCCGTGTCAATAAAGCTTCATGTCTTGAGACAGCGCCACAAGTTCCTTCGACGCGGCTTCGCTATCTGCACGCCGGTGTCGGATGTGCGTAATGAGATCAGCAAATCTGACCCGACGATGTGTCCCAACGTTGTGATGGGGCAGCTGCCCGCCATCGAGAAGGCCCGCGAGAAATGGTCGTGGCACGTTGAGGAGAACGGCAGCTTCTTGTGTGCTCAATTCGGCGTGATGCGAGATGACTGTCACCACATTCGGCATAACTATCTGTTTTTCACGGCCTCGGGCAATCCGATCGAAAGCCTCCTCTATGCCGCCGATCGCTGGCGTTCGACGTTGAAGCACCTGCCGATCCGCTATCGACGGCCCTATTGCGCGCGCCATTCCTCCGTGAGCGGGAACCTGATTAGAGGCAAAAATCCGCTCTACGTGTCGCGGCAACACGGCCACAGCGTCGAGACCATGTGGCGCACCTACTTGGCCTGGATGGATGGCGCCGTCGAATCCGACATTGCGCTCATCAAAGCCTCGATGGAGCGAGGTTCGGCGTCTGATGCGCCGACGCCAATCGGACCTGCAGATAAAGCCGTCAACCCGAGCGGTCAGAGATCGCGATCGGCGCGGTCGACGTCGAAATTCTCGCGTATTTTCGGCCTCACGCGGATATGTCAGTCAATTCGTCAATACGCGCAGGGTCGGGTGAGTTAAGTCGAAGAGTGGTCAAAGAAAATAAGTGGCGGAGAGGGTGGGATTCGAACCCACGTGCCGGAATTACCCGACCATCCGATTTCGAGTCGGCGCCGTTGTGACCACTTCGGTACCTCTCCACTTAACTTAAAAATCTTTTCGTTTACTTAAGTTTTTTTTGCATTAACTTAAACAAAATTTAGGTTTGACGCAGTCGACAACCAGGATAGAAACGTATTTGTCAAGGGTACGCCGCAAGAAATAATCGTTTATTCTAGCGCATCGGAAAAGGGCTCGCCTCTAGAACCGGAACTTGCCCTGCACCACGGAACTCAAATGAACTATTACCCGTGCGCAAATTAACCACACAAATAAACTGGCCGCGTTGGACCAAGCTTACGATCGCGATTTCTGCGGTGGTGGTGCTGAGTAGCTACGCGCCGGTGCCCGGTTTGATCCATCAGATCAAGTCGCTGGGCGAGTTGCGTGTGGTTACGCGCACGAGCCCGCTCGCCTTCTATCGCGGGCCCGACGGCGCTGCGGAAGGCCCGGAATTCGATTTGGCGCGACGCTTCGCCGATGAACTGGGCGTAAAGCTCAAGATCACGCCGATGCGCACTTACGCGGAAATTTACGAAGCTCTTACTTCCGGTCGAGCGCACCTTGCAGCGGCGGGTCTGAAGGTGCCCATGCAAGCGGTGCCAGGCGTCGAATTCGCGCCCGCCTACCAGCATGTACGCGAACATCTGATCTATCGTCGCGGCGCGACGAGACCCGGTTCTCTGTCCGAGATTGGCAATTCCGACCTTGAGATTGCGGCCGGCAGCTCGCACGCAAAAACGCTGGAAGATGCGCGCAACGGGTATCCGGATCTGGTCTGGGTCGAGAATGCCAGCACTGACTCTCAAGCGCTTCTGGACGGTGTGGCCGACGGAACTATCGACTACACGATTGCCGATTCGACGGAATTCGCTCTGGCGCACGACGTGCACCCTGATCTGCGCATCGCCTTTGATTTCCCTGGGGACCGCCCCCTCGCATGGGCCGCCAGCAACCATGATCCGAGTTTCGCGCGCGACATGATGGAATATTTCGCTCGCTTGAAGCTCGATGGCGAGCTCGCAACCGTCCTGAACCGCTACTACGGGCGCGTAGAGGATGCGGAGTTTGTGAGGGGCCCGGGTATCATGCAGCACATACAGAGCCGCTTACCGCTCTATAAGCAATGGTTTGTCGAAGCCGCGGAACAAAGCAGCCAGGACTGGCGCTTATTGGCCGCAATCGGCTATCAGGAATCGAAATGGAATCCGAGCGCTGCCTCGTCGGCTGGCGCGCGGGGACTGATGCAATTAACGGCGGAAACGGCCAACGAAACCAAAGTCACGGACCTCTCGGACGCTCGACAAAGCATTTTTGGCGGCGCGCGATACTTCCGTCAGGTATACGAGAAGATTCCTTCCCACGTTCCCGAACCTGATCGAACCTGGTTTGCACTGGCTGCATACAACATCGGTTACGGCCACGTCGAGGACGCGCGCGTGTTGGCGCAAAAGGGCGGCCGCGATCCGGACTCCTGGCAGGACGTGCGTGACTTTCTGCCGCTGCTCGAACAGGAACGCTGGTACACGCAAACTGAAAACGGTTATGCGCGCGGATGGGAGCCTGTTCGCTACGTCGACAACGTTCGAGGCTATCGAGATCTGTTGGAATGGGCATGGGGCGATGGCCCCCGCGGTGTCGTGCTTAACTAGCGCCGGCTTTCAAAGAATTGACGCAGCAGGGCTGCGGACTCGTCGCTGCATACTCCGCCGAATACGTCTAACTGGTGTGCAAGCCGCGGCTCTCGCGGCAGATCGATGACGCTGCCGCAAGCGCCTGCCTTTGTGTCCCACGCCCCGAATACCACCCGCGATATGCGCGCATTGAGTACCGCGCCCAGGCACATGGCACACGGCTCTAGCGTCGCATACAGCGTGCCTGCGCTGAGTCGATAGTTCTGCAGTACCGCGGCGCCCGCACGCATCGCAACGATCTCCGCATGAGCGGTTGGGTCATGACTTGCGATTGGTCGGTTCCACCCCTCGCCGATAATCTCGTTTTCCAACACCAACACCGCACCGATTGGCACCTCACCCTGCTCAGCTGCTCGTTGGGCGAGCAACAGCGCACGCCGCATGAAATCGATGTCACTGGGCTTCACGGCGAAGCAGCCGTCGCCCGTCGTCGCGCTACGTAGCGCGTGGCAAAGATCGCGATGTACAGCAACAATAGCGCCGCGGCACTGTAGCTCAACGAATTGTGGATGCCGATGCTGGCGCCGAGAAGACCGACGCTCAGGCCGCTAAAGGTTCGCATTCCATTCGCAGACATCGCGAATACGCCGATCACTCGACCGCGAATCTCAGCGGGCGCGTTAAGCTGCACCAAGGATTGCGCCATCGAGCTAAATGCAAGCTCCACGAATCCAGCGATGAATAACAAGCTGACCGCCATGGCATAGGTATGCGATTGCGCAAATCCAGCCAGTGCGCAGCACCAGAGCATGGCGAGGATATAGGCTGTTCTTACCTTCGGAGGAAGTAGACCACGGCTCTCCAGAATCAATCCGGCGATGAGGCCCCCGGCCGCATCCGCGGCGAGTAAGATGCTGTAAGCAATATCTGCTGCGCGGGCATGCCCCAAATCGCGAGCGAATCCCGGCATCTGTGCCTGATACGCATTGCCGACAAAAAACGCCGAAGCTCCCACCAGCACCGTCATTGAAAGCAGTATTGGGTTTTGCCGCACCACCCTCACGGTCAACCAGATATCCTTGAATCCTCGAATTTCTACGGGTCGCGGCGCGGCACGATCCGGACCGTACGGGGCCTTGATCAGCCAAAGAAACATTGGCGCATAAATCAGCGCATTGATGAATATGCCCTTGACCGGGCCGAACAGCAGCAGCAATACCGCGCCAACCGCCGGACCGACCAAGAACGCGAGATATCGTCCTGTCGCGTTGAGCCGAACCGCGCTCGCCACAAGCTCAGTCCCGACGATCCGATGAATCAGCACTTGTGAACCGGGTATCCAAATGACGCCGGCCAGGCCGTGAATGAGCAGCAGCAACATCGCCTTCCATTGCTGTGTCGAGTCGGTCGCAAACATCACGCCCCAGCCGATGGAGACGCCCATGAATAGGAGCATCCCGAGCTGAATGAGCCGGCGGATATCGAAGCGATCTGCCAGTGCGCCGGTGTAGGCCGCAAACAAGAGGTACGGCGCCCAGTGCGAAACGACCGCGAAAGCCCCCAGCGCCGGTGAATGAAATTTTTGGAAAATCACCCAATACGAGATCACATGCTCGATGTTGTCGGCCATCATCGCTGCGGTACAGGTCAAAAAGTAGGTCCTAAAATCCCGATTCGCAAACGAACTGAATGCGGCTCGCGTAGGCACTTGCACGGGCGAGGCGTCGATTTGAGGTTCCAATTTTCTCAGCACCCTCGACTCAAAATGCGATTGGGTCGCGACCACGCTTTGGCTGGCGGACAACGATACCACGAGGCTTGCGTGCGCGGACTTCTGCTGCTGGAGTCATATGCGGTGTTCACCTCCGCATTTGCAAACGAGGGCATGTGGACATTCGAGAATTTCCCCTCGAGCGCGGTAACGCAACCACCATTGAGTAAAATCGTGGGAGCCACGCCGTTCAAGATACCCGACTCTTGGATTCGCTCAAAAGCTCAGCTGGACATGGACACGCCCTTTTTGCATCTCCACCAGCAACGACATCGTCGGCGCATACTCCGGAAGTCCCCTCATCGATGCCGGGGGAAAAATTGTCGGCCTGATGTTTGACGGCAACATACACTCGATCGCCGGCCGCTACTGGTTCAATCCAGAAAATAATCGCGCCATTGCAGTGCACCCTGCAATTATTCGCGAGGCGCTCGATAAGGTATATGGTGCCAAAGAACTGCTGCTAGAAATGCAGCTAAAATAGCGGCGATCGGCTGCTTTTAAACCCTCATCCGATCAAAAATGCGCGCCAGCAGCGCCCAATAAGTGGCGGGTTTCAGGCGTTGAATGATGTCCAGGTATTTCGCGTCGCGGCCGATGAGAATGCGAGGTTCATTGCGTTCAATGCCGCGAATTATGCGTTGCGCGGCAGCAGTCGGAGTGGTGCGCGCAAGACGTTCGAAACGATCCCCAACCTCGCTCATGCTGACGCTTTCCCGCAATTGAACCCCGGTCCTCACTTGCGTGCGATGTTGGTTTTAACGCCGCCAGGATGCACCACCGAGAGTCTCACTGTGCTCTTGTTCGCCGCCAGTTCGTGGCGCAACGCCTCGGAGAAGCCGCGCACGGCAAACTTGGAGGCGGCGTAAGCGGATTGCCCGGCAGGCGCAATGATCCCAAAGATGCTCGAAATATTGATGATGTGCGCTTGGGGCTGGCTCTGAAGATGCCGCATGAAAGCACGTGTGCCGCGCACGACGCCCCAAAAATTGATGTCCATCAACCACGCCATCTGCGCCTGATCGAACTCGTCGAATTGGCCCAGCAACGCGACTCCCGCGTTATTGAACAGCAAATTGAGAGCGGGAAAATCTGCGATCGCGGCTGCGGCGAAATCTTGAATCTGCTTGGGATCGGCCACATCGACCTGGCGGATGGTGATCCGCCTCGGGCGGCCAGCCGCGATTTCCTTTGCGGTCGATTCGAGACCCGCCTGGTCTAGATCGGCGAGCGCAAGATCGCACCCGCGGGCGGCCAGTTCCAGCGCCAGGGCGCGCCCAATGCCGCTGGCGGCTCCGGTGATCGCCGCGGCGGATCCTTCGAATTGAAATCCTTGCACAGGTTACCTTTTGTTATTTCGTCAGAAAGTCCGTCACCAGCTTCATCGTGTCCTGCGGGTTCTCCTCCATGATCCAATGGCCGGAATTGGGCACGATCCCGCCGGTGACATTGCTGGCGACAAACCGCAGCTCCTCTGCCATTTCCGTATCAAAGGATTTTTCCGCGCCGAGGGCCAACACTGACATCGAAATCTTTCCACCCTTGGCGAGCATTTGTTTGTCGTCGATCGCGTCTTGGTAGAAGGCCTCAACTGTGTTCGAAAGCGTCATGAATAGCGTGCGTTCGCGCATACAGCGTGGCGTAGTGCTGTCGCGTCTGCTCATCGATGCGTTTCGGGTGCGCCGCCTGATTTTTCATGGTGTAGCCCGCGTCCGGATGCTCCGATATTCCCATGCCGCGCAAGTCGGGCACGATTACGGTGCGCGTTTTGACCAGTACGGCCGCCAAGGGCGCCCACATGTCGCCGGTATCGCCGAATCCATCCGGCACCACGGCCGGCCTCTTCCGCCCACACGCACGTAAAGATTCGTGCCGTTCGTCGCAACCCTTTGCGTATGAATGACGCAGGAAACGGCCCGATGCCAGCCGAAGCAGGTCTGCCGAGAATGCCGGCAAGCATGACGCAAGTAGAAAATCTGATCACTATGATCTTCCCAATGCGGGGTGAGTTCAGTGGACTATAGACCGCGCGCGGCCAAGCGGCGAACAAAACGCAAAGTCCTTCGGGCGAATCGGACCATCCACTATACTGGCGGGGGGACTCGCGATTGATTTTGGGGGGATGATCAATGGCGGCATTTCAGCGTGAGATTCTGGTGCGATTCGGCCATTGCGATGC
>JBEPVT010000100.1:0-14141 GCA_041690895.1 Gammaproteobacteria bacterium
ACTATTCGGGTTGGGGTGTGGTGTCTGTTTTTTTTTTTATAAGTATTTTTTTTTGGGGGGGCCCGGGCGGGGGCCCCCCCGGCGCCTCGCGCACCGCCAGGTTGCGCACCCTGCGCGTTACCCACGATCCGTTCCGAAGACTCTCTCGACCTTGTAGTCCTTGAATGAGCGGGCGTGCGTAAAGATCATGAGTTCACCGAGCAGTCCCAGCGCGAAGAGTTGCAGACCCAAAACGACCAGCAGCGATGACAGCAGCAGGGCAGGGCGTGATGCCAGCCCATGCGCGAAGAACAACTTGTCGACGACAAGCCAACCGACCATCAACGCGCCAATCGCGAATGTAGTCACTCCCACCATACCGAAGAAACGCAGCGGTTTTTTAGTGAATCGAACCAGGAAGAACACGGTGAACAAGTCGAGAAAGCTGCGCGTGTAGTCGCGCGGACCGTAGACACCAGTATTACGGTCTTTGGCCGACTGGCGGACGTCGATCTCGCGGACCCGGAAGCCCTGGCGGTCGGCGAGCACGGCGAGGAACCGGTGCTGGTCTCCATACAGATGGATCTCCTCGAGCACGCGGCGATCGATTGCGCGAGCACCGCAACCCAGGTCCCGGAATCGCAGATTCGTCACCCAGGCGAGCAATCCGTGGAACAGCCAGCGGCGCGCGCGCCCAAGCGGTCCGCCGGCACGCGGCCAGCGGTGCCCCACGACGACATCGCTGGAGCCAAGCGCCTCGACCAGCAGAGCGACATCCTGCGCCTGGATCTGCTGGTAAGCGGGCAAGGTGACGATCGCGTCGCCTTGGGCAAGTTCAAATCCAGCCATCAGCGCCGTCGCCTCACCGAACTCGCGCGTCAGTCCAATAACGGTGAAGCGCTCGCCGGCAGCGAGCAATTGCTTCAAGCCGGACTCGAACGCGTCACGCCTGCCATCGAGCACGAAGATAATCTCGTAGGACAGGCCAAGTGCAGCGAGGCCGGCCTTGTACTCGGCGTACAGTTCACCTGCATCTGCGTGCCGGGCGCCGACCGGAACGATGACGGAAAGCCGGAACTTTCTCCCGACCTCATTCATGAGTTGGTACTCTGCGGTCGGCAGCGATCGATTCCGGCGTCCAGATTTTGCGTGTCAGTCGCGCGAAATCCTGTTCGCGCAGGTCGCCAAGCTTGAATATGAGTTCGCCCAGCACGCCGCCGAAAGCAAGGATCAGCGCACCCGTCAACAGTACGACGCCGGTGCCCGCAAGCGGCAGCGGCAGCGTACCTGCCGGGCCCGCGAACAGCCAGAGAGCATCGACCACCGCAATCGTGCCGAGTAACAGCAGAGGCGTGGATAGCAGGCTGAACCAAAGCAGTGGGCGAGCCGTAAAGGACGCCACGGTCTTGATGACCATGAGGTCGAGCAGCACCTTGTAGACGCGGGAGATGCCGTACTTCGAATTGCCGAACTGGCGCGCGTGGTGACGCACCTTGATTTCGGCAATGCGAGGTCCGGCGATAGAGGCCATGGCCGGGATGAACCGGTGCATTTCAGAATACAGTGGAATCTCCTTGATCAATGCGGCGCGATAGGCCTTCAAAGAGCAGCCGTTGTCCTTGATCGGCACCCCCGTGACTTTGCCAATGAGCGCGTTGGCGATTCTCGATGGAATCTTGCGCGAGACGAGTTTATCTTTCCGGTCGAACCGCCAGCCGACCACGATGTCGTAGCCTTCATTCATTTTCGCCAGAAACAGCGGAATGTCACCCGGGTCGTTCTGCAGGTCGCCGTCCATGGTGACCAGTACCTTGCCGCGGGCGTGCTCGATGCCCGCAGCCATGGCCGGCGTCTGGCCGTAGTTGCGGCGGAACTGCACGACCCGCAACCGATCATCATGCCTGGTGAGCTCGATGGCACGCTCCAGCGTGCGATCCTTGCTGCCGTCATCGACGAAGACCATCTCGAAGAGCAATCCGAGCGGCTCCAACGCGGCGACGATGGCCGCGTGCATCCGCACGATATTGTCCTCTTCGTTAAAGAAGGGCACGATCACAGACAGGTCGGGCTGTTGTGCCACGCGGTTCGGATCCTCGCACTCTAATTCTCAATCTACGAATAATATCATGGCATTATCGGTGGATCTTCGCCGCACCTTACAAATGCGCAACGTTGAGCGCGGACCGATGCGTTGCTTCGGGGTGCCTTTCCGACTCTTGCGAGGCGACGCAGCCGGCCAATTTGGGTGAAAGGATGCGGCGGCCCAAGTTGAAGACTTAGTCACGACTGCAGTGACAGCGTTTGAAGTAGGATTTTGCGTTCTGAGTTCGGAGCCGAAGCTCGATGATCGATACGGTCTACATAATGTCCGCAGGGCATTCCGGCTCAACATTGTTGAACTTATTGCTCGGGTCGCACTCGAGGGCAATTGCGGTAAGTGAACTCACCCACTTGCCGAAGAATATCGCCCACAACGAAATGTGCAGTTGTGGCAGCGTCATCCTTGAATGCCCGTTTTGGAGCCAGGTTATCCGGCGTTTGGGGAAAAAACTCGACCTGGATCTCTTGAGCGACCCGTACGCACTGCAAATGGGCTTCATTGGAGACAATCGAGCAATCTACAGCGACCGATTGGGCCGGTCGTACCAGGCGGCCTGGCAGGCGCGCCGAAGCCTCATCTATCTGCAGCAGCTCACTGGAATTCGATTGCCCGGCTGGGCGCAGCATGAATTTTCCAGGGCTCAGGCAGCCCGTGTTCAGGCGTATGAAGAAATCAGGGCTGTGTCTGGCGAACCCGTAGTCGTCGACGCGTCGAAGGAGTATTTACAAGGCGTCTCCTTGTATAAGAGTGATCCGGCGCGGACCAGATTGATCCTGCTGGTCAGAGATGGGCGAGCTGTCTTCTATTCCAATCTGCGACGAAAGCATTCTTGGAAGCACTCCCTTCATGCCTGGCGGAAGTACTACGGCCACGCGCTGCCGATCATCGGTCGGAGAATCCCAGCTGAGCATGTTTACCACCTGAAGTATGAAGACCTCGTCGCCAGCACGGAGCAGCAACTGCGGCAAGTGTGTCATTTCCTGGAGCTTGAATTCGAGTCGTCGATGCTCAATCCGCAAGCAAACCTGCAACATGTTGCGAGCGGCAACAACATGCGGCTTGCTGCGAACAAATCCATCAAGCTGGATACGACCTGGATGACCGAGCTGTCCGGGGAGCAAGTTGCCTACTTCGACCGGCACGCGGGTGATTTGAATCGCAAACTCGGGTATGCCTGAGTGACCGCTTTGGGTGCTGCATGAGTGCAGTCCAGGTCGCGGCACAGGCCATCGATTACCAACAATGTTAGTCTTGAGAGTATGTGGGCGAAATGATCGCGATGCCAGGCGATTTGCGAAAAGAGAAGGGTTCTGAGGCGATTCTGAAGCCTTTGCGAATTGCAGTCGTAGCGGCCTGCCCGATGCCGTCGCGGCGCGGTACACCACTCCGTGTCGAACGCCTGTCCGAGGCGCTCGCGGATCGTGGTCACCAGGTCGAATTGGTGACTTACCACCTTGCTGACGATGGCACACCGCTGAGCCTGCCGACGCACCGAATCTTTGGTCGCGAGGTGCATCGGCGTATCCCTGTGGGGCCGACTGTCCGCAAACTGTTCGTATACAACCCGGCGCTGGCTGCGAAATTGTGGGGTGTATTGGGCAGTGGTCAATTCGATGTCATCTATGCGCATCACTTCGAGGGGGTGCTGTGTGCGATGCCGGCCAAATGGCGCCGCAGTGTGCCGCTGATCTATGACGCACACACGATGCTTGCCTCGGAACTGCCTTCCTATGCTCCTGCGGCATTGCGTGGCCTGACGCGTCGCCTGGGGTATTGGCTGGATGGAGTTATTCCGGCGTTGGCGAATCATTGCGTCACAGTCACACAGGATATCCGCGACCGGCTCATTGCCGATCACGGCATTGCGGGGGGCGACATAACGGTTGTCATGAATGGCGTAGAAGGTTCGCTATTTGCGGCGGCAGATTCCGCAGCGGTTGTGCCAGACCCGGCGCGAGTGATCTATACGGGGACCCTGGCGGCATACCAGGATGTCGGGTTGCTGCTGGATGCGTTCGCGATTGCCTATCGGCAGCGCCCGCAGATGCGTTTGACCATGTCCGTAAGTTCATCATTTGAGGACTACGAGGAGCAGGCGCGCCTGCTGGGCATTCGGACGGCTATTGACCTCGTTCCTGACAGCCTTGAGAGACTGGTATCCCGCCTCGCGCAAGCGCGCATTGCCGTGGTGCCCCGTACCCAGTGCGATGGCATTCCGCAAAAACTCCTGAATTACATGGCGGCAGGAAACGCCTGCGTCGCCAGCGCGGGTTCAGCCAAGGTGATCGAGCATGAGGTCACTGGCCTGATCGTGCCGAATGGTGACGTCGCGGCGTTCGCGGCCGCTCTGGTGAGGCTCGTCGATGAGCCGATGATGGCAGCGCGACTGGGCAATGCGGCCCGTGACTTTGCGCAAATCAATTGTCGGTGGGAGCTTGCTGCCGCGCGCGTAGAGGGCATCTGTAGATCGCTGATTGCCCGTGCCAAGGGCTAGCGAAAATAGCGAGCCACATCCAGATCCGATTTGCTTATTACACCCAACATCATCCCAAGCGCGATGTAGGCCACCATCAATGCCGGCAATCCCACAACCAAGCCAAGGCCTTCCATTTGAACAACGGACGCGAGCGCGCAAACACACGCGGTTGCGAACAAGATTTTTGGAAGCACTTTAAATTCCATAAGCGATCCAAGGGATACGCGTAGCGCCGTTCCCGTCGCTATCGTCCCGATGCCTGCGGCGACAATGGTCGCAATGGCTGCCCCGCGAGCGCCAAAGCGCGGCACTAGCAAGGCATTTGCCACGAAGGCAGGGACAATTACGCCCACGGCCAGCATTGCCGCAATTCGCTGGCGACCGATCGCCAGCAGAATAGTCAACAGAACTGAAAACACCGTAAACAATAGTCCGCTGCCAAACACAAGCAGGCCCAACAAGGCACCCCCTGCCGCATATTGCCTGGAAAATAACAAGGACATGATGGGCTCGGCTTTTACCGCTATCAGAGCGCAACCGGGTATCAATGCAATCGCAAGGAATCGGGTGGTTCCATGCAAAAAGCGCAGGGCGTCGCCGCGATTGCCTGACGCCATCGCGTGTGCCAACGATGGAATGAGAACACCATTCAGGGCAAGTGAAATCATCATCGGCAGGCGCGCAATACTCTTGGCGGCCACATAGTAGCCTTGCGTGCTCGAGTCACTCGCGCCACCGAATAAGCTCAGAGACCACAGATCGACATACAGGAGAAGCTGTACTCCGCCCTCGATCAAGGCCAGTGGAGCTGCCAGTTTTATCAGATTTCTTGCTGACTCGACTTCTGGCCTCAAAGCCACAGGACCCATCCTGACCAGCACAATCGACAGGCCGACAATTGAGGCAACTACGTTGACAATGAATGCGCCTTGCAGAGTGAGGCCGGCGAAGGCGAGACCGCCAATGCCCACAAGCTTTGTCATTCCATATGCGAAAAGCGCAATGCTCTTGCCGGTGAAATCGCGGCGACCACTCAAGACATTTTCCAGGAGCAAGTACGCGCCATAGAAGGGGAGATCCAACGCGGCGATGCGAAATAGCCAGGCGCGTTCGGGAATCCGAAACACGGCTGCCAGCCAAGGCGCTGAAATCCACGAAGCCACGAACACCAGACCATACACTGCGAGCACGAACGCAAGGCCGGTGGCAGTCAGTTGTCGATCTTGATCCGGACGCTCTGCGATGAGACGGGAGATCGCTGCCGGTGCTCCAAACTGGACCACGAGCTCCGTTGCCATCAGCAGAGAGTAGATCAAACCAAATGTGCCGTAGTCAGCGGGACCCAGCACACGGGCAAGAACGATCGCGACCACGTAACTGGACGCTGCCAGCACGAAATGAGCCCCACCGACCAGGACGGCGCCTCGCATGCCCTTTTGTACAGCGTCAGCCAAGGGACTTTCCGCGGGACGGAAAATACGTCGATCGCAAAGTGATCATCCAGACGCGCGCTGCAAACAGTTCATCTTCGTCGCGACTTAAACAGATCGAAAATAAATGGAGGTAGCACACGATTGGCAATCTTGATCGCGGTCCGTGACAGGGAATTCTGACCAGGGAAATCGACCTTTCGTGCGAGCGACCTATGACCCATGATGGGCGGTACGGTAAAGTAAAAACAAGAGAACAGCAGCCGGGCCCTTTCGGGCGGGCACGCCACGGGGCTGCGATGCCCATGCAATGCATCAGGCGTGTTGAAAATTACCATTCGATTGAAAATGGGTTCAACTCTCAATTCAATGTGAGCAGGAGCCTGCAAATCGTCGTTCGAATGGAGCTCCAACTGCCCACCCCACTCCGGTCTCCAGTCCCTGTTGAGGTACACCAGCACGTTGATCCTGCGTTCCAATGCAAGATGGTTGTGCATCGTGAAATCCTTGTGAAGATTCAAGAATCCGCCTGGTTCCACTTTCATATAACCAGCAGCGTGCAGATAGGGGTCGGGAATGATTCCATCGATCCCGGTCAACTTCTCCAGAAAGGAAATCATCGGCAGGCTATTCAGGGCGTGCGCGAACGTTTCGGCTGCGGGCGCAAATGAATTGACATCCGAGAAAACGCGCTTGCGCTCATTTGGATTGTTGTATTCAGTCCAACGGGAGTTGTTCGACGGAAGATCGGCGATCACCAAGTCAAGCAGTGGCGCTGGGAAAAACCCATCAATCACCGCATGTGGGAACGGCCTGGCGCTTTGATACGCGTGTCGTTCCGAATTCGCGATATCGATCAGCTTAAGTGGATCAATAAAGCGCGATGGAACAAGCGACCCGATGGACGACAGGCCACTCTCGCCGACAGCGACATTGTTATCTGGGAGCATCGTAGATAACCCTTTGATTCGTTCAATCGCAATCTTACATCGCTGTCAGGGCGAGCCGCCGTTCCGGGTGTCCCATTCCTATTTTACGGAACATCACCCTGCACCCAAAATCCCGGGTTACGTCACATTTGCTTTGCGGTATCGAACTTGACGGGTTGCCGTCCGCTAGGGCATGTTGAGTCCCAGTGGCGCCGAACCAAGCGGACAGCTACAAACTCAACTCGGGACAGATAGAATAATGTGTATGGGCTGAACCCGACACAGGCCTGACCGACATCTTAGGAAGGTGAAAGACTGATGAAAGTCGCGATACTGGCCGGCGGTATGGGTACCCGATTTTCAGAGGAAACGGAAATCAAAGCCAAGCCCATGATAGAGATTGGGGGCAAACCCATTCTCTGGCACATCATGATGCATTACGCTGGGCACGGCTTCCGTGAATTCGTGATTGCCCTGGGTTACCGGGGCGATACCATAAAACAGTGGATGACGCATTACGCCACGATGTGGGGCGATCTAACGGTTGATACGGGTCATGGGAAAATAGTCCGTCACCGTGAGGCCAAGCCAGACTGGTTGGTTGATCTCGTCGAAACGGGACTCACGACAAACACCGGCGGACGCATCAAGCGACTCAAAGACTGGGTAGGCAAGGAGACTTTCTTTCTAACCTGGGGCGACGGTGTTTGCGACATCGACATCAAGAAGTTGCTCGCGTTTCACCGGGAGCACGGCAAGCTCGCGACCGTTACTGCTGTGCGTCCGGCTGCTCGCTTCGGGCACATGGAATTCGAGGGCAATCGC
This sequence comes from Gammaproteobacteria bacterium, assembly GCA_041690895.1. Taxonomy (GTDB): domain Bacteria; phylum Pseudomonadota; class Gammaproteobacteria; order Steroidobacterales; family Steroidobacteraceae; genus Bog-1198. The sequence continues at coordinate 7,741 of JBEPVT010000100.1, forward strand.
GTTGTGCAATTCAGCGAGAAGCCACAGGCCAGCGAAGGATGGATTAACGGCGCGTTCTTTGTGCTCGAGCCCGCGGTGTTCGACTACATCGATGGTGACGATACATTGTTCGAACGTGAGCCCCTCGAGCGGCTGGCCGCCGAAGGTCAGCTTATGGCTTACCGACACGAGTCCTTCTGGCAGTGCATGGATACTTTGCGCGACAAGAAACTGCTCGAACGCCTGTGGAGCAGCGATCATCCCCCTTGGAAGACCTGGAGTTGACCAGTTGTGAAAGTCCTCGTTACCGGTCATAGAGGTTATATCGGTTCGGTACTCGTTCCGCTGCTGCTGAAGCGCGGCCACGATGTCGGCGGACTCGACAGCGATCTGTTTGCCGAGTGTACCTATGGGGGAAGCCTGACGGAGGTTCCGCAGGTCATCTGCGATTCGCGCGACGCCGAGGCCGGCATGCTTGCGGGCTATGAGGCCGTGATACACCTTGCGGGCCTCTCAAATGATCCGCTCGGCGACTACGACCCTTCGTTGACCGAACAGATTAATACGGTGGCGTCCACACGACTCGCCAAGCTTGCGAAAGAGGTCGGCGTCAAGCGGTTCCTGTTCGCCTCTTCTTGCAGTACGTACGGCGCTAGCGGGGACGCCTTCCTCGACGAATCGGCGCCGTTCCGACCCGTGACGCCGTACGGCGTTTCCAAGGTACAGGTTGAGTTGCAGGTGATGCCGCTGGCCGACGAGAAATTCAGCCCTGTTTTTCTGCGCGCATCCACGGCCTACGGTATGTCACCGAGAATCCGCTTCGATCTTGTGGTCAACAACCTGGTGGCCTGGGCATATACCACGGGCGAGGTATTCCTTAAGAGTGATGGTTCACCTTGGCGGCCAATTGTGCATGTCGAAGATATCGCGTTGGCCTATGCATGCGCGCTCGAGGCGCCGCGCGAGTCCGTGCACAACAAAGCATTCAATGTCGGGTCCACTACCGAAAACTATCAAATACGCGATATCGCCGAAATAGTGCGCGACGTCGTCCCTGGCAGCCGTATCAGTTTTGCGAAGGATGCGGCGCCGGACAAGCGATGCTATCGCGTCGATTGCGATCACCTGGCCAGGACGCTGCACGGCTTCAAACCGCAGTGGACTGCCAGGCGCGGCATCGAACAGTTGCACGATACATTTCGCCGTGTTGGCCTGACTCAGGACGAATTTGAGGGTGAACGCTTCAAGCGCATCGCGCATATCCAGAAATTGATAAGAGACGGCGTTATTAACCAGCAGTTACGGCATATCAAGCGAGTCGATCGTGCAAGCTGATCCGCGCTACACGACCGCGCCTTTTGAGCTGATTTCCGGCTGCCGCTCTTGTGGTTCAAAGTCAGTCGACCTGGTCCTTGATTTGGGCACGACTCCGCTCGCCGATCGGCTCATGACGGAAACCACGCTTAAAGATCCCGAGCCGCTGTGTCCGTTGACGGTGGTGGTGTGTCGCGACTGTAGCCTGATGCAGATTCGCGAGACCGTAGCCCCGGAGGTATTGTTCGGCAGCGACTACCCGTATTTTTCGTCCGTGTCGGAGGCGCTCGTCGCGCATTTCCGCGGCACCGTGGAAGACGTGCTCACCCGGAAGGATCTGGGCGGCAACAGTCTCGTCATCGAGCTTGCAAGCAACGATGGTTATTTACTGCAAAACTACCTTGCCCGCGGCATCCCCGTCCTTGGGATCGATCCGGCGGATGGCCCGGTTCGCGTCGCGCGGCAGAAGGGTGTTGAGACCCTGCACGCGTTTTTTTCCAACGCTGTGGCGGACGAGCTGGCGGGCCAAGGGCGATTTGCCGACGTAATACATGCCAACAACGTGCTCGCTCATGTGGCCGATACAAACGGCTTCGTGGCTGGAATCGCCACTGTCTTGAAGCCCGACGGGATTGTGGTTATCGAGTGTCCTTATGTTCGAGACCTGGTGGACTCCTGCGAGTTCGACACGATCTATCACCAACATCTGTGCTATTTCTCCGTGCACGCGCTCGACCAGCTGTTTCGCAGGCACGGGCTGTTTATCAATGACATCAAGCGCTTGAGCATTCACGGTGGGTCCCTGAGGGTATTCCTGGGCAAGCGCGATTCTCCGAGTGAGGCAGTTGCGGCAATTCTCCAGGAAGAACAGCGGCTGGGACTTAACAAAGTGGCCTACTTTCGCGATTTCGCGACGCGTGTAGCGACGGTAAAGAGCAAGCTCCGTGCATTGCTAGATGATCTGAAGAGCAAGGGTCATTCGATTGCCGGCTATGGTGCGGCGGCGAAGGCGTGTTCGCTGATCGCGTACACGGGCATAGATGCGAGTGACCTCGCCTGCATCTGTGATCGCAGTCAGTTCAAGCAAGGGAAATTCTATTCTGGCATTAGGGTGCCAATAAGACATCCTGATTGGTTGCTGCAAGAACAGCCCGACTACACACTGCTGTTATCGTGGAATTTTGCTGAAGAGATCATGCGGCAACAGGCTGAATATCGAAAACGGGGCGGGAAGTTCATCATTCCAATACCGGAGCCGGCAATCGTATGAGCGACCTGCAGCGGCCAGCGACGCCCGGAGTTGGCGAAATCCCTGCCAGTTGCCCAGGTTGTGGGCACGGCATGCACGTGTTCTTCGAGCTGCCGGGTGTGCCGGTCAATAGCTGCCTGCTCATTGACACAAGAGATGAGGCCTTGCGCTTTCCGCGCGGCGACATCTCGCTCGGTTTCTGCGCCGGCTGCGGCTTTATCAGCAATCTCGCCTTTCGGCCGGAGTTGACAACGTATTCTGGCCGATATGAGGAAACCCAGGGGTTTTCCGAAACATTCAATCACTTTCATAACGCGCTAGCGGTTGAATTGATTGATCGTCTTAAGCTGACGAACAAGCGGGTCGTTGAAATTGGTTGCGGCAAGGGCGAATTCCTCGCGCTTCTTTGCCGGCTCGGAAAGAATCATGGCCTGGGTTTTGACCCCTCATATGATGACGTGCGCGGGACTATCCCAACTGATGTCGACGCCACGGTCATCAAGGACTTTTTTGGCGGCCAGCATGGTCACGAGGACAGCGACTTTGTTTGCTGCAAAATGACACTGGAGCACATTACGGCGACCGCAAAGTTCGTGAGCGCTGCGCGTAAGGTGTTGCGGCCCTCCGGTGACGCGACTGCTTTTTTCCAGGTTCCTGAGTCAACGCGTATTTTTCGCGATTGCGCTTTTGAAGATATTTACTACGAACACTGCTCGTATTTCACCGCTGGGTCTCTCGCGAGGCTGTTTCGCTCGCAGGGATTCGACGTCACGCGTCTCGATATTGCCTATGGCGGACAATACCTCACCATCGAGGGCGTGCGCGCGGATGGCGCCCGCTCGGCGCCGTTGGCGGCAGAAGAGTCCGCTGCAGAGCTGGCTAGCTACGTAACCACGTTTAATGCGCGGTTTCTCCAGAAGACCCGAGAGTGGCGAACAATCGTTCAATCTCGAGCCGCGCAAGGGCCAGTCGCCCTATGGGGCTCCGGTTCCAAAGCCGTGGCATTCCTTCATGCTATTGAAGTGCCGGACCTGGTTGCGCATGTCGTGGACATCAATCCCTATCGGCAGGGGCATTTCATGCCTGGAACGGGCCAACAAATTGTAGGTCCGGCCGACCTCGGCAAGATTTCCCCTCGTACCGTCATCGCGATGAACCCGGTTTATCGTGACGAGATTGCGCGCGACCTCGAGCGGTACGGTGTCTCAACTGAACTGTTGACGCTGTGAATGAGCAGCGGAGGGTGTGCTCCGTCGGACTCGGCATGCCGATATTCAACGGCGAACGCTACGTGTCTGAAGCCATCAGTTCAATTCTCGATCAATCATACCTAGACCTGGAACTGGTGATTTGCGACAACGCGTCCACCGACAGGACCGAGGAGATTTGCCGGAGATTTGCCCGGGCCGATCGGCGGGTCCGGTACTACCGAAATCCGACAAACATTGGCGCGCACCCGAACTACAACCGCACGTACGAACTGGCTAACGGTACGTACTTCAAGTGGGTGCCGCACGATGACGTGTTGCACAAGGACTACCTCAGCGCTTGTGTCGCCGCATTGGAGGCAAATCCGGATGCCGTCGTCTGCCAGACACAACTCGATTTCATTGACGAGGCGGGTGGGCCCCTGGGTACTTGTGGCACTGACCTCGTGGGTGCGCAACAGAAGGAGCCGCACCTGCGTTTTGCGACCGCGGTTCTTAAGCCACACAACTGTTACGAGGTGATGGGGCTTTTCCGCCGCGCCGTCCTGCGCGATTCAATTCTGCTGATGAGCTTTCACGGTGCGGACCGGGCGCTCATTGCGGAACTGACATTGCGTGGACGATTCTTGCACGTGGCTCAACCGTTGTTGCGCGTGCGTGACCATAAAGACCGATATACCCGGTCACGGACCAAGCCCAAGGAACGCGCGGCCTGGCACGATGCGCGTCTCAAGGGCAGGCACAGCTTTCCGACCTGGCGACTGTACCGTGAATATTGGGCCATGCTATTCAGGGCAAAATTAGCTGCTTCGAAAAAGGCACTGGCTGTGCTGCCCTTGTTGCAATGGTGGTTTGTGAACTGGAATGCGGCACGGATGGTGGTCGACCTGTTGGCCGTAGTCGTTCCCGGAATCGTGGGTCGCGCAGAGAGCCTGAAGCAAAAGATATTAACGCCCGCTCCTGGCATTGATCAGTTGCGCAAGAAGAGCCAGCGCGGATAGCAAAGGGCGCTCAACTTCAGGCAGCTGAATGCGCAAGAACCCTATCGCGGACTTCCTCCGCAATGGCGAGGCTCGCGGTCAGTCCCGGTGACTCGATACCCAGCAAATTGATCAGCCCTGGCACTTCGTGCAGTTCGGGCCCTTCAATCTCAAAGTCCGCCGTTCCGCCATTCGCGGCCCTCAGTTTCGGACGAATTCCAGCATAGCCGGGCTGCAGGCTGTCGGCTGGTATACCGGGCCAATACTCGCGAATAGCGGTGTAGAAACTGCTGGCGCGGCCCGGATCAACTTCGTAGTCGGGCGCGTCTATCCACTCGACGTCTGGCCCGAACCGCGTCGTTCCACCAAGATCGAGCGTCGCGTGTATCCCCAACCCAGCCTCATTGGGCATTGGGTATATCAGGCGCCGGAACGGACTTGCGCCCTGCAGTACAAAATAATTACCTTTTGCGTAGTGCGGCGAACGCAGGAGACTTGCGGGGTATCCGGCGATTCGGCTTAAAAGGCCGAGGGCACTCAAGCCTGCGCAATTAATCAACCAGCGACAAGTGATCTCCGTGAGGTTCGACCCGCTGCGCACGGTTGCTGTGATGCACTCGCGGTGCGATGTTGCGGCAATCAGCTCCGAATCAAATACGACATGGCCACCGCTGGATTCCAGGTCTCCATGCAACGCAGTAATGAGATCGTGAACATCCACGATACCGGTCGACGGCGATAGCAGGCCCGCCGCACACCTTACAGCAGGCTCCAATTCCCGGACTTCCCTTGTTGTCATCCATACAAGATCGGCCACGCCATTCCTCAAGCCTCTATCCTGCAATTCGTGTAATGACTGCACTTGCGTGTCTTGAGCGACGATGATTTTGCCCACGCGCTGATGCGCAATCCCCCGTTCCGCGCAGTAGTCATACAAGAGACCCTTGCCGCGAACGCACAAGCCCGCTTTATGGCTCCCCGGCGCGTAGTAAACGCCGGAATGAATAACCCCGGAATTTCGTGACGATATTTCCTGGCCCGACTGTAGATGTCGCTCGATCAGATAGACGTCCAGCCCTTTCGCGGCGAGCGCGCGAGCGGCCGCAATTCCAACGACCCCGGCCCCCACAACAAGTACATCTGCGCCCTCACTCACTGGAAATTCCTCCTGCGCGCTACCGGATCATAATCTGGCGATTGCCCGCCGCTGATTGCGACTTGCGTCACGAAACCTTGGATCGCGGCGTCCAGTTCCGATTGCAGAAGGAGCCGTTTTACAGGCAGGCTTGCGGTTACGATTACGACCATGCCGCAGGTCCATGTGACATTATTGCGCGGTGCCGGATCCTGGATGAGGAGTGTCAATCAATGCGACGTCTGCTGCTGTCCGTGTTCCTGAGCTCGATCGTGGCCGCCTGTGGTGGCGGTGGCGGTGGCGGGGGTGACGGCAGTACCCCTGCAGTCACTCCGCCCAGTTCGCTCTCGTACAATTCCGGTGACCCGGTCGTGGCTGTGGACGGGGTCGCGATCGCAACGCTCGATCCCACTGTGGTCGGAACGGTCACCAGCTACGCGGTCAGCCCCGCCTTGCCGGCCGGACTGAGCTTGAGCACTTCCTCAGGCGCCATCACCGGTACGCCCACCGAAGTCACGGCGCAATCCGCCTACACC
>JBEPVT010000101.1:0-14113 GCA_041690895.1 Gammaproteobacteria bacterium
GACTCCTTCTCGAGTTGACTGACGCGGGCTATCGCGGCCTTGGTGGCTTCCCGTGCGCGGTCGACCTCCTAGGCCCAACGTCGACTCGAGACATTGCTCATCGTCGAACCGCAGATCCAGCAATCCTCCTTCGCGCGAGAGCGGCGCCGAAGTGGGTGCTACGCGTCCAAACGCCGGATCAGGACGCGTGCGCGGACCTGCAGCAGCGTGTTCGCATGCGCTTGGAGACGACCTGATTGACGGCGGACTCCGGTAAATCCCGTCACGATCGGCTCACCGTGCCGCCGGCGGTCGGCGTAGTTGGGAATTGCCGCGAGATTCGCTGTGATGTAGTCCATAAACTCCTCGAGTCTTTTGTGGAAAGACTTTGGAGCTTCAGTCTCCATGGCGAACTTCCCACGTCAAGACATCCAGAACCTCACGTGCGGTGTGGATGCTTCCGTGCCAGAGGAAAGCTTTCGCGCGCCGCACGCAGGCACTTCTCCTTTCGGTTGGGTTCCTCGGTTTCGTCGAACACGAACGCCTTTGAGCGTTTGGCTCAGCACGGTGATGCGCATCGCAATGTGAAACCAGTCGAGAATGGGTTCACCGAAGTCGCGGAAATTCCCTTGCGCGATTCGTACAGTCTCCCCGCCGTCCGAGAGGAAGGTTGTCGGTTGGGCCAGATCGACACCTTGTTCGGTCAGAAAATGCGCCATCCGCTCGTCGGCTTTTGCTCGAGCCGATGCACGAAGACAAACACATTCCCAGTGCTTTGTCGCGGCAAGCTTTTGCCGACGATGAGTTCAAACCAACTCTCTGCCGGGATGGGGCATCGGTCGCTTTGACGTACGCGCCATCGATGCCCATAGCTTGCAGCGGATGGCGCTTGGGCAATCCAAACTCATTGACCTGCGGCTCAATGGGGAGCTCATCATGCGCTTCCGCGCTGATGATGCCACCGGACTCATCTTCAATGACCAACTAGACCTTCATTTTTCACCGGTGTCGACCATGCGCAGACCCTGGCATTCGCCTCCGCCAACCGCCAAACCTTCCCGCCAGCACCCGAAATGGACCACTCTCCTAATATGGCGGTAATCGCTAGCGCGGCGATCGCGGTGCGTCTTGACCTCGGATAGGTCGAAATGCGAGTGTGTCATAAAGCAGAACTCTCGCGTTGATTAGCACGGTGAGCCTCGATGGAACCAAAGCAGAGTAAGTCCACTATTCATCATCCCAGCTCCGGCCGGCGTCCCAACCGCGATTTGCCGAAGGGGCGCCAAGTCGAGCCAGCAGCCCGGCATGAAATAGAAATATTGCTAGCTGATCGACCGCGCCGGCATGATCTGCTCCTTGAGCATCTGCATCTGCTGCAAGACAAGTATGGTTGTCTACACGCCCGCCATCTCGTCGCTCTTGCCGACGTTATGAAGCTCGCATTAGTCGAGGTTTATGAGGTCGCGACGTTCTATGCGCATTTGGACATCGTTGTCGACGGCGAGGTGCCGCCGCCGCCGCTGACTGTACGTATCTGCGATTCGCTGACGTGCGAGTTATTTGGTGCTCAGAAACTGCTGGCCGAATTGCCAAACAAGCTTGGCTCCAAGGTGCGCGTCGTGCGCGCGCCATGCATGGGCGGCTGTCACAACGCACCTGTCGCCACCATAGGTCACGCGCTGCATGAGCACGTCACCCTGGAAAGCATCGCCGAGGCGGTGCAGGCCAACGACACTCGGCCACATCTGCCGACGTATGCTGGTATCGCCGCCTATCGCGAGGCTGGCGGCTATGCGCTGCTCGAGGCATGCCTTTCAGGGAAGAAGCCAGCCGAGGAAATTTTCAAGGCGCTAGAGGATTCGAATCTGCGCGGGCTTGGCGGCGCGGGGTTCCCAACCGGTCGCAAGTGGCGGCTCGTGCGAGCCGAGCCGAAGCCGCGACTGATGGCGGTGAACGCGGACGAAGGGGAGCCGGGAACCTTCAAGGATCGCTACTACCTCGAAACTAATCCCCACCGGTTCCTTGAAGGTATGCTGGTGGGAGCCTGGGCGGTCGAGTCATCCGAGGTCTACATCTATCTGCGCGACGAATATCCGCAGTGCCGCGAGTTGCTGCTTCACGAGATTGAGGCGGTGGAGACCGCAGGCTTATCAAAGCATACGAGAATTCACCTCCGTCGCGGGGCAGGCGCCTATATCTGCGGCGAGGAGTCTGCGATGTTGGAATCCATCGAGGGCAAGCGTGGGCTGCCCCGTAATAAACCTCCTTATCCGGCACAGGTCGGACTCTTCGGGCGGCCGACGTTAGTCAACAACGTCGAGACGTTGTGGTGGGTGCGCGATATCGTCGAGAAGGGGCCGGGGTGGTTCGCTTCACAGGGGCGGCATGGTCACAAGGGCCCGCGAAGCTTCTCCGTCTCGGGCCGGGTCAAAAACCCCGGCGTCAAACTCGCTCCGGCCGGTATCACAGCGCGTGAATTGATCGACGAGTACTGCGGCGGCATGCTCGATGGCCACGGTTTCAAAGGCTATCTGCCGGGGGGCGCCTCGGGCGGCGTCTTGCCCGCTTCGCTGGCGGATCTACCCCTCGACTTCGGCACGCTCGAGCCGCACGGCGCGCTGATCGGGTCTGCGGGCGTTATCGTGCTCTCCGATAAGGACGACATGAAGGCGGTGGCGCTAAACCTTCTGCGGTTCTTTGCCGATGAAAGCTGCGGCCAATGCACGCCTTGCCGGGTCGGCACCGAGAAGGCGGTTACGCTGATGTCTCAGCCTCGGTGGGATCAGCCGCTTCTCGCCTACTTGGCTCGGGTGATGACGGACGCGTCGATTTGCGGTTTGGGGCAGGCCGCGATGAATCCGGTCACAACAATAGTCAGACACTTCCCGGAGGTGTCATGAGCGACGGCCCAAGCGCAATCGACGACCCCGTCAAGTTCTTGCTGGACGATGAGGAGGTGGAGGCTCTTCCGGGCGAAACCATCTGGCAAGTGGCGCAGCGCATGGACGTCAAAATCCCGCATCTCTGCTACAGCCCCGAACCGGGATACCGCGCGGACGGCAACTGCCGCGCGTGCATGGTCGAGATCGAAGGCGAGCGGGTCCTCGCCGCGTCTTGCATCCGTAGACCCACGTCGGGCATGAAAGTCCGAGCCGCGTCGGAACGCGCCAAATTCTCGCGCGAAGCGGTATTCGACTTGTTGCTGGCCGACCAGCCAAACCGCACGGAGGCGCATGATCCGGAATCGACATTCTGGCGTTGGGCCGAGCGCGTAGGCGTTACCAAGAGCCACTTCCCCGCGCATGCACGCGTGGCTCCCGATCCCAGCCACCCCGCGATGGCCGTGAACCTCGACGCTTGCATCCATTGCACCCTTTGTATTCGCGCCTGCCGCGAGGTCCAGGTCAACGACGTCATGGGCATGCAAAGACGCGGCCCGCATGAAAAGATCATTTTCGACTTCGACGATCCGATGGGCGATAGCACATGTGTTGGTTGCGGTGAGTGCGTTCAGGCCTGCCCCACCGGGGCGCTCCTCGAGAAGACCCTGGTGGACGAGCGAGGGCTTTTCACCGGTGGCCCGGACCGCGAGGTTGCCAGCGTTTGCCCCTATTGCGGGGTGGGTTGCCAGATCACCTACAAGATCAAAGATGACAAACTTCTCTATGTGGATGGCCGCGCAGGCCCGTCGAATCTTAATCGGCTTTGCGTGAAAGGCCGCTTCGGCTTCGATTACGTTAGCCACCCGCAGCGGCTGACCAAGCCGATGATCCGCAAGTCTGGCATGACAAAGGACCCGCATGTCCGCCTCGATCCCGGCGATCCCTGGACGCATTTTCGGGAGGCGAGCTGGGAAGAGGCGCTTGACGCGGCTGCCGCAGGTTTACTGAGAATCCGCGAGACGTACGGCCCGAAAGGCCTCGCCGGCTTCGGCTCTGCTAAGGGCTCGAATGAAGAAGCCTATCTCTTCCAAAAGCTGGTGCGCGCCGGCCTCGGCACCAATAACGTCGATCATTGCACGCGATTGTGCCATGCATCGTCGGTCGCGGCCTTGCTCGAAGGCATCGGCTCCGGCGCGGTGACCGCACCGTTCATGGCCGCCAAGGACGCCGACGTCATCGTCGTGATCGGTGCTAATCCGGCGGAAAACCATCCCGTCGCCGCGACGTTTCTCAAGAATGCCGCTAAACGCGGCGTAACTCTGATCGTCTCCGATCCTCGCGGCCAGGCTTTGACACGCCATGCCTCCCACATGCTGCAGACGCGCGCTGGAAGTGACGTGGCGCTTTTGAGCGCGTTGCTGAACGTTATTATCAGCGAGGACCTCTATAGTAAAAGCTACGTCGACGCTCATACGGAGGATTTCCAGAAGCTCGCTGACAGCGTCAAGGAGCGTACTGCGGAGAGGATGGCACCCGTTTGCGGGATCGATGCGGAGACCTTGAGGGCGGTAGCGCGCAAATACGCCCGCGCCGAGGCGGCGATCATCTTCTGGGGCATGGGCATTTCGCAGCACGTCCATGGCACTGACAACGCCCGGTGCCTGATCGCGCTGTCGCTGATTACCGGCCAGATCGGCAGGCCCGGCACTGGTCTCCATCCATTACGAGGCCAGAATAATGTGCAAGGGGCCAGCGACGTCGGCCTCATCCCGATGTTCTTCCCGGATTACATCTCCGTCGAAGACTCAGATTGGCTGGCATTTTATGAAAAGCTATGGAATGCCAAGCTCGATCCAAAACCAGGCCTGACTGCGGTCGAGATCATGAATGCCGCTCATGACGGTGTCGTGCGCGGCATGTACATTATGGGCGAGAACCCGGCGATGTCCGATCCTGACGCGCACCATGTACGCGACGCGCTAGCAAAGCTCGACCACCTCGTCGTCCAGGATCTCTTTCTGACCGAAACCGCCTTCTACGCTGACGTGTTCCTGCCGGCATCGGCTTGGCCCGAGAAGTCCGGCACCGTCAACAATACCAATCGGCAGGTACAGATAGGCCGTCAAGCGCTCTCGCCGCCAGGGGATGCTCGGCACGATTTGTGGATCATTCAGGAACTCGGCCGCCGCATCGGGCTCGAATGGAACTACCGCGGACCGGCCGATGTCTTCGCGGAATTGAAGCAAGGCATGCGCTCGCTCGACAATATCACCTGGGACCGCGTCGCGCGCGAGAGTTCGGTGACCTACCCGTGCCCGGCACCGGATGCTCCTGGAGCGGACATCGTATTCGGAGACGGCTTTCCGACAAAGAGCGGCAGAGGCCGGCTAGTGCCAGTCGAGATCCGTTCACCGGCGGAGGAACCGGACGAGCAATATCCGATGGTGCTGATGTCGGCCCGGCAACTCGAGCACTGGCATACGGGCGCGATGACGCGCCGGGCCGCTGCGCTCGACGCGATCGAGCCCGAGGCGCATGCGTCGTTGTCGCCGGTCGATCTCGACCGCATGGGCCTCGCACCTGGCACCATGGTCCGGGTTGTCACTCGGCGGGGCGCCATCGATCTAAAAGTGCGTTCCGACCGTGACATCCCAGCGGGAATGGTGTCGATCCCGTTCTGCTATGCTGAAGCAGCCGCGAACATCCTGACGAACCCGCAGCTTGATCCAGACGGCAAGATCCCAGAGTTCAAATTTTGCGCAGCGCGCGTGGAACCGTTGGCGACATCGATCCGCGTCACGTAGCTTCAATCATCTGCGTCACTGCGGTTCTGGAAGCACTGGCAGAACTCCTCGAGATACCGCTAAGTGAAGGTCACTCGTTTGACCGCGTATCGGCATATCATCGGCGGGGTAACTGTGTGTTTTCACTGACTAAGGAGTACCGGCATGCGCGAAAAAACTCTCTCGAATCGCCGTCGTTTCTTGAAGCTGGCCGGTGGCGCCGCCGCCGCGGCGGCAATGCTGAGTGCGTTGCCGCGCCGTGTAATGGCCGCGTTGCAGCACCTCAGCATCACCAACGACCCCACTGCCAAAGCACTGCATTACGTCGAGGATAATACCAAGGCTGTGGCGCCGCACTAGGCCGGGCAGGACTGCTCTAACTGCCTGCAGTACCAAGGCAAGCCGGGCGAGACTTTCGGTCCGTGCACGCTCTTCCCCGGATTTGACGTGCACAATAAAGGCTGGTGCCAAGGGTACTCAGCTAAGAGCTGAGGAGGTCCCAGACAACCTGCTGTGCTCGGAGATTGCGTGTCGGCGGCGCTCGCACTTGTTGATGTGTTGACATGACCGCTCCGCTTGCTGCGGACGGACGCTGCGCAATCTGCCAAAAAGTCCCGTCGGCGGCATCCCTATTTCATGTCGTAAATTTCAATACTTGTTGTTGCGAAAATTAGCAATCCGCGGCGAAGTTCCACGGTTCTGAGCATTCTGAACTGCGGACGGCCACGCAGATCGCGACATCCATTGCGGCGACCAACGGGTATATCTCTATTTCTGTGCTCTCGGTGGTAACCTTTTAGCAAAGGGGCCTCATTCAAGTGGCCGCTCCAGCGCCTGAACGGATCGTTGTTTTGCGGCGATGCCGCTGGCTACTTCGGCCTCGACAGCCCCTTTCAGCTGACGGGGTTTTACACGGTTTGTGATCGGTATGAGGCGCCGGCGACGATGCCCTGGACCCGGGGTACGCAGCAGCTACATATTGCGTCGGAGCAGAACATGTCCTTACTGTCAGATGCAAGACCGGAATCAGAACGGATTCAGTTTCTGTTGCGGCGGGATGGTTACGAAGCGAGCCGAGCATGGGTCGAGTGCACGTTGAACACGTACCGCGAAGCGCTTGAGCGGCGCGGCAGCTACGTGGCGGATGCTACGTACCGGCCGTTGTTCGAGAAGTCGGTCCGCGAGTTCCAGGAGTGGCTAATTTCAAGTTCCCCGCGAGTTTGACGGCCACGTAGTCAGTCGTTCCTATTTTTCAGTTTTTGGAGCGTTGGAGCGTAGCCTGTCGATGGTGGTCGAGGCGATGAGTTTGTTGATCGGAAAGGCCTGATCCCACTCGCTGAAATGCGAGTTGCTCAAAATCGTGGTGGTGTTTTCATCCCGCCCCGGAGATCAAGTCGTGGAAATCCTCATCCGCCGGTGTGCCGGGCCTCGCAATGGATATCAGCCTGCGTATGCAATTGATATCAAACGGGTTGAACCCGCGCTGTATTGACGGCGCTGCTGCTGTGGCTCTGCATCGAGCTTGTGCCGGCCGCGGCAGACGACAGTCGTGCATCTCGGATGAGCCGGCGGTGAGTTTTCATCACCATTTCTCGCGGAAGGGTCGCGCCTCCACTTCGAAACTCCATGCGCGCCGCGATTGTTGGGTGAGTTGGAGGGCGATCTGTCCGACACCCGCTGGATCCACGAACTCGTCATCGGATTTTGCCGGCATGGTCGCACGCGCCTGAGGGAGGTCGACGATGCCGTCGACGACGATTAGCGCCACGTGGATGCCGCACGGCCAGAGGGAGCGTGCCATGGATTCTGCGAGGCTGCGCTGCGCGGCCTTCGCGGGAGCGAACGCCGCCGAGTTGGCGCCGCCTCGGCGCGAGGCCGTTGCCCCGATGAATATGATGTCCCCACTTCCCGCCGCTTTCATGTCAGGGATGACTTGCTTCGCGCAAAGCAGCGCGCCGAACGCATTCAGCCGCCATGCGCCTTCAAACTGCTCGAGAGTGATGGTCTCGATATCCGCGAACACGCCTGACCCTGCGTTGTAGAGCAACGACGTAACTGGGCCGAGCTGACTTCGCACGGCATTGAATGCCATCGCAACGGATGGTGGATCGGTGAGCTCGCAGGCGAACGCGTGCGCGCCAGCTGTGCTGCGCAGGATCGGCTCGAGGTGCGCTACGTCGCGCGCCAGGAGCGCAACCGTATGACCAGCGTCCGCAAATCGATGAGCCAGCGCGGCTCCATTGCCTGGGCCCGCCCCAGCGATCACGGCCACCGGTTTCTCTGAGTGAGTGTTCTTCGACATCTAAGCCTCCTTATCCGACTTGAGCGATCAGCGAATAGTATGCCGCGAAGAATCCGGCCGCCCAACCCTAATGAGGGTACCGAACAAGATTCCGCACCAATCCTTCGTCGCGTCTATATTGTATGTGCGCTACCGCACGGCCAGGAACTTCGCCTCGCCTATCACTCTTGCAAACCAGCGCCCATCAGGCACATCGCGGATATTGGGACGCGCAAAGGGCGGGTAGTCGGTTTCCAAACATATTCCCGCTGCGAAGATTCCATTCGCGATCACAGATACAGTCCAGATTAAGGAGTCTGGATCAATGGCCAAGATCGATGAAGGTTTGTCATACTTGCAGCTCGGTCTCTTTTGTCAAATCGCGTTTCGTGGCGCGTTGGTGATGTGGAGCTGGTTGATATGTCGCGCGTGCTGGCCGAGTCGGCATCCTCGGCGCGATGCGACACGGCATTTTTGGATAGACCGCATTCGGTGAGCGCCTAACTCTTGATGGGGGTTGGGGGTCGTTTTGTATTCGAAACATCTACCTCGATCCGCCGCTCATAGCTAAAAAGCCGAGAGTGCGGAGCCACGCGTCGGCAGCGGGCAATTGTCGGTAGCCACGCTTATTGTCAGAATTTTCAAAAGCGTGACCAGCCCCCTCGTACAGCCTTATATCGACAGATTTCCCGAGCGCATTCATGCCTTCTTCAAAAGCTCGAACTTTGTCGACAGGGATGCTGCGATCGAGCGCTCCAAAATTCCCTAGCACAGCCGCGTTAATTTTCTGAAGTTCAATTTTCTGTGTCGGTAGCACACCGTAGTTCACGATACAAGACGCGAGTCGCGGCTCCCGAATTGCCAGCTGGAGCGCCAAGCCTGCACCCAATGACCATCCTACCGCGCTGATGTACTTCGGGTGAACATCAGAGCGAGCGGACAAGTAATCAATCACGGCCTTCATATCGCGGATCGCACGACCCTCCGGCAGATTACGCTTCAACTTTCGGGCTTCGGAAGGGTCCGTCGTGACTCTGCCACGGTAGAGGTCCATGGCAAACACAATGTATCCATTCGCTGCCAGATTGGTGGCTTGTCGCATGATCCAATCGTTCAGGCCCCACCATTCATGAATCGCGATGACTGCACGGTAGCGGGGCGCTTCAAGCGGCGACACGAGGAACCCGCTGATGTTCTCATTTCCGCTTTGAAGAATAATCTCTTGGGTGTTCATCTGGGCGATCGCGCCGACAAGGAGTCTAGCTCGCCATCGTCGCCGGGAGCAGTCGGTCGTACTTATTTTTGACCACCGCATAGCATTCACAAGTGCGCCGCTCGAGCCGCTCGCGATCGAGCACAGTAATGTGGCCGCGGTGATAGCGGATTAAACCGGCCTCGTGCAGGTGGCCGGCTGCCAAAGTGACGCCCTCGCGATGCACGCCGAGGCTTGCAAGTCTCCATGGGAACCGAATCTTAATGTCTCCCACTGCGATGACTGTTGCGGCCGGCCATCACGATTCGTTGAGTGCGATGCCGCACACAGAGCAAAATGAAATCGCGAGAATATTGGCGACAATCGGCGTAGTGATGCGGCATGATAAGTGCTCGCTCGGTCACGTGAGTAATATAGGTTTTCCGCAGATTGAGCGTAAGCTTAGGCTTGCCTTCCAGGAGGGCCCAACAGGCTTCATGCGCTTCTTGAGCGTGCACATTAGTTTCTTGCTGCAGCATCGCAATATAATCGGCATAACGATCGTACATCACCGTTGGTTTCCACCGTCGATCTTCTCGCGCAGCGATAGGTCGCCGCGTGAGGACCCCGAGATTGCATGCCCATCGATCTTTACGCGCTTTCTTGTTCAGAGAATTTGGATCCACCTACTGATGAATCTTATTGAGCTGATAATACTCCTGTTTGCGGAACGCCTTTACGGGCGATCCCGGGTCGCACGCTGGCTTTTCTTCAGAATAGAGATGAAGCCAGACAAAAGCGTGCTTCCCCCTAGGAGCAACTATGACTGAGCCGAGAAAAACCTCATCGCCACACGATCCTCGCGCAGCAAGTTTGAGTGGCGCGGACGACCGTCTCCGGTTGAGTGACTGGTTGCCGCCCCAACAGGGGATAGTCCCGCGGATCCGCATCGGTAGGCGCTGGATTAGCACGCTGTGGTCATTGCCGATTGGCGCCGCGGCGATGATCGTCTTGATCGCTGTCGCGCAGAGCCTGCGCGCACTTCCGAGCGTACAGGCATTCATCACCCACAATCCCGGTATCGCCCAGGCAGCGCCATCGGTCGATACCGGATTTCCCTGGTGGCTGCAGCTTCAGCACTTCCTGAACATGTTCTTCATGTTATTCATCATCAGGGCCGGCATTCAGATTCTGGCCGACCATCCGCGGCTCTATTGGCGTCGGGACTGCACACCGGGAAGCGATTGGTTCCGTTTCCAGGTTCCAGTGCCCACAGGTCGGGTTTGGACCTCCAAGGACGACTCGGTCACGTTGCCGACATGGCTCGGCATTCCGGGACTTCGCCACACTCTCGGGCTCGCGCGGTGGTGGCATTTCTCCGTCAACCTTTTGTGGGTGATCAATGGCGTCGTCTTCTATGGCCTTCTGTTCTCTACCGATCAATGGCGAAGACTTGTGCCGCTGACGTGGGGCGTGTTCCCAGCTGCGCTTTCGACCGCGATCCAGTACGCGTCGCTGAATTTTCCGGTAGACCAAAGCTGGACGCGCTACAACGGACTGCAGCAACTGACCTATTTCATCACCGTGTTCATCGCCGCGCCGGTCTCGATAGCCACCGGCTTGATGCAAAGCCCGGCGATCGCCAACAAAGCCGGTTGGTTAGGCAGGCTGCTCAACCGACAGGCAATGAGGTCGGTGCATTTCATTTCGTTCTGCTGGTTCGTTTTTTTCATCCTTGCGCACGGCATTATGGTGTTCGTCACCGGCATTCGAGAAAACACCAACCATATGTTTGCAGGCGTCAGCAACAACTCCTGGGCAGGATTCCCAATATTCGTTGTGGCAATGCTCATCATGACCGTAACCTGGCTCGTCGTTTCGCCACTCACCATCAGGCATGCCCGACTGGTACAGCGCGTCGGCCGGTTCATGATCGGCTGGCTCAAGGGACTGACTGAATGGTGGAGTCCGAGCACGCAGTACACGGAAAACGATATTTCGCCGTACCTTTGGATCAACGGCACAACGCCGAAGGGTAGTGAGTTCGATGCGCTTGTGAGCGACGGCTTTGCAAGCTACAACTTGCGGGTAGATGGACTGGTCGCAAATCCACGGCGGTTCTCCTACGCCGAGCTCAAGACCATGCCGAAGCAAGAGCAAATTACTGAACACTTCTGCATTCAAGGATGGTCTGGTGTTGCCAAGTGGGGCGGCGTTTCCATGCACCGCATTCTTGATATCGTGAAGCCGACGCCGGAGGCCCGCTACGCCGTCTTCTACTCGTTCTCCGAAGGTTCTGCCGGCGGCGGTTACTACGATGTTCACAAAATCCATAACATGCGCCATGAGTTGACGATCCTTGCTTATGAAATGAATGGGGCGCCGCTCGGCGTGCTTCACGGAGCCCCATTGCGACTACGCTGTGAGAACGAGCTGGGCTTCAAGATGGTGAAGTGGATAGAAGCCATCGAATTTGTGCGCGATTTTGCCGATCTGGGTGCGGGGCAGGGTGGCTACAACGAAGATCATGAATTCTATGGCTACCGCATGCCTATTTGAGGGCAGCCGCTGCGCCCGAGAAAGCGTCGATGGCCTCAGACTCCGGGTTCCTTCAGACGCGGTTTCGTAGGTTACGTACGGCGCCGCACTTACATCCTCGCGCGACTCGAGTAGCCTAAGGCTTTGGAAGCGGGCAGGAAGGGCCCAGACACATTGTGGAGCCTCATGTCTGTAGAGGGCGCGAATGTTTATCGAACAGATGTTGCCTAAGGCGCGCGAACGCCTCGCACTTATCGGTGCGACAGCTACCGTCAAGGAAGCAGCCGGCCTGATGTCCAGACCCCACACGGAGCTCCTCGTCGTGTGTGGTGCTGACGGCGGCATCGTCGGTGTGCTGACGAAAACTGATATCATCGGGCAGATCTGTCGGTGTAGCGGGCAGGGTTGCATGGCCAGAGTCGATACGATCATGACGCGTGAGGTTATTTCCTGCGCGCCGAGCGATTTGCTGCACGAGGTCTGGCTGGTGATTAAAGAACGCGGCCTGCTTCGCATTCCGGTCCTCGATAGTTGCAGTAGGCCTATCGGGATCGTCTATGCGCGAGATGCTGTTCAAAACCTATTGGGTGAAGTGGAAAACGAAGAAACGCTACTTCGAGACTACGTGATGAATGTCGGCTATCGATGAATTTAGTAGCTGCCCGAATGCAGAGGCGCATCGAATTGGATGCCGCAGAAGAGTCAATCGTAGACGGATAAGCGAAGGCTTTGTTACTCATGCTCGACGAGCACCGCGACAATCTCGTGCTACGCTCGCCATGGACTCATCACTCGGCACGTTGCTTCGTCACGGGGACCGTCCGGTCACATATTGCTGTAGTTCGGACCGCCGCCACCTTCCGGTACCACCCAATTGATATTCTGGGTGGGGTCCTTAATGTCGCAAGCCTTGCAATGAACGCAGTTCTGCGCGTTGATCTGAAGGCGCGGATTCGAGCCGTCGGCGTCACGCATCACCTCGTACACGCCCGCCGGACAATAGCTGCACTCCGGCGCGGCGTAACGTGCGAGATTGACGGGCGCCCAAATTTCAGGATCGCGAAGCACCAAATGGCACGGTTGATCCTCCGCGTGATTGGTATTGGAGATAAATACCGACGACAGTTTGTCGAATGTGATCCGACCGTCGGGCTTCGGGTAATCAATCTTTGGACACTCATTAACCGTTCGCAAGGTTTCGTAATCGGCCCGGTGGTGGCGCAGCGTCCATGGAACTAGAAAGCCGAGTTTCAGATCATTCAGCCACATATGGATACCGCCATGCAGCATGCCGAACCAGAGTCCAAGTTTGAGTCCGGGCTTTACGTTGCGCACCTTATGAAGATCCCGGTAGACCCAAGATTGCCGATAGGTGAGCGGGTATGCAATGAGTTCATCGCCGCCCGCAGAGCCCGCCGCCAGCGCCGCGAACGCAGCCTCGGCCGCGAGCATTCCGGTTTTCATGGCATTGTGTGAGCCCTTGATGCGTGGCACATTGACGAAGCCCGCGGCGCAACCGATCATCGCGCCACCCGGGAACGTCAATTTGGGCACCGATTGCAGACCGCCCTCGGTGATCGCTCGCGCGCCGTAGGCGATGCGCTTGCCAGTCTCAAAAAATGGACGCACGGACGGGTGCAATTTGAAGCGTTGGAACTCCTCGAACGGGGAGAGGTGGGGATTTTTGTAGTTCAGGTGCACGACGAAACCGACCGCTACTTGGTTCTTCTCCAGGTGATACGTAAACGAACCCCCACCGGTGCGCGCATCGAGCGGCCAGCCTTGCGTGTGTACTACCAAACCCGGTCGATGCATGGCGGGGTCGATCTGCCACAGTTCCTTTAAGCCGAGGCCGAACAGCTGCTGACTCACTCCTGCGCGTAACTTGAAGCGTTCAAGCAAGGTCTTGGTCAGAGAGCCGCGAGCACCCTCCGCGAATAACGTGTACTTGGCCTGTAACTCGACGCCGACGGTATAGCCGTCCTTGTGATGGCCGTCCCGTGCCACGCCCATATCGCCGGTGACGACACCTTTGACGCTGCCATCCTCGTTGTAGAGCACTTCAGCCGCGGCATACCCTGGATAGATTTCGACCCCAAGAGCCTCTGCCTGCTTCGCTAGCCAACGACAAAGATTGCCGAGACTAATCACATAGTTGTCGCGGTTGTCCATCAATGGCGGCAAGAGCGCATGCGGAATCCGGATCTGGCGTCCTGCCGTCAGGATGAAAAACTCATCCTCGGTCACCGGCGTGTTGAGTGGGGCACCCTTCGCCTTCCAGTCAGGAATCAGCTCGTTAAGGGCGATTGGATCGAACACCGCGCCCGAAATGATGTGAGCACCGACTTCGGACCCCTTCTCGATGATACAAACGGAAAGATCCCGATTGTGCGTTTGGCACAACTGCCGCAGCCGGATCGCTGCGCTCAAGCCTGCAGGGCCTGCGCCTATAATCAAC
>JBEPVT010000102.1:0-13962 GCA_041690895.1 Gammaproteobacteria bacterium
CCTGTGGGCGGCTTTAGGAACTCGGCCGCCTCAACCTCCAGGATCTGCGCCAACCGCCCGATGATTTTTAGGCTGGCATAAGATCGTCCGCCCTTCTCAAGCTGGCTCAAATAACTGCGGCTGATTTCAGCCTCATAGGCCAAGTCGTCCTGAGACATGCCCTTCGCATGCCGCAGCCGCCGCAGATTGGTCGCAAACAATTCCCGCAAATCCATCCGGCAAGGATTTGCGATTGTTCAAAATCTGCACCTCGATATAGTGAACATTCGCCATCCCGGGGGCGGAGGCAGTTGGCGGCAATCTCACAAAGCCGCCCGAGGCAGTTCAACCAATTCAACAACACCCGGGGGAAAACATGTCGATTGCTGACGAACTAGAAAAGTTGAATCGCCTGCGCCTGGACGGCGCACTCACCGACGCCGAGTATCAGCAGCAGAAGGAAAAGCTGCTGAACTCCGAGGTGTCGGCGTCCGGCAGCAAAGCCGTATCCACCGGAGAACCGCGCGAACTAGCCGCCATTCCGCTCAAGAACAGGTGGTGGTTCCAGTCTGTCCTCACTTGGTTGGCGATCCCAGCCGGTATCATCTTGATGCTGTGCTGCACCGCCTACCAGAAGAAGAAAGGCCAGATCGTCCCGGTCGGCAGCGGCACCAAAGCACTAGTGATCGCCCTGGCATTTCTGCTGTGGGCGCTCGGTCTGGCGCGCCTCTTTACTGATACAGCGTTTCAGCGGCAGCTATCGCAGTCCTCGGGCGCCGCTAGCTCGGGTGCGAGCAATGCTGAGGCCTCACTGGACCCGCAGCGCAAAGCCCAGCTCACCGGCGAGCTGCGCTCCGCCAGAAACATGTGCCATGCGCAAGGGACGGAGGATCATCCCATCACCGTCGATGAGCTCAATGAAATGGCGCAGAACCAGGACACGTACTACTCGCAAATCAACCAGCTTGCGCCGTCGCTGATGACAGGGGACGACCGGAAATGCTGGCAAGACGCGCGGCAAACCCTGAAGGAGAACGCGCCGGACGAAGCAGCCGGTCAGGACGCAGGCGATGCTGACCAGGGGGCCGCCGGGCCGCAATTTCCCGATTGCGACAGTGCCGAGCTAAAGCGCGCGGTCAGCGAAGCGATCAAGCTTCGCTATAGTGCCAACGGGCTTCCGACCGGACCGAAAGATTTGGACCTGCAGCTGACGGACGCGCCCGCCGACGTGACGGCCAATTTTCAGCGCATTGCCGATGAGGGCCGAGCGAAATGGGTGGCCGAGGGATCCCCCCAGAACGACGACATGCCACCCGATGCGCTGAAAGTATGCAGCGGCAACGATCATTTGTTTCTGACGGTGTTATCCTTGAGACAAGGACGGATTCGCGGGGTCGTCGAAAACTTTGGAATTCCCAACGATGTCGCCATGGTGGAGTTGACCAAATAGGCAATTCCCAAGGCTACGGAACGCGTGGCAGCCATAGTGGCTTTTCCTTATTCTGCCCTATTGGCCGGCGAACTGCAAAAATGGTGCTCCCGAGTGCTCGTGGACGGAACGCCGCAACATCGACAGCGATGCGTGGCTACGAACTTGGTTGATTGCTTTGCCGTCCCAGCAAATTCGAGATGGCGGTTTCTGCGGGGCGATCCAAGGCAATGTGCTCACCCCGCTTGCTGACCATGGTCACACTGCCCGCAGGCAAGCTTCGATCCTTGCGGATGGTTACTTTTGTGCCGCGGGCATCCACCACAACCCCGGACTTCAACAGCGGTAACAAGCGGATGGGCGAGAAGAAAAACTCGGCACAGCGCCAGTGCTCGAAGGCCGCATCACACAAATCGATATGGTTCGCGACACAAATGCGCTTGGTCCGAGCCTGCCAGACCGGCTGCTCGGTCACCTCGAAGCCAATGCTCTCTGAGTAGCCGCCACTGTAGCTGATCACCGCGCGCGCGTGCTTGGAAAATCGCGGCGGGATACGAATGGCGCTGATTTTGTCGAACAGCTCGGCGAGCTCGTGATGGTCCAGCTCATCGACGGGCTCGCGCCCATAGACGATTTCTTGGAATGCATATTTTGGCCTCAGCAAAAACAGCTCTGGCAGACTTAGTTCCCCGAACTTCGGAAACTTGTAAGTACGCCATTTCCGTTTCCTGGCTTCGGGCTTGCGCACCAGACGCCAAGCAATCGCACTTTGCTGTGCTGGCGGCAGAGTGTCGTAACAGCAATGCAAAACCCGTCCAGTCGCCGGCCAGAAGTACATTTCTTCTTTCCGGCCTTCCCGGCTGGAGTCCAACGGGACACATACGAAGCTGCCGTGATCCGTCCATTTGCAATCGAGTTGCGCCTCACGCACCAGCACTTTGAGTTTCTGGAAAGTGCCGCCGAAGTCACCAGCTTCCAACACGTCAATTAATTCGGGTTTCATGTGCACGCTCCTGTTTGGCGTGTATACTTTACCGAGCGCAAAATCGGAGCCGGGACGCGACTCCCGCAGAAATTACCGAATCCGGTTTTCAGAAAATCGAGCGGCGCAACACGACGTTCAGGATCGAGGTGGGTTGCGGCAGCGAGTTCGTAAAAAGGATTGCGGGAATGCACCCAATTCGATAGTGAATTTCCTCAAACAACACTATCGATGCCGCGCGCGACGGAGCCCGTTACCAACCCGCAAGGTTGTTACTCCTCGCTGAAATCCCAGTCGAAATTTTCACCGTTGCTGTAAAACGCAATCGCACTCCCCCCTGCCCCACACTCGTCCCCCATTGCCAAAATGCGAATAGAACCTGCGTATCAATCTCACACCGGCATGTCTCTGGTCATCTGACCACAAGAACGACAGGTCGATGTTTTTGCTTTCCTTGATCGAGCAGCAACATGGCGAAGGCCGCCAAAATCTCAAATCAATGCATTGAGGCTCGGCGTCACGTTCAAACCCCGCACCTCCACCAGCATTCAATCCATATCGCATCCAGACATTTTCTTCAGAATGCGACGATCATTGTGGCAGCCGCGCGCTCTAACTTTTCGGTCCATTTTGCCTCGATCACGGTTGGTGACACTTCGACACTTTACAGAGCACTCGCTGGCGAGTGCCACTCCTGCCCGTTGCCGATTGAACCCCGTGTCCGGTTTGCAGAAAGTCCTACAGGTCGCGAAGAAGGTATCGCGCGATTGCCGGCCATAACTTGAGAGTCCTTACCAATCGCCACCGCGCTATCGAAATTAGTGTCTCTGATTTTCCAGATACAAATTTGCTCAGAGAGCGAACCGCAATGCAGATCACGCGCACTCGCAGCGTGTGCAGCCAAAAATAAGGTTTCCAGCTCTTTCGACGTCAAATTCCCGTCTTTCTAGCTTCGGTTCGACTCTTTGACTTTAGCCGTCTAGTAGCTCGCGCCACGAACGCTGGGGTGCCAGTCTACCCATGAAATTCACAGCAAACGTTTTGACGCATACCCAGTCGCACGCCCCATCAAGACTCCGTTCTATCGGGACCGCTGCGGATTGTTCAGCCACTGGATTTTGCCCAGCGTGTCCGACGCTTGCTTCCACTGCCTGGAAGTGCGCAGGAAATGGCGCTCGCTGCACTTCGGACTGAAATTCCGATCTCTCTCAAAGAACCCTTCGCACTGGCTCTGCCTACAATGATGCCCCTCACCGTCGAAATATTGTTCGCCCAAGAACGACAAAAGCCGCTCCGTGACTTCGCTTTGCGTCTCACGATTGAACTCCTGGACGATGCCCAAATTCAGATGCGGAAGTGATACGGCATTCTTTGGTAGCCGGCTTTCATCCTCGGCCGCCCAAATGCGACTAATCCCTTGTCTCGGATCCAAAGAGAAAGCAGCGACGCATTTTTTCTCCGAAACACTTGGCCGGATGTGGCCAGCGCGATCCGCTACAAATTTCGCCTGCGCCAGCATGCGTCCAACGAACAGCCCTGGTTGGGCGAGTGCCCAGTAAAACCATCCTGGATCGTGGAGAATGACCGAGGGGAGGCTCATGCCCCGATATTTGCCAAACGTTAGTTTCAGCCATTGCTCCTTGTTGAGACGGCATTCCTCACTTGTAACAGTCGTTGTCACCCTGGATGTCTTACGCCCCGTAGCCATGTCCTGGTCTCACCATTTAAGTAGCAGCCGGACTTTACCGAGCAACGTATTAGCGTTCGTGAGAAAGGCTTCGAGCTATCGATCAGCTCATCTGTGATGCGGACCAACAAGTGTGTGGCGGGTTCGGATTTTCATATTGGAAATGCGCAGCGGTGTGACGACTCCTTTTGGCGACAAGCGCGGTTTCACGTCGTCGGGGCCAATTCAGACGCGTGTTAGACACATCTGCTTAGAACCTTCCTCCGTGTCGGACTGACGTGCGCCACCTCCACGAAGGTAAAACTCGGCCTGACCCACCTCCTCTAAATACGTGTACTAAGCACATATAATCGGGGGAGTATTTTGGTTTTTATATATTTGCTGATTTAACGCTCGGTGCCCGACGAATATCGAAGAGCACTTCATCGCAAATGGCGCACACAGCTGGCGCGCTCACTTCTGGTTTTGGGGGAATTGCGCCGGAATACGTCGCGGTGAAATTACTTTACCACGCCACCGCTACCTCGCGCATATATGAGAACTGCGTCCAGCTTTATCTCAGTTTTCAATTTCTTGGTCGCGTAGGTAGTCGCGGCGTCGGAGTCCTTCTTCGCGCTCCACCAATGTCCGCGCGGCGCATGATGTCGCCATCGTGCTTCCGCGTATTCGGATTCCAGCTTCTCACCCACAGGCCCAGGCGCCTCTGCGATCCCGTGCCAATGAGCGCTAGCCTCGAGATCCTCGGCAAATGCGAAGACCAACAAACGTTGCGCCGCCGGCTTCTTGTGCCAGTTGCGGCCGAGGGCGGCACGTTGGATTTCGTGGCAGAATCTCGTCATTTTCTCGAACGCGACACCAACGTCGATCGGATATCCGAACTTAAAGGTCACAGTGTGCGTGGGATTTAGTTGCTTTAGAAATTCGCGATACGCACGCCGGAGACGCTGAAGTTCCGCGGGACTCAGTCGAGTGCCGCCGTATTGCTGAAGCCTGACGGTTTTCCATCCCTTGTTCATGGTCATCGGTTTCGACTGCGGTTGGACAACAAGATTTGGTAGGGGCCGTGCATCTACCCGCTCTTCAGCGCTCGTTTGATCCGTTTCCAGCGGGTCTTGCGTGCCTCCACGTGCATTGGCTTCAGCCGCACATGTCGGATGACACGAAAGCGTCCTGTCGCCCTGCTGACCAACTCAAGTTCGGCCAATACGCGATCGCGATCGCGCTTCACCGATTTGCCTATCATCCAGCGTGGTGAACGAGCCGCAGCGAGTTTTAGGGACTTCTTGGCAAGATTTGCCCGCTTAGCCGCCTGTCCGCTGGGCATTCTACGTCCCTCGGCGGCCCACCGCGTAATGCTTTGGCCTGGCTTTTTCGCGAACATATGAACGCGATCGGGGGAGACATCCAGATGGACGAGCCGTACCATTGCCGCTGCGATGGTCGCGCAGGTATGCGAGCCCTTGGCGCCCTCGTTCCGAAGCGAGGGGAAAATCAGCCGCACAATCAGCGAGGCAAGACCTGTATCGGATCGCGTGCGCAACACTTTTTGAAATGCACGTGCATAGGGTTTGCAAGCCGGCGAGGCGCACACCAGCACATAGATGGCCATCGCCTTGGTTAGCAGTTGTAACCGATGTTTCTGCAGTTGGGCGTGGCGCTTCTCAGGATTCCAGTCGAGCTCGGGAAGCTTTCGCGCGATCCGATTGGGCGCCCACAACTCACCATTCTCATCGAGCAGGGACGAACCTTGCTTGCGCGCGCCGGCGATCAGTCGGGAGGACAGCTTATGGGACATGGATAAGAAGACTGCGGTCGTGGCCACAACCGTTGATCGGCTGTTGGCGGCACGGGCCAACGAGTGCAAAAGCGCTTAACAACACTATCGCACCCTCCGAATGACGCGCGTTTTCGGGGGTCCCAGTTCGAGGAACAGGCGCGACAACCGCACGCTATAGCTCGGATAGACCGTGTCGGGCTGCCCCCAGCGGGAAAGGGTATGACAGGCGCGCGCTGTCGGCAGAGAAGCCTCAGGCGACGAAGGATGCTCGGGTTTGCCGGGAGCAGCGTCTTGATCGGCCCTTGCGCCGGTGAAACTGTCGATGCATCTCAAAAGCGCATTCCAAAGTTCGCCAATGTCATCGTGTGCCTGGGTCTGAAGCCTTTCGGCGTTGATGATCGCCATGCGGAGCGGTACTCCTGGTTCGCGCTGCAGGATGGCGAGCCACTTCCCGCCAGACGCAGGAAGCCGATCCATGCCACCGAGCGATACACTGGAGGCTCCATCTGCGGCTGGTAATTTCACACACCTTTGTTGATTTGCCTTGAGCTTTTTTCGGTACGCGAGGGTACGTCCTGCGGCGAGCCTTGCCTCGATTTCATGGAGAGGAAGCTCCTCATCCGCAAGCGCACGCAGCGTTCCGACATCGGTCGACAAGCACGATGCGCTGACACGGGAATAGTCGATCAGACTACGCAAGGCAACGTGAAATGGATCCCCAGCCTTCTTGCCTTTGAGTGCAATGCGATTTGCGAGATGACGTCGCAGATCGGCACCGCGCGGCGAACTGACCATCAACACAACAAGCGCATAGGCGATGGCCAAATGAAAGCGGTGCTGGTTTTCGCCACTGGGGCAGAACAAGCGCACCTCGCCACGAAGCAAAATCGCGTCGCACAGCGCTTTCGGTTCGTCTACGACGCATTTCGCGAGCTCAAGCCGTTCCCGTAAGAAGCTCGCAGCACCAGCTGCGATGGTAGGGAGAAATTTCGCATTGCGAAATTGCTCTGAGTTCTCGGTCATTTTCATTTCTCATGTTATTGTGCTTCGTACAATATCCCGTTGACACCGTCAACATCCCCCGCTAAGATATTCCTCATGGAACAACCACCCGCTTCTCTTAGAAGTCTGTGCCCCGCGCTTGGCGAAATGTTCGCAGTCACACCAGATGGCGTGTACGAGCGTCTAAGAGCAATTCTCAGGGAAGGTGTGATCCCAAAGGCAAGGGGCCGAGGATCTCACGGCGGTGTCCGAGCGACACCCACATCCGTGGCGGCGTTGTTGATAGCGATACTGGCCAGCGAGCGACTAAGAGAAGCAGGAAAATCTTGCGCGAAAATAGCGAAGCTGAAGTCGGAAAATGGCAAATGCAAACTAACCGGGTGCGATGGATTCTTAGAGGGTGTGGCTACTCTGCTCGCAAATCCAGCGCTTTTGAGCAGGGTGGTAGAGCTTGCTGTCTCACGCAAGTACCCGCGCTCCTACATCCGCTACAGAAAGACGCGTGGCAAGACCCGAAGCAATTTCGGCATCTCACACGATGAGATACCGGAGGAGGACGACCTTAAGACAATCAGCGAACGTCGCCTGACTCGTGTAGCTGAGTTGTTGAACTCGTAGGTGCCCATATATGTCACACGAGAATTCGCCCAAACGCGCGACTTCCGTCACAGAGCCCGGGTGTGATTCGGCGTTACCCAAGCTGCCGAACGAACTAATGACAGTCGCGCAAGTATGTAGCGAATACAACATCGGACGAACGACTCTCTACGAAGCCCTCTCGCGGCAATCCCTAAAGGCCAAGGTTGTCGGCAAACGTGGGACGCGCATCCGACGAGGAGACATAGAATACTGGATAGAGCATTTGCCCGACTACAAGCCGCGAACGGGCGCGGATGCAAACGAGCGACGTCAATTCTAAACGCCAAGAAACGCGTTTAGGCAAATCGGTAGAACAGCAACTGGGGCGAGTGCCCGCCGCATGCGGGAGCAAATTCCCTCATGAGGACTTGGCCATGTTGTGCTCGGATATCCATGGGGCAACTGCCGACTGAGATGCGACGCGCGATCCCCTTCTTGCCTCGCCGGGGCTGGTGTCAGCAAGCGATGGCTGATTTCTTCGGCCACTCGAACAGCGTCAACGACGCGGGGAACCACCGATCTCTTGTGCGCAGGCCCCGTACGAAGGGGTCGAACTCGTCGGGGTTGGTGAATGAAGCTGCCGGTCTGAGGGTAAAACTGCCCAACTACACTATTCGCATCCCGCAGCCGCAGCGTGCCGAGCCAAAGCGCGTTTGTCCGCCGCTCAGCGGCAAGTTAGGTGCCGCAGAAGGTCCGCAGCACCACTTCTTCCGGACCGGGCGGTTTCCCATACTCGGCCGCGAGCGGCTGATCGCCATAGGGATCGGCGAGGACGGCCAACAATGTCTCGAACGGCGTGAAATCCCCGTCGGCCTGCGCCGCTGAAATTGCCGCTTCGATACGGTGATTGCGCGGGATGACCGCGGGGTTCACGGCGCGCATTGCGGCGGCGCGTTGGCCCGGGGTGAGACCTTCACGCGCCAGCCGTTCCCTCCACTTCGCCAGCCAGCTGTCGATGGCGGCCGGCTTCTTGATCAGCGCGCGAAAACCCCCGTCATCGCCCTCGGCGCTGTCGCACAGCTGCCGAAACGTCAGCGTGAAGTCGGCCTGCCCCTCCGCCATGCGCTCCAACAGCTCGGCGACCAACGCCAGATCTTCGTCTCGCCGTTCCAGAAACCCGACCTTGGCGCGGAAACCGTCCGCCAAAGCCGACTCGAACAAGGGCCAAAAACCATCGAGTGCCTGTTTTGCTGCGTTCACCGCGGCGTTCGCGTCGGCATCGAGCAATGGCAACAACGACTCGGCAAACCGGGTCAGGTTCCAATGCGCGATGCGCGGCTGATTTGAGTACGCGTAGCGGCCCTGATGGTCGATTGAGCTGAATACCTGGCCTGGATGATAAGCATCCATGAACGCGCACGGTCCGTAATCGATTGTCTCGCCGGCGATCGACGTGTTGTCGGTGTTCATCACCCCATGGATGAACCCGACCAGCTGCCACCTTGCAATCAGCTTCGCGGTCCGCGCGATCACCGCTTTCAGCAATTCGAAATAGGGCTGGGCGGCGCCTTGGGCTTCCGAGAACAGCCGCGCGATGACATAGTCGGCGAGCGCGCACACGCCATCGGCATCACCACGGTTGGCGAAAAACTCAAAGGTGCCGACGCGTGCATGGCTTTTCGAAACCCGCGTCAGCACCGCTCCTGGAAGCATGCCCTCCTGACGAAGCACCCACTCCCCTGTCGCGACTGCGGCCAGCGAGCGAGTCGTGGGAATCCCAAGAGCGTGCATTGCCTCACTGACAATGTACTCGCGGAGTACTGGCCCGAGCCCGGCGCGTCCATCGCCGTTTCTGGAATAAGGCGTCGGCCCCGACCCCTTGAGCTGGACGTCAAGGAGCAGACCGTCGGGTCCCCGGATTTCTCCCAGCAATATGGCGCGGCCGTCTCCCAGCTGCGGCACCCAGTGACCGAACTGATGCCCGGCATAGGCCATCGCTATCGGCTCGGCGCCCGCAGGCACGTGATTGCCGGCGAGAAATTCGATGCCTTCCCGGGATCGAAGCCAGTCGAGGTCCATGCCAAGCTCAGCGGCAAGCGCGGCATTGATCCGGATCAGGTGTGGCTCCGCCACCGTGGTCGGCGCGAGCCGCGAGTAGAAGCGATCCGGCAGCCGCGCATAGCTATTGTTGAAACCAAACACGGTCTATCCCGGCGCTTTGCATCTTCGCTCCATCCTACTGCTCGTGTTCGAGGCGTATGGACCATGGCGTGCGAGGAATCGATGCTGCGACATCAGCACTGATATATCATTCGATTTTCCCGACGGGGTCTCCGACCCTCTGCCAGTTGCTATGGCGCATCTGGCGACCAAGGCAGTGGTTGGGTTGGACGACCGCCGCGCGAAGGCAGTACGGTGCGGTCCATCACCAAAAAAAGCGGGTACCGATGCGGGTATCACACGAAAGATCGAACGTTAGACAATAATAAAATCAATGGGTTAAGTGCTGTATGCTCCTTCTGATCGACAACTACGACAGCTTTACGTTCAACCTCTTCCACTTTCTGGGAGAGTTGGGCGCGGAGGTAATCGTCAAACGGAACGATGAAATCTCTGTAGGAGACGTGCTCGCCCTCAAGCCGGCGGGGGTCGTGCTGTCTCCCGGACCTTGCACACCCAACGAAGCGGGTATTTGCGTAGAATTAATCCGCCGGGCGAATGGGCAGCTACCGATTCTTGGCGTCTGTCTTGGCCATCAGGCAATCGGTCAGGCTTATGGTGCACGGATCATTCGCGCGCCTGCGCCGATGCACGGCAAGCTCAGCCGTATCCATCACTCGGGCAGAAGCGTATTTCGTGGACTGAACAACAACTTCGAGGCGACCCGTTACCACTCTTTGACGATAGCGCCGGACAGCGTGCCGCCATCGCTGCAGATCACGGCGACGGCGGACGACGGCGTAATCATGGGGGTCATGCACAAGACACACCCGGTACATGGCGTGCAATTCCACCCGGAAAGCATTGCTTCGGAAAACGGCCATGCGTTGCTGCAGAATTTTCTCAGGATTGCAGAAGATTGTGCCCCCGTTCCGGCATGAGTCGACAACAATTTGACCCCTATCTGCTCCGCGTTCAGAACGGCGAAACGCTGACAGCCGCCGAGTCGGCGGAAGCGTTCGCCGCGATGATGTCTGGGACTATCCCCGACGATGCGCTGGCGGATTTTCTAACTGCGCAATGCCGACGCGGACCAACGATCCCGGAGATCGTCGGCGCGGCGCAAGCGATGCGCGCGAACATGCTCACCATCGATGCTCCGACCGGTACGATCGACCTTTGCGGCACCGGCGGCGACGGCCAAAGCACGCTGAACGTCTCAACAGCCGTATCGTTTGTCGTTGCGGCCTGCGGGGTGCCGGTGGCGAAGCACGGCAACCGCAGTCTTTCTTCACAGACGGGAGCGGCCGATGTGCTCGAAGCGCTCGGTGTCAACGTGTCGTTGCAGCCGCGAACTGCCGAGGTATGCCTGGAGCAGACCGGAATTTGCTTTCTGTTTGCACCGACCTACCATCCCGCAATGCGACACGTCGCGTCCGTACGGAAGAAGCTGGGCGTTCGGACAATATTCAACCTGCTCGGACCGCTCTGCAATCCGGCCGGCGTGCGGAACCAATTGATGGGCGTCTACGCGCCAGAGTGGCTCACGGCCCTCGCTCAGGTCCTGGCCGATCTGGGTACCGAGCGTGCGTGGGTTGTACACGGCAGCGATGGGTTGGATGAACTCACGACCACAGGCACGACCGATGTGATGATCCTGCAGGATGGCAAGACTGTCGCTCGTCAGGTAGTGCCAGACGATGCGGGAGTTGCTCGATCGGACATAGACCAACTCCGTGGCGGTGACGCGCAGTCCAACGCAGCCGCGATGCGAACTGTTCTGCACGGAGAACGCGGCGCCTACCGCGATATTGTGCTGCTGAACGCTGCGGCGGGACTTTTGATAGCTGGAAGGGTTGAGGACCTGGGTGCGGCTGCCGAGATGGCCGCCGATGCGATCGACAGCCGCCGCGCTCTCGGCGTGCTCAAACGATTGATTGAGTTCACGCAGACAGCATGACGATCCTCGATAAGATAGTCGCCTACAAGCGCGAAGAAATTGCGGCCGCCAAGGCCCAGTGCAGCCTGCGAGCGCTGCAGATCGAAGTTGCAAACTGCGGACCTCCGAAGTCGTTTCGCGGTGCATTGCTTAGAAGACGCGCGGCAAGACAGTTCGGCCTCATTGCCGAGATAAAGAAGGCCAGCCCATCAAGAGGCGATATACGGCCAGACTTCGATCCGCGAGATATCTCGCAACTAGAACGTATCGCTCGCGCCTATCGCGATGGAGGAGCTGCCTGTCTTTCGATTCTGACCGATACGCCCTCCTTTCAGGGACACCCCTCTTACATCTTCCCAGCGCGGTCCGCGTCAGGCCTGCCTGCGCTACGGAAAGACTTCATGCTCGATCCGTACCAAGTGGTAGAGGCGCGTGCCTTCGATGCGGATTGCGTGTTGCTAATTCTTGCGATGATTGATGATCCTACAGCGAGAGCACTGACAGATGTCGCCAAAGAGTACAGGATGGACGTTCTCGTTGAAGTTCATGATGAACAGGAGCTCGAACGCGCGCTGAAGCTTGGAGCTGATATGATCGGAATCAACAATCGCGACCTGAAGACGTTTGAAACCAACCTGAATGTCACGCTTCGTTTGGCGCCCCACGTGCCGGCTGGCATTCTTGTGGTGGCGGAGAGCGGCCTGTCCACGCCTGCCGACCTTCAGCGATTGGCGGAGGCCGGCGTGACAACCTTTCTCATTGGTGAAAGCTTGATGAGACAACCCGACGTCGCGGCCGCGACGGCCGCTCTGATCGGCGCTAAGGTCCCGGAATGACCAAACTCAGCCACCTTGACGAACATGGCGCGGCACGCATGGTCGATGTTTCCGAGAAGCCGGCGACTGTGCGCGAGGCGCAGGCGGAGGCCTTCATCCTGCTTTCTCCCGAAGCATACGAAACGGCTCTAGCACCTCAGGCGCCGAAAGGGGACGTCCTGGCGACGGCGCGGCTCGCAGGAATCATGGCCGCGAAGAGAACGTCGGAACTCATCCCGCTATGTCATCCAATTCCTCTGTCGCAAGTGAGCATCGACTTTGAGTCCCAGGATGCGCGTTCGGCACTGCGCATCGTCGCCACACCCGGACAACGGCGCCGACCGGTGTCGAGATGGAAGCTTTGGTCGCCGCCAGTATTGCCGCACTGACGGTTTACGATATGGTGAAGGCCATTGATCGGGCGGCGACTATCGAGGGAATACGCTTGCTCACCAAGTCCGGCGGCAAAAGCGGCAGCTATGACGTGCGGTCGGTCTCCGACGTGCGATGATCTCCGTCGAGGAAGCGGTTGAGCGCATCGTGGCTGTTTTCTCGCCGGTCGATGCCGAGCACATCTGCGTCGAGGAAGCAGGCGGCCGCGTCCTGGCCGAAGATGTGATCGCACGCTGGGATCAACCGCCTTTTGCTGTCTCAGCAATGGACGGGTACGCGGTGCGTGCGGCCGATGTGGCGAAGCCACCCGTCGCCCTCGACGTTGTAGGCACGTCTCCTGCCGGCCACCCTTTCGCTGGCAAGGTCGGTCCACGCCAGGCAGTGAGGATATTCACCGGCGGCGTACTGCCCGATGGCGCGGATTCAATTGTGATTCAGGAAGACACCGATCAGGGAAATCCCTCCGTTTTGGTCAAGACCGCCACGCATGCCGGAAGGCACATCCGAGCTGCCGCTTTGGATTTCCGCGCCGGCGACGTCCTAGTACGAACGGGTACGCGGCTGAGGCCCAGACACCTTGCCGTGATCGCTGCCGGGGATGTCCCACAGGTTCTCGTGCGAAGGCGACCGCGCATCGCATTTGCTGCCACTGGCGACGAACTCTCCCTTCCGGGCGCGCCGCGAAAGCCGGGCTGCATCGTCGCCTCATCCGTCTACGCGCTGCGCGCGCAGATTGAACGATGGGGGGGCGAGCCAATTGATCTTGGCATTCTTCCGGACAAGATCGAATCAATTGCGGCAATCGCAGACGCCGCGCATTCCGCGGATCTGCTGGTGACTTTGGGCGGCGCATCCGTTGGAGAACATGACCTCATTCAGCGCGCGTTGGGGCCGCAGGGCTTTGCGCTCGACTTCTGGAAGATCGCCATGCGTCCCGGCAAGCCATTGATTTTTGGCCGGTTGGGCAGGACGCCGTTGCTCGGATTGCCTGGAAACCCCGTCAGCTCTTTCGTGTGCTCTCTGCTTTTCCTGAAGCCGGCGATTGCGAAGATGATGGGGACAAAGGCTGAATCGTTGCCTGACACTGCGAAGCTCGCGACTGCGGTTCTCGCCAACGATGGACGGCAAGACTATCTCCGCGCGCGGTTGAGTTGGCGTGATGGCGAACAGTGGGCGGAGCCATTCGCCGTCCAGGACCTGTCTCGTATACACATCTCCGC
>JBEPVT010000103.1:0-13608 GCA_041690895.1 Gammaproteobacteria bacterium
ATCGTTAGGCAACGATCGCTCAGAACTAAACCGCCTCGATCTTCACGGTGCATTTGCCGGCGAGGTATGCCCACACCCGCCTTGCGCCTTCGCCTTGCTTTAGCCTGACAACAGAGCCCATCCCTCCCTCAGCGCCGCTATCGAAATGCAAAGCCAGGTATTCGCCAGCGCGTTCTGCGTAAGTGAGATGTTCGAGGTTTATGATGCGCCCATCCGGCAAGCTCAAAAGGTTCATGAGCAATGCTGATTATCAGGTCTCCGCGAAACGCACAAAGAAAAAGAATTCGCGTTCCGTTCCGGCAGAGCTGTCTAAAAGCAGGCCGGTTTGCTAACGCCGGACCTAACGAAATCCGGTTGTGCCGATCAGACGTTGCTCCCGCTCCACTTGAGCTTTTGCCGGACTACGCTGAAGAACGATGCGTCGGGCAAGGAGGCCAATGGAAGCGTTTTCCTTGCTTTCCGGATGGTGACGAGCGATCCGCGTTCAACGTGGATGGGTCTGCGTCCATCCAGCGTCAGGTACACTGGATAATCGGGATGACTCGCTTCGATTTCGATGATCGATTTATCCGCAATGATGATCGAGCGGTTCGTGAGAACATGCGGGCAAATCGGCGTGATGACGAACACGCCGGACTCAGGGTCGAGAATCGGTCCCCCGGCCGACAATGAATAAGCGGTGGATCCTGTGGGAGTCGCGACAACTAATCCGTCGGCGTTGAACTCCGTGAGCGGTTCGCCGTTGACTCGGGTGCGCAACATGACCAGGCGCGAAAGTTCGCCGCGGCTTAGGACGGCATCGTTTAGCGCGAGCATTTTGTTCGTTCTTTTGTCGCCGAGGGTAACCCTGGCCTCGAGCAGCGCACGGTGACTGAAATTAATCCTATCTTTTGCGATGCATTCGACAGCTTCCTGGTAATTCGACGAACTCGCGCAAGTCAGGAAACCGAGCGAGCCGACGTTGATGCCGAAGATTGGTTTGATCATCTCGCCGAGTTGACCGATAACGCGCAGGATTGATCCGTCGCCGCCGGCGACGACCAACAGATCCGTCATACCTCCTAACTCGGCCACCGGATAGCCCCGTTGTTTTCCAGCAACACGCGCCGTTTCCTTTTCGAACAGGATCGAGATCGAGAAGCGTTCGAATTCCTCGGCAATCGAATTGATCAACTCCGCGACGCCGCGCTTTCCGGTGTGCGCGATTAAACCGATCGTTTTCGTATGCATGCAAAGAATTCCTGATTGCCCTCAGCACCTTTGATCGCGGCCGGCGCGATCCCAGCGACAATGTGCCCCAGACCATTCACAAAGGCGACGATCTTGTCTTGTGCCTTCTGGTGCAAGAGAGGATCGCGCACAATTCCGCCTTTTCCGACCTCCGACCGTTGCAGCTCGAATTGCGGTTTGATCAGCGTCAGAATCACCCCCTCTGGCTTTAGTAAGGCGACCGCGTTCGGCACAATGAGGGTCAGGGAAATGAAAGAAACGTCAATCACGCAAAGATCGACAAGCTCCTGAACCTGATCGCGGGTGAG
Source organism: Gammaproteobacteria bacterium (assembly GCA_041690895.1). Lineage (GTDB taxonomy): Bacteria > Pseudomonadota > Gammaproteobacteria > Steroidobacterales > Steroidobacteraceae > Bog-1198. Next base: position 1,539 of record JBEPVT010000103.1, read on the forward strand.
GAATCGCGCATTGGTTTTTTCGAAAACAACCACGCGTCGATCATTGCGGAGTTTCCAGTCCAGCTGGCCGTAACCGACATCTACCGCGTAAACCTTTTCGGCGCCGCGTTGCAGCATACAATCGGTAAAACCGCCGGTTGAGGAGCCGATATCCAGGGCAGTTTTTCCATGTACATCGATATGAAAATGGTCGAGGGCGGATTCCAGCTTCAGTGCGCCGCGGCCGACGTACTTTCGAGTCGGCTTTACCGCGACCGCTGTTTGCTCATCGAGCAGCTCCGATGGCTTGTCAGCGACCCGAGTAGCGATGCTGATTTCCCCGGCCAGTATGGCGCGACGCGCTTGCTCACGGCTCGGGAACAATCCGCGCGCGACGAGCAGCTGATCAAGCCGTAACTTTTTGGGCATGTTTGATCGGCCGGAAGGTCATTTTCTAGACGAAACGTGTTTTCTGAAGTAAAAGTAATAAATATACCAAGGCCTCTCCAATGAACAACTTATCTGATTGCGATCTGTCAGAAATCGCATTCCCTAACTCTCTGCCTCCGTTTGGTGGGCGATCAGCTTCTCTACAGACGCCACATCTTCACTCGAAGCACGCCGTCGATGATATTTTCGCACCAGGATGTCCTTTAGAGCCAATAAATCCTCCAGCAACGGGCGCTCATAATAAGTCCAGTCTGGGTCGCCTGCCGTTTTCGACTGAAGTCGCCAGATGCCGCCGAATCTCGTCGCGCGCACTTCGCGCTTGCTCCCCTGCTCGTCTCTGTGGGTCCATATGTGTTGACTCCGCATTGCGCTAACACCTTACATTAGCAGGCTTGAAAGACGCGGCCAGATTAGCATCCTATTTTATCGCGATCGTCCTCGGCGGAGCGCTCCTAGCTCCAATTCTTTTCTGGTCAGCTCAGGCGCTTGCAGCGCACGGCGTGTTCCCGTTTCTGGCGAAATATGATTTCGACACGTTCTTTCACCGCGCCATCTTGATCGCTGCCGTGCTCTTGCTTTGGCCGCTTCTGCGCGTCAGCCATGTGCGAGGCTTGGCCGATCTGGGCCTTGCGTCTAATCCGCATTGGGCGCGCGATGTTGGCTTGGGAGTCCTGGTCTCGGTCATTCCCCTGCTATTTTGCGGTGCTTTGCTGATTGCGTTGCATGTTTACTCATTTCGGCACGTCTTTGTCTGGCCGCGCCTTGGCAAGGTGCTTCTTGCAGCGCTCAGTGTTCCGTTCATCGAAGAGACGTTCTTCCGCGGAATCATCCTGGGCATCTTACTCAGGACTGGTCGAAAGCTGCTATCGGTCGTAGCTGTGTCCGCATTTTTCGCAGCAGTGCATTTCTTGAAGGGATCGGAATGGGAACCCGCAATTGTGACATGGACCTCGGGCTTCCAATCCATCGGCGACGCCTTCGCCGGATTCGGCGATCCGATGATGGTGCTGGGCGCGTTTGCCACGTTATTTCTGATCGGCTGTATTCTTGCTGATGCGCGCGTGCTTACCCGTTCGTTGTGGCTGCCAATCGGCCTCCATGCCGGGTGGATTTTCGCCAGCGGCACGTTTAGTTGGCTGGCGCGCGGGCGAATGGTTGCATTACCATGGATCGGCAAGAATCTGCTCGTTGGAGTGATACCTCTGGTCCTGGCTGCAGTAACATGGATAGTCATGCGGCTATGGTTAAAACATGATCGCGCTTCACAAATCTGAGCTGTTCCAGGCAGCCGTATCGCTGCTCTATCCGGCAACGTGCACCATTTGTGGGAAACACGTCCGAGCCGGCGAGTATCTGTGTGATGGCTGCGAAGCAAAGATCATCCGCATCGTGCCGCCATTTTGCGAGACGTGTTCGGAGCCCTTCGGAGGCTCCATCAACAGTGCGTTTAGCTGCGCGAATTGTGCGCATCGTACGATTCACTTCGACGCAGCGGTCGCCGCATACCGCGGCCGCGGTATCGTTCGCGACGTCATCCACGAATTCAAATACAACCGCCAGATCCACCTGCGTCATCTTGTAGCGCGCTGGCTTCGTGCTGCGCTCGATGATGAACGGCTGCGCGATCACCAGTTCGACGTCATCGTGCCGGTGCCGTTGCATTCGGCGCGGCACCGGGAACGCGGCTTCAACCAAGCCAGCCTGCTGGCGGAGTTATTAAGCGCACACACTTCAATTCCTTCCAGGCCCCTGCTCAAACGTATTCGCTACACCACCACGCAAACCGCGCTCGATCGTTCCGAGCGCATGGAAAATTTACACAACGCATTCCGTTTACGAAAAAACGCGGACGTGCGAGGCTTGCGCGTGCTGTTAATCGACGATGTCCTCACAACCGGCTCTACGTTGAGCGAATGTGCGCGCGTCTTGAAACGCGCCGGCGCAATCTCAGTTCGTGCCGCCACCGCAGCACGCGCATAATTCCCATGGCAATTTTTAAGAAACCAGCAATCAAGGCGGCGGCCGGCAAAAAGCGTGAAATGCCGCGCGGCGTTTTTCAGAAATGCCCCGGCTGCGGACAAGTCGTGCCCGAAATGGAGCTGGGGCAAAATCAACGTGTCTGTCCGCGCTGCGATTATCATCAAGGGCAACCTGCCATCGAGCGAATCCAAAGTCTGCTCGATCCGGATACCTTTGTAGAGATGGACGCCGACCTGAGGTCCGTTGACGTGCTGCGGTTCCAGGGAATGGCCACGTACACGGATCGTCTCAAGAAATATCATGAGAGCACGGGGCTCCTCGACGCCGTCATCACCGGGCATGGCATCCTCGACGGCTACAAGGTCGCCATCGCAGTGATGGATTTCGGTTTTCTCGCGGCAACGATGGGCTCCGTCGTTGGGGAGAAGATTACCAGGACTATTGAATACGGCACCACCCAGCGCTGCGCCGTCATCATTGTTGCAGCATCCGGCGGCGCGCGCTTGTACGAAGGGATGTTGAGCCTCATGCAAATGGCGAAAACCAGTGGTGCGCTGGCGCGTCACGGAGAAGAAAAGTTGCCGTACATTTCAGTTCTCACGAACCCGACGACTGCCGGCGTGATGGCCAGCTTTGCTTCGTTAGGCGACGTAATTATCGCCGAACCAAAAAGCATGATCGGTTTCGCCGGACCTCGCGTGATCAAGGAAACAACTCACCAGGAGTTGCCTGAAAGATTTCAGACTGCCGAATTTCTCGAGGAACACGGGTTGGTCGACATGATCGTGCATCGGAAAAAACTGCGTGACGAGATTAGTCGGTTGCTATCCTATTTCGCCGCGGCACGGTGAATGTGGCACCGCGCACACGTTTGAATTACAAGCAGGCGCTCGCCTGGCTTTACGGCCTCCAACGTTTCGGGATCAAACTAGGTCTCGAAAATATTCGGCGGCTGCTGGACGAATGTTGTAGCGGCGTTTGTGTCAAACACCAGGCACTCGCCGCGGCGAGCGCCTCTACACCCAAAGTCATCCACGTTGCCGGCACAAACGGCAAGGGCTCGGTTTGCGCCATGATCGATTCCATCTGTCGCGCGCAAGGCTATCACACCGGTTTGTTCATATCCCCTCACCTCGTCACGTTTCGCGAGCGGATTCTAGTAAATGGTGAAATGATTTCCGAGGACGCAGTTGCCGATGGCCTAACGATGATCCGGGATCTCATCGCGGATTGGGACCCCCACCCGACGTTTTTCGAAGTCACAACCGCGCTGGCGCTAAAACATTTTGGCGACGCGAAAATCGAGATCGCGATCCTTGAAACCGGCCTGGGCGGCAGACTCGATGCGACCAACGCTGTTCAATCCGATGTTTCAGTGATTACTCCGATCGGTCTTGACCATGAAATGTGGCTTGGACACACCCTGGCTGAGATCGCCGGTGAGAAAGCAGGAATTATCAAACCAGGAGTTCCGGTCGTTTCCGCGCCGCAGCAATCGCAAGCCGAAGAAGTCATTCGTGCGCGAGCTGCTGAATGCGGTTCATCAGTGGAATTCGTAAATGAGAATTACCACAGGTCGCCAGTAGCTTTGCGTGGTGAATACCAAAAGCAGAATGGCGCAGTAGCAATAGCGGCGATTCACGTCGCGAACATCCAACTCGGCGAAAAAGCGATTGTTCGCGGACTCGCGGCCATCGAATGGCCTGCTCGTTTTCAGAAATGGGATGAGCGCACCGTCATCGACGGTGCGCATAATCCTGCAGCCGCGCGCGCGCTCGCCCAAACGTGGCAGGAAGTCTTTGGTGATCAGCGCGCCACACTTGTCCTCGCAGTCCTCTCTGACAAAAACCTGCGCGGCATCTGCGAAGCGCTTGCACCAATTACTGATTCAGTTCTCGTGCCCGGGATCCGCAGCGGGCGCGCCGCTTCGCCTGAAGAGCTTGCAAAAATCATGTCCACCCTGACGCCATCCCTCCCCTGCTCTATCACTGCAACTATTGGTGACGCATTAATGCTCGCAGATGCCAAACCGAATCCAATCTTGATCACCGGCTCACTGCATTTCGCCGGCGAAGTTCTCGCGCACCTGCGCGGGGAACCTGCCGCGTTTGAAGAATGCACACAATGATCTTTCGAACACCACCACGAAGAACACAGAGATTACGAAGATTTACAATATTTTGGACAAAGTTCGCTGCGTGACCTTCATGGTCAATTTTGATCCGTCTCGATCCGCCGGAAAGTCTTGCGCTGGAGGGCTACGGTCTGGTATGCTTGCCCCGTGAAAGGGACTCCTGGCACGCTCCAGGAAGGCGGCGCGAGTTTTGCCACCACGCACTGGAGCGTTGTCGCGCAGTCCGCTCTCACGGACGTGCCGGAAGCGGCAAACGCTCTTGCCCAATTATGCGAGATGTACTGGCCTCCAATCTATAGTTTTCTCCGTCGACGGGGTTACGCTGCTCATGACGCGCAGGATCTGACCCAAGCATTTTTTGCGTTCTTCTTGCGAACCAGAGCCTACGCGCGCACGGATCGGCTCCGCGGCAAATTCCGATCCTTCCTGCTCGCGTCGGCGAAACATTTTCTCGCAGACAATTGGGACCATGACCATGCCGTCCGACGCGGCCGCGACTATCAGTTCGTATCGCTCGATCAGAAAACAGCGGAAGTATTTTACGACGCTGCGAGCGCGTCCGATTCAACGGCGGAGCGTTTATTCGAATTGCGCTGGGCGAAAACTCTCACTGCCGGGGCGCTCAATTCTTTGCGTCAAGAATTGGAGGCCGAAGGCAAGATCAAACTCTTCGAGCAATTAAAGAGTTTTCTTACCGGCAGCAGCGTTCTCCCCTCGTATGATGATACATCGGCACGAACGGGTCTTCCAAGAGCGACAGTAAAAACGCATGTCTATCGGCTGCGGCAGCGTTATCGAGAAATTGTGCGCCGCGAGGTTGCTCGGACGGTTTCGGCGCCGCATGAGATTGACGAAGAACTGCGTCATCTTTGTAATGTTTTGGCGGAAGCCGCATGAACGAGGGCGCGATCGTTGGATCGAAGACGGCGCAATCAGTCTGCGCTCAATGCGGGTCGCCACTTAGCTCATCCGACGGCAATGAAGACTCTTGTCTTACCTGTCTGCTGCACACCGCACTAGGCGACGAAGATGTCGATGAGGCTGCCAGACCGCAGCGCTTCGACCAATATGAGCTGATCACTGGTGATGACTGCAAGCCAATAGAGCTTGGCCGCGGCGCGATGGGCGTGACGTACAAAGCGTTCGACACGAACCTGCGTTGCGAAGTCGCGCTCAAAGTGATTCATCCGCGCTACCTCGCCGACGAGTCCAGCCGCACGCGCTTTCTCTCTGAGGCGCGCGCCGCCGCGCAACTCCGTCACCGCAACATCGCTTCGGTTTTCCATCTCGGCAGCGAGCGGGACGAATACTTCTACGCGATGGAACTCGTCGATGGCGATACCATCGAGGACCGGGTTCGCACCAAAGGCCCAATGAACTGCGCGACTGCGCTCGATATCACGCTGCAAGTCACCCGGGCGCTCATCGCCGCGAGCGATCGCAAATTCGTTCATCGCGACCTGAAGCCGTCTAATGTCATGCTTTGCAGCGAAGCTGATGGCGCAATCGTGGCCAAGTTAATCGACTTCGGCTTGGTCACAGCCGTTATTGATCAATCCGCGAACGCAAACGCCAGCCTGCCTCGGTCCGGGTTCATTGGCACGCCACACTTCGCGAGTCCCGAACAATTTGCCGGAAAAATAGCCGATGCCCGCTCCGATATTTATTCATTGGGAGTAACGCTGTGGTTCATGTTGAACGGCAAACTGCCGTTCGACGGCACCCGCGAAGAAATTCGTCAAAAGCAACTCAGTGGAGTGTTGCCGCTCGAACAACTGAAAGGCATCCCGCGCAGGGTTGTCGATCTTATCAAGCGCATGCTTGAGATCGACCCAGCAAAGCGTCCCCAATCGCCCGCGGAGCTGAAGGAGCAACTTAACAACTGCATCGCCACCTTCGATGTCGCGAAACAAAAGCATAGCCGCCGACTTGCCTACAGCGCGTTGGCGGCCACTGTGATTATCACCAGCGTCCTGGCAGCTTCTTACATTCTTCAACGCAAGTTCGTCTCCAGCGCCGCGAGCGAAGTCGTGCCGGAGAAGAGCATCGCGGTGCTACCGTTTGAAAACCTGAGCGCTGATCCGCAGAACGCCTATTTCGCCGAGGGAATGAGGGATGAAATTCTAGCGCGCTTATCGAAGGTCGCGGCGCTGAAGGTCATTTCGCGCACCTCGACGCAGAAATACAAAGATGCGCAAAATGATCGGCGCAAAATCGCGCAGCAACTCGGGGCCGCGCATATTCTGGAAGGGAGCGTGCAAAAATCGGGCGAGACGGTGCGGGTCAACGTTCAGTTGGTCCGCGCGCAGAGCGATACTCATCTTTGGGCAGAAACGTACGATCGGAAATCGACGAACCTCTTCGAAGTGGAAAGCAATGTCGCGCAGCGCGTCGCGACGGAGCTTGCGGCCACCCTGACTGGTTCGGAGAAACGCGCCCTCGAGGCAAAACCAACAGCAAACGTCGAAGCGCGTGAGAATTACCTGAAAGGCCGCTACTTCTGGAACAAGCGGACAACTCAGGGATACCAGATGGCCGTCGAGTATCTCCAGCGATCGATCGAAATAGACCCTGGTTATGCGCAAGCTTACGCCGGATTAGCTGACGCTTTGATGTTTTTGGAAGACGACGTGCCTGAGCCAGAACGCGAGCAAGCGCTCACGAGGGCGCGAGCATCCTTAAAAAAGGCGCTCGACTTGGACGAAACGCTGGCCGACGCCCACGCTTCCCTCGGTCTGCTGGCGATGAATTATGACTGGGACTGGGCCGCAGCGGAGCGCGAGTTCAAGCGTGCGATCGAGTTAGATCCAAACTACGCTACCGCGCACCATTGGTACGGCGAATTCCTGGCTTGGATGGGACGATTCGACGAAGCAATCGACGAGATCACGCGCGCCCGCGGGCTGGACCCGCTCTCAGTCATCATCGGCACGGACGTAGGGAAGATTTACATGATTGCGCGCCGCTATGACGAGGCAATTAATGAATACAAAGAAGCGCTCGAACTGGACCCGGACTTCATGGTTGCGCACGGGCTGCTCGCTCTAACCTATTCTCTGAAAGAACAGCACGAAGATGCCATCGCGGAGCTTCTCAAGGTTAAAGGGCTCGAAAGCAGTCCCATGTGCTTGGGCTGGTTGGGCTACGTTTACGGAATGGCCGGAAAAGCAGACGACGCCCGCGCGACTTTGAACCGGCTCACAGAGCTATCGCACCGGACCTATGTTTCGCCCGTGTGGATGGCAGGTATCTACGCCGGGCTGAGACAAAACGATCTGGCCTTCCATTGGTTCGACATCGTCTTCAAGGAGCACGCTCCAGGAGGAGCGCTCGTTCTCAAAGTGGGTCCTTTTTGGGACAGTCTCCGCTCCGACCCTCGTTTTGCCGATCTCCTGCGGCGCGCGAACTTCGCACCGTAAGAGCCTGTTGAAATATTTCGTTATGCCGCGCTCCAAGCTGGGTCGGCTATGGCGAGTTGAAGCTCTTGCCCTGGTGGGACGCGCTGCGCGGCGACTCGTGCTTCGAAAAAATCGTCGCCTCCCTCGCGCCGAAATAGCGCAGCTTGTAGTGGAATGGGTGTCGACTGCCGGGTGTCTCTCTAACAAAAGGCGACAAAGAAAACAAGAGTTCCTTTCCTAGCTAAGCTACGCTCTTCGTTTCCCTCGGTCCCTGCTGTTGTTGGCTCTTTGACCCAAAGCCGTGCTATCCGCGTAATCCGTGGTTCTCAGGGTTGGGAAAAGATTCGTCATCTTTCCTGAAACGCTCCTGATTTTTTTCCTTTGTAGGGGTGATGAACACTGACAACGCCTGTGAACTATTCGCCTGACAATCTCAACTTCGGTGCGGTCCGCCCGGGTGCGTCCGGGCCTAACATTTCCGTCGATCCTTCTTTCGGCCCACCGGCCATTAGCTTTAACGGTGGAGTCGAGATTAAGAGCGCCCCGGTCGACGCGCAAGTCACTGCCCACATCGAGGGTGACACGGTTCATTTCGGTGTGCGCGACATCATTTTGATGGAGTGGACTATGGAAGATGTGGATCCGGGCGAACTGCCTCCCGGGCATCACGGACGGCCACCACAGGTAAAGGTGCTCGAGGTCGTGGGCCAGAGTGACGGGACTACGCCGCTTGCCGTTACGGTTGGACAGTATGTCTTGGTGCGAGCCCAGTACTCAACGAGTTTTCTCGACCAAGAGACACTCGGCGCAACGCTCGTGATTGAAGGCGACACCTGGGACCGGATCGAGGTTCCGCTCTCACTTTTCCTTGCCGGGGTTCTAACTATCTTCACCGCCCCGCCGCTCGTGATAGTGGCCGGACAATCGGCCGCGACCCCGATCTTCATTCAGTCGACTGGTCGGCCGATCGACGTTTCGTATACGATCTCGCAGACCCAGTTGCATTCCGGGTTATCCCTAGCGGCCAATTCTTTTCCACTCAATCCGGGCGATTCGCTAAACCGGCAGCTCACTTTTCATGCCGACCCGGACGCTCCGCTGGGTGGGAACACTCTCGCCTTGGACCAGTGGGACTTTACCAGAACGGGTTTGCTCCTTCCCGTTAATATCATAGCCCCGTCGGCCCCACCTGGACCAGGCTTTGATGACAGTATTCAATGGTCGCAGGCGGGCGGATCGGCGCTCGCCATCGACAAGGATCAGAGCATCTGGTATTCGGGCCACGTCAACGCCATTATTCCGCTCGGCAACGGCGGCTTGCTGGTCGGCACCGATAGCGGAGGGGTGTGGACCGTCGCTGCCAACGGCGTCGCACTTCCACTCAGTAATGACTGGGATACGACCGATATCATTTGTCTCGCTATTGGTCCTGACGGCCCCAATCACTTTTACGCCGGCACAGCTTCAGGCGACGTCTACGTCTCGGAACCTGACACGGCATTCCTTGGCTATATTAAATGGCATCCGGTTCTCGATTCCAGCAACAAGGCCATCGATACCGGTGGAGTGCTTTGCATGGTGGTGACAAAGGGGAACCGCAAGCTCGTGCTGGGTTGCGGCAAAGGCGTATTCTGGGCGGATATCCCGCCACTCGGAGGCGGTTATACATTTACGAAGGTTCCCATTCTGCCGGATATGGGTTACTACGGGCTGGCCTTAGCACCGAATGATACTGTGGTGGCGGCGAGCCTGGGTGACAAAAACCAGGTTCAGTCGGGTATGTTCCTGGGTAACTGGCCGGGCGGACAGTTACAATTCCAGCGGGCGAATATCAATGGCCCTTTCGATGTTTTGCAGATGCGGCGCACGTCCGTGTCATCGTGCGCCAGTCAGCCGCTCAACATGATGGCGGTGGCCGCAGCGTCTGACGAAATGATCTTGCAGGTGCTTCGCTCGCAGGACGGTGGTCAGAACTGGGAGGTGTTAAGGACGAATGTGATAGGGCAAGATATTCCACTCAATTGGCGGCCGCAGCGGCCCGAAGATGTCATTAACCCTGCAGGGTTGCAGGGCGGTTACAATAACTGCATCGCGGTCTCGCCGACGAACCCCAACCTCGTAGCGCTGGGCTGGCGCAACGGACCCTGGTTCTCGCAGGACATGGGCATCAATTGGGTCCTTCCGAAAAACAACCAAGACGACAACCATCTGCACGAGGACGTGCATACGCTAGCCTTTGAGCCTTCGGACCCATCGGGACAAACTCTCTACATTGGCTGCGATGGGGGCGTGATGGTGACGCGTGATCTTGGCCGCAACGTTGGCGATGAATACAACCAGCGGCTCCTAAGTCTCCAGTTCGAAGGCTGGGGGCGCGAGTTTTATGGAGTGTTCAGTGCCAGCCGCCGCGTGCCAGGGCTGATCGCCGGAGGGTTGCAGGACAACGGGAACGTCTATGCCGCGCTTGACTCAGGATCTGATGAGTTTCGGCAACTCGAGGGCAGCGACGGACAGGTGATGCTATTTATCGAGACGGGTCACGTTCTTCACTATAACACGAATGAAGTAAACCAGATCACTGCGCATCGATGGGACGGCAATCAATTCGTCGATGGGCGCGTTGTTCCGATCGGAAGGTCTGGCCCTAAGAACACAGGCGTCCCTATCGGTCTCCCCGCGGCGATGGTTGAAGCTGTGGGCCTGCCGTTGTTCCATAGTCCCGATACCGGGCAGCTCATGTTTGCGATGGCGTGCGTATTCGACAGCGGCGATGTCTACGGTCTGTTTGCGAATGATGACGGCGGCAACATGCATTGGGACTATATCGGCACCGTCCCCATTAGTGCGGCGAATGGAAAGGTGCAGGCGCTCGCCTCACTGCATGGCGACAATGTCTTTGTTGGCACGCAGGATGGACACATCTTCGCGTTGAGCCCGCGCAGTAGGTTGCCCTTCGAACTGGGTGTGCCGATTCGCGCGACTGACCCAGGCGAGATATGGCGCATCTGCGTGCTGCGCGACGGCGTGGCCTACGCGAACTATCATTCAGAAGGCAATGGGGATTTTCTCTTGCAGTCGAATTTTTTCAGCTGGGACCCGCTTGGCAGCAATGACAACGTCGCCAAGGGAATCGATCTCCCCACCGACGAGGGACCGATATTCGGATTTGATATCGACCGAGGTGCCAACCCGCACACATTCTTCGCAGCCACTGACAACCACGTCTTCGTTAGCCGCGACGAGGGCGACACGTGGAAACTGGCGACCAAGGGCTTGCCGCGTCGCCCTCGCTGCACCGAATTGCGCGCGGTCGCCCACGACAACGGCCAGCGATTCCTGTACCTGAGCACGTTTGGGCGCTCCGCTTGGCGAGCGCCTTTAGTATAGGCGGCCCCGGCCGCAAGACGTATTTAGCGAGGCAAGAGCGCTTCTCACTGCCCTTTCTTGTTCACTCTTTATGGCTATATCGCGCATTGGCAGCGTAGCTTCTCTCGGGTCACTAATAAAGGAAGAATGTTTGTCTTAGGTAGGGGCACTTCCTCGTCGCCGGCATTGCCTTCAAGCAGCGACACGGCTGCCTCTGCAGTAGTTCGGCGGAAGAAAAAGAATTTTCGCTCTTTTCCTGAAACGCTCCCCATTTTTTTCCTTTGTAGGGAAGTGATGAACACCATTTTCAAAACCGGAATGACCTAAAAGGTTTCGGCGTTGAAGATGGACCAAACAAGAAAGGAAATCGAATCATGAAAAGTATCACTCCGATTTTGTTAATGCTTCCCTGCCTTGCACTTTTGCCTGGGGCACAAGCAGTGAGTCCGGCGCCAGACGGCGGCTATCCAGGAGGCAACACGGCAGAAGGGCAAACCGCCCTTTTAAGTCTTACCACTGGCGGCTTCAATACGGCAGTTGGTTTCCTGTCCCTCAGGAGCAACACTACTGGCCAGTTGAACACGGCCATTGGCGCCGGGACGCTTCTTGCGAACACCGCAGACAGCAATACGGCCACCGGCGCCGGGGCGCTTTTAAGCAACACCACGGGCACCCTCAACACGGCCAATGGAGCCTTCGCGCTTTTCGGCAACACCACCGGAGACCGAAACACGGCGATGGGTGAAGGCGCGCTGCTTGGCAG
>JBEPVT010000104.1:0-13392 GCA_041690895.1 Gammaproteobacteria bacterium
AGCGCGCCGGGAAAGTCACAGACATCGCTGCGCGCGCGATGACAACTGTCGCATGAGGGAAACACAAATGCGCGACCAGAAAGTACGGATTGAATGACCAACTCCCCATATGGCACCCAACGCATTTCTCGGGAAGTCTGAGAAACTTTCTCTTGACTTGACTAAACGGAGTGCGGAAAGGATGACCAAGGCCATCGAGGTTAGGCCGCGCTAATCTTGACGGCTAAGACGCCTTCAACAGCCTCGGGAACGTTCGCGGCGCGGAGCACATAGGACACCTCAAGCGAACGCGGAAGAACTGCGGTAAAGGTAAAAAAGAGACGGCACAGATCTGAGTAAAGCCCGGCGACGCACGCCGATGAATGTCACTTCCGAAGCGGTGTGTCTCGTTGAAGGGCGGGCGGCTCTTGACGTGATTAGCTGAAGCCAGGACAGTTGCGGCGTCGTGAGCGTCGTACGCTCGACTTTCCCAGCGCTGGAGAGCGGCCGGGGGACGCACGGGACATCCCAACATGGTTCTCGACGACGTGCGCTCGGCCAATGCGCCAAGCGCCGCCAATGCGTCCGCATGTGACGTGCAGTAACGGGACGCGCTCAACGATGAGACCACCGCGCGGTACGCCGACGTCTTACTCTCCTGCGACCACAGGGAGTGGAACGACCGGCGACCATCCTACCTCTCCCTCGGCGAGAAACCAGATCAGAATGTCGCGCGCTTCGGCAGGCGCTAGCTCCTCTAGAGCCACTGTAACCCGCTGCGCCGCATCGCGCACGTCCGCGGCCGCTGCGCGCCGCAGGAACTCCGTCGCGAGCGAATCGCGCGCCGGACCCGGATCGAGGTGCGCGATGCGAGCCCGATGCGCTGCTCTGGCGCGATTGAGGGCCGCGAAACTCGGCGTCCGGGCAACGCCGACGAGGCTGCATTCGGGTGAAGCCATGCACGATGATACAGCGACCAACGACGGTACGGCAACTGGCACCTCATCGTTCGAAGGCCGGGCCCTCGACTGTGATCTCGTCCCACTTCGTCGCGCCGTATCGGCGCTTCGGCGACACGCTCCAACTAAGTATCAGCGGTGGCCGAATTGAAGGTTGTTCAATGCGGTGCAGGCACGCTCCACTGCAGCGGACGTGGCGTGCAGTCGCGTGACTTGCTCCTGATGAGTGCCGAGCAACGGTGCCTGAAGCGCGGAGCGAGCTGCGTCCACGATCTGGACGACCTCCAGAGCGAACCGACCAACTTCACCGCCGACTTTCTGTGCAGCCCCGGCAAGGCGCTCCAAATCGGACGTGTTGAAGTCCGTCTCGACTCGACCGGGGGCAGCATCCCACCGCGCTGAAGCGCTAGCGAGGCGCCGGTGAAGATCATTCGCAATCGCCCGTAGATTGTCTGAATCTGATGTCACTATGAGTTGGGTTGGCGCGGAGGCGAGAGTCGCACGCACGGCGGCCGCTCGACGACGTCGAATTATTTCCACCAGCGCGAGGAGCCCACCAAGACTGACGAGTAAAAAGCTTAGCATTCGCTCTCCAAGGGTATCGACCGACTTGAATGGAAAAGCCCTTCGTCGCGATCTTGAGCCAGAACAGGTACGCTACGCTACCAATGAGGCCGCCCGTGTCCATGCAAGCTTGCCGCAAGCTAGCAACGTGCACAAACGCCGCGTCGCGCACACTGCGGCTAACTCTGGCGAAGCCGCGTACCTTGACGTCTATTAGCGATATCGATCAAGTCAATACAAACGGTACGTGATCGCCGCGCCGAATTTCCAGTGGAACTCAGACTGCGTAGGCACAGCAGTAACACCTGACGGCAGCACGTCTCCGACTCCGAGCTGCGAGGCGAGACGCTTCTGGCGCGCTCCCAACACCCCGGCCGTGAACATAAGCCTGTGTTCGAGTAACCCCACGCCCAATCCAGTAAGATATTGAAGGTCGGTGTCGCTCGTGGTTTTGCGAACCCCCGTACCGAGCACAAAGTTAACATCGCCGAGGTAGTGTTGAGACATCCAATCTGTCGACGGTAATTGGGTAGCAAACGTCAGCACGGGCACGACACGAGAAGTGGACGCGTCGGTAAGCGTCACGACATTGACTACCGTATCACCACTGCGTCCGTCGGGAGGCTGAGCAAAGCGCTTTCCGACGGCGTAGTCAGGCGTGCCGAGGCCTGCGAATGCAACTCCCACATTTATGCTGTACCGGCGTGTGCCTCCAACGTTGAACGAGTTGGAGTAGAGCACATCGGGGGTCGGTTTGTCGACGCCAACGCGTGTCCGGCTAATAGTGATGTCCAACGTCGATGGTTTGTTGACGCCTCCGACAGTGTGGATGTACACAAACCGCATCGGGTCGCGTGCGATTCCGAGCGCTGCTGCTGCGCCCACAGCCGAATCTCTTTTGACGGTCACGGCGGCGATATTCGTGTGGAAAGCGACAGTATCCGAGATGTAGCCCTTTGCGAGCGCCGCCGAGCTCGCAGCCGCAGCACATCCTGGCTCCGCCCTGGACGCGTCCGTCGTTACAGTAGAAAAGCCGACGGTTAAAGGCGCGAAAGACGCCATCTCTCGGGTGGTTAAGTCGATGCTAGTGCTCAGTGCGTCTGAGTATTTGTTGAATAAATGGAAAGCGCCCAATGCAGCGCCGCGAACCTTCTCCGCGGGTTGCGTGGGGCTGAAAATGAGTTCTCGATACTTTTGCCGATACTCTCTGTCCTTCGTCTGCGAAGAGTCTTGAATCGCGCTCAGCTGGCTGCGTATTGTGCTATCGAGCGCTCCGATCCTGAAAGCATCTTGCGAGGCAGTTGCCAATATCGCGGTTGTGCTCTTCGAACAGCCAGTGACTGATTGTCCGGACAAGTACGCCGAAAGAAGTTCACCGGTCCGGTTGGATCCCGCTGGTACAGCGGGTGTACTCGGCACGGGCTGCGTTGGGAGTGTGAGTCCGAGGACGAAATTGAAGAAGTCGCCTGGAGACGCCTCGGGTAAAGCGGTAGCGACTGCATTTACCTGATAAGCGAAGTAGAACGGATTGACGTTTATTACGAATATCCTAAAAGTCTCGCCGGCCGAGTGTTTTGCGTTGGTGTCGAGCTGCGCCGTTAACGGATCGAACCACCAATCGCCTGGGCCGGGTGAAGGAATTTCACCGTATACTCCTGAACCTTTGGGAACACCAGCTTGCGCGCCAGCGTTACCAGAAAGCGTGCTGGAAAGGAGCAGCGCCCCAATTGCGATGCCGGTTAGGCGGCTCTGCGACATTGCGCTTCTGCGTTTCAATGAGATGCACATTAGCGACTCAGGCGTTGTCTAGGACTCAAACCCGCTTGGAATCTCATCACGTACGGGATGGTGTCCGCGAGCTACGGAAGGAGCTGGATCGTCGTGCCTCCACCTACCGATTGATTCACACCATCGACAGCAACCGTAG
This sequence comes from Gammaproteobacteria bacterium, assembly GCA_041690895.1. Classification (GTDB taxonomy): domain Bacteria; phylum Pseudomonadota; class Gammaproteobacteria; order Steroidobacterales; family Steroidobacteraceae; genus Bog-1198. The sequence goes on from JBEPVT010000104.1 coordinate 3,430, forward strand.
CGTTGATCGTCACGGGCCCGCGATACGAAGTGACACCGGGCGAATATTTTACCGTCGCGACGCCCTGGCTATCGCTCGGCGAGGGTGCGCCGAGGACGCCAGCGTCGGCACCTCCGGGCGCAGAGATCGAAAACGCGACAGGCGTGCCCGGGGTAACGACACCGATATCACGCCGAAGATAGGCACTAATGGTTACGGTCGCGCTCGGCGTCACTTGAACGGTAAATACGTTTGGTTCTACGTCGACGCGGTTTGGAAGAGCACGGACGAATAAAACTGTGTCTTGGAGCGTCACGTCTCCTACCGAGGCCCTCACAAATACGAGCCCGACTGCATTCGGCGCTCGTAACTGAAGGGTTGCGCCACCGCCGCTCGTTGCGCCAAGCGTCAGTGTTGATCCGGTACCAGTAGCAGCGACAAGGGTCCCTCCGCTTGCACTGAACGTCACCTCCGCCGGCGAATCTGCGGATCGTGTTGTCACCTGCGCGACCAACTCATCCAGGGTAGCGCCGTCAGCAGGCCCCGTGTGCGACACAGCACCGAACTTAGCTAAGTTCGTAGCAGGCGAAAGTGGATCTATGAGATGATGCGTGTCGCACGCGAGTGCCGACAGCAACATTGCGAACAAACCGAGCACTCTAGTACCGAGCATTGGGGCCCTCTCGATTTAACGTGCTGCCAAAAGGACGTGGCGAGTCTCCGCAATTGAGCTGACCTAAGGAGCGCCCACACCGCACCATCGACACTTGCAGCATTGCTCGTAACCACGCGCACAGCTAACTCGAAACCCGAGTCCGCCAAAACAGAACGGTCTCGCGCCTCCTGCTGCGTTCGGACTCGTGGATCGCTAACTCCCTATCTCGAACGTTGGCGCCGACAGAGTTCACCAGATTATACAAGCTCTGTCCGCACGCGCAAGGGCGTCGTCGCCGCTGCCTCATGCACTTCGCATCGCGGCGCGTGCAAAGAGCGGCACGCAGATGTCAGCGGTCTCGTGGAATTCCGTACCTAGGGGTCCGTAGCCAGCGTGCCGATATCAGGCCATCAACCCGCGGCTACCGTGCAAGTAAACCCAGGCTGACAGCACCGCCAAAGTATGCAATTGCCGCAAGAGCGGTTAGCAGAACGACCGTCTCCCCAGTGACCTTGGAAGGTCCACCGTTTGCCCTGAGCTCGAACGCAGACACTCGCGCTGCAGAGACGAGAAGGAAGGGAGGCCACATGACAAGCAGAGCGGATATTAAGTGACTGCCATAGGCGGTGGCGGCGACCGGCCGAGAAACAAGCGCTGCGCACCATAATCCAGAGATCGCACCGAGCACTCCTACGGAGATAAGCGTCCCAAGCCGCGGTTGGCGCTCAGCGGTACGGGTTCGGACCGCGTCGGCGTCGGCTTGGGGCGCGTGGGCGGCGCGGCGCGGCATCCAATGTGCTGGAGTCTGAAAGCGGGACGGGAGCGGGACGTGGGACTGGTGGATTGACCATCTCATTGGCATATGGCATCGGAAGCGGTATCGTATCTGGCCGTCCATGTCCCAATTTTGCCGCACCTTCCGGACTTCTCTCGGAGGATGGGCTATCGCTGGAAAGCCGGTATCCAAAGGTCCATCATCGAGTTGGCACGCGGCAACGGATAATCACTTCTGGAACCAGTATCCGTGAAGGCACCGGCAGTCGTGGTTGGCCCGTACCCATCGGCCTTCACCCGCAACGGCGATGCCGTTCGTCATCATATTGATTCTCGTCCTGCTCAGTCACTTCACATGGAGGCGCGATGGACACGCTGCATTCATTGGTTCGGCCTCTATTAGACGCCCTCACAACTGCGCGTACCGTCGCAGTCCTGGTTGGCCTCGCATGTGGCTCTTGGGCGGGCTGGTCACATCGCGCGGACTCAGACTACGTGCACGATAAAACTATACGTCGCAGCGCAATCCTCCTCGTCAGCCTAGCAGGACTTGGATACCTGGCGTGGTACGTGCGCGATTGGGCGGTGTTTGCCACAGGATTAGTTGGGGTGGCATGCGCTGCAATGATCTCATGGGAAGTCGCACACTTATACCGGAAGCGAGTCGCGCGATGGTGGACGTCGGCAGGCGCGAAATTACCTGTTACCCGCATAGCCACGGCATACTACCCGGCGGAGTGGAACGCAGCAAAGAGAGTGGAGTTCATCACCGACGGAATCGCTATGTATGCGTTCTCGACCGGATGGTCGCCTACTCTGCTTGCGAAGGTGCCGCGTCAGACTCAACGATGTCCCGTCGTATTAGAGCGAAGCGGCATGCCGCGTCCGACAGAAAGAAAACAAATTGGCAAGGAGACGATTCAACAACCCGCTTCGGGAGACCCGCGCTTTGTGCTTATGCTTCCATGGCAGCAAGGTCAACAACAGAAGGAGTTTGCCTTTGTAATTCGCGGGAAGCTCAAGGGCGCCGAAGACCTGCGCGAGCGTCTGGCAAACTGGAGCCAGTAGTAGATACATGCCCTTAGGTGCGTTGTTTTCTGCGCGCGCCCGCTCGCGAAGTCGTGGGTCAAGTTTATGATCTTCGAGCTCTCGCAGCGTAACGGCGGGCACGATAATCACGATCCGTTCTGTCGCCGGCGCGCCGAGTATTTCATGCCAGTTGATATCCTCCACGGGGCGAAAGTGAAGGTAGATCATTGTGTCCAAGAAAAGCGCGTGATCCATTGTCAATTTTAGTTATTCGAGACGAGAATCCGGGCTTTTCGGTAGAGATTCGTCGCGTCGTGGGCGTTGCAACTAATCGCGGTCGTAGTCAGAAATGGGAAAATCCTCAATTCGGTATTGCGATTCTTGCTTGGCGGGGCGCTTTCGTGTGCGCTGTCCAGAATCAAACTCGTAAGTACGTGATAGCAAGCTGGAAATGATTCTATCAGCAAGGCGCAAAGTCGTTAGTTCGTCATTCGTGCTTACGTCGCGCCAGAACCAGTTCCCGGATTGGTCGACATCAATGCCATAATCTTCGCGACGAGTTTCGGTCGGCTCGAAGGAGTTAGAGCGAGGACCATAAAGTCCCAGAACGCCATCGTACTCTTGCACGGATATGCGGCGAACGAGCACAGTGTCATACGTCTGTTCGTACTGGTTAATACGGACGCAGCACGGATATTTCACGATGTTGACGGTTCTCTGTATTTGCTCGAATTCCATCGGTCGTCCCTGGATCGTTGGCGCAATCTCTTTCATGCACTGCTGGATTCGAGCGTACAAATCGGAGGTCTCGCGCTCGATGGCGGTCGTAGCGTCACTCCCGAGAAGTCGCCGTTCGCGCTCCGACTTCCACTCCCTCGCGGTTTTTTGCTTTAGCGCTAAGTCCATAGGAGTAAGTTCCCGTATCTCTCCGCCGAGGTCCTTAATCTTGGCGCGCATTGAGCCAATCAGAGTCTCCAGACCCCACTTCTCGAATTCTTGGTAGATGTACTGTGTGGGAACCCAATCAGGAATGGGCATCGGCTCCATTGGTACCACGAGGAGGAAGCTTGCCGTTGTCTCCACGCGGCGGCTGAGGATGGCCTCCTTTTCGACTTTCGTCCACCGCGTGGTCCCCCAATCTCGACGCAGCAGAATTAGCACTGCTCTGCTCTCGGTCTTGTAGATGCGCGACAATAGTTCGGCACCGTCGCGAAAAGCGATGTCCTTCTGACTCTCAGAATAAAGAAACGCCGTGAATTGACCTTCCAGTTTGGCGCTTATTTGCTTCGCCAGTGGGAGATCTCGCTCGAGAAGTGAGATGGCGACGTCGTACTTGCGAGGAGCCAGGGAAATGGAACTGATCTGATCGCCCATATAACTGTTTCTCCAATGAGACATTTCGACGTGGCGGGTGGCCCGTGAGGCCAACCCAACCCATCGCCTCGTGAAGCCGGAGGTGGCCCCTTGAATCAACCCAATTATTGCCGGACTTCCAGTGCTCACACCGGCCGTTCCGCTTGCATCGCCAACTGGTACCAGGCTCCTCACTTGCGGAAAGCCCCGTTCCGTATCGAAACTGCAAGAATGCAAAGCTACGACCCCGACCCGAGTTCGCTCATGGCCGCTTCCGGTGGAGCAGAAGCTTTTAACGCGCCGCGCGTGTCTGCTTGCGTGGCGGCTGTGGACGAATATGTCAAGCGATCTAGCGATGCGCACCGCGGCGTTCTCGTGGCCATTACTGCTTGGAGCGGATGGGGGAAAACTCGCGCTCTCCGTTCGCTCTGCGGCGCGCTCCCGAATGCAATTCTATTTGGCCTATCTCACGAAGGTGCAGTAGGGTGGGCGGCCGTAGCCGAGCTCGCGGAGGCGGCTGATACCGGAGCGTCTCTGTTGATTGACGACCCGAGTTACAATCTGTCAGTCGAAAAAGCGCTAGACCCGGTGTGGCGAATAGTGCAGGCTCGTCGGGGCGCGATGGTAATAACTGCGTTATCAGCGGACGCTGTAAACCGAATGGTTAGCAGTGTGCCGGATATAGTCGTCCACCTAGGAGATGGTCGGAACGGGCGCCAACTTCAACCCCCGCCCCTTGAGCAACGAGGCTGATGAACTGAGCTGGCACGTTCTCGCAAACTGGACTCGACGAACCCTCCCCAACCTGTCAGATTTGGTCGCGATCAAGATTCCGCTCGGAGTCCAATGAGCGGGGTTGTGAAGATCAAACCCCTAGAACGCCAGGGAATGACTGACTATACGCACTACAAGATTGTTAAGCACGGCAATCTCAAGACTCCTGAAACAGCAGTGCCGGACGCCACGCGAATCATTGGTGCTTACCTCGTCTATAGGACGGCTGTTTCCGATGCGACGCCAGAGGCACCGCGAGATGATCCAGCCGGGCTGTTCGCCGTGATTATAACCGGCCCAGAGGAAGCTGTGCTCTTTCCAGAAGGCGCAATGCGCTTGGAGTCGCGCGGTCATGCATATGATCTGATCAAGACTTTTGCGAAATGGCTAAGCCGGCGGGGTTTCGGAAATACATATGTCAAAGCAACGAACTCGGAGCAGTCTGACCGAATCTCTACTGTCGGCGAATTTCGCCCTGCCGCGCTGCGCGATTGTCCGGACGAACAGCGACAGAAGCTCATGGATATCTTGAACGGCGTCTAGTAGCTCGACCGAATCTCCCGCGACAACCTTTTTGCCAAGATGGACTTGATACAGCGCGTTGTCGGTTGACACAACTCCCTGCGCGTCACCACACCTGTTGCTGGGTGCGCGGGTTTCGTCTTGCTATTACGTCGAGCGACGCAAACCGTCCTCTTCAAGATCACGGAGGTGCAAGGGCACGCCGTGCGGCCAGTAGATGCCTAGCCCGCCGTCCTCACGCAGCATGTCCGTCGCCAGCCCACGGCTTACGTGCGCCAAGCGTCCGTAGAAAACTCGGAGATCTGTCCCCGCTAGGTAATCACACGCTGCGGCTAGTGCCAAAGGGTCAGACACCCGTAGCAGAAACTTTCGCACGCCGGAATGCCGGAGGGCCGTTGCGTTGGCAGCGAGTAGCCTGCTAGCTAGCTTCCGCGCATTCGCGCTACGAGCGCACTGTCCGCGATCATATATGTCGGTCCAATCGCCGATCAGTGCAGACAGGTCGGGGCGAGGCATACTGTGATCTATTACGGACAACAAGCCATAGGCAAGCCTAGCAATCGACGCACCGGCGATCTATGAAAGGGTCCATGCCAGCCGCCACATTTGAGTCGGTTATCGTTGCACGCTTCCTGATGGAACTGGCGCGGAGATGCGCATACCGGGAAGTAGACGGCGCGCTTGACCAACTTGCGTCGAAGCCTTTGAGCGATCAATCAGTCGTTGAGGCAATTCATAACGCAATCGACAAAGTCGGCGTCAATATCGCTACCGTGGTGCTGTCACAGACTCCCTGGGATGCGCTGCTCGGCGACGCGGTCTTCGAAGGGCCGGATAACTGTATACTGATCGAATTCAAGGCTTCATGGGATGAGCGAGAGACCGAGCTTATCAAGTCGATACGCCAAACCTTGGTGAGGAGCTTGAACGGAGAGAATTCGGGGTTGCGCTCATGCGCGGATCGCTGCCATTGGTTTGTGTTTGGCCCAACAGCTGATGATCTTCGTGATCCGGTGTTCAGCAGACAACGAGTTGATCCGCTTCTCGCGTTGACGCGGTGTACGCGGTATCGGACGATTTGGGCGCAGGACGCGACAACGATTATCACATCACCCTCGAAACCTATCCGAGCGCGACAATTTAGCGCTGCGTTCCTCACAGGCAATGAACAAGTTGGCGTACCGCCGGATGAATTCACGAAATATCTCGACGTAGTGCTGAACGGCGACACTGGAGACGATGGTGGCTTCACTATGGGCTCTGAGGCGGGTCGATGGAAAGCTCATGTTAGCGTTAGCGCGGCCCGCCGCTACGATCCCATCACCCACGCAAACGCGACAGCAAGCCCCAGCGCGACAGCCACCGACTGTTAGCCGGCGTGGTGGAACCCCAAAGATGTAGTGTGGCACGTTGCCCACCAAAGCGGTGTATCGCATTCACGGCGCGCTCACGGACAGCACATGCCCGGTGCGGAGGCGGCGTGCGGCCTTGGCAACTATCTCTGCGAGAGATCCTGTCATGGTGGCGCATAGCGAAGAGGTCACCAAGCGAGTCGCGTGCTCGGGGCCAAGGAGCGCTGCGGCAAGAAACGCAGCGCGAATGTCCGCACTCGCATCCTGTGGCGCAGTCCGCTTTGCTGCACGTAGTAGTATGTGTTCGGCGGCTTCGATTGTTGCTTCAGTACCTAGTAGGCCTCCAGCTACAAGCATTCGGCGCCTGAACGATGGAGACACACCGATGGTTGTCACACCGGCCAGAAGGCACGAGCCGAATACGTCATCGTTTCTGGTAGTCCAACCGAGACACGAGTACGCCCGCTTGATCATGCCACGGGTCCATGCGTCTTGGACGCGGTCTCCCAATGCGGTAAGTGCTTCTGCGCGATCCAGCCAGGTGCTTTGAAGTGGCCGCGAAAAACGACGAGCGTTTTCCACCGGAGCCGCTAACGGCGGCGGGAATCGGCGGCACGCTTCAACTGCTTGGCGTAGTTCGCCGTCTGTAATTTGCGTCGCCCAAGCGCGAAGATTCGCCAATCTTATGCACGTCCGCTCGATACCGACGATGTTTGGCTGGCTTCCTGGCCGAACGGGTATGGCGCGCTGACGGAGGGCGGCGCATAGTATTGGCACCGCTTGCCGCCGGCGTTGCAGGCGTGCTTTGATCGCGTCACGTTGACCGACCGCACGGTTCGAGAATCCAGGCGCAGCGGTGTCCGCTAGAGTAACTAAGTAGCGGTCACCACCAGCGAGCAATTCCGCGCCCGCGATTAGACAGGCCACGTCGCTTTCAGCGCGATTGCGTGGTGAATCCCGACCGACCGTTACGGGCTTCTCAGCATCCAAGGCTGCCGAAATTCGCGCGGCCACTAGCCTTGCTCCGTCCTCCCGCAAGCTAAGCCATGGTTCGATAGTTGTTGCATCAACGGCGGAGATTCCTCTCGTTCTATCCGAAAGAGCCATCAACTCGTAGTCAATCGCGCTTACGTACACAATGTCATCTACGAGGAGAGCTGCAAGCGCTGTCTCGCCGAATACATTTACCGGCTTGGCGCCAACATGCGCAGGAGCGACGAGATATCTCGTAGGTGCGCCGCCCGACACTGAATACGCGTTTTCGTAAGGCCGAGCAAGGAGAGCGTTGCCGGGTCTCTCCGGACGATCTGCAAGGTCCGTTTGCACGCAGCGGCCGAGCGCTCGCATCAATCGGCAATCACTCCGGGCTGGCGCGAGGAAGTATCGAATTGGTCGATGTTCGTCGAGCGTGCGTATCAACAGCCATATCTCGGATCTCGAGACGGGGCGCCCGACTTGTTCCTGGAGGCGTCGAATCACGGAGCGTGCCGCATCAGCGGCATTAGAAACACACTCGACAGGGCAGCTCAACAGTGGAGCGTCTACGGGTGCCCAGAACATCGCTGGAGCGCCGCTGCTATCTGTCACACGCTCAAATCGCACTAACGGCGGATGCGTGGCCGCGCGTGCGGCCCTAGATGGGGATCGGGAGAGCGTTTCCAGGCGCTTTCCAACGGCGTTGGAATCTTTCGATTCGAGTGTCCAGTCACACTGTTTAAGTTTGTTCGAGATTGCGAGCGTCGGCACCATGGTCTGCCACTCCGCACAGGTTAGGCGCAGCGCCTCATACACTTTCTCTACGTCGCTCCGCACCGACGCGATGTTCGCCTCAACAAAGTTTGGTGGGGTATACCGGAGTTGGTTGCCAGTGCCGTGCGAGCACAATACACCACGCGTAACCAGCCCAACGAGTAACGTGCTCACCGGAAGAGGAAACGACCAGCCTTCCACTCGTAGTGCCTCTGCGACGACTTCCGAGCGTATGCCGTGTCCGCACCGCCGCGCTTCGGAATATACAAGCCGCACAATTGGCTCCGCCTGCGACCCCGGCCGCACGCGTGCGCGCTCGTACGATTCCAGCGGTGCCCACGGGATCACACCAGCAACAAACGTCGAATTAGCCTTCGGGATATGTTTTTTGCGAAACTCACGGCGAGGGTTGACGTTACTCATTTTCGGGCGTCTTCGAGCCAGCAAGTTCCTTCAGCTCACGCATGAACAAGACATCATCGAACTTCACATCGGCGAGTGACTCGACCGGCGTCTCGGCATTGTCGGCATACGCCATCAAGTACTGGTCGACATGTGACTCGACCCGACGCAGCGATCCTTTGATATATGGAGCAACATCTTTACGAATGAAGCTCTCCCACGCCTCCTTGCCTAATCGATCCGCCTCTGTGCGAAACGCAGACAGAAGATTAGCGTAGACGCGCGCAAGGACGTCTGGCGTAACACCTTTGACTTCGTAGTCCTTGCGCCAACGCTCGCCCCACTCAGGGGTCTGTCGAACGAGATTGAGCACGTCGACGGTACCGATTAAGAGAATACCGGTGCCGATGCGCGGCGTGTTAGGCCCTCTAGCCTCCGCCTCCGCTTGCGCCTTCGCCGGCGCAGACTGAGCCATGATGTCGCGACAGGTTGTCAGGACTGAGGTTGGAAATGTGTCGGCTTCCTCGAAGACCAATACGCCGACGTTATCTTCAGCATAAATACCGATGAGCATCTCCAATGCTTGTAGATCGCCGCCGAACCTGAGCCAACTCGGGATCTCGCCCATCTCTGCCTTGTATAGCGCCTGGACGAATTCATGAGAGTTCTTGGGGCTCATTGGCGGAAAGTCGCGGATAGCTACAATTTTGTGGGCGTTGTCATTCTGCTTGCGAAGTGTTTGAGCCTCTCGGAACTCGCGCACTGCTGTTGCGGCGGCAACTGACTTCGCGACGCCTTTCTCCCCCCAAACAACTACACCTTGTTTGTGAATCGCGACGGCCCTAAGCGCCTGGCTGCACCAACCGAGGGCCTCTACTTCGTCCGACCGAGGATACCTGACTTGCTCCAGAAAAGTCACACTTCGCGGCACGTTCCCGTACAGGACAAATCGTGGCTTGCGTGAGCCACCCGGCGTCGTTGCATCGGCGTGCAACACATCATCCGAACTGGAATCGTTTGGACGACTCACGTTTATCTCTGGAGCAACTCTCGGGGCGTCACGCTCTGAACGGGACGTAGAATGCGATTTCGGGCGAGACATTGTATTAACGATGAGCCTGGAAAAAGGTGGCGACAAAAGGTTCAGGTGGAACAACTCCGTACGACGTCGTCTGTGCTAACTCGCGGCGCGGGTTTTATCGCGAAGCAAGCCGAGATGGAAAAGATCCGAAGGTGGCTTGCGACGGACCGTCGCGCCATTTCGATCCGGCGCGGCAGCCGGTGGCTGATCCGCAACAGGGGGACGCCGCGATTTGGTCGCACCATCGTCGGTGACATGAACATCATTCTCAAGGTCGTTGACAAGTCCACCTC
>JBEPVT010000105.1:0-13334 GCA_041690895.1 Gammaproteobacteria bacterium
TTGTCCCATCGCAGGTGCCCGCGAAGGGCTCCATTGGGTTTAGATGCCCTAGTACATCGCGACCTTTTCCCTTTTCGGTGGAACCCTCCGCAAGCAACACAAATATAGGCCTGACGAACCGGCACCGATGTGATGCGATAAGCGACTAGATCTTGATTATGTGAAGCGGCGCCCTATCCCTGGCAGCGTACACCGCTGTCTCAAAGATCGGCGTCAGTATTTTCAGCGAAGCATCTTTGAAAAGGTCCACATGCCGGTTCGGCAGGTTCGCCGTCTGGATTCTTGGACAAAGCTCCTTCCATTTTTCAACAGTGGAGGGCGCCACTTGCTCGCCTACGGCAAGCAGTGTTTGTACATCCAGTGGCGTGGGGCGCCAACGATTCGTCGCATTTGTGCGGAAATGGAACAATAACTCGCGCCGTATGATGAAGGATCTACCGGGCAGAAAGAAACGAATTGCGGCGAGTATCACACGGCGCACGCTATCTGGCTTTGTGGCGCGCCACCAGACCGCGCGAGCGAGTCGGTCTAGCGAAATACCGAAGGATCTTTTGGCAGAACTAGCTGAACGCCGTGATACCGAAAAGACGGTATCTATTATTCCAAGGAACACAACGTGCCGCCCAGAAGCACTCAGCACCTTCGCAGCCTCGAATGCGACGCTTCCGCCAAAGCTGTAGCCTGCAAGCATTACTTCGCCGGCAATGTATCGCCGTTCGATTTCGCGGGCAGCTAAGATGCCCGTTGCAGCTATATCGCCGAGAACGGCCGCTGACGCGCCCAGTTCCGGATGATCAATCACTTCAAAACGGATCCGGCCATTGAATGCTCGGCGGAAATCAGCAAGCCTGGGTTCGTCGCCCAAAATGCCCGGAAGAAGAAAGACCGTCGGCACAGGATTGTTGTCGCCATTTGTACGGCTAGACGCGATGGCTTTGGCGAGAGTAGCCGCAGTCATGTCGGGCTGGAGCATGTCGAACGTGAGTTTACGACCCAATGCTTTCTCGAGGTAAAGCAGAAGATGCAGGCTCGCAAGCGAGTCCCCACCCGCTTCTTCCCAAGTTTCATTTTCCTCACAGGGCGCGGACAAAGTTTTCGCCCAAGCATCCCGGACGATTGCAATCACGGACAGCGTCGGAGAATCCGAAACCAGGGTCTCCAGGTACGAACGGGTGTTCACGCTGGCGCCTGCTCTGAGGGTCGATTGCCGCGCGCGAGTAGGGCGCAGACATCGACTTTTCCTCCGGGAAGCAAGGGGATCGAATCTACGAAGAATATGCGCGAGGGCATCATGAAGCTCGGCAGCGAAGAACGTAGCGCCGCTCGCAGCATTGCGACTGATCCGGCCGCGGTGTCTTGCAGCGGTACAACGAAGGCCATTAGTCTAGGCCCAGTTGTTTTCTGCTCAACGACAACCTCTGCTTGCTTCACGCCGGGACAACGCATCAACGCGGCCTCAATCTCGCTGGGCTCAATTCGCTGCCCATTGATTTTTGTCATTCGATCCTTGCGCCCGAGCACGACGAAAATGCCATCCGCGTGGAACCGGGCGATATCGCCGGTACGATAGATTCGGCTGCCATCATGTGAGGGATCAGGCTGAAGGCGTCCGTTGATGAATTCGCCATTTCGTAATTCGCCAAGGGCATTGTAGGGGCTTCGAATCAACAGCTCACCGGGAACGCCGGCCGGGCAGGGGTCACCATTATCATCGATGATCATGGCGAGAGTGTCGGGCATGAGCGCGCCCGCCGCGACCCGAAGCGGGTCATAGTCGTCCGGCTGTCCGGCGAACCAACTAAATCCGCTGGCCTCGGTTGAACCGTAGGTGGATCTCACGAAGCACTGCGCAGGCAATATGCTCGACAGATTGCAAAGGTCCGCCTTCAGAAGCGGCTCACCGTATGTTTGAACAATTCTCAACCGCGCGAGAGCCTGTCGTGCCTGCGGCAGTTGGCATAAAGTTCGAAGCATCGAAGGCGCGGCTCGAAGAATCGTCACCGGCCGATTCACGAGGACGTTGAGCAGGCCAGCGAGACCTATGGCCTTGATGTCAATCATTTGCATCGAAGCGCCCGCCAAGGGAAAGCCTAACAGTGCGGTGAAGCCGCCCAAGGTCGAAAACGAAGACAGGGAAAGCACGTGGTCACTCGCTCGGACATGGAGTGCGTCGTGGACGGTACGGGCCCAGTGGAGCATGGTGCGCTGGCTATGGACGATTGCTTTGGGAAGACCGGAACTGCCTGACGTGCACAGCACAAAGGCTGGCGCATCGATCCCAATCTGGGTGTCGCTTCGAAGTATTGCGGCATCGTGGCCGTTCATGGCGCGCTGCACGTCCAATATGCGCATCTCTGCGCTGGGTTGCGATTGCGAGTCCACCAGCATGAGAACAATGCGCGCTTGCTGCGCGATGTAGTCATTTCGAGCCGCCGGGTATGCCGCATCCATCAGGACGCATTGACGACCCGCTGCCAGCGAGGCATACACGGCCACTGCGTATTCAAGCCCCGTGGGCAAAAGAATCCCTATCCTCCCGGGCTCTGATTCGACTGCTCTGATGGCAGCGGCGAGCCGCGACACCGCACTAACAAAATTGGCATACGTCAGCGAGCGTCGATCGTCTTCCATGGCGATCTGATCGGGACAACCTGCGGCAACCGCTGTCAAAACACTAAGGACGGGCTGGGCGCACGCCGGATTTACAAATGGAACATAATCCAGGTCGATCGGACCACGATAATCAGGGTGTATATGCGGCGTGGCAATCCATCCGAGTCGAGATGAATTGCTCAAGTGGGCCGCCTTTGGCGCGCACCAGTGAAAACATGACGTCTTACAGCGCTCATTGTCCCTAACGTTGACCTTACGGACGGACGAGCTTATCCGTACTCCCTTAGTGATGGGAAGTTTCCAAGATCGGACAGGTCGATTGGACTTTAGTTAAATAGGTTCGACGCGGCCGTTTCAGTAACCGCGCTTGCATGGATTCGTTCACCCGAATTGCGCGACTTGTTCACCCATGTCCCGTTACTTTGTAGCGCAGTGCAATGAGAAAGTAAGATGTGTGCGCTTGAATTTTGCGTGCGCGGGAAGTGCACCACAACGATAACCAGAAAGGCGGGAACGAGATCCGCGAAGAAGACTCGATAAGCGACTGCCGTCTTATATTGGGGAGTCATCAGACTCGGATAAATGAATAATCCGCAGAGATGAGGCAAGTTACTGTCGCCGCAGCTGCGGCTAAAAATCCACATTGTGATTCAAAGTCCAGCTCGACGATATCGTCGCGTTATCTCTATTGCTGCAGGCTGAGCGGTAGTTCTTCGGTGCAACGTTTCTTCATTTGTGAATTCTCCGTTGCAAAAGTGAGCATAAGGACTCATGTCCAATGGTTGCAGGATTCGGTAACAGTCACAAGTCGTTACCGGTTGACGAGTTGGCTAACCACATTGAAATTCCCAATCCGGCCGGATTCGACGCCGGCTGCAGGATCGATGATCGCATCGATCAAAGTAGGCTTGCCGGATGCCAGGGAGCTCTCAAGGGCCTGTGTCAGTTCTCTCGAATTGGTGGCGCGAACTCCTATGCCGCCGACAGCCTGCATCAGCAGATCGTAGCGGGTGCTCGGATTGAATCTCATGCAAGAAATTTGGTGCTTTGAACTCGCTTCGTCACCCCGGTAGATCCCGCCGTTGTTCATGACGATGACGGTTATCGGAAGGTTGTAGCGAGTGATGGTTTCGATTTCCATGCCAGTGAAACCGAATGCACTGTCACCACTGATTGCGACGACCCGTTTGCCGGTCTCTACGGAAGCGGCAATGGCCGATCCCATGCCGACACCCATAACCCCCCAGGTGCCGGTGTCCAGGCGATGCCGCGGCAGGTATTGGTCAACGATCATCCGAGCATTGTCCAGAGTGTTGGCGCCTTCATTCACTACTATGGTGTCCGGGTGTGCTTTCAGCACGTCGCGAATCGCGCCGAGTGAGTTGAAGTAGTTCATCACCGGAGTCGCAGTCGATATCTTCGCAGCAAGCTTGGCGCGGCTGGCGGATACCTTTTCGGAAATAGCCTTCATCCATTCCGCCGGTTTGGCCATGCCTATGAGGCCAGTACGGAGCGCATTGACGCAGGACTGGATGTCGCCCACCAAGGGAGCCTCGATGCACACGTTGCTGTCTATTTCATTGGCCTGGATGTCGATCTGCACGAATCGTTTTACTGTATTGCCCCAGGTTTTGCCTTTGCCGTGAGCAAGCAGCCAGTTGAGGCGCGCACCAATGAGAATCACCACATCGGATTCTTGCAGGACCATGGAACGGGCTGCACCCCCACATTGTGGGTGGGTATCGGACACGATGCCTTTGGCCATCGACATGGGTGTAAAAGGAATGCCGGTCTGTTCGATCAGCGCGTTGATGTCGTCGTCGCATTGGGCATATGCGGCACCTTTGCCAAGCACGATCAGAGGCTTGTGGGCTCCCCTAATCACTTCGACGGCGCGGACGACGGCCTCTGGAGACGGACGCTGGGCCGGAGCCGGATCCACCGGTGCAAACACGGATCTTCCGCCTTCTTCGGCAGAGAGAGTTTGAGCGAATACGCGGGATGGAATGTCGAGGTAGACGCCGCCAGGGCGGCCGGAAAGCGCGGTACGCACGGCCCGCACAAGCGCCACACCAATGTCCTGCGGACGATTGATCCTAAAAGACGCCTTGCAGAACGGACGGGCGATGTTCAACTGATCCATTTCCTCGTAGTCCCCTTGCTGAAGGTCGACAATCTCACGTTCGCTGGAACCACTGATGAGGATCATCGGGAAACAGTTGGCGGTCGCATTGGCGAGCGCGGTCAGGCCATTGAGGAAGCCCGGTGCGGAGACGGTCAGACAAATGCCTGGCTTTTTGGTGAGGAAGCCGGCTGCGGAGGCAGCGTAACCCGCACTCTGTTCGTTGCGGAAACTGAAAAAGCTGTTGCCGCGGGTCTGCCACATGCGGCCGATTTCCGTTACCGGAATACCCAGAAGGCCATAGATGTTGGTTATGCCGTTCAACTCCAGCGCATCCATCAGGAGGTGGAAACCGTCGGTCAGATCCATCGATTTGTCATGCGATTCTTCTACCGCTGGGCTCACCTGAATTTTGGTCATGGCAGTCATGCGAGTTTCCTCATTAATAGGGTAGTTCATCGGTAAATGACTCGAATCTCTTCACTTGATACATTTAACATATAGGGTATACCATATACTCATTTAAAGGAATGACTTTAGATGAAGCGTTCGGCACAGATTGAGTGGCCGTTCCGGTTGGTGGAGTCGAGTAAATGCACCGGCCACGATCTGAACCGGCGGACCAAGTTCCGCCGTAAGCACGGAGTGAACTGATGCGGCTCACGCTTCATACCGACTATGCGCTGCGCTTGCTGATGCTGCTGGCAGTAGAGCCAGACAACCGCCATACCATTGAAGAAGTCGCGCAGCGGTTCGACATTTCACGCAACCATCTGAAGAAGGTGACCCAGACACTCTCTCAGGCTGGATTTCTAGAGAGTCTGCGTGGCCGCGGCGGCGGTCTGCGGCTCGGCAGGTCTCCCACTTCCATCAACCTGAGCGAGGTGGTGTGCGCGACCGAGGAGAACTTGGCTGTGATGGAGTGTTTCGATGAAAAGACCAATCACTGTTTGATCTCGCCCGCGTGCGGACTGCGCCGGCCGTTGGAGGAAGCATTGCGCGCTTTCCTAGCGGTCCTAAATCGCTACTCGCTCGCGGATCTCGTCAAGAATCCGGTTTCGGTTCGCAAGATGCGTGCGCTCCTACTTGAGCCGGCCAGTGACACAAGACAGGTGCAGCGATGAGCGGGCACGTCCTGTCCGGCACCGAGCGCCGAGCGTTTCTATGCCCCGGGTGCGAGACGATGTGATTCAGCAGCTAAGCGCAGGCAGCAATGATCGGGGAAATGCGCTTTCTTCTGACGGCTGATATTTGCCGGCTTTGGCCCCACATGGAGCTGAGCAGGAACTATCGACTCGCGCTTCTGAACACCGTCATTGCTGCCGCGATCAAATGAAAAGAAAGCGGCCACACGGCCCCTCACGCTATGGATTCCGAAGCACCGCGTACCCGACACAATTGAGGCCGGCGCTGGTCGTAGGATTAACTGTTATAGAGAACGTCGATGTAACCGGCACCCCTACATGGGAGGGTGATGTATACGACGCGATGGACTGCGCAGATTGAAACCCGAAAGAGAGGTGTGGTCCAAAATTAGAAAATACCGTCGTTGCTGAATCACCAGTGACAGTGCCGCCGCTTGTGCCCAACGGACCCCCGTCAGTAATCAGGATGCCACTAGCAGCGCTTCCCGGACAATAAACTGCGTACGACTCCAACACTGCCGGTCGCTTAAGAGTGAAGTTTACTGTCAGAGGAACCACCGGTCCCTCAGGGTTATTACTCTCCATCTCGAAAGACATGCTGAACAGTTCACCTTTATCTTTATCTTCAGCTGTTGCCAGCGTTGATGAAAACGCAGCCACCACAGCAGTCGCGCACGCGAGGCGTAAGAGTGATTTAATCGACATGGTTCCCCCTTTGGATTGTTCAGGCCGTGTGGACGGATAAGGTCCTTTGACCCTTGTTATAACCGTGCGTAGCCGCGTAACCCGCCATCGGTCATGAAATTATTTGGGGCCGACCGACTAATTCGCCTCCTTCACTGCCTTCCGGGGATCTTTGTCGGTACGCATCGCGCCATACTTCGTATGGCGAAGCTTGGTGGCGTCGGTCCATTCTAGGAACGCACCACTGCTTCGGGCTTCAGCCGTATGCAGCCTTTCATTGGAGACCGCGGTCCAAAGTCCAGACCTCCTGGTTTGGTTGCGGCTGTACGAGGACGTCGAAATACTGCGCGCCCACAAACAGGCCTGTCCTCGAGTTGACCGATGCGCTACTGCGGACGTGCGTTCAGCGCTGCCGACATCCAGGCCATCCATGAACTGCTGGCCGTCTGTCCGCCCTTGAGTCGCTACCGACTCTCGCGCACAGTCTGCGAACGCTTGGACTGGCGCCGACCCGACGGGGCGCTCAAATATGAGCTGCCGGGTCGCTTTGCTGCGCATGCAGGCGGACGCGCTGATCACGCTGCCGCCGCCGCGAAGACTCAAGCCCGTGGCGTATCAGGCGCATCCCGATATCGAGCACGCCGTCTGCGAACCGATGATCGTTCCGCACATCGACCTTGCTCGCCTCAGCATCGATCCGGTCACCGAGAAACGCGACTCGTTGCTGTGGAGCGCTTACATCGAACGGCATCACTACCGCGGTCACCAGTTAATGCCCGGCGCGCAGCTGCGCTACTTTGTGCGCACCGCCGGCCAAGTCGTTGCCCTGATGAGCTTTGCCGCGAGCGCTTGGAAAACCAAACCGCGCGATGCGGCCATCGACTGGAATCCAGCGCAACGGCAGCGTAATCTGCACCTCATCGTCAACAATGCACGCTTCCTCATCCTGCCGCGGATCCGCTGTCAAAATCTGGTCTCCTGCGTTCTTGCCCTGACCAGCCGTCGCTTGGCAGAGGACTGGCAGGCGCGCTACTCCTATCGCCCGGTTCTGCTTGAAACCTTCGTCGAAAAGCCACGCTTTACCGGCACCTGCTACGAGGCAGCCAACTGGCAACATCTCGGTGACACCCAGGGTGTCGCGGAAAACTCGATACCTTGCATCGTCGCAACAAACCCGTCAAAAGCGTCTGGATCTATCCACTCATTCCTGACTTCCGCCTCCATCTCTGCACCGCATAGCCCAGCGTAACCATCGACCATCGTCCGCCACCGATTTATCCTTCAAACTTGTGTGTAATAGAAGGTCCCGGTGCGCTTAAGCGGCAATGGGAATTGATGCGAGAATCATTGCTCCGCGGCCGGGGGGCCGGGGGGCCGAGCGGATTTCAACATTGCCGCCGATCATGGCGGCCCGCTTTCGCATGCTCATTAGGCCTATGTTTGTCGGGTTTTTCCATGATTGTACTTTTAACTTTTCATGATGGCATTTTCTCTTTGCAGTGACAAAAACCTGTTAGTACACGAGTCGCTCCGGAGAAATCCACTGGTGGTCCAGATAACGGGCGGCCCAACTGGACATTTGAGTGTGCAACCAATGAAGACCCTGTCGATTACGGCATTTAGGGAGCGCCCATTGCTGCGCTGGTGGCGTGAAATGCTCGGCGGGAGCATGCGAATAGCGAGTGCAAAGAAGAACGTGAGCCCACCACAGCGTTGCCGCTCTCAAACCCGGTTCATTGGTGGTCGCAAGTGAGCAGATCGATTCGAAGCGGCCAAGTCAGCTCGGTAAATGCATGATTCGAAAAGTGAAAGAAGAGCCACTACCCGCCGGCTGTGGGCCCATGGGGGCAACTGAGGGGTTACAGCTTGGCAAGAGCGCACATATCTCAGTGCAGTAATTCCCGGATATGTCGCTCCACCTCGGGACGTGAATACGACTTTGGAATGAAGCGCCGATGTTTGCCGGAAGAACTAATTGCCGGTTTATCCACGCCTGAGGTAAGGAGTACCTGAACGTCGGGGCGATGCTGATGCAGCCAACTAACGAGCACAGGGATGCAACACATCGGGTGTTGAGTTCCTGTTTTGTTGCATCGTGATTTGAATCGTCATCGGTCTGCTTGCCAAAGCTAGAGTCATGGCGGCGGACGTCTGTATGGCATCCGACAAAGATTTAAAAGTTTTCCACGCTGGAGGAGCGACTACCATTCAAGTTCCGATAAGTGCGCTGCCGCACAGACCAGTCCTACTCGGTTCAGTGAAAGTCAGATGTTAAGTTGAACGCATTGTAGTAAGGCGCTGTTGAAATCAAGAACGGATGAATTCTTATGCCTAAAACACTCAAGCAGAAGCGACCCGCCGTGCTTCCTCAACTGATTAAGTGCCCCACCGGCATCAAAGGTTTTGACCAGATTACAGAAGGTGGCCTGCCAAAAAATAGAACCACATTGGTGTCGGGAAGCGCCGGTTCCGGGAAAACCTTGCTGGGGCTTGATTTTCTGATCAATGGTGCGGTTAATTATAAAGAGCGCGGCATTTTCATGTCTTTCGAAGAGACAGAAGAGGAGCTCTACCAAGATGTCGCTTCTTTGAATTTGGATCTGCGCGGGCTCGTTTCGCAAAAGAAGCTTCTGCTCGAATATGTGCTTCTGGAGCGTCGCGATGTTCAAGAGAGCGAGTTTAATCTCGAAGGCATCCTGGTTCGTTTGGACCATGCCATCGATCTGATCGGCGCCACGCGCGTCGTTTTGGATTCGGTCGAATCTCTTTTTGCGGGCCTCACCGATGTGGGCCTGGTTCGTCTCGAAGTGAAAAGACTCTTCCGCTGGCTTAAGACAAAAAACGTGACGGCCCTTGTTACCGGCGAACCGGTCGCCGGTTCTTACACCCGACACGGTCTGGAGGAGTACGTCACCGATTGCATCATTTTCCTCGATAACCGCGTCAGTGAACAAATTTCCGTGCGCCGAATTCGTGTCATCAAATATCGAGGCTCGAGTCATGGAACGAACGAATATCCGTTTGTCATTGATAACAACGGACTGTCGGTCATTCCGATTACCTCTGCGGGACTCGATCAACCGGGTACCAAAAAGAAGATATCGACAGGTATTCCCTCGTTAGACGTCTTGTTCAAGGGTGGCGGTTATAGCAAAGGCAGCACGGTGCTTACCTCGGGTACCGCCGGCACGGGAAAAACAAGCCTCGCAGCGGCATTCGCAGCTGAGACGTGCATGCGTGGCGAACGTTGCCTTTTCTTATCCTACGAAGAATCCTCCGGGCAACTCATTCAAAACATGGGCTCGATCGGTATTCATTTGGAGGCGCCGGTGAAGAACGGACTGTTGAAGATCGTCTCGACGCGACCTTCTTTTGTCGGCCTGGAAATGCATTTACTAGATCTGTACAAGCTCATAGCCGAGTTTAAGCCGCATAGCGTCGTTATTGATCCCTTGACTAGCCTGATTGGGCAAGGCAACAGCCTGGAGGTCCAATCGATGCTCACGCGCATGATTGATGCCTTGAAATCCAAGGGTATCACCGGGTTTTTTACAAGCCTTGTTTCCTCGACCGCGCCCAATGACACCAGCGGGGAAATCGGCGTCTCGTCACTAATTGACACGTGGATCGTGGTCAGAGAATTAGAGGAAAATGAAGGCAAGAGGCGCATCCGGGGTCTTTATATCGTGAAGTCTCGTGGTACGGGTCACTCGAGTGATGTCCACAGGTTGAGCTTGAGTGATGCCGGAATCAGAATAGAACGAATGGACGCGGACGCAACCGCGGGCGTCGAACAGAAGAAGAGGGTGGGAAAGAGTAGCTCTCCGGCGTAGCTGATGAAGAGGCTCAATCCCAATTTCGTGGTGGGGATTGGCGGGGCCGCGGGCGCCCTGACTGCTTACAAAGCGTTTTTTGAAGAACTTCCCGCCACGACGGGCATGGCGTTCGTGGTGATCTTTCACATGAACCCCGCCGCCAATAATCAGTTGGCATCCGTACTATCGCGACACACCAAGATGCCCGTCATCGTACCTTCCACGGGGATGCCGGTCCGTAAGAATCATGTCTACGTGATTCCGTCGAGCACGGATCTTTGCATTGAAAGCGATATCTTTAAAGTCATCTCGCCGTGCACGAATAAGGGGCGTACAGTCGACTTTTTTCTGGTGTGTTTGGCAGAAGCCTTAGGTCCGCGCGCCATCGCCATTATCCTCTCCGGACATGGTCACGACGGCACCGAGGGCTGCAAACGCATCAAGGCGATGGGAGGCACCACCTTTTCCCAAGACCGATCGGCAGAAGTCGCCGGCATGGCGACGAGCGCTCAGGCATCAGGTAGTGTGGATTTCGTGCTGCCCGCAGGCAAAATACCTGCTGAACTACAACGGCTGGTAAGAAGCGCCAAAACAGGCGGGCTACAGGCAGATGCGTTCGATTCGAGCGCCTCGCAGCAAAACTACCTCATTGCGGCCTTTCCCGCCGCGGTCAAAGATCGACTGATTTCCGAACTGGAACTGATGGTGCTGCCGGTTGGCAAGGCGTTGTATGATTCAGGGGAAATCTTGCGCGACGTCTATTTTCCGACCACCTCGCTCATCTCCCTGCTCTATTTAATGGGGAACGGCCAGTCCTCGGAGCTTGCGGTCGTTGGCAATGACGGTCTTATCGGCGTCGCCTTGTTCATGGGGGGCGAGAGCACCTCAAGCCGAGCGGTCGTGCAAATTGCCGGCTATGCCTATCGGCTCGCCGGACAGCGTCTCAAAGATGAGTTTAACCTCCACGGCGCGATGATGCTCTCGCTTCTTCGCTATACGCAGGCCCTGATAACGCAAATGACTCAAACGGCCGCCTGCAACCTACATCATTCAATTGACCAGCGACTCTGTCGCTGTCTGCTGCTGCGCCTTGATCGCCTGCCGAGTGCCAAGGTCATTATGACCCAGGAGATGCTCGCCTCTATCTTGGGCGTACGCCGTGAGGGCATTACAGAGGCCGCCGGCAGACTGCTCAAGCTTGGTGTGATCGACTATTCGCGAGGTCAGATCACCGTGCTCGACCGAGCTACGCTTGAGAAGTTGAGTTGCGAGTGTTACGCCGTGGTCAAAAAAGAAACCGCTCGCCTGGTAGCGCTCCAACACGGGCTGTAACCCTACCCCGTGGTTGTCGTTTTCCCGAGAAGATGTCCGTTTTCCGCTAAAGGACGTGCTCTGAAGGAAGCCAAGGTCTTTGGCCAATTACTGTGGGCATCCGCGCGCCAACAAACTGCAACTGATCCAGGCTAACTCTTTTGGACTTATCGGCAAGGCATTGAGTCCGCGGCGCGGCGCAGAACATCGACTATACGGCCGGTGACTCCGTCGGTCAGCTCCAAAAGGTAGGATACAAATCGTTTGTCAATTTCCGCTACAGATTTCTTGAGTGGCAATTGCGCAAGGTATCCAGCAACAAAGCGACGAAGTTCGTGGGTTTCGGTTCAAATGGGCAATTCTATTTG
This sequence comes from Gammaproteobacteria bacterium, assembly GCA_041690895.1. GTDB lineage: Bacteria > Pseudomonadota > Gammaproteobacteria > Steroidobacterales > Steroidobacteraceae > Bog-1198. Next base: position 12,059 of record JBEPVT010000105.1, read on the forward strand.
CTCAAATCGACTTGCGATCTGAGGATCGTACCGCATCACATGCAAAGCTTCGTGTGTACCGGCGGCGACGATGGTGAGAGTGGTCAGTTAATTTGATGGTCTGATTTTCACGATCGATGATGGCCCATCATCGATCGTGACCGCGGCGTCGGCGCCGCGGTCATTCTGGGGTTTTCAGAACGGCGGATCTTTCAGCGGTGGCGCCTTTGATGGCATCCGACGGTGGTGGTCCGCGCGCTCTTCGATTGCGCGGTAGTAGCGATACAGCTGGAGTCCATAGCGCTGTTGGAAGCAGTTGTAGATGTCCTCGAGGAAGTGATCGAGTGCCGCTGCCGCCTCGTCGGGGAGTTCGGGGAAGACGAACGGATCGGGCGGGTCGCACATGTCAGCGAGCCCCCGCGGCTCGGCGCGGTGCATTCGACGCTGGCAAGTTGAACACGTGGAAGTAAAGTTTTTCGTCGAGCACGGTGGTTTCGCTCTGTGCCGCGCTCATGGGCAAGTCGGCCGCCATGCCGATCAGGATGCGATAGTTACCGGCGGCATGGTCGCACAGCAGATGACGCAGCTCCTTGGTCATGAGGCCGGCGTTTCCCGCAGTCGCGAGCAGGTGTTCGAGGCAGGTCAACAGTTCATCGCGGGTGGCCGCGCCGGTCGTTAGTCGAGTACGGATCCGGGATCCGAGGGGGATGAGGTCGTCGCGTCTGAGCTTATCGAGGAGCCGGCCGTCGCCGCTGAGCACCACGCACAGCAGGGCCTGGGAGTCGAACCGGGCGCTGGCGAGTAGTCGTAACTCGCACTTGACTTGACCCGCTTCGGTGGACGGGTGGTTCTTACAATTCTTCTCGGTCTGTTCGCTGTTGATGATGCTCCTATGGTGATGGGTTTGTCGATGCGCGGATTCATCTGATATTTTTTTTGAACACCAGACGCGGTCTGACGCCGCAGGCGCCAGAAACTCCGGTTTTTTGAGAGCACGACGAAAACGCGACGAGCACAGAAGCTCCAGGAGCGACGATCGATACCGTACCCACTACGGCGATACCCCCATAAATCGATTCGTCGGGAGCTTGAGTTGTCATGCGTTAGGCCGCCTCGCGCGCGAGCGCCAGTCGCTCGTAGTTCATCGGTGATCGATAACCGAGCGCTGAGTGTCTGCGATGCGGGTTATACCAGCCCTCCAGCCAATCAAAAATCGTGAGCTTCGCTTCGGCTTGAGTTTTAAGGCTCTTCCGGTTTAAGTGTGGGTAAAAATGGGCTCTCGATCAAGCGGCGAGGC
>JBEPVT010000106.1:0-13117 GCA_041690895.1 Gammaproteobacteria bacterium
GAGCAGGACCCTGCACCGCTCAAAGCCCAATTCTCGATGAAAGGCGACGGATCGAACTTGTTTGTAGATATAGTCGGGCGCGAGACATAGTGCCTCCTATATCGCGCAAGATATAGGCGTCACAGCACGGCCATGGGACTGCTCGAATCGGGCGTCGAGTCCTCCGTCATCGCATGGTGGCTCGGTCACGAGTCGGTCGAGACCACGCAAGTCTACCTACATGCGCATCTGGCGCTAAAAGAAGCGGCGCTTGCCAAGACCATACCATTGAACGCAAAACCAGGCCGCTTCCGCCCAGCAGACCACTTAATCCGACCCCAATCCGGTTAGCTCAGCAACTCTCCTTCACCTTCTCCGACTGATCGCGACATCCCTCTCGCCGGCCGAAGCCGACACATAGATCCGCACGCCGATACTCTGCGCGCCGAATCCTGCGCCCAATCACGCAACCCGCGTGGACTGATCTTATCAAGCACACCCGGACTGATTGTGCCGAACGTCGCAGCTTGGACCTCGCGCAAGAGGTTAGACGTCGCCGCCCGGGCATTCCCGTCTTGCTGACCACTGGGTATGCCGCCGCCGGAATAAAAAAGGCGGAGGAGGAAAATATCAAAGTGTTATCTAAGCCCATCTAAGCCCTATGAAATATCGCAGCTGGAAACTGCGCTGCGTGAAGCGCTTAGACAGAAAAGAAAAGCCTAGTGGAGTGGAGTTGTCTGCTGACTGCCGCGATGCAAGGACTGCTGTCGTAATGCCTAAGTCGCAGGACTGACGTGACCTTGAGCCTGGTCGAATTGCTTGGCAAACTCTGCGATTAACTCGGGAAATAGTTCGCGCGGCGGGAATTTCTTAAAGCTGTGGACGGCCGGCGTCTTTGCCCACTCCAGCATTTCTTCGGTATAGGTCTCGAGAAATGGACGAAAGGAGCGCGCATCAGCCATCATAGTTGCACGGACATTTACCAATTGGTCCATTCCTTCCGGGCGCGTAAATAACCAGCTCATGCAATGTGCGCAGAAATAGTGCCGCGTAGCGCCGTGTAGCCCGCCGATGACTGGCTCACCCATTGTCACCTTCAACTCGTTGCTCGGATATAGCTCGCTCAAAGAATAGGCGCTGGCCGTCATGCGCTGGCACCCGATACAGTGACACACCATGGTGACCAGCGGTCTCGAACTCACTTCAAATTGAACTTGCCCGCATCGACACAGACCCCTTTTGCGAAGAAATGCGTACGCCATTATTTTATGCCTCTAAGTTAGCCGCGCGCGAAAAAAGCCCTCGGGTTCATGACAGTGATCGTCCGAATCTGCTCGTCCGTGACTCCGATCTGGCGCAGATAAGGGATTGTATTCCGGACGTTAAAAAGGTTGCCGAATGGGTTACGCTGGTTGAGCACCTCCATCGTTCCTGTTGGCGCGATTGTCACACCGAACATCCAGTCGTTAGCCAGAAATATCCGATCGTTCAAATCGGCGTCGATCAGCTTCTTGACCATCGCCGCCCGCTCCTGCCAGCTAGGAATGCCGTCGCTCCCACCGCCCATCGACGAGAGACCATAGAAGAGGTGATCGATGCCCAGCGTGTAGCCGCGTCGTGCCAGTCCTGCGAGATAATCGAAGTCCGCACTTTCGTCGCTGTGGCCGATGCAGACCATCCGAGGATCGAGCCCTTCTTGCTCGAAGATCGCAGCCTGTTGTTCGCCCCCCCTATGTCGTGCGTCGCTGTGGGTCGTCACCGGCACACCCGTGCGCTTGCTCGCGTGCGCCGCGGCTCTGAACACCTTTTCCTGAAACGGCGTCATTCCAACGCCTTGGTGGGCTGCTTTGATGACCCCTGGCTTAATTCCGGTATCCTCCATGCCCCGCTCGATCTCAAGACTGAAGAAGTCGGCCAGCTCGTCCACCGTTCGCGCCTCGAACGAAGGGGTCGGCGTCAGCCAGTGCCCCGTGGCGGCTACGATCTGCACGCCCGACCTTCGCGACACTTCCTGCAGCAGGCGGAGGTCGCGGCCAAGATCGGCCGTTGTGCAGTCCACGATTGTGTCGATACCGGCCGCCTTGGCCGCCTTCATTCGCTCGACAACCCCGCTCGTGAAGCACGACCGCCCCCCGAGATATTCGGGCCAAAGCCGCATGAAATCGGTTGAACTCGCCAACATGTGTTCATGCGGCGCCGTAAAGCCCATCCGGCTACCAGAGATGGGTCCGAAGACGGTTTGAACGACGCCCAATTTCCGGGTCGGCGCAATCGGCTGGATTGGCGTGGCGGCATTCGAAGCGTGAACCATGGGAACGGAGCCTGCTGCGATGCTCGCTGCGGCCATTTGCGCTAGAAACTGGCGACGTGTTGCCATCTGATTCTCCAAAAATTGAGGGTACCAATTCGATCGCCGTTACTGGGGAAGCGCCTAACTTATGAATGTCACGAATGCCGCTCATTCTCGAATCGCACTCGGCCAATGCAGGAAACGACAGGCACGCGCCTCCCGGCCAATAGTTATGAAAACGTCAAACGTTTGCGCCATCGTTGCTTACACGCCCGATCTGCCGAGCAAAGCCACGCCAAAGTAGAAGAATCACGCAAAAATGCGAGGCGTAGATGAGGTAAGTGTGTCGCAAACTCTCAGGAGGCAATGCACCGTTTTCAGCAAGAAACGCCATAACCTGGCTGACACAGGCAATGCAGTTCAATGCGCTGCCAGCCACAAGCACCCAGAGGCTCGAAATTCTCTTGCGTACCAGGCAGTAAGCAGCAGTGACGTAGAACAGACCCGCCACACCGTCCAACACGATCGACCACGCTGGAATTGCCGACAGCGCCGAGAAAAACTTAGCGCCATCGCCCCGTCAATCTTTAGGCCGAGCCATACAATTGACTTTAGGTAAAAAAGGCGAGCTGCGAAAAGACCTTCCATCGCCCACGAAGCGATAAATGCCGACAACAGCCAACGAATGAGTGTGACTTGGACGACATCAAGATAAGCAATGCGCTGTAGATAGCTTGTAAAGACGCATCCAAATGCCCACTTCAACGCATCACTATTTGGCTCGATGTATGCGATCTCGTGCCGCATGGCCGTTCCCCATGCCGAGAGCGGACCTGGTAACACGAATTCGGCGTGCCTGACAAGCCCTAAAGCAAGGCGCTTTTCGATGCGCATCGGTGTCTTCACGTGGCTTTCCCGAGTCTACGAGGCATCCTGCCAAAGGATTCGAATTTGAGTTCTCGCGCGGACGCCAGAAGCGCTGCAACGACCATACTCTGCGTGAGGCCCGTGAACCGATCCAAGCTATCCAAAGCCCGCTCCTTCGATGCCGGTTCGCTCGCGCCAGATCAGCTAGTGACTTGAGGCGTTGGCCCTAGATTCAATCTGCGACTGCGGGTGGAAAGCCCAAGTTTTCAACGATATCCACCGAGTCAACCATAGTCTGCAACAGCCGAAACGGACGCTGTGGCTTCCAAACAAGGGTTGCAACGTAAAACGACACATGTCATTTTCTACTCATGAATGACCAAGCCCATCTAGAGGATTTCTCCTCGGCAACGGCGATTCCCAGGGTAGGTCGACCCCGGCGTGGCACGGAGGGGGCTCGAGACACGGCACTACTCGACGCCGCCACCCGCGTTTTCCTCCGCGAGGGCTACGGCCTTGCGAGCATGGGCAAAATCGCTGCTGAGGCCGGCGCATCCACTCGCACGCTATATGAGCGCTTTAAAAATAAGGCGGAGTTACTTGCCGCCGTGATCAATCGGTTGGTTGAACGCTTAGCAACGGTTCTTGCCGGCGCGGATCTTGATCGGCTTGAACCGCGCGCCGCATTGACAGTGATTGCAGATACCATGGTCACCCGTGCCAGCGATCCGGACTGTGCCGCGCTATTTCGCATCATGGCGACGGAATCACATCGGTTCCCGGAACTCGCCGCAAAAATGCGCGCCAGCGATAAACGTTGTCTCGATAACGTAGTAGCAAACTATATTCGTAGTCAGATCAAGCGCGGCACTTTGACGTTGCCCGATTCGGACAAAGCGGCTTCGTTGTTTGTACAAATGATTTGCTCAGAGATGCACGAATGCCTGTTGTTTAGCGATGAAACCGCGCTCGCTCATCTCGACATGAAGCAGCATACGACCCTTGTAATTGATATTTTTCTGCTCGGCGCCGCTCCGCGTTGAGCTCTGCCGCCCTTCCCCATACCCAGCTACCGATCGCACTATGATTAGACTACGTCTACTGATACTCACTTGCTTTGCTTTGACCGTCGGGTGCTCTCACAAGAAAGCAGCCCCGCCCCCGCCGACGCCGGAAGTTGGCGTTATGACACTCCGGTCGCAAGTTGTGTCCATTGTCACGGAACTGCCAGGCCGAACCGTCGCCTATCGCATTGCCGAGGTCCGACCGCAAGTAAATGGCGTCATTCTTAAACGATTATTCGTCGAAGGCGGCCAGGTCAAGGCCGGTGAGCAGCTTTATCAAATCGATCCCGCACCGTTTCAGGCGAGCTACCAGAGCGCGCAAGCGGCACTCGCCAGAGCTCAAGCAACCGCCACTTCGACTCGCTTGCTGGCGCAGCGCTACAAGCCATTGAGCGAAGCGCGTGCCGTGAGCCAGCAGGACTATGACAACGCGATTGCCTCGCAGGATCAAGCTGCCGCCGATGTTGCTTCGGCCAAAGCCGCGCTCGATACTGCCCGAATCAATCTAGCCTATACCAAGGTGTTCGCACCCATCGCGGGCCGAACCGGGCGTTCCTCCGTCACTGAAGGCGCGCTGGTGGGCGCGAATCAGAGCGCCGCACTCGTAATCATCCAGCAGCTCGACCCGATTTACGTGGATGTGAGCCAAGCGAGCAGCGTATTGCTGCATTTGCAACGCGCATTTGCGGACGGGCAGCTCAAGAAAGTAGGCGATGCGCAAGCGGAAGCGAAATTAATATTGGAAGACAACACGCCTTATCCAGAAACCGGGAAACTGCAATTCACCGAGGTCACCGTCGACCCGGGCACCGGTTCAGTCACTATAAGGGCTGTGTTCCCCAACTCGCAAAACATTCTCTTACCAGGCATGTTCGTGCGCGAGCGGTTGGAAGAAGGTGTAAATGAAAAAGGACTACTGGTGCCACAGCGCGCCGTAACCCGAAACGAACGCGGCGAACCCACGGTAACGGTGGTGGGCGCCGAGAATAAAGCAACGATACGAATAATCAAAACCGATCGTGCAATCGGCGATCAATGGCTCGTGAGCTCGGGCGTCGCTGCGGGAGATAAGGTTATTGTAGTCGGCATTCAGAGCGTTCGACCAGGCAACGAGGTGCATGCTCGCGAAGTCACCGCTGACGAACTCAACAAACCGGCTCCCGCAGCACCTCCTCTGCCGCCACCGACGCAGAAGTAACCGACTGTGTCCGAATTTTTCATAGATCGTCCGATCTTCGCGTGGGTGCTTGCCATAGTAGTGATGCTAGTAGGTGGACTCGCTATTAAGACGCTGCCTGTCGCGCAGTATCCAAGTATTGCTCCGCCCGCCATCGCAATCTCCGTAAGCTATCCAGGTGCTTCCGCTGCCACGGTGCAAAGCACTGTCGTGCAAGTCATCGAGCAGCAACTGTCAGGCATCGATCATCTGCTGTATTTTTCGGCCGAGAGCGATAAAGACGGCAGCATGACGATTACGCTCAGCTTCGAGCAGGGCTCGAACCCCGATATCGCCCAGGTCCAAGTGCAGAACAAACTTCAGCTGGCGACGCCGTTGCTGCCGCCGGAAGTCCAACTCCAAGGCATTCGCGTCGCGAAATCAACGCGCAATTTCCTGCTGATCATCGGCTTTTTCTCCGAAGACGGCAGCATGAGTAGCGGCGATATCAGCGATTTCATTGCGTCGAATGTGGAAGACGCCATTAGTCGCACGCCTGGTGTCGGCGACTATCAGGTATTTGGGGCGCAGTATGCAATGCGCATCTGGCTCGATCCGGCCAAGCTAAACAACTTCGGCTTGACTCCGGCGGATGTCGCCGCGGCGATCAATGCGCAGAATGTGCAAATTGCCTCAGGAGAACTGGGCGGTCTTCCTCAAGTCAAGGGTCAGCAGCTAAACGCGACCATCATTGGTCCGACACGCTTGAACACACCGGCGCAATTCGGTGCGATCCTGCTGAAGGTCGACCCCGATGCATCTCAAGTGCGCCTACGGGACGTGGCGCGGATTGAGCTCGGCAGCGAGAACTATCAGTTTAGCAACGTGAACTGGAACGGTCATCCCGCCTCCGGCATCGCGGTGCGACTCGCTACGGGCGCCAATGCGCTGGATGCCGCCGCCGCCATCCACGCCACCATGGAGAAGCTAAAGCCGACCCTTCCATCGGGTTTGCAAGTTATTTATCCGAACGACAGCACCGCCTTCATCAGAATCTCGATCGAAGACGTGGTCAAAACCTTGTTCGAGGCGATCGGCCTTGTGTTCTTAGTCATGCTGCTGTTTCTTCAAAACATTCGCGCTACCTTTATCCCAACCATTGCGGTGCCGGTGGTTCTACTGGGCACCTTCGCCGTGCTCAAGGCATTGGGCTATTCAATCAATGTTCTTACGATGTTTGCCATGGTGCTTGCTATTGGTCTGCTGGTCGATGATGCCATCGTCGTGGTGGAAAACGTCGAACGCGTCATGGAGGAGGAAAATATCTCGCCGCGGGAGGCGACGCGCAAGTCCATGAAACAGATCACCGGTGCGCTGGTTGGCATCGCTATGGTTTTGTCCGCGGTTTTTCTGCCGATGGCATTTTTCGGCGGATCAACCGGTGTCATTTATCGACAATTTTCCGTCACCATGGTCTCTGCGATGACGCTGTCGGTACTGGTTGCTTTGATTTTCACGCCAGCGCTATGCGCCACGCTCTTAAGGCCAAAGAAGCAATTGCGGACAAATAGGGGCCTATTCGGCTGGTTCAACAGGAATTTCGAGCGCAGCAATCAAAAATATGAGGGCGCCGTGGTGCACTTGGTGCATCGAACAGGTCGGTACCTGTTGATCTTTTTACTCATAGTAGGGTTGATGGCGATCTTGTTCATACAGATCCCCCGATCATTCTTGCCCGATGAGGATCAAGGCAGTCTGTTCGCCCAGGTCACCTCTCCTCCCGGGGCCACGCTTGAACGCACGCAGAAATCACTCGCCGAGGTTCGTGATTACTTCTTGACGCATGAAAAAGACGCGGTTATGGGAGTCTTCACCGTGTCCGGCTTCAATTTCGCTGCCCGAGGTCAGGCCGCTGGTCAAGGCTTTATCAAATTGAAGGACTGGCGGCTGCGTCCCGGCAAACAAAACCGCGTACAAGCGATCGCTGCCCGGGCCAGCAAAGCCCTGAGCAAAATAGCTGATGCTCAGGCATTCGCGTACGCGCCCCCCGCCGCGCCGGAACTTGGCAATGCCACTGGCTTTGACTTGGAGCTGGTGGACCGCGCCAACCAGGGGCACGTGAAACTCATGGCAGCGCGCAATCAGCTTTTGGAGCTGGCGCGAAAGGATCCTCAGCTCACCCAAGTACGCGCCAACGGCTTGGATGATGAGCCGCAGTACCTATTTAATGTTGATTGGGAAAAGGCTGGCGCTTTGGGGGTAAGCATCGCTGAGATCACCAGCACGCTATCGGCTGCTTGGGGCTCTTTGTACGTGGATGATTTTATTGATCGAGGTCGTGTGAAGCGAGTCTTCATTCAAGGCGATGCGCCCTCGCGCATGCTGCCTCAAGACCTCAACGACTGGTACGTGCGAAATTCCAAAATGCAGATGGTGCCCTTCTCGGCATTCTCTGAGGCTAAATGGGGATATGGCTCCCCGAAGCTCGAGCGCTTCAACGGCATTCCCTCAGTCGAAATCTTGGGTGCGCCAGTTGCCGGCGTCAGCACCGGGGCGGCGCTGGATGCCATGCAGCGCTACGCGAAGCAGTTGCCCCCGGGGTTTGATATCGAGTGGACGGGCCTGTCGTTCGAAGAGCGACTATCGGGATCGCAGGCCCCGGCGCTCTACGCAATTTCGCTCGTCGTGGTTTTTTTGTGCCTGGCGGCGCTTTATGAGAGTTGGTCAATTCCAGTCGCGGTGATGTTGGTGGTGCCCTTGGGAATTATTGGTGCCATCCTCGCGACCTTGCTTCGGGGACTCTCGAACGATGTGTTTTTTCAGGTCGGCCTTCTGACCACCGTGGGCCTGTCGGCGAAAAACGCCATATTAATCGTAGAGTTCGCCAAGGAGAATCATGATCGAGGCATGGAGTTGGTGGAAGCAACGGTGCATGCCGCGCGCCAGAGACTACGCCCGATTTTGATGACCTCTCTTGCCTTCGTGCTCGGTGTCATGCCGTTGGCGCTGTCTAGCGGCGCAGGGTCTGGAGGTCAAAATGCTATTGGTACCGGCGTGATAGGCGGAATGTTGTCAGCGACAATCTTGGCCATTTTCTTTGTACCCGTGTTTTTTGTCGCGACATTGAAATTGTTTACAGGCGCGACCGCGCATCACGCGGATTCCGAATCAGATGGTGGAAATCCGTGATTCGGATTGTGAAGAATCCATTCGCAGCCATCGCTGCAGCCTGCGTGGCGGCGCTCGCGGGCTGCACGCTCGAACCGCACTACACGCATCCGCAGCCCGCGGTTGCTCAAGAGTGGCCGCGGTTGCCAGCGACTTCCGAGCAATCTCCTGTCTCCCCACCGGTAAGGAGCGCGTCGCCCAGTGCTTGGGCGATCGGCTGGCGAGATTTTTTTAAGGATTCATATTTACAAAAACTGATGGAGCTGGCACTGCAGCACAATCCGGATGCACAGGTCGCCGCACTCAACATTGCCGCGGCGCGCGCACAGTATCAGATCCAACGGGCCGAATTATTTCCAAAGATTTCCGCAAGCGCTGTTGAACAAGTGGAGAAATTTCCGTCTGCGGTCGCACCGCTCGCCACCGGAACTAGCACCGGGAGTGTCGGCGCGCCGGCTGCCGCGACCGGATCGGGTGTGTTTCGCTATTTTGACGTGGGCGTGGGCTTCACTTCTTACGAACTGGATTTGTTTGGACGCGTTCGTAGCCTCAATCATGCGCGTCTGCAGCAATATTTGGCCTATGTAGAGACGCGGCGGAGTACTCAAATCAGCGTAATAGCGGAGGTGGCCAGCGCCTATTTGACCTTACTTGCGGATCAAACCTTGCTGAAGATTACGCTCGATACCCTCAACAGCCAGCAAGAATCGCTTAAATTGATCCGCATGAGCTTTGATGGCGGCGTGGCAACTGCGCTTGATTTGCATCAAGCGGAAACGACCGTCGCAACGGCGCAGGCGAATATCGCGCAATATCGGCGCCAGGTGGCCCAAGATCAGAATGCGCTCGTGCTCCTGCTCGGGACGTCGCTGCCACAGGATATGCCTGATAGTACGCCGCTCGATGAAGAGAGCCTGCTACCCGACATTCCGGCCGGATTGCCCTCAGATACGCTGACGCAGCGACCGGACATCCTCGCTGCTGAACACAATCTCATGGCGGCGAATGCCAACGTCGGCGCGGCGCGCGCGGCCTTCTTTCCCCGCATTTTATTGACTGGCTCCTACGGCACCGCGAGCACGCAACTCTCCGGTCTCTTTGAACATGGTTCGACCGCGTGGGCCTTTTCTCCGCAAATCAGCCTACCCATTTTTGCGGCCGGCGCAAATGTTGCGGCGCTTAAATTGGCGAAGGTGCAAAAGGACATCCTCGTCGTGCAGTATCAGCAGGCCATTCAAAACGGCTTCCGCGAGGTGGCTGATGCGCTCGCGGGACGCGCGACGTTGGACAGCCAGATCGATGCGGACGATGCACTCGTGCAAGCGAGCAGCGAGAGTTTCCGACTGTCGAACATGCGCTTCACCGGGGGTGTCGACAATTATCTGGGCGTGCTCGATTCACAGCGATTGCTATACAGCGCACAGCAATCACTTATCAACGTGAAACTTGCGCGGCTACAAAACCTTGTAACTCTATATAAGGCGCTTGGGGGCGGCTGGGAAGAGTTCAGCCACTAAAAACGTACGTAGATTCGACCATGGCGGCTGAGGCGCGCGATGCGTTGGCCCTTATCCCGAATGCCAAGAATCGGCCATATGTCAAATCGTGATTCGCTTAAGTAAATGGCACGCTCCAGCGGGTGGCTCAGCACAAAAACGGCGCCGCGGCGCTCCATTCGAACGCACGACGATCCAGCCCATCGCTGGAGATACCTTGGCGGGTTTGATGGGCATTTCTGGTTCTATAGTTAGGAGAGGTGCGCCACGGGCGCGCGACCGGGAATCGCGGGTCAAGAATAAAGGGAGCCCATATGAATTTACACTGTCGGATCACTCTGGCATTGGCAGCCTTAGCCGCGGCGCCCGCCGCCATGGTGAACATGAGCAATTTATCTGACGGGATATCCCGTGGTTTTTCGTCACGATTTTTGAGGGATGCTGGGCGAGCGCCCTCATTGAGCGTGATCGGATCTTAGTTGGGAGCTGGCGGGTCGAGTTCTTCGACCATGTCATCGAAGCGAGTAGCGAAGCCCGGATCGTACTGGCCGGGGTGGGCGCGAACGAACTCGGCGACTTTGCGGTAACAATTGGCCGCCAACTTATTCTCTCCCCGGGCCTCGTAGACCATCCCGAGTCGGTCGTAGCCATCGTGAACTTCAGGGAAGCGCGCGAGTAGATCGCGGGCGGCTTTCTCCGCTTCGTCGAGCTTGCCGTCGTGGACCAAATCAACGGCAGCATTGGAGACTTGAGTCAGTTCGTCGTCTGAGTGGTGCTCATGAGCGCAGAAATCGCAGCCGTCATGGTGGTCGTGGTCGGGCATTGTGGCCATGAGCCTGGCGTGTTTAGCCGCGGCCTTCGCCACCTGGGCGGCGAGGGCCTGGCTCGCAGCGGCCTGATTCCTCTCGAGGCAACAGCGCTTATATTTTTGACCACTGCCGCAGGGGCATGGATCGTTACGTCCGGTCTTGGTCGGCATAGAGTCATTTTATCAAGGAGGGAACTTGATGTATGCGACGTTGCTGGGGGAGAAGCGGTTTTTTGGGTTGCTGCTGCGGGTGGACGAGGACCTGGCGGCGCAGGCACGGGCAGCGGGATGCCGTGTGTGTGGGCAGGCGGTACACGCCGGGAACTTCCGGCGCAAAGCCCGGGGTGTTCCGCAGGGGTTGGAGCGGACTACGCATGGCGCCTGAGCTTTTGCTGCGCCCGACGTGAATGTCGCAAGCGCCTGACGCCGTCGTCGGTTCGTTTTTTGGGACGCAAGGTCTACCTCGGCGCGGTGGTAGTGCTGGTCTCGGCGCTGCGCTGTGGGGCGACGCCAACGCGGATGGCGCGCATCACCGAGTTGCTCGGGGTGAGCCGGCGGACGGTGAATCGCTGGCGGCAATGGTGGACGGAGGTATTCCCGCAGACCCGGTGTTGGGCCGCCGGATCCGGCCTGATCTCGGTCCCGGTGCCGACAGGGCAGTTGCCACAGTCCCTGCTCGAGCGCTTTGCCGAGCCAATGGAGGCCGCGTTGCAGGCGCTGCTGCGCTTCGTGCTGCCGGTGACAGGCGGCGATCACGCAGTGCGCGCTATGTAACGGTGGGATCGCGGTCCGCAACAGATGTCCGTCGCGCATCGTAGTCAAGGTCATTACGGTGCGTACAACGATCAACCACGAGGAAAACGTTGTATGACGGAGGGCGAGTCTTCATCCATCCACGAGCGCAAACGGTGGATACGGTAGATACGTCCTCCTCGGTTACCATGAATTACATAGGGAACTTGAAAATCGTAGGGCCCTTCCCGTGGAGCGACATCGGGGTCAATGCGACCGCGAGCATTTTGCCGGGCGATGTAACCGTTGCGACGGGCGGTGAAACCGCATTCACGCTAAATACCTCGATTACCGCTGGCCAGCAGATCGCCACCGGAACGACTTTCAACGTCGGCTACTCTGCAAACTGGGGCGGCAACCTCGCGGTGGCTCCTGCGAGCGGTGACGTCAACAGCAACTTTGTGAACAACATCGGACCCTTAAGCGGGTCCTCGAATCTGCTCAACGTGCCCGTATCAGGAGGCGCTGCCGTGTCCAGCGATCTGGGCGCGAGCTTGAATGCCTCCTCGGGTACACCGGTCGGCACTTCCGCGAGCGGATCCGGTCCCGGCACCACCGCCGGGTTCACATTGGCGGCGCAAGCGTGCGTCATAGAGTGCGTTACGCTCGCCAGCGCGTCGGTCGGAGTCACCATCGGCACACAAGTTCAGCAGACGGCGAGCGTTACGCCGACGGTCACATATGGCGATTTGGTCTGGATCAGCACCAACGGCAAGTACTCGGCTGGCGATCCACAAGCGTTTATTCAAGGCTCCTCCGGCTCGACCACGAATCCTTTGGGTTCCCTCGGCAGCCTCGGATTGAACAATGGCCAACAGTTTTCCTACAACATTTTGCCGGAGGTGCAGCTGAACCTGCCGGTGACCTCACAAGCTGAGCTTGATTTGCCCGCGAGCATCACGGCCAGTTACGACATACTGGGCGTCGGAGGCTCCAAATCGTTTCCACTCGGCAATCTTTACTCTTTAAATACCGGCTCGCAAACCTACGGTGTCACGACGACCTTCCACAACGACGGACTACTACAGCATTCCGCTAGTTTATGAAGCGTGCTCAAATCTTGCGCTCGCTTGCGGGAACGATGCTGTTGTGGCACCTGACTACAATGGCAAGCTCCTAACGCTCAACAATGGCACTTGCCCCAGAGCGGCCCTTGTGGGTCCGCGCTCATCGGGTGCAGCGTCACCGTTCCTGCGGGTTCAGGCTCGACGGGCGGCTATGGAACGCAAAACTCGGGCCCGCTGATCCCCGGCGATCCCAGTACCGGCGATGTCTGCCTCGGTAATAAATGTATAAATAAGGTCGTACTGCAGCAAACAACCCTGTCGGCGCCTGAAATTAATAGCGAGACAATGGCCAGCGCGTTAACGTTGTTGTTCGGCAGTTTGGCCGTACTTCGTGGCAGACGGAAGCAGTGCCCCCATTCGTCAGCAGAACTAACGCAGGTTTCCTTTCGCTACCAAGTAGCCGGAAGCCTTTGGCACCAGAATCGCCATG
>JBEPVT010000107.1:0-13108 GCA_041690895.1 Gammaproteobacteria bacterium
TAGCCGTCCGGATCGAACGCCGTCATCGCGCGCTCCCACGGCTCATCGTGCGGCGGAACATCGATTACGATTCCCTTTGCGACCAAGTCTGCGTAGAGGCCGTCCAGATCGTCGGTGCTAAATTCGACGTGGACCGCTCGCGCCTGTGCGCGCGAGAACCGCACCGCGCCTTCTTTCTCGGCCTCGACCCAGGCCAGCAGGCCCAGCGTCGCCGCACCATCGTTCACTCTCAGCATCGCGAATTCCGGCGCGGCGTTCCATTCGAGTTTGAACAGCGCCAACTTGTTGCAGTAGAAGTCGACCGAGGCGGCGACGTCGACGACTGTCAGCGTCAGGCCTTCCATGCGAACTGCGTGGGTCATCTCGGGATCCTGTTGAACGGGTGAGGCATCATATAAAAACTCCGCAGACGAAAATCCCGCCACAAGTCAGGCCCGCGACAATGCGGACTGGCGCCTGCCCCAACCTTGCAGACATCCGCGGAGATCGCCGTCCTCCTACAGCGACGCTGCCGTACGATGTCGGTCAACGATGGCTCGCGACCGGCCACAAGCCGCCGGTCGCTTTCGCTTTGGAATTTCCCGGTAAGCGGCCATGCACGAGACGACCAGCGATCCTACGCCGTCGCCAAGGACTCAGCGCAACTTGCCTCAGCCGCGCGCGCATAGTCCCGGTGTCCAGTGGGCATGCGAAACGCGACGCGGAATGATCGACGATGGTGATGCGCCGATTGCCTTTTCCCCGCTCACCGACGCCGTGAGCCGGCGGGATCGGTCAGTAGTGGAGGAAGCGCTCGGCGGCCGCGCGGGCCGTGGCACTGGCGACTGGGTCAATGGCGGTTTCCTTTGCCGCCAGCAGAAAGGCGTTGCCCGCCCCGGTTAAATTATTCAGCTTGTCCCGCTCCAGTCGCGCGAACAGCGCCGCGCGCTTTGTGTCCTCGAGCGCGCCGGTCTGCTCCGCAATGGACCGGCTCAGTGTGTCGAACACGACATCGCCGGCGAGCGGCGCGTCAGGCGGCACGAAGCGAAAGGTGCCGATCGTGTCGGCGTAGACGGTATCGCCCAGGCGCCAGACCAGTCGCGCTCCGGTCGCGAGCGTAGCCTGCGCCGGGTCCGTCGCGACGAGACGGTCGGTGGGCGAGATATCGGCGAACATGTCCGCAAGGATGCTCCCCAAGTGGCGACTGAAATGCGAGATCGCCGCGGGAAACGTGCCCATCCACCACGGCAACGTCGACAACAGGAACAGCGAGAGAATCCACCTTCCCCACGGCGCGAGGCCGGACAGCAGCGGCATCATCGCCATCGCCTTGAACCAAACTACACCTCCGACGACAAATCCGATCGCCATCACCAGCCAGTTTGGCTGCTGCGCCAGACGTTTCACGACTATGCCGGTAGGCAGTGCCCCTGCCGGATGCGCAGGGTCGAACATCAGCTGCATGACCGGCGGTTGCGCGGCCCAGCCATTGACCGCCGCATCAACAGGACGATCGAGGTCGAGACGCAGGTCGTCCAGCAGAGTCTTGGCCGGCCACAGCGGATGCATGAACTTGTCATGCGCATGCGACCCAAGCCACTCAAGGGTCTGCACATCGAGCCGGATCTCGGGCACGACGAAGCCGTGCTCGTCATGGGCCCAGGCGAACGGAACGTCCGGCGAGATATCGTTGAGTTCGGCAAGCCCGTAGGACTGGTTAAACGGAACGCGTGTGCCACAGAAGGCCCTGCGCAACGGTGCGCCCCAGTCGCCATCGTATTCCACGATCTCACAAGGCGAAGCATTGGTCGCAGCTCGCCAGTTCGATGGTACGCGCATGCCATACCCGTCGAATTCGAGCGCGAGCCAGCTCTCGACGATCTGGGCGTCGACGTGACTGGTCATTTTCCGGTACTCATGGGCCCGCAGCAGCACCAAGGGACCGAATTGCCAGGCGATCATCAGGAGCAATCCGGCAAACGCGAGAAATACCGCTGCATAGAGCGTGTCGACACGAGCGGCCACGCCAAGTACGGCCCGTTCGGCAACGCGCCGGGCAATCGCCCTCGGGGTACGAGACAACGGTTCACTTGCCGGAGCAGCGACCTTCGTCTCTTCTTCGCCCTGCTCCTTTTTCTTGTCCATGCGAAGGAACCCTGTTGCGAGTCGCGGACCTGCGGCGATCAATGCGCCATCGCTGCCGCTGGCGCCAAATGAGGGATGTCTTGCATACAACTCTAGTGCACGCAGCTATTGGCAACGTCATCGCGTTGCTGGCATCGTTGCACGTGAACATCCCCAAGAGCATCATACGTGACGACGCAAGGTAATTTGCGTGCACATCTTCTGCGCATTTCAATTGCGGATTCCAAGCATGTTGGCAGGCGGATCTGGTCAATGACTGTCATGGAAGCGGTAACGGCCCCGTGACCCGGAGAAGAACTTGAATAACTTTGCGTACTTTGCCCTGCTCGCGCTGTGCATCGCCATTTGCGCGCACGCAGCGTGGCTCTTCCGCAACGGCCGCCGAAGCCGGGCATGGCCTTCCGTTCTGGGCACGATAAAGACATCCGATACCGTACTCGGCCCTAGTGGCAGCTCAGGCTTCTTACTCGAATACTCCTATGCGGTTGATGGACACGAGCATTCGGGAAACCGCATCGCCATGGCGCCGCCCGGATGGTTCGCCCTCGGAAGCACGGCGCAGCTTCTGCAGAAATATCCCAAACGGAAGCAGGTATCGGTCTTCTATGACCCCGCGAACCCGGCGGTTTGCACCCTTGAGACCGGATCTCCGCGAGCCCTTTGGTCGTACTACGCGATTGCCGGGATGTTTGCTGTCATCGCATTTGTACTCGTGTTAGGCCGGCTTGTGAACTGAAGCCCGGGAGCAACGCGCCAGGCCGACGGCCGCTGCCGCGATATTCGATGACCACTTCGGACGACGGCGAGGGCCGAGTCTGGGGTGACTGCCCGCACGGTGCGCCGCGATCGGAACGACAGGTCACGCACCCAAACTCGACCTGCGTCACGTTGCATTGGACGTCGCCAGTTGGCTAGTTGCGGTCCTTACGCGGCTCGCTTGATCGCAGAAGTGCAGCGTCGGCCTGGATGCGTGTTGGCCACGCCGTCTTGCAGCTTACATTTGCCCAAAAGATGAAAGGACGGCCCATCGATGCCGCCCCTTCACTACGCCTTTGCATCTCAGTTCGACACCGCGCTCGCAGCGTAGCGGACGGATCAGCGTATGAGGAGC
Source organism: Gammaproteobacteria bacterium (assembly GCA_041690895.1). Lineage (GTDB taxonomy): Bacteria > Pseudomonadota > Gammaproteobacteria > Steroidobacterales > Steroidobacteraceae > Bog-1198. The sequence continues at coordinate 3,236 of JBEPVT010000107.1, forward strand.
GCTTCGATTCGCTCCAGCCGTGAAGTAAGGTCGGCGATACGAGCGTCCCTGGCCCCGATCTCCCGGCTTTGACTTGCGTTTTCGGTCTCAAGTTTTGCGCTCAGTCCCTGAATCGCCGCGAGCGCGACACCCTCGGCATCGATCAGCGTAATCGACTTGTCGTCGCTGCCCAAGCCGAACGCCGCACGGAAATCCTGCGAGAACGTGCCCATGTGCCGGACCTCCGGCGACTCGTTCATATAGCGCCAGCGCATCACCGGTAACGCTAGCGCGCGGGCGAGCACATCCTCGGTATCGATCGGCGAGAAGTCGCGCTTCACATCGCGCGAACTGGTGCACGCCCAGCTGCCGCCACCCGCGTCGATGTGGCAACCTGTCGTGCCGTCCTTATTCGACAGCATACGAATGCCGCCGCTGGCCCCGACCAGGAACTGGTCCGCAGTTGCGGTGCCGAAGTAGATATCGGTACTGTCGCCGAATACAAATGAACCGTGCGCCGTAGCTTCCGTTCTCGCTCCGTAGCCAAGCGCAACCGAGTAATCGCCGGCCGCGGTGTTGGCAAAGCCGCCGGGTACTACCGAGTAAGCGCCGGCCGCAGTGTTGGACAAGCCGCCGGATACCGTTCCGTATTGCCCGCTCACCGCGTTGTAATCACCACCACCTACCGAGGTGGTGTAATCACCCAGCGTGTTATGCGGGCCGTTTTTGCCGGCTCGTTGCAGGAACTGAATCGCCCCGGTTCCGTGGAGTGTCAATGATCATCGAAACCAGAGCAGGTGAGATCCCGTAAAACTGAGCAGGGCCGGATGGGGTTTCAGGGGTTGGGCATGAGGGTTTTCTCCTTGGACTTGCGGTTGCCTGGCGCGGATTGGTTACGTTTCTTCAGGCGATAGCTGTCGTTGCCGGTTTCGATGATGTCGCAGCGGTGGGTGACGCGGTCGAGCAATGCTGTGGTCATCTTGGCATCGCCAAACACTTTGACCCACTCCGAGAACGACAGATTGGTGGTGATGATCAGACTGGTTCGCTCATAGAGTTTCGAGATCAGGTGGAACAGCAGCGCGCCGCCGTTGGCGCTGACGGGCAAATATCCGAGTTCGTCCATCACACATCGACGTGGCTGAGTCGCTGTGCAAGGCGACCCTGCTTGCCGGCAGCCTTTTCCTGCTCCAGCCGGTTGACCAGATCGACGATGTTGAAGAAGCGCGCCCGGCGATGAGTCTTGACCGCTTGAATCGCCAGCGCCAGTCCGAGATGGCTTTTGCCGGTGCCCGGTCCGCCGATGAGGACGATGTTGCGGGTCTCCTCGGTGAAGCCGTGGTCGTGCAGCGTGCGGATCTGCTGCTCGTTGACGGGCGACTCGGTAAAGTCGAAGGTGGCGAGTTCACGAAACTCGGGGAACTTGGCCCCGGTCAGCACCGTCGGCTGTCCGGCCTTGGGACTGAATTCAATCTTTTGGTGGTCGCCACACCAACGACATCGGCGCGAGGGCGACGCGGCAGCCTCAGCGTTCGGGCTTCAATTGCGCAAGCGCCGCAAGCGCCGCAAGCGCCGCAAGCACGGCATCCGGCTCAAGTCGCACCGTGTAGTCGGCATCGACATGCGCCATGGTGACGCGCGCATCGCGGGCGATGACATAGGTCGCTGGTATCGGCAGCATCCACCCGCCGGTTCCGTTCTTGACGGCGAGATCGTTGCCGAAGTCGAGCGACATTGCCTGCACGGCAGGCGGCACCTCGTAGGCAACGCCGAAGGCCTTGGCGACCACCGACCCGGCGTCGCTCAAGATCGGAAACTTGAGGTCGCCCTTTTCCCTGGTGGAGAGCGAACCATCGGGCAGTTGCGGCGAAATGGCCACCAGCGACGCGCCACTCGCCTTCAGTTGGGGTAGCAACCGCTGGTACGCGCGCAGCTGCAGGTTGCAATAGGGACACCACGCACCGCGATAGAACACGACGACGACCGGGCCGTGTCCGAGCAGGTCGTATAGACGCATGCTGCTGCCATCGACATTCGTAAGCGTGAAGTCAGGAGCGGTTGCGCCGACGCCAAGCGCCGTGGCTTCAATGCCGGTAGCGCGCACGTCGGCGACGCCACCGTGCATCGCCGCGACGGTGGCCCCGGAAGCCTTGCCCCGGCTTTCGAATTTGTAGGCGGCAAGTTCGTCGTGCAGCGACATGCGAGCTCCTTGGTCGAATTGGAGAACGGGAAGTGGATCGTGTACAGGAAGTGGAAGCGAGTCCGGTCTCTAAATATTCATTATTGAGTGATCGCGCCGTGCTTGCAGCTAGAAATGCGGAAACCCGATTTGCGGTTCGAGCATTCCCCAAGACGCTGCCACGCCATCGATGGCGCAGTGCGCGCGAAATAGCGGTGCTTGTGAATCGGCCCTGTCGAACGTGCAAAGGCCGGCGGTCTGCGGGTTGGGCCTCCAGCGTCCGTGGCTCGCCTCGCAACTGCCTTTTCGTTCCGCGCGCGCATCTGCCGCCACCCCAAAATGGTTGCAGATGCCGCTGGGATCCGCGTCGGGCCGCCAGGTAGCGTGAGGCCACAACTTGCAACCCGCTGCCGGCATTGACTGCGTCACCATTGTCGAGGGACGTGTGGCGATCCAACGCCCACGATGCTCGTCGCAGAGCTTCCGTTCGGACACGCAACCGCGCTCGCCCACGTAGAATGTGGCGGGGCTGGGGTAATCGCGTGGGACGCCGCCGCCGCTCGTAAGCAGCGCGCCTTTCACGCTCGCGCCCATGCACGAGCACCCGCCCCCATAGGTGCTCCCGCCCCCGAGTGTCCCGCCGCTCACCCATTCGCCGCCTGACCGCTGGCAGATGCGGAAATGGCGAATCACTTTCACCAGGTTCTGCTGCGGGGCGAAATCGCAGCCCTCCACGGTGACCACCGGCCGACACGGCTGCCGGACACAGGCGCCGTACCTCAAAGCACAGACAGAGTCGATCGTGCATTGTCCCGGCGGTCGCGCCGAACAGAATCCGTCGGCATACCGCTTCCCTTCGCATAGATAGGCCGCGGCACCGGGAAACGCGAGGGCGGCACCAGGGTCGTCGCGCAGGATTGCGCAGGCCTCGGCAGTCAAGTCTGCTGATGCGGCCGCGGTGGGACCGGCAGCGCGGGCCGGCGCAGCCGCGATAACGAGCGTAGTGGCGAGCATGAGCCACATGCCGAGTGAGCGAATATCTGGAAATCTCCCCATGGTCACTCTCTGTGATCAGCACGAATGATAGTGGTAACGGTACGTCGTCGCCGAGGGGGTTGCACACCCGCAAGTGGGACGGCAATCGATTGCGCGATGGGTTCGAAGGCAAACTCACCAGAAGCAAGTTGACTGTGATCCACCAAATGCTCGCCGACAGGGTTTTGCGCGACATCAGCGACTAATGGCCCGCGGCTTCTTGCGAGATCGGTCGCGCGCGGGCGCAGCAACGCCTACGAATTGGATCACGCATCGAAATGGGTGAGATTGACGGAGGCGGCCAGTCGTCGAAGGTTGGTGCGCCTCGGGCCTGGATGGGTGGATAGCTTATTGGACAAGCGCCGTTAGCGCTTGCGCAATCAACAGGAAAACTTTCCCTTGGGGACAACCTGCGGCCCGACGACCAGCGGTGCGCGACGCGGGCGATCGCGAGCGCCATGCACGACCTCTTGCGGCAATGCTGGAGCGCCAACGCGGCCAAGGGCGTTGCGTCCACTCCGCGCAATGGCCGTGCTACGCGGTGCGCCGGTCACCGAACGTAACGACCAGCGTCTGGGCAAGGCACATAGGGGCGACCAGCGAGCGAAACGGCTGCACGCCGCCGGCCTCCACGTCGAGCCTGACCCTGGCGCTCCCGGCGAGCGGGCTTAGCGGGCCATCGGTGATGGCGATCACCGGGACGTTGCGCTTCGCGGTCGCCACGACCAGCGCGACAACTTCCGCCGCGTAGTCCTTGAAGCTGATAGCGATAAGGACATCGGAGCGGCCTGCCAGGCGCAGGCGCTGCGAATTCATGCCGCCCAGGCCGTCGAGCAGCTGACTGGAAAGACCGAACCGGTTTAGCGCGTAGGCGATGTACGACGCCACCGGGAACGAGCGACCCTGCGCAAGAATGTAGATGACTTTGGCACTGTCGAGCAGAGCGGCCGCGCGCGTCAGGTCCTTGGGCGACACCGAATCGCGCAGCTGCTGCAACGCGGCGACACCGTTATCGACGAATTCGACGAGGTTCGCTTCCGGTCCCGATTGCCGTCGCTCGAGGCGCGCGTTGCGCAACGAGGCGATCCGCTCGCTGTAACTCGATGACTGCGCAATCAGGCGCGAGCGAAACACCTCCTGCAGCTCGCTGAAACCGGGATAGCCGAAGGATTGCGCGAAGCGCACCACGCTCGACGGCTGCACGTGGGCGCGCTTGGCGACCTCGGCAACGGTTTGCAGCGCAACATCGGTCGGGTGTTCGATCGCGACCTTTGCGATCTGGCGCATCTGGCCGCGCAACGCTTCATAGCGCGCCGAGATCGACGCGCTCAGCACTTCGAAGGACGCAGACGCCGGCGGAATTGGCGGAACCTTGGTGGCACGCATCCCCGCCCGCGATTTCGCTGTGACGGTTCGGCATCGCGACCCGCTTGACACCCCCGTTTTGAACATCTATTCTCCAATCCACTCATCCGTAAACGTTCGTTCATTATCGTTTTCGGCTGAGCGGATTGCAACCGTTAAACATTGCGCGGGCGGTGGGCCGGCAATACGTTGCCACCAATTCGCGTGCGGAGCATTAAGACTGTCGTTCAGACAGTGCTCTTTGCACTATCCAAGGAGGGATTCCATGAGCCAATCGATTTCTCGTCGCCGTGCCCTGAAGGCCGCCGCGGCCGGCACCGGCCTGGCGTTTTTTGGACCGTTCCGGCACGTTAGCTACGCGCAGAGCAAGAAACCCATCAAGCTCGGCCTGACCTGCGACGCCAGTGGCCAATATGGCGACAGCGGTCAGGCCGACATGCGCGGCATGGTCATGGCGATCGACGAATTCAACGCCAAAGGTGGCGTGCTCGGACGCCAGATCGCCTGGATCACCCAGGACACGGAAACCACTCCGGCGACCGGCTCGCGCGTTGCCGAACGCTTCATCACCCGCGAAGAGTGCGGCTTCCTCGTCGGTGCGCTGCATTCCGGCGTGGCCAACGCGATCTCGCTGGTCGCGCAGAAGTACGGCACCATCTACTTCAACAGCAATTCAAGTTCGCCCACCGAAGCCGGAAAGGATTGCCACCGGACCAAATTCGTCTGGGACGGCAACGGCACCAACTTCTCCAAGGCGATCGTCAAGAACGCCATCAGCGGCGTCGGCAAGAACTGGCTGCTGCTGACCAACGACTACGTGTGGGGACTCAATACGTCCAAAGCGACCCGTGCCGAGATTGAAGCCAACGGCGGCAAGGTCGTGGAAGAATTGCTCGTCCCGCAGAACACGCGAGACTTCACCGCGTACCTGCTAAAAATCCAGCAGATCAAGCCCGATGTGGTCGCGGCAGCGATCGGCGGCGACGACATCAAGGCGCTGCGCACTCAGGTTTCGCAACTGAAGCTGGATACAAAACCGGCGTGGATCAACAACCAGCAGGATTGGCCCGACGTCTGGGGACAGGGAGCCGATAGCCTGTTCGGCGTGTTCGGCACCAACTGGTACCACAAGCTCAAGCTGCCGGGCGTCGACGACTTCGTGCGCCGCTACCAAGTTCGCTGGAAAGACGCGCCGATTCCGGTGCCTGGCAACGTCTTGTACAACGGCTACATGTGCACGCGCGAACTATTGCGCGCGATCGAGCGGGCGGGAACGACCAACAACATCGCCGTTATCAAGCAACTCGAACAGATCAAGGTGTCGGCGTCGGATCGGATGCAGCACTACGGCGCCTACATGAATCCCACCACACATCACCTTCAGCAGACAATCTACATGGCGCGCCGCAATGACAAGCCGGTCGACAAGACCGACCTGTTCGACATCGTGAGCTGGACCAAGCCCGACGACGCGCTTGACTCGCACGAGGACGATTTGGCTTGCAAACTCGAGAGCTACGACTCCACGCCTACTTACGAACTGTGATTGCCGCACGATCCGCGGCGGACCCGGCCACGTCGTTCGTGGCCGGAGTGTTTTTGTCCGCCGCGTTTCACCTCGCGGGTGGGCGCGCGTGACTTTCCTGTCACTACTGCTACCGCATCTGGTGAACGGCATCACGCTGGGTCTGCTGTTCGCTTTGATCGCGCTCGGCTTCATGCTGATCCTTGGCGTAATGGAAGTCATCAATCTCGCGCACGGATCGCTGTTCGCGCTGGGGGCATATTTCGCCCTGACGCTGCTCGCGCCCAAGCTCGGCGTCTCCAGCCAGACTTTTGCCTGGTACGCCTCACTGCCGTTACCGGCACGCTATGCGCTGGCGCTGGTGATCGCCCCGCTGCTGGTCGGGATTGTGGGGATGGTCATCGAGTTCGGCTTGCGCCGCACCTACGGCAAGGATCCGCTGTACGGGCTGCTTTTCACCTTTGGCGCCGCGCTGGTCATCGAGGAATCGATCCGGGTCATCTGGGGCACGCGCGACTACGTGCTGCCATTGCCCGACGCGATCTCGGGCCCAACGCTCTTCGGCGGCATGATCTACGCCAAATACCGGTTCTTCGCGGGCGCTTTCGCCATCGGCATGATCGGTCTATTGTGGGTATTCATCGAGCGCACGCCCTATGGGGCGATCATCAAGGCAGGCGCGCACGACAGCGAGATCGTGCGCGCGATGGGCATCAACCTGTCGCGCTTGCGGCTGATGGTGTTTGCGCTGGGGGCGGCGCTCGCGGGAATCGCCGGAGTGGTGATGGCGCCGTTCTGGGGGATCAGGCCGCACGTCGGCGTCGATGCGGTCATCCCGGCGTTCCTGATCATTGTCCTCGGCGGGGTCGGCAGCTTCTGGGGTGCGGTGCTGGCCAGTCTGTTGGTTGGCATCACGGTCGGGCTTACCGCCGCGTACGCGTCGGAGTGGTCGCTCCTGTCGATGTACCTGTTGCTGGTTGTCGTCGTCACCTTCCGCGCACGTGGCCTGTTCGGTAAGAAAAGCGTGCTGGAAGCGTGACCGGTACCGTGCCACGGTTCGCACTCGGCCTCCTGCTGGCGGCGCTGGCGACGCTGCCGTTCTGGATCGCACGCATCGGGCTCTATCAATATCTGGGAATCGAAATTCTCGTATGGGGTCTGTATGCGCTTTCGTACAACCTGCTGCTCGGCTATACCGGTCTGCCCTCGTTTGGACACGGCGCCTATTTCGGCGTGGGGGCTTATGCGTTCGGCCTTATGCAGAAGTACGTCGGCGCGAACTTGTGGCTTGATCTCGCCGGCGCAATGCTGGCCGCTGCACTCTGTGGCGCGATCGTCGCGGCTTTCATCTCACACCGTCGCGGCATTTACTACGCGCTCATGACCATCGCCTTTTGCCAGATATTCTGGTTCGTCGCGATCAAGTGGCACAGCGTCACCGGCGGTGAAGACGGCCTGCTCGGGTTGAAGCGCATGCCCGCGGAGCTGGGCTTTGCCTCAATCTCGCTGGCCGACAACGTCGCGCTCTACTATTTCGTGCTGGTGGTCTGCGTGGTTGTCACCGCGCTGCTTTGGCGCATCGTCCATTCTCCCTTCGGCCGCGTCATCCAGGCGATTCGCCAAAACGAAACACGGGTCGCGTTCGTTGGCTATCATGTGTGGCTCTACAAATGGCTGGCGTTCGTATTGTCCGCGGGTTTGTCGGGGCTCGCTGGTGCGCTGTTTGCGCTGGCGCAAATGGGTGCGTTTCCCGATGTCATGAGCCTGCATTCCTCCGGGTTCGTCGTGATGATGACGCTCATCGGCGGCGGGCTGATCAGTTTCTGGGGTCCCTTGATTGGCGCCGCGATATTCTTCATCGCGCGTGACGAGCTGGGCGCACTGACGTCGACGTGGCCGCTCTGGTACGGACTGATGTTCATGGCGATCGTCGTGCTAAAGCCGGAAGGGATCGCCGGCATGTGGCAGTCGTGGCGAGCGCGGCGCAATGCGCGCGCGACGGTGCCGACGCCAAACAAGGCGGAGGCCTGAATGGCGATGCTGGAAGCCCGCGGCGTGCACCTGCGCTTCGGCGATCGCGTCGTGCTCGAAGACATTTCCCTGGTCTTCCACGATCGCCAATTCACGGGGATCATGGGGCCTAACGGCGCTGGCAAGACGACCAGCTTCAATGTCCTGACCGGCCGCTACCGGCCCGATCGGGGTCAGGTGCTGCTCGACGGCGTAGATATCACCGGCTTGCCACCGCGCGCAATCGCGCGCAAGGGCGTGTCGAGGTCGTTCCAGATCATGAGCCTGTTCAACGATTTCAGCGCGCTGGACAACGTCGCACTCGCTATTCCGGAGGCGCTCGCGCGGGGATATTCGATGCTGGGCAGCGCGCGTAATGACTCGGCGGATTCAAGCAAAGCCGAGCAAGTGCTGGCGCGGGTCGGCTTGCGCGGCAAGGAGCAGGTCGCTGCGAAGAATCTGTCGTATGGTGACCGCCGCGCGCTCGAAATCGGTGTCGCGCTCGCCGCAGACCCCGGCGTGCTGTGCCTCGACGAGCCGACGTCCGGATTGGGCCGAGAGGCCACCGCGCGCCTTGCCGATCTGGTGCGGGGCTTGCGGGGAACGCTCACCATGATCGCGATCGAGCACGACATGGATTTCCTGTTCGGTCTTGCCGACAACATCGCCGTGATCCATTGGGGCCAAGTCATCGCCCGCGGCACGCCCGCGGAGTTGCGCGAGAACCCATGGGTGAAGAATTCCAGTCTTGGCAAGCTCAAAACGCAGTGATGCTCGAACTCGCGCACATCGACACGCACTACGGCGAGACGCAGGTGTTGTTCGACGTTTCGATGCGGGTGGGGCGCGGCGAAGCCGTCGCGCTGCTCGGTCCGAACGGTGCGGGAAAGACCACGACACTGCGATGCGTGCTGGGACTCAATCGCCCGCGCACCGGGCAGATCCACTTCAACGGCGCGCGCATCAGCGATCGCCCTACCCACGAAATCGCGCGTGCGGGCATTGGCTGGGTGCCTGACGACCGGCGCCTCTGCCCCACGCTCACTGTTGCCCGTAACTTGGCGATGGCGCGCAAGCCCAGTGGATTCCGTGCCTGGTCGCTCAAGGAAGTTTTCGAGATCTTCTCGGCGTTGGAATACCTGATGGACCGCGAAGCCGAGAACCTGTCCGGCGGCGAAATGCAGATGGTCGCGATCGCGCGGGCCCTGCTGGGCGGGCCAGGACTGGTTTTGTTCGACGAACCCAGCCAAGGGCTGGCGCCGAAGATTGTGGGCGACGTCCTGGCTACGATCGAAAGGCTGAAGCGCGAAGGAGTCTCGGTGTTGATCGTCGAACAGAATGTCGAGCTCGCGCTTGCCGTCGCCGATCGGGTCTATGTGCTAGATCTCGGACGCGTTGCCTACGAGGGGCCCGCGGCCGAGCTACGTGGAAATCCAGCGCGCCGCACGCAACTGCTGGGGGATTGAAGTGACAACGAACACTTTCGGCAACCCGCCGCTGCTGGTGCTCGACAAGCTGCACAAGCACTATCAACACGGTCTATTCAGACGTCGCACGACGTTCTCGCTCGACGCAGACCTTGCCTTTGCGAATCCCGGGATCGTCGGCGTTCTCGGCCCCAACGGCGCGGGCAAGACCACGCTGTTCGAGATGATCGCGGGGAGCAACGCCCCCACACGCGGGCGCGTCATTTGTGCTGGGCAGGACATCCACTGCGTGAAGCCTGGGCAGCGCGATCGGCTGGCGATCCATTATCACCAGTCCTACCAGGTGCGCAAGC
>JBEPVT010000108.1:0-13108 GCA_041690895.1 Gammaproteobacteria bacterium
AGTGGAGGAGTTTGACCCGGCAACGGGTGGAGGAATTTGAAGTGGCCATCGGGGCCTAGACCGGCAATTGTGATGAATTTATGCTGCGGGGGCGCGCGTCATTGAGTCTTGAGTTCTTGTTTCTTGAAATCAGCCGGAACAACGAACGCATCAGCGCTCACGCCATTGGTTGACACCGAAACCAACTGCGAGGACACGGTCATCAAAGCCACATCCCCGGCCGGCAGGTCTACACGCGCAACAGGGGGCGTCGGCTGTGCGGCAGGCGCGTCCGCGTCGTCCTTCTTTTTATGAAAGAGACCGCCGAGTTTGCCGGCTACTGCGCTTGCAAGGTCGCTCGGACTGCGGGGACTGCTGTCAGTCTGGCTAGCTTGAGTCTGCTGGGTTTGCGAGTCTTTGCACTGGGCACCCCCCAGCGCCAGAGTAAAGCTGCTTTTCACAGGATACCCCTTCACGCTCTGCATCTTGGATGCGATCTCGGCCCAGACGCCTTTGTACTGGCTGAACAGGGCCTTTGCTCTTTGGGAGACGTCCTGCGAACTCGCCGGGTCCATACCCATCTTGGTGGCGTAATCGGTGTAGAACTTCCGGACTTCGCTGCTCTCTGCGAACCCGGCGGCCATCCACTGATCGAGGACTATTGCGACCTCGCAGATCGAGCCCGTTTCCTTGTCTTCGCATGGTTGCGACGCAGTGATGGTGACGCGCTCGGAATCGTAGCCGGCGAATTGCGCTTTCTCCCCTGTCTTGTTGAGGCTGACCTTGGGCGGCAGCCACTGGCACTTAGACTGGTCTACCGCGGACGGCTGTTTCTTCTGCTCGCTCGAATTCATTTGGTCAGACAATTTCTGCATCTGTGCCCGCAGCTGCTCGAACGTGGTCTCGGTGTATTCCTTCTTGTTTATGTTCAGATTATAGAGCTTGTCCTGATCGAGCAGCACGATCTCGGCGCTGGGACCCACGGCGTTGCGTGCCAGAAAGCCGAGGATTTTTGACTGCATCTTTATGTCATTGTCGTTGCGCGACTTATCGCCGGAAATGATGGTCTTGGAGGTGCCCGACATATTCCCGAACGCCATGGCGCCGACGCCATCCACCGACATGCTGCGCTCGATGGTGATGTCGGCCTGTGCGATGCCCGCGACGAATCCGAGAGTGACGCATAGCACCGCTAGGACAGCTGACCGCTTTGTCCCTATCTTCATGAAATTCCCCTGCTTGGTATGGTTCTAGGAAATAGAACCGGAATGCTACCAAGAAGCCGCCAGTGGAATATCAGCTTATTACGCTTTGGCGGCTTATTGCGCCTTGGCGGCCTTCGCTCGGTCCTTCACCGTTTGGAGGTGGGCATTTGCCGTGTTTTTGCACTGCTTCTGAGCGTCTCCCTCGAGTGCCTCGCATTTGGCCAGAGCAACTTTCGTTGCGCCCTCTGCTTCCGTGACGGCCGAGTCGGCTACTGCTGCCACACTCTTATCCGCCGCCTTTGCCACATCATCAGCTTTTTGTTTCGCAAGATCCTGTGCAGCCTGAGTCTCGGTTTGCTTCACGTTTTGGTCGGCCTTGGTGTCGTTGGCGGCCGCCTCGCTGGCTGCTTTAGCAACATCGGCCTGGACCTTGTCGGGAGATTCTGCCTTGTTACAGGCCGACATCCCGATTCCCGTGCTGACCAGCAACGCACACATGTATGTAAATTTCATTGGAATTCTCCCTGTACCGCGGATGTAAGTTGACCGTACAAGATACGCCCCCGGCTGAGGCATCTCATTCCCCTAGTCCTCTTCCGCACATAGGAAGTGTCTTACACCTTTAAGCCCCCGCCGCACGGCGTGAACCCAAGTGCCGTCGTTGATCGGTCGCGCTTGTCTTTCGGCCAATACATCCGCATGGTCACGTTGAAGGCGCCTTCGGGCGCCGGCAGCCAGTTTGTCTCTTTGTCCTTTTCGGGGCGTTCAAGTTGGGTGTACAGGTCGATCGATCCATCGTTGTTGTGCTGCAGCGGCATCCAACTGCTGCTCGCACAGCGGTTGATTGAGTTGCTCACGAAAAACGACTCGGTGTTGTACATCGTCACAGACCAAAAGGCGTTGACGGAGGGCGTGATTCCTTTGTCGAAATGCAGCATGTACCGATTGGCACCGTTCAGGGGTTTGTTGGCTGCATCGGGTGTTACTACGCAACTGCACCCATTGCGTGGCCTGCCAAAGGGTTGCGACTGATCAAAATCATCCAAAAAACGATTTCGTGAAAAGCTCGAGCGAGCCACCAGCCCGGGGCCCCCGATTACCTGTGCGTTTAGCGCGTCTTTGGAGCCGTGATGCCGGCCGGACCCGTGGCCTGGGTTCCCGCGTATGACCCTCCGGTGTCAATGGCGAGCGGCAGCTTAAGCAGGCCGCAGCCTATCGACCCTTCCCAAAAGTAGCGTGTTACCGAAGCCTTTGGTTTGTCGCTATTCCATGTCCTGAAGACACATGATGGGAGCAAACAGCGAGTCAGGTCGAGTTGCACCCGAGTAAGTCTCTGGTTCGATCCAATGGTGCTGCAATAAGTTCGGTCGCGCGAGCTTCAGCCGCTGTGGATTCGTACGGAGACATCTCTAGCAAGTCCGGCAGTGGATTGGGAAAATTCACCCATGCGAGGTAGTCAGCAGTACCGAAGCAACCTTCCTCATTCAGTCGCTGCAGAAACTTGCTCCACGCGTATCTCTCCGAAGGGGGCAGGATTGATTCGGCATCAAAGAATTTTGGGCCCATGTTGCCGGACAGCATTCGAAGCGCAAGCGCATCGCCACTTAACGCTGCGTCCGTCAGAAGCTGTGTGGCTTCCCTGGTGTCTGGCGCTGGGGTTGGGCAGCCCTTGAGAAGACAGTTAGCAAGCTCGGTCTTGGCCGAGGGAGAGGCGCTCGCCGCCTCCTGAAGCAGGGCGAGCGCCTCAGCTTGACTGTTGGGCGTTCCCTTTTCCAGAAGCTCACGGGCAAGCTTCAGTTGACCGTCCGCGTCGCCTGCGACAAGTGACTTGCGATCGTATTCAATCTGCACGTCGGCCTCATTTTCGCCCAGAAGCGTCTTTATCGATCGGCCGAGGCCGCTGACAAATTGTTCAACCATAGCCGGCCATAGCTTTTTGAACTCGCTGGCGCTCTGACGGCATGCCTCGAACTCGTCGGCGGTAGGCCCAGCCTGCTCCTCGGATAGGACACCGCTCAGTCGCTGAAGCGTGTCGCCCGTCGCACCGTTCTTACGGGCACGCTCCATCGTTGCAACGGTGAACCTAGGAAATGTTGGCGACGGCTGTAGCGCATCGCACGACCCTCCGACGTTTCCGAGAAGTGCCAGAACGAGTCCCGCGTGCTCGTCTCCCGCTTCGGCCATCGAAGAAATCATCTTCACTGCCTCAAGTGGTTTCCGATCGCACAATAGTAAAAGCGTCTCTGGAGCTAACAGGTGTTCAAATTGTCGGTGGTACCAAGTGCAGCGCAGTCGATGACTGAAACTTTGGGGCGGCTTGTCAACATGCGGATCAATATCGGATGCGGATTCCGGCCGATGCGCATCGGCAGCCGCGACAATCGGTCGTGGACCAATGCGTGCTCGATTGGTTACCGCAGGTATAAGGTGAGCCAGGCGCGGACTCTCAAAGTACAGGAACACACTCACGAGGGCCAATACGCACAGGAAAACCGCTAACACCCGAGAATATTGACCGCGTCGCATCCGCTAAGTATGACTTACGCCTTCCACCATCACATAGTCACTCGCACGCGATTTACACAACCGACTTTTCTGCGCATACAGTTGCCGCTTGAGGTGAGGGGATATATACACTACGGGTGAGGCGCGCTCTTTCCCCCTCACATTCGCGCCGAGATGACAGCGCCACCGGCTATGCGAAGCAGAAGGATAGCTTCTTGGGCCATCGCGCCGTCACCCGCTCGAAGGAGTTGGTCGGCGCCGACGGAGAGAACAACAACCAAGCAGAAGAGTTCAATTTCAGGTATGACCGCGCCGAAAAGGGGATCTATCTCAATATCGACGCGAAATACCTGCTCGACTACGCGGTCGAAATCGCATTTCGTTCAGATACGCGACGATTGCCGAACGGCACCCAACTTCAGATCGCACTCAATATGGCGATGTCCATCGTGCCGTCCCAAGTGGGCAAACTGATTTACGGATCGCGCCACCCGACTCGCGAGAGATGCATAGCTGGTCACGGCCGGGTTAGAAAACATTAGCACGACCAGTAAATTCAGGGGCCAAGGTGTGATCGAGAATCGTGGTAACAAACGAGCTAAAGACACGAAGCAGATCACATACCAAGCGGCAGCCGATTATCGCACACACCCAGAGCCGAGGTGACCAGCTTGGCTGTCAAATCGATCGTAGTGCACCGGCAGTATCCCTACCGGCTAGCAGAGCCTCCAAACTTACCCGTCGCGGCAAAAAATGGGAACGTTTCAATCACATTTATGTGTGCTCCTAGAGCTCGGCTGGCAACTCCCGGTGTACAAAATCTAGGATCGCGCGGGCTGGCGTTGTCGAACGACCGATGCCCCAGAACCTTCACCGGTGTGACCGTGAGAGGGCAGAGAACGACAGTAGCAAAGACTGCGACTTCCGCTATGATCATCTGATCACGCGACGTGTTGCGGCCAGAAGGTCACCACTAGCCCCCCCGCGACAATGAGTGCACCGCCCATCAGGACCGGAACATTGGGAAGTGTTCGAAATGTGGTGAAGGCCACGACCTGCCATATACAAAACAGCGTCGCGATGTACAGCCCGACGATGCGCTCAAATGGCATCGGCGCAAGATTCAGCATCACGCCGTAACCGAACAGCAGCAAGGCGCCGCCCATCAATGCTGTCGCTCGGGCAACTCCAGTTCGATTATATAAGCCAACCCTGACCGTAGCATCCCCGAAGGCTTCCAGCGTCGTCGCAGCTATCAAAAAGGCGAAGACCAATACGTACTTCAGCATCGCTTACACTTCCTTTGATTTCAGGCCCGTATTTAGATCAAGCACAGCCACAATACCACCCCGCTGATGCTCGTTTAGTGTTGAGCGCTGTACCACGTCGGGTGCAGTTACCCAGGAAGTTTACCCATCTAATCATAGCGGCGAGTTTTCATGCAGGATCGCGAATACTCGACTCAAGATTGGTCCCGTGAGGCTCATACAGGAGACCCGTGCGCAAATTGATTTGCATCTCTGCATGGTGTTTGGTGTCCTTTCCCACGATATGCGCCGCACAGACAGCTGCCTCAGTGCCGACGGCTCAGTGATGCTGACTTAGCCTAGTTCCGGAGAGCTTAAGCCGAGATCGCAGAGGCCAAAGGAGCGATCAGTGTTCGGTGGAAAGTGCAATCCCAATCACTAAAAGGGTCATGGGCTTCCTAAGTTCAACGGATCCTTTGCGCATCGCTAAGGTCGTAGTTTAAGATGAAGCGCCTCGCCCAACATTCGTACCAGAAGCGGTGAGGCACGGCGCTAAGCCGCCGTCACAGTCAGGCGCATGCCAAGCGAATCCATAAGCTTGCGAACCGTCTCGTAACGCGGCTTTGCCCCGGGGGCCAGCGCCTTGTACAAGCTCTCACGGCCCAAACCGGAGTCCTTGGCTATCTTTGTCATGCCGCGTGCTTTGGCCACATTGGCTATGCCCAATAAGAACAAATCCGGATTCGGATCTTCCAACGCCGTCTTCAAGTACTCCTCGATTACCTCCTCGCTATCGAGGCGTTCCGATGTATCAAACGGCGCGAGTTTAATTTTTTGCTTTGTTCTTTTTACCTTTTTCATGTTTCGCCTCCTTATTCAGGATTCCAACCATTTCCTCGGCACGCTTGATATCCCTATCTTGAGTCGACTTGTCACGGCCAGCGAGCAGAAGGTATGTACGCTCTGCGCGACGACAGTAATTAGATTCGATAACCGGGCCCTAACAACTCCAATCCGGCTCGTAAAGTTACCCAGGAAGTCAACCAGGTTTTTCGCGCGAATGCCGTCCCTCTCCTATCGTTACCGACCATCCCGAATTAGTGGGCCCGCTCACCATCGCATTATTGTAGACAACGCCTATTTTTATAGGTGTTTCACCACATCGACGATCGTAGTTACACAGGTAATTTAGCCACCAGTTGCCGGGGGAAAGTGGCCGGCACTCGTCAGCTGTTGCCCGCAGGATCTACGCTATTCCTACCCTTCTGGCTCTCGTGAACAACTTCTTCGTCTTCACGAAACGGCCAACCGCACGTCGCGCCCCGGCACTATAGTTGAAATGGCACGCTTGTAAATCACTTGGGTCGTGGCGCTTTTCAGGAAAACCACGAACTGGTCGAAGGATTCGATGCACCCTTGTAACTTGATGCGGTTAACAAGATAAATGCAAAACGGAACCTGTGTAGATCACACCGGCCGAACTTCGATCGTGAGATGCGACAGCGCAGGGCAACGCAACAGCTTCGCACGGTAGTAAGCAGCCCCGCGCGCCTCGCGCGGATCGACTGATACGATCGCATCAAGATGGCCGGGACCTAAGCGCCAAAGATGAAGATAGGCGATGCGATCGCCATCCGCCTCAATGGTCTGTCGGATGTTATTTGCCATGCGACGATCCGGATTCATGTCAAGCAGGATAGCTCCAGTGTTTC
The DNA here is from genome assembly GCA_041690895.1 of Gammaproteobacteria bacterium. Classification (GTDB taxonomy): domain Bacteria; phylum Pseudomonadota; class Gammaproteobacteria; order Steroidobacterales; family Steroidobacteraceae; genus Bog-1198. Next base: position 6,649 of record JBEPVT010000108.1, read on the forward strand.
GGATCAAGCCGTAGGACCAGCTCGCAATAACGCAAGCGCCAATGATGCCAGCCAGGGGATTCATCCATAACCACCGGAATGCGCGCGCGAGAATCAGACCGACAATAACGAGGACCGACACCGCAGCGCGCATGTTGTTGTCGCGGAGCGCATTGCCGTGCGCATGGTCGTGTTCCTCAAACACTAATGAATGTTCGTCGCCTGCTATCCGCAGATACACGATGAAGGCATGCGGTTCAGGGACCTCCTCGAGAGACTCCAAATAGTCACCTCGATCAACGAGGCCAAATGATTGCCGGGCGCCATCGGCGCCGAACGGTTTCAACAGAAATCTTGTCGGAAGCGAGCGGCGGCCCTGTTTCTCCGCGCAGACGGAATCGGCGCGGCACCCCCTCCTCAAAAACCTCGAGGAGAAGCGTGCCTTGGCGCGTTGCGATTCTATACTCGTCAGCAAGGTCATCGCTTCCGCCATGCGAATGCCCATGACCGTGACTATGATCGGCGCCGCTTAAGCGCCACGCGCTCGCGGCGTTCACCGCAAGGCCGAAGCAGGCAATCGGAATGGCTTCCGAGAAATGGATGGTCACCGGAGAGCATCCCCGCGCAACGGATTCGTATCCGATCAGAACCGCGATCATCGCGAGGATGATGGCACTGGGGAAGCCAGCCAAGTCCCCGAGTTTCCCGGTACCAAAGCTAAACCGTGTGTCCTCGGCATGCTTGCGTGAGCCCGCTGGCCACGAGTGCGCTGGAGCCAAACACAAGGCCGCCGATGATCTCGGCAGCCATCATTGCCCCACAGAGCCAGATCACGGCCCAGGTCTTGCGTTCGCTCTTCTCATGTCCCGCCTCGAGGAAGATGTGGGAATGATCCGGAAGAAACTCTTGTGCGGGTGTTTCGGCTATGCCGATCACTTGAGATAAGTGCGGACCACGTCGAGCAGTTGCTCGGTGGATTCGATGTTGAGTGCCTTTGGATGCTTGCTGGTGTCGACCAAATGATTGCGGACGTGATCTTCCACCACTTCAGCCATAAGCTCGGCCATGGCGCCTGGCGCGCCCGCGATCAGATGCATAACCTGATCGCATTCCGCTTCGCTATCAAGCGCACGCTCGATGCTCTCCACCTGCCCTCGGATCCGCCGAACTCTGGCCAGCAGCTTTTGCTTTTCACGGACGGTATGCGACATGCCTTATCGTGGCATACCCCCCTCCCCTATATTCGGATTGCCCATTTGAGAGGCGCACATGCGCGTTCAGGGCGGCTGTTCGTACTCGAAGCCAGGCTTGTCTTTATTCGTGGAGCCGAATGAGTAAACAAGACCGATATAGAAAATCCGCCCAAGGACCGTACGCTCGTATTCCTGCGTAAAGGCTGGCGAGGTTGAGAATCGGTGGAATCTTTGTCCATTGAATAGATCCGTCACGGTCGCAATCGCCGTCAAGTCCGAACTCAGCAGGTATTTGTAACCGAGATTGACCAGGTTGATGGCGCTCACGAACCCCTGCGGAGTGAGGCGCTTATCCGTGCGAGCCACCGTGATTTGCGCGGAATTGTCATCCGTTGGCCGATAATCGAGTTTGGCCTTCGCATTGAGTCCGGTCGTTGATTGCAGTCCTGGTATTCCCAGTGCCGTCGCATCGATCTGCCGGTAGAACAAATTGCCGCTCAGGCTATATGTGAGCTTTTGGAAGAAGCGGCCGTTCGCACTGAATTCTACTCCGGCCGACTTGTCCCTCGGCAGATTGGTCTTCGTCGTGAGCGATAACCCATCGGCGAGATATTCGGTGATGTCGGTCACTGTGTCTTTGTTAAGTCGATAGTATCCCGTCAAACTGTAACTGCGCCCCCCTCCTTCATAGCCGTAGCCTGCCTCGTAAGACTGGCTGAACTGGGGCTTGAGATTCGGGTTACCGGCGAGCAGATTCGGCGTGTACTCGTGATCCACGTAGGGATTGAGGTTCGAGGGATCTGGGCGACTGACGCGCCGGCTCGCACCGAATGACAGTGTGGATTCGTCCGACAAACTGCGATCCACGTGCAGGCTCGGATAAATCTCGAAATAGTTGTCGGTTGTCGAGATCTCGTTGGTGAGCTGCTGCGCATCGGTGTGCACTTCCTCAGCCCTCAGGCCGCCGAGCCAAGTCCAGGAGCCACGCTTTGACTGGTAGCTCGCGTAGATCGCGTTGATTAGTTGGCGGAACTTAAAATCATTGGTGAGGGTGGGATCAATCACCGGCTCTCTTGTTAGCGGATCGATATTCTCGCCGAAGTTGCTAAAGCGGTAGTCGTCTTGCTCCAGAGCATAGCCGAGTCTCAAGGCGCGCGTGCCTGACAACGGCAGCGCATAGTCGGCGCCTAACTCGGTTGTGGCGTGCTGCTCATGGAAGCTTAGGTTGTTGTAGAGCGTGGCGGCCGGCGGGACAAACGAGTCATTGATGTAGTCGTAGTGTTCGTGCTGATTTGACGTCGAGCGATGCAGTGAGAAATCCAATGCCTCCCCGGCTTTCCCAAGCTTCTGCGCGAATACCAGCCTTTCATCGTAGCCGGTTTCCGGATCGTGGCCGGAACTCAAACGCCGGGCGGGGCTCGCAAGATCGCCATCGAGAGCGCCGCTATCAGTCAATTGCGTGTAGGTGCGTAAACCTCCGCGATCCGCCCAGTTGATCGATCCGCTGATGGACTGGCGATCGTTGAACGCATAGTCAGTGGACAGATTGACGGTTGGCACCTCGCGGCGAATCCTCTCGCTAATCGAATTCGTGCTTTCAATGAGTTCGCCCGAGATGGGATCTGGCGCAATCACGCTTGACTGAACTCTGCGCTCTCGGTAGTCCTGTCGATACCCTGCGGTTAGCGCTGCGGCGAGCGGACCGGAACTGTAGCTACCAGCTGCTCCCAGGACGTAACGCCCGCCGCTGCCGCCGCTGGCTTGTAGCGATCCTGACGTGCCTGCCTGAAGCCCTTTGCGCGTGATGATATTGATGACGCCGGCCACGCCGTCCGCCTTGAACTGAGCGGGGGGCGTAGTGAGGACTTCGATGCGCTCGATGTTTTGAGCGGGAATCGACTGCAGATTATCGCCAGCCGATGCGCCGGCAAACTGGCTCGACGGTTTGCCGTCGATGAGAATCAAGACTTTGCTATCGCCTCGCAAGGACACGATACCATCCGGATCCACATCGACCGACGGGATGACGTTCAAGATGTCGCTCAGCGTACCAAAGGTACTTTGCGCGTCCGAGGACACACTGTAGATCTTGCGATCAATCAGAGTTTCGACGTTAAGTTTCTCGGACTTAACGACTATTGTTTCCAGCTGATCGACGGGCGCCGGCGGAGACTCTGCCGCCGTTGCCACCGAGCAGACGGCCACAACGGAGAACCCATACCAACGAATCACCTTATGCCTGCCGCCCCAGCCGAGAATGGAAGCTCAAGAGGCCTCATCGGGCGAGCGGCTCGAGCGTGCTCTTTGAATATCGGCGGCGCATAGATCATTGTTGTATCAGATTTCGCCTCGCGATCCTGGGTCGCTTGGATGCGCGCTTTCTGTTCGAGAAATTCGCTCGACAGTGTGCCTCGTTTGCCTTTGTCGTGCAAAGTTGACGTGGCGAGCCAAGAGCTGCCCCGGTTGACCCGAGCGTCAAGGCCCCGCACTGGGCGTCATTATCCGCAGCACCGTCTTGCCGCCCAGGTCCTTCAGCGGAAAATAGCTCTTATGCGTCTGCGAGTCGACGGCCACAACATGTGCGTTGGGCCCGAGCAAGCCTTCGCCGATTGTCGACGTCTGCCCTGATTCAACTTTGAAAAGAGAAACGATGCCTGCCTCGCCTGCAATGTAGAGTGTATGAAGACTTGCATCGTAAGCGAGCACATCAGGATCTTTTCCGACATCGAGGGATGCAATGACCTTCTTCGAATCAAGATCCAGGACCAGCAGCTTGTCGTTGCCTTCGCAGGCGATAAAGGCGCGACGCTGGTCGGATTCAATCAGCAGGCCATGGTTGCTCTCCGCCCCTGGCAGATCAATACGAGCGAGGATCTTATCGGTCGTCGGGTCGATCTCGATTAATTGGCGGCGCGTCTGTACGTTAACAAAAATATGTTTGGACTGCGCATCGTACTGGGTATTGCCAACCTCGCCACCGAGCTGAATCGTTGCGACGCGAGTATTAGTGCTCACGTCGATGACGGTATCGCTCGAACCGTGCTCATCCGATACATAGAGCTTGTGCAACTCGGGGACATAGGCCATGCCATCCGGGTACACGCCACCCGGCGCCCGCGCGGTGATCTTGAAGCTTGTCTCGTCGATCGCCACTACCTCGTTTGTGCCGGTGGCCGAGGCATACACCTTACCCAGCTCGGGGATCGCGAGTACACCATGCACTTTACTCACCCCCTCGATCCGCGCCACGACCCGCTGTGCCGCGGTGTCGAACGCAATCACGGCGCTGTCGCCGAGATGCGCGATAAAAAGCAGGTGTCGGCCGGCGTCGAGGCTCTCATAGTCCAAGCGTGTGGTGTTGCCACCCAAGGGAATGTCGGCGACCGAGCGCAACAACAGAGGGCTTGCGGGGGCGGCCGCCACCGCAACATTTGCCAAATAGCTCGCGGACGCGGCAATGATCAGGGGCAGGCTTTTCATGGTCAGCTTATTCCAGAGGTTCTGACACGGACTTAAATTGACTTCCCTTGACCAAGGTAATCGCCGCAACCGTGTGACGGTCTTTCATCTCTGGCTCGACGCTCACCGCTCGAAAACCGGGTGATGCGTGCTCTGCCTGATCCACGGCGGCATTGAGAGTGCCTTTGACGTTAGCCACGCCTTTGCTTTGCTCTTTGGCTTCTTTCAGATCGTCGCCGCTCGTAATAGCCTCAGACTTCGCAACTTTGCCGGTCGCGTGATCGATAACGATTTCGGAGAATTTTCCTGCCTTCTCAGTGTACACCGACAGATGGAACTTACCCTCGTCGATCTCGTACTTTGCCGAGATGGGTTTGTCTTGATCTGCGCTGGCGGTTAAGCCCTGTTGCAATGTTACGCTGGCGCCGGCCACCGCCTTCGCCAGGGCCGGTGTGTTGCCGCCTTCTTCCACCCACGCGGCCGTAATCGCACACAATGCGCCGATCAATACAATGCCCTTCATATTCTTGATGTTCATGACGTCCGTCTCTTTTGTGCAAACCCACGCTGTCGAGTTACATGATTTATCCGAAGAGACTGCCGCCGCATTCATGCGCGACGCACGGAGGGTTTCTCGAGCAGTGGCGTTCATCACTGGCGCGGTGAAGATGAATTACGAAATCCACGGGAATTCACTCCCGCACCTCCACATGCATTTCTTTCCTCGATATCGCGGCGACCAATTTGAAGGGCAACTAATCGACCCGCGGCTGGCATCGCAGCCTGTCTACCCACCTGGTAAATTCGAAGGGATCCGGGATTCAATATCTACCGCACTTCGTACAGATTCCGAAGTAGCCAAAATCCTTACGTAGTCATGTGCGGCTCGAATCGTTGAATGGCCGCTTGTGAATATCTTCGCGATGACATCGAATGACCGAAGTTGTTAAGCGTTGTCTGACGCCCGCTCCGTGGGCTGCGGTGTCAGGTCGAGGCCACGCATGCAGGGTGGGCGTTGGACAACGCCCAAGGGAGGAAACCGCGGAATCAATCGCTGCCGTTCAGCGGATGCGATGAGCTATGGGGATTTGAAAGTTCGCGGGGCTAGCGGCCCCGGCGAGGACGAGGCTGGCGACAGCGGTGATGATGCCGGGACGTGGGAAGACGGAACGTAGAGGATGAAGTCGATCGACGGCAATGCGCATGATCAGCGGATTTCCCCAGTGCCGGGCCACAGGAGTTTGCGCCAGCGCCAATCGGTAAATTGCCGGCGGAGAAGCTGCTGGTGAACATTGAGGATTACTCAGGTGAGCGCTGGAGCCTGGTGGACCAGGAATGGACGGTGCGCGTGCGAAAGTCTCGAATGAGCATCGGCGCGCCGCAGTGTCGGCAAACAAAGGTTGACCGGGGTGAAATGCTCGAGGCGGTAGCGGTCTTTGGATCGACCGGACTGAGGCTCGCCGGCGCATCGAGCAGCGCGCGTGCTGCGGCGATGTTGTTCTTGCGCCGTGCATTGGCGAGCAGGCCATAGTGACGGATGCGATGAAATCCGTTGGGTAGGACAAGTAGCAGGCAGCGGCGCATGAACTCCTCGTGACTCAATGTCATGGTCTTCTGGCGCGTTCTGCCGTGAGTGCGGTAGTTCTTCCATCGGAACGTTACACCGCGCTCGTCCAACGCGATGAGCCGTCGGTTGGAGATCGCGACCCGGTGGGAGTATCGCGAGAGGTAGGCCTATTTTCCCAGCGTTTAGGCTCGATACCGTCCTCCTCGATCGTCCCCGATTTTCTCCCGCCTTCACGAATTAGCGGGCCCGCTCACCATCGATT
>JBEPVT010000109.1:0-12912 GCA_041690895.1 Gammaproteobacteria bacterium
CGCATCGCGATTCGCGATAGCACCATTATGCTGACGCTGCACCATCGTGCGTACGTCCGGCGGTAGTGGCATGCTGCCGGTTCCAAGGACACCCTATTTAGGTGTACCGATGGAAATCGGAGGTCTGGATGGGCTCGAGACTGCTCGCTGCATCGAAGTGACTTTGCCTCTTGCGCGGATTTGATTTGTCCTACAAAATAGGGGTAATGGCATCTTTCACTCTCGGTACGCTCGAACTCTCGATCCTCCTCACGGTTGCTCGTCTCGGGGGCGACGCCTATGGCTTGGCAGTCCGACGCGACTTGGCGGTGCGCACTGGGCGCGACTACTCCGTTGGAGCAGTGTACACAACACTACAGCGACTCGAGGACAAGGGCTTCCTCACCTCGTGGTCGAGCGATCCTCTCCCCGTACGGGGCGGCCGCTCGCGCCGCCACTTCACGCTCACGGGTGCGGGAGCGCGTGCTCTCCGTGATGCGGAGCGACACGCTACGTCGGTTTGGAGCGGCTTCGCGACCACGCTCCGACCGAAACACGGATGACGCCCCCCGTTCCGCGGCGCGCGCTAGGACCAATGTCCTCACCTAAAGCGGCGACGTACTCACAGTCCAAGGCCGAACGTTTGCTTCACGCCTTCGGTGCCGATCCTCGCTTCACCGAAGCCGTGCTCGGCGATCTCGCCGAGGAATACACACTTCGCTCAACGTGGGATGGAATCGCAGCGGCGCGCTGGTGGTACTGCTGCGAAGTACTTCGCTCCGCGCCGCATTTTCTCAGAAGCTGGCTCCGATATGCACGCAGGTACGAGCGTGCTCGGCTCATGGCGATTCTTGGCGGCCTTGTTCTCACCTCGCTCGTTGTACTGATCGCGATCTTGGCCCGTAACGGACCGCCCGCGCGCCTCGTCGCTGGTACTTCGGACACGATCATCATAAACAGCCGCGCCTCCGTACAGCTCCCCGTGCAGGTGCTCGATTCGGCAGGACGCCTCCTACACGTAACTGGCGTGCGGTATCAGCAGATATCGGGCGCTCCTCTCCGCATGTCTGCGGCTGGCCGCGTAACGTGCGCGCAACGGGGCGATGCTCTGGTGCGTGCGTCGTTCGATGCGATATCCAGGAGTTTCCTGCTGCGCTGTCGACCAATCCGGAGCTTTGTGGAATGGCGGCGGATGCTCTCGCTTGTTGTCGGCGATTCCGCTCAAGAGCTTCCGTTCACAGCGGTTGGCGTCGACGGCACACCTGAGACACTCCTCGCCGGGACCGCCATTCTTGAAGACAGCGAGTTCGCCTCACTACATGGCCTGAGCGTGCATCCGAAGGCGCCAGGTGAAACTTCGGCAGACGTCTGGGTCGGCGGTATCGTCACCGTCATCCCGATCTCGGTTTATAAGCGCGTCAGCACTTCGACTGCGCTCCGTCCCTATCAGCTGTTCGTCGCCTCGCCGCTGCGGCTCGCCAGTGGCGAGAGCCGTCGGTGGCGCATCCCAGCCGGTGGCTACATCGTGTCGTTTCGTTCTGACACGGTTGCGTCCGCAGAGTTGACGTTCACGACCGTTGCATCAACGTGCTCTCACTTCGGCGACGCATATAGCTACTTCTGCACAGCTTCCAAGGGTGCGGTCCTGGTCGTGGCTGCACCGCTGGCGACACACGCAGGGCGACGTGAAATCAGCGGCTATCTCGCCGTGCGGCGACGTTTTTAGCGTGAAGCTGACACCAGGGTAACGCGATCGTAATGCGCATGAAAAAGAGCACGCCCGGTTCTTACTGGAATTCGGTGACGTACCGCACCGTTTCTGCGCTATGCGTCGCCATCGCCGTCGGCTCCGCGTCCCTCCGAGCGCAGTCGCCCGCCGCGTCTGTCATTCCGAAGACGGCAGCGGGTGAAGCGCTCAGCGCGTGGCTCGACGCGTTCAACAGCGACGACTCAACACGGATGGCCACGTACCTCCGCACGTACCAGCCTGAGCGAACCGTCCGCGACGCGCTTTACTTTCGGCAGATGTCGGGGGGCTTCGACTTGGTCACCATCGAGCGCAGCGAGCCCCGGCACATCGAGTTCACTCTTCGAGAGCGCAATAGTCCCATGATCGGTTACGGCGCGATGGACGTCTCCGCCGGTGAGCCGACTCGGGTTACGGGCTCAATGCTCGAGCCTCTGGGCCCGAGTGTGTCGGTAGCTGCGCTCCGGATCAACGCGTCCGCGCGCACGCGCGTTGTAGATGGCGCAGCTGCACTCCTGGATTCTTTCTATGTTTCTCCGGACGTTGCGAAGCGTATGGGCGACTCGATCCGCACGCTGCTCGCACACGGCGTGTACGACACGTACGGTGGTGGTCCCGGGTTTGCCATGCGGCTGAATCGCGACCTGGGCGATATCGCACACGACAAGCATCTGCGTGTTGACTACAGCGTGCGCGTCCTGCTTCCGCAACGAGCGCAAAGCGCAACGTCGCGCACCGCCTGAAAGCGCTAAAGCGCGCCACTATAGTGGGCGAGACAACCGGTGGTGGGGCACACCCAGTACGGGATCACCGAATCGACGACCATTTCATGATCGGAGTTCCGTACGCCCGCGCCATTAATCCCGTCACTCATACAAATTGGGAAGGGGTGGGGGTCAAACCGGATGTCAGCGTCCCGGCGAGTGAGGCGCTGGACACCGCGAAGAAGCTGCTTGGAGGGCCGACACGTCCATAGTCGCAACTTTGGATGTGTCATCCGAACCTACACTCGTAAAGGTTCTCGCTACTCGTTCAATGACGACTCGCTCGGCATCGTGACCGGATCGCTTACCAACGGCATGCTGACAATCGCATTCGCGGGACAGGTGCGCGTATTTTTGCTGCTGTAATGAGATTCGTCCACGGACGAGAGTTGGACCGTGCCGTCTTCCCATAGGAACGTCGAATCCGACAGTCGTTCGAATGCAGATTGCCGCTGAGAATCGCTGATGATCTGCGCATGACGGGGATAGCGAGGTACGGTACCGCCGACGAATCTTAGGCATGATACTGGTATCATACGTAAAATTCGCTAGTTTTTATGTATGATGCTCTCCTTATGTCGGGAATCGTGACCAACTCGATCCCTGATCTGGGCCGGATCGACCCCACGCGCTTTGAGAGTCCCGCGATCCTCAAGTGCCTGGCGGCTGCCAGCCGCCAGCTCGCCGAGCTTAAGGGAGTGGCTGCGTCCATTCCCAACCAATCCATCCTCGTTAACAGCCTTGGGATTCAAGAGGCGAAGGATAGCTCGGCAATCGAGAACATCGTCACTACACACGACGAACTCTTTCGTGACGCGGCCTTTCCCGACGTGGGCAGCCCAGCCGCCAACGAGGTGTTGCGCTACAGACAGGCGCTCGGAATTGGGTTCGAACTGGTGCGCACGACCGGTGTGCTTTCCAACAATCACATTCTCCGGATTCAGGAGGCGCTGGAACGCAATGAGGCCGGATTTCGACGCATACCTGGAACGACACTCAAGGATGCGACGGGACGCGTGGTTTACACGCCACCGCAGGACGCGACGGAAGTGTTCCAGCTCATGACGCGCATGGAGAGTTTTGTCAACGACGATACCTATCCAGCCGACCCGCTTATCAGGATGGCGTTGATTCATCACCAGTTCGAGAGCATTCACCCGTTCTACGATGGCAACGGACGCACGGGGCGCATTGTGAACGTGCTCTACCTCGTGAAGGAGGGGTTGCTCGATACGCCAGTGCTCTACATGAGCCGGTACATTGTGCGCAACAAGGCGCGATACTATCAGCTACTGCAGAACGTTCGCGAGCATGATGCATGGGAGGACTGGGTGATGTACATGCTGACGGCCGTGGAGGAGACGGCACGCGACGGGATCGCGACGGTCGGTGCAATCAAGCACGCACTGCTGGATGTCAAACACCAGGTACGTGCCGGTTACAAGTTCTACAGCAAGGACCTGATCAACAATTTGTTTTCGCACCCGTATACGAAGATCCAGTTTGTAGAGGATGAGCTTGGTGTCTCCCGTGACACGGCGCAGAAGTATCTGGAGGCGCTCACTGCCGGCGGCATACTGCGTAAGGTGCGTGTCTGGCGTTCCAACTTTTATATAAACGTGGCTCTCTACACTATCCTGGCCGGTGAGTCGCCGCGCTCTGGCGATTCGGAGAACTAACCTCTATCTGGCGTTGTGCCGGTCCGTGAGTCCCGCTGATTAGAGTCGTCCACACGCGAGCGTGTCCCAAGTCTTGTCCCAACGGCAACCCGCTTTACTGCCGTGCCGGAGACGCCTGAGAGCTCAATCAGGAATTGGACAGATACGCAATGAGGCCAGATTAGCAGGTTGTAATCCTCATGTAAGGATCTGTTTTTACTTTGCACTGGACTCGCAACCACTAGGCGTGCGCCGTACAGGAAGCGCCCGTCACCGGCTTCTTCTCCAACTCAATGCCGTCACTTTGCTCCCGGCGAAGCGGACGTTCCACTTTACTTCGCATCGTGATACCCAGAAATCGCTCGGCCGTGTTAGCCGCGTTAATGTTGCTCGGACCCTATTCTGCAGTTTTCCCGCAGCAATCTCCTTCGGTAGTTGGCGGCGTATCGGCCGGTGATATTCGCGGCCAAATCGTCGACGGGCCCACCCACATACCGCTCGGCATCGCGACGGTCGACGTTTACCCGCTGACCGGTACTGCCGCACTGTCACACGCTGCGACCGATACCAGCGGTCGCTTCACTGTGCATGGCTTGCGACCGGGCCGTTACCGCTTGCGAATCCGCGCGCTCGGTTACGCGTTACGCAACGTCACGCCTGTCACAATCACCGCAACGGGTAGCGTGGACCTGGGCATGTTGCAGCTGACGGCGGTACCGAGTGCGCTGCAGCAGGTTGTCGTGACCGGTCAGCGTGAGCAGATCCAGCTCGCGCCGGATCGTAATACGTATGTCGTGCGTGATATGCCAACGGCCAAAGGTGGCAGCGCGCTCGACGTTCTGCGGTCTGTCCCCGCTGTGGATGTGGACATCGACAACGTCATAAGCCTGCGCGGCAACTCCGGCGTCACTGTCCAGATCAACGGCCGCCCCAGCCCGCTCAAGGCGGCACAGCTCGGTGACTTCCTCGCGCAGCTCCCGGCTGACATGGTGGACAAGGTGGAGGTAGTCACCAATCCATCTGCTCGCGACGATCCAACGGGAGTTGCCGGCATCATCAACATCGCCCTGAAGCAGAAGGTGGACGCGGGCACGAGCGGTGGCGCGACGCTGGCGGGTGCCACGACTGGGCAGGCTAACGCAGGGGTCAACGTCGGGTTTGATCACAAGGGATTGTCGCTTTATGGCAGCTACGGTTTCCTTCGCGACCACCGCCCGCGCACTGAAGCGCTCTTTCGCCAAAATGACTACGTGACCCCGCTCACCTATCTCGATGAGCTTTCGACCCGTACTCAGGCGAGGCAGATCCATACGTTGACGGGAAGCGCAGGCTACACACTCACGCCGCACGACGACCTCTCGCTCGACCTGCTGCTCAGCTCTCGGCACGACGGCGAATCCAGCGGTATCAACTACCGCGCCCTCGATGCCAGTCATGCATTGACGGGACTGTCGAATCGCCTCAGTTCGGGAACGAACCAGGAGAACGACTTCGACGCAACGCTGGCGCTCAAGCATGCCTTCCCGGACAAGGGACACAAGCTGTCTGTCGAGCTCCGAGCATTTCGCCACTCCGAAGGTGGCCCGAGCACGGTCGCCGCACATGCATTGTCGCAGTACAGCACGCCGCTTGACACCACCGACCAGGAGATGCAGCGGAACCTCGAGCGGCCCGTAAACAATTCGGTCAAGGTGGACTACGTCCGCCCCATCGCGGATGGCCTGCGGATGGAAACCGGGTACAAGGGCACGTTCGATCATTTTCATACCGCGCTCGACACGCGCCTGCTCGATGCTTTGAGCGGGACCTACCTGCGCGACTCCAGTCGCACGAGCGACTTCGTGTATCAGCAGGACGTCAACGCCGCATACGGCATGATCGTCGGGGAACGGGGCAAGTTGCAGTTCCAGGCGGGCATCAGGGTGGAGCACGCGGCGACGCAGTTTCAAGTAGCGTCCGTGAACGCGACGTTCAGCAATGCCTACAACAGCATCTTCCCGAGCGGACTCCTCGCCTATAACATCGACGACGCCACTCAGGTGAAGCTCAGCTATTCCGCGCGGATCAGGCGCCCCGATGATGCTGACCAGCTTGATCCGATTCCGCACTATGCGGATCCGCTGAACCTGTCGCGAGGCAATCCTTACCTGAAGCCGGAGCATACGAGCGCCTTCGAACTCGGCCTGCAGCGTACCGAGGGAAAGACGACGTTGCAGGTGACGCCGTTTTTCCGCCGCACGTTCGACGCGGTGCGGACGCTCCTGACCATCGACAGCGTCGGCGTCACGACACGCACGTTCGCCAATATCGCGACGAGCGATGCCTACGGCGGGGACGCGACGCTGGCGCTCAGTGGAACGCGCCTGAGCGGTTTCGTCGGCAGCAGTGCATTCCGCCAGACGAGCAGTGCCAACAGTGTCGCTCCGAACCTCTCGGTCAGCACGTTCGGATGGAGGGCGCGCGCCAATGGCGCGTATCGCGTGTCGAAGACGGTCGACGTGCAGGCGCTGTTCACGTATCAGGCGGCGATGAAGGTGGAGCAGGGCACGAGCGGCAGCCGCACGCAGTTCAATCTGGCTGCACGGCAAAAGCTGATGGATGACCAGTTGAGCCTGACCTTGCGTGTCATCGACCCGTTCAACACAGCGCATGAACGGGGCACGACGGTCGATCCTCGTTTCTTTCAGACGTCGGATCGCTCGCGAGCGATTCGCGGGCTGCTGCTCAGCGCTAGCTGGACGTTCGGGAAACCGGAGAAGGGGAAGGATACTATCGACTTGAGCGGAGATGGCACGCCGTAATTAACGGGAAGCAGACTGCAGGTAAGATGCAGCCGCTGGCACCAAATTCGCCTACGAACTTGGTGGATCAACTCCCCAAAAAACCATCCAAGAGGGCAACCGAGATGAGCCAGACGTCCCGCAACACCGCCTGTAAAATGATGGCCCTGAGCGCCGCTCTCGTGCTCACGCCCGTCATCGCTGCCTCAGCCCAACAGCAGACGCAACCGCAGACGCAACCGCAGACGCAACCGCAGACGCAACCGCAGACGCAACAGCAGACGCAACAGCAGACGCAACAGCAGACGCAACAGCAGACGCAACAGCAGGCGCCGGTTCAGCAGAAGCATCACAGCATTTTGAAGGGTGCGGCCGTCGGCGCGGTCGGAGGTCACTTGACACACCATAAGCATGGGGCGCTGGTGGGCGCCGCGATCGGTGCCGAGGTTCAGCATCATCGTAATAAAAAGGCAAAGAAGTCGGGCTACTGATTTACCCGTACCTAAGCTGTTCTCATTGAACCCTTCGAGGAGCCATTCTGATGCGAGAGTGGCTCCTTGTCGGTTTTCGGTCGTTGCACCCAGCCGCACGCGCGCGCATGTTACCGGAGCCAGCGCAACACTCCCTCTCCGTATGAACCCGCCGTGAAGGAATCTCCTGAGCAGGCACACGACACGACCGACATCGACGCCGAGCCACGCTGGCCCGCCGTGCTCGGCGTGCTCGCCGCGGCATTCCTGCCTTTTGCGTTGCCACGCTCCCTCAGTCTGGTGCCGCCCTGGGTGCTCGCGACTATCGTGATCGTTCTCGTGTCGGCGTCGAGCGCCGCGAGGCATTCGCGCAAGATGACGTTGAACGAATGGCTAGGCTACGCTGTACTCGCGATTCTGACAATCGCGATGCTGTACGGGCTCGTAACGTTGATACGCGCACTGCCAACGCACGCAGAGGTCGCGCAGCGCTTGCTCGAGTCTGCAGCGGTACTGTGGTTCACCAACGTTATCGTCTTCGCGTCGTGGTACTGGCGACTCGACGCCGGTGGACCGAACGCTCGGGACCGCAGAGGAGCGCACACGCGCGGGGCGTTTCTTTTCCCGCAGATGGCGATCATGGCCCCGGGAGCGGACGGCCGATCGGTGGCGGAGGTCGAGCGGTGGCGACCGGGGTTCGTGGATTATCTCGCGCTATCGTTCTACACTTGTACTGCGTTCTCCCCAACAGACGTGCCGGTGCTCTCGCGTTGGGCCAAGCTCATGATGATGGTGCAAGCCGTCATCGCATTCACGACCGTGGCGCTGCTTGCCGCTCGCGCGGTCAACATCCTGTGACAGCGGCGAACTTTCTGTAACGGAGCTCACAATGAACGCTGCGTTTCTCATCAGCCACATCAGTCAAAATCAGGGCCTTAGTCAGGAGCAGATCGCGCAGCGCGCAGACGCAGAGCCAGCGCGCGTTGCTGCTTGGAGTCGCGGAGAAGACTGCCCCCCGGAAAAGCACGCGTTGCTTCGCAAGATGGCTGGGCCGAAGTATCGCGACGGTGGTGAGGGTGAATCGGAGAATTAGGGGCGCCGAAAGCACAGGACACCGACAAGTGACTGTGAGCGAGCGCCGTTCGGCGAACAGTCACGACTTAGAGTGATTTTATCGAAGTGTGAAAGTGAAGTTCTGCCGCATGAGTCGAGTCACGGGGCAGCCGCCAATGCGTGCAGGCGTCAATACTGCAGTGGGGAGCCAAACCTCCACGGAGTGAAGAAAGGCGTTGTAGGCGACGTGTAGCGGTCCGACCGGTCGCCGTTGCGTTGCCGCCAAAACTCCCTAATAGTTGTTTGGACAGCGCGGCCCGTAGAGTCAACTACGAATTGGAGAATTACGGCTCCCATTGGGCCGATGGACCGCATTGCCATGGGGTATTCTGGATACGACTGCACGGAGCAGCGATGCTGCGGCCGTCGAATTGCGTGCTACCACAACGGTTAGCACCACCGCAGGATTGATCCTTCTCCATCCAACTGCCGGCTCGCCTTCTGGAAGGGTGTCGCCTAGTGGTGAAGATAGATGCCGCAGGTGTTGCGCAACCGATTGTGTAAATACGTCTGCTTGTTGTCCGAGTCTTGGATCAATCGAATCGCGGACGGCAGCTTGGATGTACACAATGTGTCTCATAGCGCCAGTCATCGAGACTGTGTCGAGGCATGATACGGCGCGCTCGGCTTGCGAGCTGTTTGGCGATTGTGCCGGATGACCCAATGGCTGGGCCATCACGCTGCCGATGACTGTTGCAACGAACCAGGTAATGTGACTGCCGTACATTGAGAATCAATTGAGTACCGTACGGCGAGTGGCTGATTCAAGGCGTTAGTGCGATGGTAGTTACGCAAGTTGCCGTCGCTGCATTCCAGTCAAGTGGTGGCGTCATGATGTGGCGAGACAGGGATACGAAGCACGCGGGTTCTCAAGCACATTTGTCACGGAATGTTGTCACGGAATGTTGTCACGAGTATGGAGCGCGTGAAGTTCTCGCGATCCATACAAGTCTTCAAGGGACCACAGAGTCGCCGGATGTTCACTCGCCTCGACGGTAGCACGAAACGCCGGCGTGAAACCGGCCGCTGAGACGTAGTACAGTGGGGCGCTCTCTCCGAGTGCCGCATGCGCCCACTTCCGTCCCGCATCAGCCGCGCGCCGGAGCATCTCCATGTGAGTGTTGTGCACGCTGGGTCCGATCGGATCACGATTCCACTTCACGCTCCCGGTCATGCATCGTCCATCCGTGAGGTCGGCGACGATGTCCATCTCTAGTGGGCGTCGCAACAGATCGGTGCCCTCCCAGCGTCCCCACCGCGTCACGAGCGGGAGCTTGAGATCGATCGCGCGGCGATCGTAAGCTTGCGTTGCGATCCGCTCCAGTTCGAAGCCCATGTAACTATCCAGATGGGGCGCGACCGAGGTAGTCCATACGTCGGCCGCGGGGTAGCGCTCTAGCGCCGAGTCGTTGGGTGCGACGAAATGGTGATAGAAGCGAAACGCGGCGTCGGCGATGGCATAGCGAACTGCTTCGTTCGGCTTCGCGTCGATGTTTCGTCGCTCGCCGAGGTATCCGAGCTCGATGAGGGTGCGCAACTTTTCTCGAAGCCCGTGATCGTTTGCCAGGCCGGTGCGTTGCGCGATTGCGTTGCGTTCCGTGCATCCATCGGCCACGGCGCGCAGGATCGCACGATACTTCGAGACGTCGCGTAGTGCCTCTTCCTGATCGAGCGCGGTCTCCACCAGCAACCGTACTTCACCTCGGGGGGAGAGCAGCAGGTCGGCAGCGTTCTCCTCAAGCGAGCGGCTCGTGTCCACCGCCGCCAGATAGTGCGGCGTCCCACCGAAGATGCCGTACACCATCGCGCGATCTCGAAGCGCGGGGTACGCCGCGAGCTCGGCCGCATGCCAGTAGGTGAACGGCTGAAGGGTGTATTGCCAGTCGAAGCGCCCGTAGAGGGGTGACCCCCCGCCGGCCAGCGCTTCCATGGTGGCGACGGCAGATCCCGCAAGGACGACCAGGAGCGGGAGTTTTCCTCCGGCTGCGCGCCGGAGCTCCTTTCCCTCCCAGACGGCGTTGAGTTCGGACGCCACTGCCGCGACTCCGGCGTCTCCGTCGGCCAGGTACTGGAACTCGTCCAGCACGACGACCGTCGGCTGTGCGGAGTTCCCCGTGGCGCGGATCGTCGCCAGCTCGACCAGGAGCCGGAAGACCGTCCGCCAGCCCGGATAATCGTCCAGCGAGAGCTTCTCGCCACTCCACGTAGCAAGATCCCCGAGCATCTGCCGCCGGTTGAGCTCCCCGGTGGTTCGGGCAGCCGTGAACAGGAAGAGGTCTGACGCTGGCCATGCGTGGGTCAGGAGGAAAGTCTTGCCGACACGCCGTCGTCCCGTGAGGAGTGCAAGTGCGGGGCGCCCGCGTTCCAGGAGCGTCGCGAGGTCTCTCCGTTCATTGATCCGATCGACGAGAACGTTTGGGTCCGCCGTGGTCTGCGGGGGTGGGCTAATAGGGCTCGGCATGAATACAAGTATAATTGTATGTAATTATACTTGCAAGAAACAATAATTCTATGTGTAAATACACGATCGATCCAAACCTCTCATCCTTTATCTGGTGGGTCGCCGACCTGCTGAGGGGCGATTACAACTGGATCACGCACGGCCGTACGAATCGCTGTGGGCGCCACACGCCTAGCGCGGATTTTGGTCGAGTGCAGTTACAAGTGACAGAACACTGTTACTGCAACTGAGTTGAGTGACCAGGCCGTCGTCACTCCTCAAGATCAACGACACCTGCAAACGTGGATTGCATTCGTAGTCCGTCGTCCATGGTTCCCGGCCTTCGGCGGGATGACGATTTACAACAATCCCGGTGGATATCGGAGCGGAGGTGTGTGACGAATCTGAAGGGACTCGTTTCGGTCCTCTGATGTGACGCCACGACGCGACTTGCAGCGGCCGGATTGCCGATACAAAAGCAGAGCCGAGCTTCGACCTACCGTCGGTAACAGACGGTACCGGCTTCCCGTATTAGCTTTGAACACATGCGCCGGTTCCTTCACTCTACTTTACGGCACACGGCGGTGATCCGCATCCGGCGAAGAGTGGGGCGCATAGCTGCATGCCTGATGGCGGCATCTCTTCTTGACGGCTGCGGTTACACCGATGTCATCGCGCCGCCGCCAATTCATGACGTCATTGTCTATACGTGGCCGACATACGTTCAGGTTGGTGATACGCTTCGAGTGCAGGCCGGCGCATTCAATGACGTTGGTTTGGAGTTCACCCAGCCAATTCGCACGGTCGCTTGGCAAACCAGCAACCCTCAGGTTATCAGTATCGAGCCCGCGGTCGCCATAGTACCAATTCAGCCATCCGTGTACGCGCGCGGCGTCGCTCCGGGCACCGCACACATCTCGGCGACGCTCAATGGAATTACCGGAACGGATTCCGTCATCGTGTTGCCGCGGTTGCAGGGCGTGAAAGTTACGCCCGTTACTGCAACGATTCACGTGGGTCAATCGATCCCCGTAACCGCACAAATCATCGCCGCCGACGGCACGGTGCTCGTGGGACCATACATAATCTGGGAGTCGTCGAACTACAACGTAGTAGCGCCTGGTCCAGGCAACACTGTGGTCAGCCGTACTGTTGGCGTTGCACGAATCACAGCTACGCTAGCGCGTGCGGTTGGTGCTCTGGACGTCACGGTTGTGCCGTAAGATGGCTATTTGATATGTATATCCCACCGTCGAACGCCGAATCGCGACCTGAAGTACTCCATGACTTCATGGATGCGCACCCTTTCGCGACGCTTGTTACCGCTTCCAGCGATGGGCTATTCGCAACGCACCTTCCGCTCGTGCTCGATCGGTCGCGCGGTCCGCATGGCACACTACAGGGCCACGTTGCCCGGGCCAATCCGCAGCACAAGCAGATGCTGATATTGCCCGAGGCACTGGTGATTTTTTCAGGCGCTGATGCTTACATCACGCCGATGTGGTACGCCGCAAAGGCAGAGCATGGCAAGGTTGTGCCGACGTGGAATTACGTTGCGGTGCACGCCTATGGCACAATCACATTCCGGGATGACCACACGTTCCTGCGCCCGCACCTCGAGGCCCTCACCAAGCGGCACGAAGGTAAACGGGACGAGCCATGGTTGCTGAGTGACGCGCCAGAGGAGTACATCGCGCAACTTGAGCGGGCGATCGTGGGGTTCGAGCTTCCGATCAGTCGGTTGGAAGGGAAGTGGAAGATGAGCCAGAACCGGTCGTCCGCCGATATCGACGGCGTCGTGCGTGGGCTCGCTGCGTCTCCCGATGTGGGCGATCGTGTCGTCGGTGAAATCGTTCAAGCCGTGCGGCCCCGGGACACGTGAGCGAGTGCACTACCAACAAATGATCCCTCTTTCCATCCTCGATCTTTCCCCAATTCTCGAAGGTAGTGACGCCGCTCAG
>JBEPVT010000110.1:0-12879 GCA_041690895.1 Gammaproteobacteria bacterium
CGGCAGCCTATAGCCCTGGGGTGAGAGCTGGGCCGGCGCGTCGACGCCGGCCGCAACAACGACATGGTCGAAGTGAAGACGGCCGCGAGTCGTCGCGAGGGTGACGCCGCCGGTCATCGGTTCGATTGAGGTGACTGCACAAGGATGAATGACTCGCGCGCCGGAGGTCGTGGCTGCAGCGAGGAATCGCCGCGTGGCGTGCACAGGATCGACGTGGCCGCCCAGGTCCGACCACGTTGCTTCCACGAGCTTGCCCGGATCGATGGCTGGACACATGCTTTTCAGTTGCGCTAGGTCGAGTGAACGTATGGGATGTCCAACTGTGGCGAGATGCGCCGATTGAACGGCCAGGCGCCCACGATCACTGTCCTTGTCGGTGAAGCTGACGTAGCCGCCCCAAACGACGCCCAAGCCCAATGGCCGGTCTATGCGTTGCCACCGCGCGAGTGCCTCGAGGCGCACCTTCATGTAGTGCTCGTCGTCCATGAATGGATTGATCCACGCAAACGACTTGCTGGTCGCTCCTGACGCCGGAGCAGCCTTCTCAAGCAATGTCACCTCTGCGCCGGCTCGCGCGCATCGCATCGCGATGGCGGCGCCGACGATTCCGCCTCCGACGATGCCGATGCGCGGTCGTGCAGCGCCCTTGGCGAAGCTCAGTGCACTTGCTGCCAGTCCGGTGCCAATCGAAGCGCCGAGAAAAAATCGTCTGTTCACGGGCTCACTCCTTCATTTGAAAATAACGCCGCGCGCGGGTTCAATCAATCCAAGCCAGTGCCGCAGGGGCGGTAGGCGGCACAGCACCCAGCGCTCGACGGCCAGCACAGCGAGCAGCGTCAGGCCAAACAGTGGCATCAGCAACGCTAACGCAAGAATGCTCACAATCAGCCAGCCCGTGGCGCGCGGGGGCGCGTTCGTCCGCGGTGCACCGAGCGCGTCGCGCGGCCTGCGCCGCAGCCACATCGTGACAGCGCCACATATCATAGTGACTAGGCCAGTTGCCATAAACAGCAGGACCGCCTGGTTGATGCGTCCAAACAACTGGCCAACGTGCACGGAAATGCCGACATTGACTACGCGATCAACGATGTTCTGATCGCTGAAACCAGACCTGGAAGTTACGCTGCCGACGTCTGGTGACAAGGTATAAGTGACGCGCTTGAGCCGGTTCTGGTTGTCGGAAGTAATAGTCCAGTCATAGCTTGCACCGGTCGGTGGTTGGATCAGCACAGGTCGCGGTACGTCGAGTGCGAGTGCGGCCGGTACTACAACATCAATTGAACGAAGCAACATGCTTTGATGCTCGCTGTCGGACATGCCAGTCATGTGGCTGGTCGAGGGCGACATCGCAGCCATTTCAGTGGGAGACATGCCAGCCATCGCCCTTCCAACGGTCCAATTCGGCGCGCCGGAAGTAATGGGCGAGAATTCCCTGGCCCAGCTCAAGTAGCTGCCCCATGCGAACGACCAGGGCAGGCCACTCAACAGCATGAACAATACGAATATCGACACCCAACAACCAGTCACAGCGTGCAGGTCGCGCCAAAACGTGCGGCCGCGGGCGCAAAGTCGTGGGTACAGCACACCGGCGGCCCCGCTACGATTTCGCGGAAACCAAAGGTACAGTCCCGTAATGATCAATACGATCGCCCACGATGCTGCGACTTCCACCACAATCGAACCGGCATTGCCGAGCAACAACGTACCGTGCAGCCTGTTGACAACCTCCATGGGGCGCCACTCATCGCGAAGGATCTTCATCGGTTTCAGGTCGCGCGGATCGACATAGATTCGCCAGAGTTCTCCCTTGGAAGACACGACCACCTGCGCTGCACCGGTCCTAGTCGCCGGCGGACTGTACTTGCTGAATTGCGATCCGCCGATCGAACCGACCGCCGCTGCGACCTCCGCTGACGGTAGCGGACGTCCGGCGTTGAGCCTGAGATTCTCGTAGGGCCGGTCGAGCAAGGTTTCAATGTCCGGACGAAACAGGTAGATCGATCCGGTCAACGCAAGCCAGATGACAAACGGAAAGCACAATACGCCGGCATAGAAGTGCCATCGCCAGATGGCGGAGTAGTCAGGCCAGCGCCGCGTTGGTGTCATCTTGCTCATGTCCTAGTATCGATCGCGGTGGCCGAGCAACACTTTGGCAGCGTCCCGGTCAGTATGAGTCGAGTCGGTCGCCGGCGCGAAGAGCACGCATTCATCAGTCAGAAATTGTCGGCGCGAAGCCATGTGTGAGTGTTACGGTATGTCCATGTCATCGATTCTGCAATCCGCGCAACGGTGAGTTGTTAGAGGTCTACATTGAGATGCCGCACGTGCAAAGCACGAGCCGTGGCGCAGCGCGGCGTCAGCGCTTGATCGACTTCAGCGCCGCCAGCGTCCGGGTCACATCTTCTTCGGTGTTGTAGAGGTGGAATGACAGGCGCAGTATGCCGCGCCACTCGGTGGCCGAAATGCCGACGCTGGCGAGATGCGCTGCGCCGTCGGCCATGGGTAGCGTCACGATTGCAGACGCGGAAGGTGGCATGTCCAGTCCCTCACGCAACCCGTTGGCCAGGCCAACATTGTGCTTGAAGATGGCCTCGACTCCAATTGATGCAATAGCGTCAATCGATGGCCGGGAACCGATCATCGAAATGAGATTCGGCGCGGCATCGAACCTGCGTGCGTCGTTTGCCCATAGCGCTTCGTTGCCGTAAGGGGGAGCCGCGGGCTCCGCCGTTGCGGGCCAGCCTGGCACTGCAGGCCGCATTGCCTTGGCGGCCTCTGCGGAAACGAGCAGGAATGCCCCTCCAATGGGCGAGCACAACCACTTGTAGAGCGAACAAACGACGTAGTCGGCCGACGCGCCCGAAAGTGGCAGCCATCCGCAAGCTTGGCTGGTGTCCAGGCTGAACATCGTGCCGTTCCGCTGAGTGGCACGGCGAATGGCAACAATATCCGCGACTTCGCCAGTCAGCGATTGCACCGCGCTGCATGACACCAATGAAATCGAGTCATCCACGCGGCTGGCAAGTTCCGCCAGCGGCACCAGTTTGACCGAAATACCACGATGCGCATGATTGCGAAACGGCAGCAGATTGGAGCTGTGCTCGTTTTCCGGCGCCAGCACGCGCGCACCGTCTGGAAGGTTGACCGCAATCGAGCCGAGCATCGTTGCGGTCGATGTGCCAAGCGCGACCGAATCGGTCGGCACGTTCATAAGCCGTGCCACGCTTTCGCGCGTGGTTAGCGATTCAGCAAACCAGCTGCCGAAAGCGAGCCGCCCCTGCGTCCACGCTAAGGTGGTGGCCGCCACGGCTTCAACAGCGGCGGGGCAAGGGACGCCAAAGCTCGCGGTGTTCAAATATCCAGACTGTGCTTGCCAGGGCGCCGGCGTCACGAGAACTCCTTGCACCGTTCGTGCAATAGACGATGTGCCGCATTCTAGGCGCACGACGAGTGAAGAGAACAATCTTCTTGATGCTCATGTCATTGAGATGAGAACCGTCTCTACACGGGTGAATAAAGTATTAGTGTGGCCATTCGAGTTGTGCGAATACTGGTGTACCGGACCTTGCTGGAATGCTCTGATGTTGTCGTTGTCCGAGGAATTCATTCAACGCGAACTGTCCTTCGAAACAGTGATCGATCTGGTTGAGCAGGCGTTCGTCGCCGATTCGCAAGGCCGTGCGGTTACATTTCCCGCGATTGTCGAGTACGTCGGTTCCGCCAACGCACACTTCGGGCTCAAGTCCGGATATCTTCGCATGCCAGCAGAAAACGAGGAAATACTCGGCCTTAAGGTGGGCGGATATTGGATGGGAAACCAGCAGCGCTTTGGGCTTCCAAGCCATCGCGCGACGATACTTCTCATCGATCCA
The DNA here is from genome assembly GCA_041690895.1 of Gammaproteobacteria bacterium. Classification (GTDB taxonomy): domain Bacteria; phylum Pseudomonadota; class Gammaproteobacteria; order Steroidobacterales; family Steroidobacteraceae; genus Bog-1198. The sequence goes on from JBEPVT010000110.1 coordinate 3,873, forward strand.
TTGAACGGCGAGCCATTGGCTGTCATGCCGGCCAATACGATCACCCGCATGCGCACCGCCGCTGCGGGAGCCGTTGCGGCACGTCATCTCGCCCGGCGCGATGCGACCGAAGTTACGATTATCGGAACGGGCGAGCAGGCCCACGCGCAGCTCGAAGCACTGCGAATCACGAACCCGGTTTCACGAGTTCGCGTGTGGGGCCGTCGCCGCGATGCGGTGGCCGCTTACGTTGCCGCGTGGCGCGAGTCGGGCATCGATGTCACGGGAGTGGACGATCTGCCGGCACAGCTTCAGCGCGCCGACATCGTAATCACCACGACGCCGTCGACTAATCCGTTAATCATGAGCGAGTGGATTCGCCCGGGCACGCACATCAATGCCGTCGGCAGCGACGGCGCGGGCAAGAAGGAACTAGATCCGGAGCTGGTGCGTCGGGCCAAGGTGGTTGCCGACAAGGCCCAGCAGAGTTTTGCCATTGGCGAACTGCAGCTGATCGCACCGCGCATTGACGGCCATGATTTAATCTACGCAGAGTTGGGTGAGATTTGCTCCGGCGCCAAGGCCGGCCGCCAGACGGCCGACGAAATCACGATCTTTGACTCATCCGGAGTCAGTTTCCAGGACCTGGTGGTGGCCAACCACCTCGTCAAGCGCGCGATTGCGAAGAATCAGGCGTCAACGGCCTGATTGAACCGGCGCGGTCTGAGCCCCTTGACGGCCTGCCGTACTGGAGCGCGTGATTCCGCCACGCAGTCCCGCACCACTGCAATGAAGTTCGCGAGCATCGGGGACCCATTGTCGCATCGATACACCATCTTGGCCGTGATGTGCGGCGGATCCTTCAGTTCCCGGTAGACAATATTTTCGCGGTGCAGGCACTTGAGCGATTCCGGAATCAGTGCCAGGCCCAGGCCGACATGCACCAGCCAGATCACTGTGTGCAACTGGTTGCCCTCAGCGCACAGGTGTGGCATGAAGCCATGCTCCCTGCAATAGGACCTGATGACGTCGTTGTACCCCATCGCTCCCTCGTCCGGGACCATAACGAACGACTCTTCGGCCAGATCCTCACCCTCGAGCACCTTCTTTTTCGTGAGGTGATGGTCCTTCGGCATGATCACGATCATCGGTTCGGCACCCAGTTCCTCCACTACGAGTTCTTCGTGCGGGAAAATGCCGCGCAAAAAACCGACATCCGCCGTGCGCTGGGCGACGGACTGTAGGATCGCGGCCGGAGTCAGATCGCTAAAATCGAGCACGACTCCCGGATGCCGCGACCGGAACCGGTGGATGACCTGGTCGACGAAATCGTTAGTCATGGAGGTCAGGTAGGTGATCGACAACGCGCCCAGTGCGCCACGCGAGGCGCGTCGCACGCGTTCAACGCTGTCATTCGAGCGCGCCAGGATGGCCTTCGCGTCGGCGAGAAATACTATGCCGGCATGCGTCAATGCGACGCGACGCTTGCTGCGTGTGAACAGATCAACGCCCAGTTCCCGCTCGAGATTGCGGATTTGCTGGCTGAGTGGCGACTGCTCGATGTGGACGTGCTCGGCCGCCCTGCGGAAATTCAAGGCTTCGGCAACGGCTACAAAGTATCTGAGATGCCGAAGCTCCATATCAGCGCTATAAGTATCATTTTGCGTCTCAACCGTCAAAGGCCCGGAAGTGGCCTCGCCGCTGTCCCTGAAAGATACGCAGCGTCTCAGTTGTCGCCGAGAAAGTGTTGGAAAACCCGAAAAGTCAAGGGGATGCTGAGACGGAATCGTCAACGCACGTCGCGTCGGCAGGCGAAGATGACGTCGGCGCGTGGGATGAAGACCTAAGGGGGAGTCGAGTATGAGGTCATTTCAAGAACGGAACGCGATCGCCATGGTCTTGTTGGCGCTTTCGCCTGCATCCGGGCAAGCAGTACGAGGCGGAAGAAACGCGCGCAATTACGGACGGTGCCGAGAGGCTTGAAGTTGCACTCAATTCTGTCTCAGGCCTCAATATCGAAACCGGCGTCTCGTATACCAATGCCACCTACCGCAAGGAATCTGCTGGCGCCTTCGCAAGTGAAAATTCTGCAAGCAGGGATTGACGCCAATCTGGCTGACCCCAGTTCGAACGCGAAGACCGCCAGCCGCGCGGACGACCCCGGGCAATTCATTGTCGATTTCTGCAATTGGCACCGCAATCCACAATATCGTGAGGTAATCTTCCACTCATGTGTGCCGGCAGTTGCCGCGGAGCTGATGGGGAGCCGTACGGCCCGTTTCCATCATGATCACATGCTGACCAAGGAGTCCGGCGCTCGCCAGAGTACGCCTTGGCATCAAGATCAGCCTTACTACGACATCGAAGGGCGGCAGAATGTCAGCTTCTGGATACCGGTTGATCCGGTGAGTCGGGGTGCGACACTTGAATTCGTTGCAGGATCACATCTCGGTCCGTGGCTGATGCCACGTTCCTTCATGAACACCGAAGCGAAATGGTTTCCAGAAGGAAGCTTGGCCGATCCGCCGGATTTCGAGGCGGACAGAGCGGCGCATAGGACCTTTGCGCGGGCGCTGGTGCCGGGCGACGCCGTGGCGTTCCACATGCTGACGCTGCATTCCTCCGCCGGCTCGCCCACCAGGCGTCGGGTATTCTCCGTCCGTTTCGTCGGGGATGATGCGCGGCATGCGCCTCGTGCCTGGACGACCTCACCGAATTTTCCTGGCCTGACGGACCACCTGGCTGCGGGGGCGACCATTGACGGCCCGCTGTTTCCTCTCGCCTATCAGGAAGCGACGACGTGACGGTACAGCAGCTGGCGGCTCGATACATCGTCAAAGCAGCGCTATTGAACCTCGCATGTCTCGGCCTCACGACTGCCGCGATTGTAGAAAACGGCAAAGCTGAACGTGACACCTGGCACAAGACCCCGGCAGTCATGACGTCCAGTGGTCCCGTCGTCGGTGCCCAGCGAGAAAGCCTGGACTGGTTTCTCGGCATTCCCTACGCGGCTCCGCCGGTCGGCGATCTGCGGTGGCGTCCACCTGTGGCGCCGCCCAAGTGGTTCAAGGCTCGGGAGACGACGGCGTACGGCAATTGGTGCACGCAGGTCGCTCCAGAAGGATTCTCGAAGCCAGTCCTCAATGAAGATTGCCTTTATCTCAACGTCGTAACTCCGCACGACTTTCGCAAACACAAGGCCAAGAGGGCCGTGATGGTCTGGATTCACGGTGGCGGCCTCAGACAAGGCCGTTCTAATGACTACGACCCGACACTGCTTGTCGAAAAGGGAGTGATCTTCGTTTCGTTCAACTATCGCCTCAATATATTTGGATTCCTGACGCATCCGGATCTGGACCGGGAAGGACATCCTTTTGCCAACTATGGCCTTATGGATCAGCAGTTTGCACTAGCCTGGGTGCGCAGGAATATCAAGGCTTTTGGCGGCGATCCCGATAACGTCACGCTGATTGGAGAGTCATCCGGAGGGGCCAATGTGTTCAATCATTTGATATCCCCCGGGTCGACCAGCTTGTTTAGCAAAGCGATCGTCGAGAGCGCGTCATTGTGGATTGGGGACTTTGCTCCTTTCTATAACGGATTTTCTCTGGCCGAAGCAGAGACAGTTGGGAAGTCCGCCGCGACGCTCATGGGCTGCCCTGAAGGGTCCGGGAGCGCCTGCTTGCGGTCTGTGCCGACTGACAAGGTTGCGAGCGTCATCAAGAAACTGCCTACTTATTCTTTCGGGGTCGTGGTTGACGGCGCAATCATGACCGAGCGAACCCGGGATGCTGTAATTGCCGGTCAATTCAAGCGCGTTCCAATCATCAATGGATCGAATCACGATGAGTGGACATGGGTAGAGGGCCTCCGTGAAAACGCGGCAGGCCATCCTCTCAGCGAGGGCGAGTTGGAGACGCGTCTCCGAGAGACTTTCGGCGATGTTGCCGCCAAGGTTGTTCCGCACTATCCGGTGTCTGCTTTTAGCGGATCGGCAGGAGCCGCCTCGGCCCGTGCGGTAACCGATGGCCTGTTCGTCTGCCCGCTTCTGGCCGCGAACAACATACTGGCGAAATATACGCGTGTCTGGGGCTACGAGTTCAATGATACACACGCCCCTTATCCATTTCGGGACGCTTCATTTCCCTACGGTGCGGCGCACACGCTGGAAATGCGTTACATCTTCAAGAATTACATCGGTGCTGTCGGCAACCTGAAGCCACTGTCGCCTGAGCAACAAGCGCTGTCCGACGCCATGGTGAGCTATTGGACAAGCTTTGCAAAGACTGGCAATCCCAATTCAGAAGGTGGCGTTGACTGGCCGGCCATCAAGCCTGGTGAAGAACTGTATCTTGAATTCGTACCACCCCGTCCGAAACTCATTTCATCGGATAGCATAAACGTTGACCATCAGTGCAAAGCGTTATGGCGTGTGACGGAGTGACGCTGGTCTCGCGCGACACTCTACGAAACGCTTTCGTTGGCTCTCACTAGGCAATTGCATCCAGCCTGAGCAACACGGCGACCAGGAAACGGAGAGTCATTGATTTGTGGAATACAAAGGGGTCGCAGACTCACAAAGCTAGTGGTCCGAATATCCAGGGCCGGTCAAGTTCCCATTTTACGGAACATCAACCGGGACCAAAAATCCCGGGTCATGTCAGCGCCACCATTGCAAGTTCACTCAGACATGCCGTATGTTCAACAACTTGATGAATCCGGCGTCTTCAACGTTGGGACACGACTGATTCAAAGTGAATGTCCGAATAGCTATCAGCTACATGGGAAATTGTGAGCGTTTGGCGTTACGTGCCAACTTCTCCCGTGAATGTCACGCGCGCGAGTAACAGATTGCAGGCCCGCCGTCGTTCGCCACGGTTAACGGGCCGCACGGCCACCAGTGCGTTGCAACGCAATAGACTTGGTGTGCAAATACACAGGAGCATTGAATAGATGCCGATGTTACGAAGGCAATTCTTAAAGGCGTGCGGCGGTGCGACGCTCGCGATGATGCCGCCTGCGGCGATTGCGAGGCGGGCTGCCCTGCGCGTTGGTGTTGTCGGCGGCGGAATCGTGGGCGCATCGATAGCATTTCACTTGGCGCAAGCTGGCGCGAATGTGACATTGTTTGAGAAGAAAGCGCCGGCTAGCGGCGCGACGGGGAAATCATTCGCTTGGATCAATGCATTTGCTGAGGTCTCGCATTACCGCGACCTTCGATTGCAAAGCATGGCCGCTTACCGAGAACTGGACAAGTCGTTGCAGCTCGGTATTACTTGGGGCGGTTACCTTGCTTGGGCGAGAGGTGCAACCGACACTGCAGCGGTGCGCGCGGAGGTACAACAGCTCGAAGGCACATCGCAGCCGATGCGCATACTGAGCACTGACGACATTCACATGTTGACGCCGTATCTAAACCCCGGACTGGTCGAGTTTGCCGCGTTCTCAGGGGCCGACGGCCATGCCGATCCTGTCTTGCTGACGCTGCGTTTCCTTGAGCACGCCGCTTTGAGTGGGGCGAGAGTATTGTTTCCCTGCGAGGTCACAAATCTGGAGTTCAGCGGCAGTCGGCTAAACCACGTCGTGACGACACGGGGGAACTTTCCGCTGGACCGACTCGTCGTTGCTGGCGGGACTGCCACTCCGGCCATTGCTGCGATGTTGGATTTTGAGCTTCGTATGCAACACGCACCGGGCATTTTGGCCCACAGCCTCCCTGTTCAGGACTTCACAAAAATTGTCCACGAGGGGCCCGATCATCTTTCATTCAAGCAGATGTCGAATGGTCGATTCGTTGGCACGGACGCCACGTCGCCGCCGTCTATTCCCGCGCATGCTGAAATACTCCATGAGGTGATGTCGTTTCCCGACCCGTCCATTGAGGCAATGCACGGCGAGCGAATTCTCGGGAAGATCGCGCGCGCGTTTCCGCCTGCTGTAGGCGCGACCTTTGACCGTCTGACACTTGGGTTCCGTCCCGTGCCATCTGACGGATTGCCGGTGCTAGGATCGCTGCCTCAAACGCGCGATGTCTATCTGGCGGTCATGCATAGCGGAGTGACGCTGGCTCCCATTGTCGGGCGCTACGTTGCGGAGGAGATCCTGCATGGTGCGACGATCGCTGCCTTGTCGCACTACCGACCAGCGCGCTTCAATTGGAAGGACCAGAACAAAGAAGTTCCGATACCGTATGTCGGAGAAAGGTTGGAGAAGCCGGCTGCATAACATTAAACGGCCTCGAAATCGTAACGACGTTGAAGTGGCGATGTGACTCGCGCGTTGCGCCGACGCGGATCTCCTGCGCTGCGCTAACGAATTGAAGCTCGCCGACATTTGGATGGACCTTCTGGGCGTGCACACGCCCCGGGGAAGCTCGATCTCAGTTGCGGCGGAGAGCCGACGGACAACGCTGTGGCCGCATGCTTCACTCGATTGTTTCGCGAAAGTGTCTGAAAGTGCTTGGTTGTCGGTCGATAGAGGGTGCCAACGGTCAGATCGATCCTTGGCGTCGGAGTTTCAATTAGCATCGGTCTAACCGGTCGGTCGAGGTTCTTTGCGCTACGGGACCTTGCGAGGCACGTGAGCCAACAAAACGCCGCAGACTTGCGAAATTAATGGCCGCGAAGCGGGAGCCTCTCAATCCTCGGTGGCTCGAGCTCGCCGAGAACGCCTAGAAGGTCCACGCGCCCTCAACGTCGTACACAGAGCAGTATAATGTGCCGCCCCACGCAGAAGGCACCCGTGATCTTCGCGCGTCAATCGTAGCCCGATCAGCGCCGCTACACACCGGGGTCTCGACCCGCTTTTTTGCAAGAGGCGCGGCAGTTAGATATTCGACCATCTACGCGCATGCAGAATCCGCCGCGAAAACTACCGCGAACCGCGGCAGTCGGGTCCTCCATACGGCATGATCGTCGCACCAATGATGCGGAGCCCGCGCGCATGCGCCCGGGCGATCAGTTGATCAAAGGCTTTGATAATTTGAACAACGATTGCCCCGTGCGCCGCCGCAGGTTGCGACCCTGCCTGGGTGAATTGACCGAGATCGTTGATGCCCTCCTGAAGGAAGACGATACGCGCGTGTGGCTGCGACAACGCATCCTGATCAAAGCGAGCGAGCGCACTGGGACCATGTCCATCAACCAACAACTGGTTGCCTGCGATGCCTTGATTCGCCACGGCCCGACGGAGGGTCAATGGATTCGATTGCAAGCGCTCGGCCAACAGATCGGGTCAACGATTATTCTGATTGGGCGTCGATCCGCTGCCGTCCGTGATGGAATCCCCAAAGGTGACGATGAGGTGCGCGCGGGGCGCCTGGACCCGAACCGCCGATAGGAAATACCATTGCTCGATGGGCGCCGCACCGGCAAGGCTCACAGCGTCGAGTTGGTTGCCGGGCGCGAGCCAGGAGGTCGAGCGCGACCTGCGATGTCCAGTCTGCTTTATCGGCGCATTGGCGACGTGCATGGAAATGGACAGGCGGCCAAGCGCCGACACCGGCAACAGTACAATATCCGAGACCGCTGTTCCGCCTGGCGACACGATCACATCGCGACGGCCGCCGAAATGCAATTCGCGATCCGACTTTGCCAGGATCGCAGCCGTGCCCGCAGATGCCGACTGCCCGACGTGCATTCCGGTAATGGTCAGCGGCTGGTCGCTGAAGGCGTTGGAGAGACAGACACGGATTCGACTACCACCGATACTCAGGCGAACTGCCTGACGAAGCGTTACATCGTGGAGTCGCTCAGCGGGAAGAGAGTCGATTGGATCGAGCAGCTGCGGTGCTGCCGTCCAGGTTGGCACCCAAGGCGCTTGCAGTTGGGCCGCGCCTGCGGCCGGACCGAGCGCGAGTAAGCCTGTAAGGATCAGACGGCCAAGCGAGCGCCTGCCCTGCGCGGTAAGTCGACCTGTAAACATCATGCTATTGCCTTCGGGGCTTCTCCACGGTGCCCGGCAATTCCGCGAGAAGATCTGTGGCCAAGGCGTGACTCGACGACACATATTTGGCGCCATGCGCGCGGTACTTATAGTACGCGGCACCAACGACCAGCCACCCAAGTAATCGAAGCCAAGTACCGATCGATAGGCTTGCCATCAATCCAAGGCACAATATCACTCCGGTAACCGGGATGAATGGCCCGAATGGCACGCGGAATTTCCGCTCGGCACCGGGTGCCTTCCTGCGGAGGACCAAGACTCCAGCACAGACCACCGTAAAGGCCAGAAGCGTGCCAATCGAATCCATTTCGGCCAGCAGGCCGACAGGAAACAGCCCCGCGAGCACGGCGCAGAAGCTTGCGGTGATCACGATACCGCCCACAGGAGTTCGCAGTCGCGGGTGCACGCGCCCAAAAAGCGCGGGCATTAGACCATCTCCAGCCATTGCATAAAAGATTCGCGATTGCCCGTAGAGCAATACGAGCACCACTGAAGTCAGGCCCAACAACGCACCAAGGTTGATCAACGGCAGCAGCCAGGCGAGCGGTTCGCCCACCCGAGCCACTGCGGACGAAATCGGATTTGGTACGTCCAGAGATTGTGACGGCGCGAGCCCAGTCAACACCACAGCGACAGCGATGTAGAGCACCGAACAGACGGCCAGAGATCCCAGGAGCGCGCGTGGAACGTCGACGCGCGGATTGCGCGCTTCCTGCGAGGCCGTCGAGATCGCATCAAACCCGAGGTAGGCCACAAAAACGACACCCGCACCGCGAAGCACACCGCTCCAGCCAAAATTGCCGAAATGACCAGCATTGGGCGGCACATAAGGATGCCAGTTTGCAGGGTCCACGAAGCGGGCCCCGACAAACACGAAAATCAAAATCACCAGTAGTTTTACTACAACAATTGTGTTCGGTGCGAAGGCCGATTGGCGGATCCCGACAGTGACCAGTAGCGCGAGGATTGCTGTAATGCCGATGGCTGGCACGTTGAGCAATGCTCCAGTACGCATGATGTGCAATCCGTCGGCACTATCGAGCGGCGCCGACACCAGCGCTTGCGGGAGCTTCCAACCCAGTGA
>JBEPVT010000111.1:0-12539 GCA_041690895.1 Gammaproteobacteria bacterium
GACCTATGTTGAGTACTCAGATATGTGGAGCTGAGTGGCTGTCTCGACGTAAAAACACAAGAAGTCAGGACATTCTGTTCACATAAGTAATCGCCGCGGTCGGCGTCGATTACGTTGCTCTCGGTCATATCACTGGGAGAGCAAACATGTTGAACGATCTTTTTCGGCCTGGAGCTGCCTGGCGCTGCCGATTACTTGAGCAATCGCCTTTTCGTCTCGAACTCGAAGAGTTCGGCGACTGGCTCAAAGCCGGACACTACACGCGGGTGATCTTGCGGCGGCACCTGTTTCGGCTGGATCGGATACTTCGGCGGATGCCGAACGCCGCTCCAACCACAACCTACACCACGACGCAGCTGCAGGCGGCCTTTGGCAAACAGAAGAGACCCGCTTCTCGCCTGATCAACTTCCGAGGGACGCAGCATGCATACCAGCGATTTCTGCGATCGCAAGGGTGGCTAGAAGAGAAGGCGGGTAACGATCGATTCGCAGGTCTGCGCGATCAATATGAACGTCATCTGGTTGAAGTGCGGGGGTTTGCCCGGTCGACCCTGGCGCATCATGGCACGACGGTCGCGGACTTTTTAGAAAGAGCGGTTCGTCCTCGTCGGACCTTGCGCAGCCTCACCGGGAGCGATATTGAGCGTTTCGTCGGCGTGCGCAGCAAAGAGGTCACCCGCCAGACGCTACAGCACACGGTTGCCGCCCTGCGGGCGTTTCTTCTTTGGTGCCATGATCGCGAAGCGATTGCCACCCGGCTCGACGCCATCGATACACCCCGCACCTATCGAGGCGAACTGCCACCGCGAGCTCTCGAGTGGTCGGGGGTTCAGGCGCTGCTGCGCTCGATTGACCGAGACAGTAACTCAGGGGAGCGTGATTACGCCATCCTGCACCTGATGGCTTACTACGGGCTGAGGCCGTCCGAGGTCGGATCGCTGCGTGTCGATTCGATCGATTGGGCGAGCGCCACGCTCAAGGTCGAACAACGCAAGACGCAGTCTGATTTGGTCTTGCCTCTCGCATCGGCGACATTGAAGGCGATACGCCGATATCTGCGGCGCGATCGGGATCGACGGCAGGAGATCCACGAGCAAACGTCCCTCTTTTTGAGGGAACGCTGTCCCATCGGGCCGCTCAAGAACACGGGCGTCTACGAGATCTTCATCAAACGCCTGAAGGAGAGCGGTCAGGACCCGGATCGGTACACCGCGTATTCCCTGCGTCACGCACTCGCCATGCGTCTGTTGGGGCGCGGCGTCGGCATCAAGGCGATTGGGGATGTGCTCGGTCACCGGGATCTTGAGAGCACCTGCGTCTATCTACGTCTCGACATCGATTCCTTGCGCGGCGTTGCACTCGAAGTACCGGCAGCGAAGGGCGCGGATGCTGGAGGACGCCATGTGTAAATCCAAGCGCTTGCGGCGCTGGGACGCAACGGTCTGCGCCTATCTCGCCAACCGCCATGCTTTCGGGCGACGCTATTTCTCAGAGGAGTGGATGCTGGGTACGCTGCGCCGCTTCCTTGCGGCCAAACGTGCCGAAGATCTCGACCAGCGACTCTTTGATCAGTGGCGAAAGACCCTCGATCATCTCAGCCCTAACACCCAACGCGGGCGCGAGATGGCCGTGTACAAGCTGTGCCGCTTTCGGCGCCGGAGCGAGCCGCACTGCTTCCTGCCCGATCCGCTATCGTTCGCGCGCTCTCGGCCCTATCCGCCACGGGTGCTTTTCGAACCTGCGCAGATCGCCGAGCTCCTGCGCCTGGCGTCAGAGTTGCCGTCGCACCGCTCGCCGCTCCGCGCGCATGTAATTCGACTCGCGATCGTGTTGCTCTACACGGCGGGGCTGCGTCGGGGCGAAGTCGTTCGATTGCGGATGAACGATGTCGACCTCGGATCAGGGGTTCTACATATCCGCGAGTCGAAGTTCCACAAAAGCCGGTGGGTCCCTCTGTCGAGCAGCGCCCGAGTGGAGCTGCAACGCTACATCGCGCTGCGGCAAAAAATACACAGTGGCGCGTGCCCGACGGCACCGCTTCTGTCCAACGGCCGGCGTGACTTGAGCTGCTGCTCCGGAGGCGGGCTCGGTCAGAGCATTCGTAGGCTGATCCTGGCGGCAAACATCCGCGACGCCAGCGGTCGGCATCCCTGCGTGCATAGCATGCGCCACTCATTCGCCGTCGCGGCGCTCCTGCGCTGGTACGAAGCAGGCGCCGACGTGCAATCGTGTCTGCCCAAGCTGGCACTGTACATGGGGCATGTATCCATCGTTTCGACGGCCTACTACCTGAAGCAGATGCCGGCCGTGGTCACGCGTGCCAGCGAACGATTCGCGCGCGCGTACGCGATGATTGTCTCGGGAGGTGCCTCATGAAGCGCCCCCGCCCCACGGATCTTGGCGTCAGCGTCACGCGATTCTTCGAAGAGTATCTTCCGGCACAGCGGGGCATGAGCGTGCATACCATTCGCAGCTACCGTGACGCGGTGGTGCTGATGTTGCAGTTCTCAGCCCGCGACTGCCGGCGGGGCGTCGAGCAGCTGAGCATAAATGACGTCACCGCCGAGCGCGTCCTGAAGTTTCTCAAGTTCTTGGAGACCGATCGGCACAACGGCATCGCAACCCGTAATGCTCGACTCGGGGCTCTTCACGTGCTCGCACGCTTCCTTGTATCCGAGCGCCCAGAACACCTTGCAACTCTGCAACGCGTGATCAATCTGCCGTTTAAGCGAGGCGCGCGGGAGGCGCCGATTGAGTATCCAGACGGAACGGAGATGAACGCGTTGCTCAACAGCATCGATCGCAACCGCCCGGCGGGTCAGCGCGATTACGCACTTTTCGCCTTGATGTTCAACACTGGCGCCCGTGTCCAGGAAGTCCTCAACATCCGCCGGCGCGATGTCAGACTCGATGCGCCATGCCAAGTTCGGCTGTTAGGAAAGGGCAATAAGGAACGGCTGTGTCCGCTCTGGCCAGTCACTGCCAAGCTGCTGCGGGACTTGATTGGCGCTGCGGCATCTGGCCAAGACCCTGCCGATGCGCTCTTGTTCACGAATGCGCGTGGACAACAACTCACCCGCTTTGGTGTCCGCTATCTTTTGCGCAAGTACGTTGCCACCGCAAGCCTGACGGCGCCGACTCTTCGGGGTAAGCGTCTCCATCCGCATTCTCTGCGGCACGGAACCGCTGTCGCGCTATTGAAGTCCGGCGTTGAGTTCGCCACCATCAGCCAGTGGCTCGGACATGCCAGCCTCAACACGACGATGCGTTACGCCCGAGCGGACATCGATCTCAAACGTCAGGCACTGTCTCAGGTATTCCCGGATGCGCTGCCGCCTCCCAAGGGTGGGCGGCTGATGGTCAATGGCGCGGAACTCATTCCGTGGCTGCGGAGACTCTGACGATATGTGGAGTGAAAACTTCAATATTTCCCCGCAGAACCGATGCCGGGATCCTCCAGCTCCACATATCTGAGTACTCAACATAGATCGATCAGCAATAACGATGGTTTCAGGTAGCGCTGCATGGCGCGCTGTAGATTGCCGGCGCCGGCCGCGGCGGACAGGGTATGGATGATGTCGATGGCAGTGGTGAAGTGCACGCTGTAGCCGCGCAGGCAGGCGGTATGGCCGAGGGCGGTCAACAAGTGGGTCTTGCCGAGACCGACGTTACCCAGCAGGATGGCGTTGGATTTTTGCTTGATAAACTGCAGGCGGAAGAGGTTTTGCAGCTGGGGCCGGTTGATTTTCTTTGGCCAGCTCCAGTCGAACTGGTCCAGAGTTTTCAGTACCGGGAAGCGTGCGAGGCGGATGCGCCGCGCCAGGCCGCTGTCTTCGCGCCGGTTGACCTCCCCTTCCACGAGCCGCTGCAGATAATCCAGATGGCTCCAGCGCTGTTCGACGGCGGTCTGGGCAAGCTCATGATAGTGCTCGCGCAGGAACGGCAGCTGCAGCCGTAGCAGCATTTTCGAGAGCGAGGGGAACCATCACGAAGAAGGACAACTTGCGTCGCGTGGCGCCGACCGCAATGCTGCCGTATTCGCCCCAGTCCACCTGGGCGCATTCGCCGCGGGCGAAGGTGAGTTTCAAAAAAGCCTTCTGCGGCGGCGGCCGGATCGCGCGCAGATAGTCTTTCAGGACCGTCCGGCCGCCTGAGTAGCCGACCTCACGCAGGCGCTGGAAGATCTGCTGTCCGCTTAAAGGGTGGGCGTCGAGCCAGCGCACGATCAGCCCTTTGTATTGATCGAGCCGGCTGCCCCGCTTCACACCGGGTCGCGGCTGGTACTTCTCGCTGCGCGAGTACTTCGATACCGTCTCCGGGTGCAGCCCCAGTGCACGCGCGGTCTGCGTGATCGTCAGGCCCTGGCGCTCGCGGTGATCGTGGATTTTGCAATAGGTCTCGTAGTCGATCATCGGATTTTCTCCGCCGCGCTCGGCGAGGGGTTGGCGAACGCGGCACGCACCCGATCGAGCGTCGCCTGCAAGTCTTTCATCCCGGGTTCGCGCGAGGGTGTCGGCGGCTCAAGGGAGAGAACCTGGTACAGCGGCGCTTCGTACGCGATCATCTCGAGACGGATCAGATCCGCGCGTGCCTGCTCGAGTTGTGCCGCCGGCATCGACAAAGCCTTCGTCAACTTCGCATCGCCGTAGTAGCTCAAGCCCCGGGCATCGGCGACCGTGACCAAGAACAGATACAGCGCGAGCGCCGCCGTATCGCAGCGTTCGATGTGGTGCTCACTGACGAGCCGCTGATCGATCCAGCTGAACTGGCGCGGTATGCGCCGCAGCCCTTCAGGGCGCAGCACCCGTTTGATGCGCATCGTTTCTCTTCCCGCCCAGAATGTCTTGCCCGAGTTGTAGCAAGCGGCGGCTCGTGGCGGCGATGTCCTCTTGTAAGGCCGAGTCGGTCAAGGTGGCGATTAATCCAAGCAATACAGGACCTTGCTGACGCATGGCATCTTGTAAGGCTAAGAGACCAATATCTTCCGTTCGATCAACTACTTGCACGCGGCAGGCATCTTGTAAGGTACGGCGTCTATAGCGCGCAGTGTCGCGCCAATAGCCAGGGATGCGCGCGCTGCCAGCGACGCACGCGTTCGGCATTCTCGGCATCGCGGAAGTATTCCTGGTTCTCCGGCCGCGCCAGCCAACGCTGCTGACAGTGGGCTTTGCTGGCTGCGCGAGCAGGTCGGTCTTGAACAGTATTTTTGGCGCCCGCGATTGCGCGCATCCGCCTTGAATAATTGCCGGCAATTCCGGCACTTGCTTCTGCGTTGGTTCGTCATCGCTCCCCCTGTGGAGAGCCCATCTTGACGCCCACGCCTGAGCACCGGCGGCCTCGCGACTTGCGCCGCGATGCCGGATCAAAATCCAAGAGAACAAAACGATTTAGATATTTCTCATCCGAAGAAAACGGATGAACAAAACCTCGACGCCCGTCCCGACCAATCTATCCGGGAATCAGACCGCCGCTGACACGCGCGACATCGAGGCGTGCCTGACGGCGCAGGCCAGCAAGCTCTACCATATGGGTATCAGTCAGCGCGCCGCGCGCTCGACGCTCGCCGATGCGAACGAGCGTCGCGATTGGCGGATCTACGCCGAGTTTGCGCAACGACTGATTGCCCGAGCGCGAACGCTGTACGCTGGCGACAGCTTTGGAGTCGATCTCAAGCATACGGTCTACGCGCTCGATGCGACGACAATCGATCTGTGCCTGTCGGTGTTTCCGTGGGCACCATTCCGCGCTACCAAAGCGGCAATCAAACTGCACACGCTGCTCGATATGCGCGGCGCAATTCCCAGCTTTATTCACATCTCCGACGACAAAATGCACGATGTGAACGTTCTCGATCTGTTGATCCCGGAAGCCGGCGCTTTCTACGTGATGGACCGCGGATACTTGGACTTCGCGCGCCTCTTCTCTCTGGATCAGGCTGGCAGTTTCTTCGTGACTCGCGCAAAGCGCAACATGGACGCGCGGCGAGTGTATTCGGCACCGATCGATCGAAGTACCGGCCTGATTTGCGATCAGAAGATCGACCTGAACGGTTTCTACGCCGCGCAACATTATCCGACTCATTTGCGCCGCATTCGATATCACGATCCCGACACGGCGAAGAACTTGGTGTTCCTGACCAATCATCATCTGCTTCCGCCATTGACAATCTGTGCCGTGTACAAGCGCCGATGGGAAATCGAATTGTTTTTCAAATGGGTAAAGCAAAACCTGCGGATCAAGCGCTTTTACGGTACCTCGGAGAATGCCGTCAAAAGCCAAATATGGATCGCCATCGCGGTCTACGTATTGGTAGCAATCATTAAGAAAGAGCTGGTGTTGAAGGCCTCGCTGCATACCTTGTTACAGATATTGTCGGTTACCCTTTTCGAAAAAATGTCCTTACAACAAGCCCTTGCAGAACTGGAGGAGGACCCAATGCACGCTGACTCGCCTAACCAACTGACTTTATTCGATTCTTAACCGGACACTACTGCTACAACATATGTATTGAGATACTTGATATTGACATAAGGTATCCATATGGATATTCCATGGCTCTTTCTTGCATCTTGGGGGTCGGCGCGCGAGGCCGGCTCGCAACTCTCGATAACGCGCTGTCGCATGCTGCCCAGTTCGGTCTGGACCCGCCGGAGGCGGCGCAGATGATCGGGGAGATCGCACGCAAAGCTCGCGAATGGCGCAACACCTTCGAGCGCTTCGGCGCGACCGAGGCGCAATGTGACAAAGTTCAAATGGCCTTCCGCAGGCCGCGTGACATTGGCCTCGAAAAAGTCGAGACTCCTGGCTTACCCTCGGCGCGTCGGACGACGAAGAGCCGAAAAGGTTAATAGCGCGTTCCACGTCTCCCGCTACGTGCCTCCCACGGCCGAGCCCCTCCCCGTCACCGCGTAGCTGCTGCTGTCGGGAATCGTTGGACTTGGCGCTGACACGCAAGCGAAAAGCCGCGTAATAGAAACGGCGGATTATACGAATGACGCCCAGTGAGGCGGAACGTTTTTATTTGCACGCGTGGACTGTCTGCTTAATAGAAAACTTAGCGCTGGATTATGGCTACGATCAAAGCGGAGATCCGACGCTTGAAGGAGATCGGCAAGAAGCAGGCGGAAGCCCCCCGATCATCAGCTGTCGCTGACCGACCCGGATGCGCGTTGCATGGCCACGAGGAGCCGCTCCTCGCCCATCGTCGCATATAACGTGCAGACTGCGGTGGAGGCCCAGCACCACTTGATTGTGGCGCACGAAGTCACCAATGTGGGTAATGGCAGCGCACTTTCACACATGGCGCAGAAGGCTCGCGAGGCGCTGGGCACCGAGGCGGCATGGCGCTGTCCACCTTATTTGGCCTGTCGCGATTGACGCGCGATGTGGATCTCGATTTTCCTTCGATGCGAGAGCGAACGGCGCAGAGCCTGCACAATCAGGTGATGCGGGCCTTGAACCAAGCACTCCGCGGGACAGGCCTCGTCGACGTTCGGATCAGCGAGCCCGGCAAAGGTGAGATTTCGCCTAAGTGGAAGGTATCGGGCCGAGGCCCCACCGGTGAGCCATTCAACATGAGCGTTGCGGTGTCCCGACGTCCCGCGCCCCCGGGAGGCGTGAAACAAGCAGCCGTATCGGGCGTCGCGAGCTTTGGGCTTGGCACGTACTACGTCGATCTGTATGAAGAAAAAACGCTCGTGGCCATGAAGCTTGCTGCGTTACTCGGTCGGACGACGACCCGCGATGTATGCGACCTTGACCTACTGCTTCCCTCCCACCTCCCCGAGCGCAAGCTGATCGACTGGACGTTGAGCCATGCGAGCGTCACGCCTGATCAATCCTCCCAAGCCGTACGCGAGAAACTTGCATCCATGGCTTGGACGCTGTTCCAGACCCAGATGCTCGGCGATTCCGCGCTGCTGGAACGCATAACCGAAGCGGCATGGCGGGAGATGCGAGAGCGGGTTGGCGAAGTTCTCACCCGTATGCTCGATCGGCACGCATTGGACGGAGCGGCATCATGACGCCGTGGAAGCAGGAAGTTGAACGACAGCTCGCCGCGCTTTCCGCGCTTCCTTTCACTGCACTCGCCCGTGCGGCCGCGATCGCACGTGGAGAGCCGGTGCCTGATGCGACGCTGCATCTGTGGATCGCAGATGCGATTGCGCGGCAGAGACTTGCGTCCGTAGTTCGCGGACTCTATCTCAACCGCTTTCCCTCTCGGGCGGGCCGGCTCGCGGATGCCGTTCCCTTTTTGCGTCGCGATGCCGTCGTGTCATTGCACACCGCGCTTGACGAAGCGGGAGCCTATAACAATCCACCGGTGGGAGTCACCGCGATCGTTCCACTCGATACGGGATCTACGCGCCCCCGCGTTGGGAGAGTCGATACCGAGCAGGGTCCGGTATTTGTAAGGGCAATCCCGCGATGGCTGCTCGAGGCAGGAGATGTCGCAGACCGATTAGACCCGACAGCAAGCTATGCGCACCCGCACGCGAGCGCTGAAAAGACGCTGCTTGCTATATCTCGCCACAAGTCCACGCAGTACGTTGGCGCCTCCTGCTCGGCATGACGTCGATCTCGCGCGATTTGATCGGTGGCGACTGAAACGCCTCGCAAAACACATGAAGCTAGAGGACACCTTGCAGCGGTGGCTGGCCGGCAAACTTCTCACGCGTCCGCTGCGTAAGGATTGCCACAGAGCGCCAGCTGCTACGACAGAGCGGTGAACAGCCAAACCCTGACGTGGCGGCAACGGTAAGTTACCGTCCGCCACTCTGGCAGCCGGCGAGCCGTGCACTCGTGTTGTTCGAGCCGAGCGCTGGACCACCGGCCCAAGACGAGACCGCAGCGCGCAACAGCGCCTTGGAGCGCTCGAAGCCGAACAGCGAGCGTCTGTGCCGCGGCTTTGGCGGGGGCACACTGTATCGCTAGGTGTCTTCATCGCCGAGCGCCGATCGCTGGTCCTGCACGCAGCAGGCTTCCGGAATGGTGTGCGGCTGCGACGGACATGCCAATTGCGATTTAAGCGAGCGACGGCAGAGCGAGCAAGAACATTGTGCTCTGTAGTTCTTGATGTAATTTGCTGGACGGCACAACCGCCGCTTGCACGATGTATTCGTGTTACCCGCCCGCGCAATCGCGCTCAGTCGATATCGATGGCAAAACGCTTGAGGTCGGCGAGCGAACAATGGGCAAGCGCACCCTCATGGGTGGCTCGCAACGCCACACGCGGTGCTTGGCCCACATTGAACGCCTCTTGCCAGCGCGGCGCGCACAGGCACCAGCGATCGCCGGGCTGCAGGCCCGGAAAGCCGAACTCGGGGACCGGAGTCGAGAGATCGTTGCCGCGGGATTTCGAGAACGCAAGAAACTCCGCGGTCATGACTGCACAGACCGTGTGACTGCCGACATCTTCGCGGCTCGTGTCGCAGCACCCGTCGCGGAAGAAACCGGTCATGGGTTTCAGCGAGCAGACCTCGAGCCGCTCGCCAAGCACATTGCGGGCATTCTGACGCCCACCGCCGCCGCCCGCATCGCCCCTCAACATAACCGGTTCGTGCATAGCTCTTAGATCTCCCCATTAAATCCGCGTCAAAAAGTCCCGAATGCGTGATGGTAACGCAGCAAGGAATCTCGATCTTATTCGCTGCCGATGCAAAGATCTGGACTTTGTGAGTTTTCAGTGCGTATCCGATCGATTGTGGCCGTGCATTCCGATATAGCCTGAACCAGGATTCCGAATTCGCGTCACCGGAATTTGTGGTCGGATGGAAAGGGTGGCGGAGTATTTTGGCCGAGAGTCGAAGCGACGACTGTCTCAAACGGTTTAGTCCTTGTGCGCTGAGTGCCGGTCGTGAGCGTCTGCTACCTGGTAGGCGCATTAGTCAATTGTAGTCCGGCTCAAAACAGCATCGTGGGGCATAATTAGCCGAACCAACCCACCGATGTAGCCTTGTCTGCATTCAAGCCGTCGGCATTTTGTTCGTGCTGGCGCTCGTCACAGGTGAAACTCATGCAGATTTGAACGACCTCGTTCACGGTGGCATCGTGCCCCTGCACGTGATTTCATCAAGCCAGTGGATTGAGAGGGTGGCCCGCGATATGGACAAGCCTGGCGAACCTTTCGTGATCCGCATACCCATGACCCCAGTTATATCGTTTTGCCGCACACGCATCCAGAAGACGAGAACATTACCGTATTAACGGGCAGCTGGGCGCTCGGGCTGGGTCCTCGGATTAACATGTCGGCACTGGAGCGATGGAACACGGATCCCTAGGATTCGTGCCGAGGAAGATGGCGCACTTTGGATATGCGAAGGTCGAAACAGTGCTACAAGTTCACGGGATTGGGCCTTTCGTAAACCTACCTACCCATCGATCCTGTATACGAACTCACCAATAAGGGCATTCTCTCAAAGTTGTCGTTACTTAAACCTGGCGTTCCAATATTATCGAGCCCGCCGGAATGTTTCAAAATGCAAATTGGCGCGCGCGCCAATGGTGAGCGAGGCGAAGGTATCGTGGTCGGCGCGTTATGCTCGCCGGCGAATCGGTTCACTCAATATTGGATTCAAGAATCGAACGGTTAGCGATTCTGGTCCACTCTAGAACAATTGAAGCCTTTGTAGCCGGCTATCCGATACCTTCCCACAGCCCCCTAAAAAATCATCAACACGGCAGCGTTTACGTTGCCCTACGTTGTCTGAGGTGGTCTTAGAGTGGAGCGGGCGATGGGAATCGAACATATCGGTTATCTCGATATTTACCGTGATTTACGCAGAGATTAGCCCCGCGTGCGATTGGCGTGCGAATAAACACGTCATGTTGGGCAATGTAGGGCTACCTGAGGCAATGGACACGTGTTCGTTCAATGGCTCAGATGTGACCGTTGCCGCCCTAGGCAATGACTGCTATCAGGCGCCGCGCGCTATTTTGTCACCTGGAGGAAAAGAGACGACCTCCTGCGCCGATGTTGACGTTGATGGAGGAGCTGCAGCGCCGCAGCGCCGGGCATCCGTTGCGCTTCGGTCCGAATGTGCTGCGTACGTTGCAACGTCGAGTGCGCGCGTGGCGCGCAATGGAAGACGAAGAGCGTGAGGTCTATTTTGCGCAGGCTCACGAGCCAGGTCGGCTGGGGCTATCCGACTTTACCGACGGCGGCGAACTCGAAGTAAAGATAGACGGTAATCCCTCGGCGGTACGACGAAGCCTGCGAGCGATACGGGATGCGTGCAACGCGCAATAATCCCGGTGCAAGCCATGAGAACCGTTCGATCGAGGCACGTCAGGGCACGCCTACGGTCTCTTCAATGAGACTCACTCTCCACTCGGGGTCGCGGGCAAAGCCGGCCTTGAAGCTCTCTCTGTGTCAGCATCGATGCCGACAGTTGAAGGACTGCCCACATTCCATGGAAACAATACCTGCGGCGTCAAAAGTAGTGGTCTTGGCCGCATCGTGCATGTTAAGCCCAGTGACAAGTTGAGCAACGTCTTTCTTGATTATTTGCACGACAAAAGAGGCATCTACCACCGACGCGACTGTCCGTGATTCAGTAGCAGCAAGAGCGAAAGCAATCAGGATCAGGCTGAGTGTCTTATATGCAAACAAGTTCATTTAGCGCCCTTCGGGTTTTTGACGGGTAAGACCGAAAATGCAAGTGTCAGTTAGTCAAGTGCAAAGAGACTTGCGCCTCTCAACTCAAAACGTGCGGTGGCCGATGCCTGATTCGCAGACGCTGGCAAATCACATTAGCTTTTGGCCGATTCTCCGTTTGGCTTCAATGCTGCTGTTTCCACTTGACGGTTGCCAGACTTCCTACGCGATCCTGACACGTGTCGACCACCTTGCTGAAGGTCAGGACTGAATTCTCGGAATTCCAACGATAGGTGCCGCTCAGTTCCCCATCCTTCGTACAGGCCCAAGGTCCTGCCTTGTCCGTAAATTGAATCTGGGTGCCTTTGATCGTGTATTTGCCCGTCACCAACATTTTTTGACCCTCCTCAAAGCGAAACTGGCCTTTGTCATCGAACGTCAGAGTGGATTTGGCCCCGTCAACCATATACGTGCCAACCGGGAAATCAGCTGCGAAGGCCGGGAGGAATGCAAGCGCGAGACCTGCGGTGAGCGTCATTTGGCTGAATAATCGGGAAAATTTCGGGTGTTTGAACATGTTCATCTCCGTACGTTGATTGGGGAGTCGTTATTGAGGACCTGATCACCCGTATTCACTGAGGTGTGCTTCTGGGTGTCGATTACCGTCGTGACTTGATAAAGAACCTTGCCATTGAGATCGCCTTTCAGTTCTACGACCTCGGTGCTTCTTTGCAATTCGCCCGCAGAGGTTGGCTTTTTTTTAGATTGAACGATTGCGCCGTTTAGCAAATCTGTCCCGCAACCGGCGACATGCACGGACCGCTTGCCCGACGGATGCCCCTCTTCTGCGATTGCGGCACTGCTAAGAAGATGAAGGGAGACGACGCACTGTCTGGCGTCAATTACTTCTTCCGGTGGCGACAATTATTCTTGCCGGTCTTGA
>JBEPVT010000112.1:0-12523 GCA_041690895.1 Gammaproteobacteria bacterium
CCGCCGAGTGCGAGGCAGAGGGTCAAGTAGTTTTTGAGGCGGGCGAGGCGGTTCGCGCAGAGGGCGAGCGCGCCAAGAGAAGAGGGCCGCCAGGGTGGGTGTTCCCAGTGAGGCTTCATTAGGGCGCGAATTGCGACAGGAAGTCGCAAAGGACTGAAAACGGTCGCCCGAACTCCGGAAGGTGAGTTGGAGCCACGCCTCTAACTTACCGATGCCGGGCGAGGGCAAGAGCCTGAACAGCCCGGCCGACGAAGAAGCTCGCTTCATTGCGGAGGAATCAGCGCGCAAGCGGCTTGCAGGAGCCGGAATAGGGGTCGCTATTGCGCCGAGCGACGCGAATCTTCATCGCCGAAGGGGTCGTGCCCTACCTTTCCAACGACGACGTGGCTAGCCTTGCCGACGATTTGCACACGAACTTTTCGTCTTGGGTCCTCGATTTTGATAACGCCGGCAGCCGCCCAACACCGCGCAGCTGGGCGGAGCAATTACAGGCCGCGCCCATGCTGTTTCAACCGATCGACTGGTTCGGATTCTTCGAAAATTCCGGGTGGCGCGCGCATCGGATCATCACGAGCGCCGAGGAGTCCGAACGGCTGAATAGGCCCTATCCGCTGTCCTTTCCGC
Organism: Gammaproteobacteria bacterium; assembly: GCA_041690895.1. Taxonomy (GTDB): domain Bacteria; phylum Pseudomonadota; class Gammaproteobacteria; order Steroidobacterales; family Steroidobacteraceae; genus Bog-1198. The sequence continues at coordinate 625 of JBEPVT010000112.1, forward strand.
GGGGTGTACTCATGCGCGGGAGGCCGCACAGGGCAGCAATCGTTCCGATCAGGCGGTTACCGAGCGCACGCTTTGACTCCTATCCGACCCCCGCCACTGCCGTCGTGGTCATGATCACTATCAGCGGGTACCGCTACCGATGGCGACGCCTTTTGCTTGGCCTACGCAGCAGATCCAGAAACACTTTGAATACTCATTTTTGAGCCTTTATCTCTTATGTAAAACCCGGGGTAACGCTTATCAGTTAAGCTTTGTCATGCAAAGTAACGGGCCGACGGCGAATAACCTTGAGCGCATACACATTGAGGCGTTGCACATGTCTAGCGCTCCGCGCGAGCACTGCGCGCCAAAACGAAGTTGGCTATTAGCGCCCATTCTCTCGAAAAGGTAGATTAAATTTGCATTGGCTGCGACAGTGTGTTTTCTCGGTACAGCGCTACAACTTCGCCAGTGTGTCGCGTATCTGCCGGCCCCCGGGCACTCGCCTGCACCTTAAGTGGAACAACGTCATGAATAAGCCCGGCACCATCATCACCGGATGGCCCCCGCCGGCATCGGCGATAAGGCGGGCGTCTCGAAGGCGAGCTCGGTCGAGAATTCCGACGCGCTGTTTTCGGTCAATGTCCGCGCCCCGTACTTTCTGCTGCGGCAGTTGTTGCCGGTGAACTATGATTGCGCCGAGATCAGCGCGTAAGCAAATGCACCATCAAGGCGGCGGCAATGCCGAGCGCTCCGAGCACCGCCGTTAGCACGGCGCCCGCGGCGATGTCCTTGACTATGCCGATGCGCGGGTGCATTTCAGGATGTAAATGGTCGACCAGATGTTCGATTGCCGTGTTAAAAAGCTCGGCCATGATGACCAATGCGCTCGCGAGTAAGATGATCGCCCACCAGATGGGTTCGGGTCTTAAGATGCACAACACAACGAGAACCCCGCCGCACGCTGTGGCTTGGAATCTCAGGCTATGCTCCGCGCGAACGCCCTCACGGAGACCGGCGAGGGCGAATTGCAGACGCTTAAAGAAAGGTTGATTTTTATGTGTTTGCATATTCATCCAATTCGCCCTGCCGGCGACGGGTCGCGGCTCTCACAACACGTTACGGGACAATAGTGCGTAAATCCATCCTCCCGCCGTGCTTCCTGGCCTTCACCTGGGTGCTGTCGTCGGTGGCCGGCGCCGCCGAGCAATTCGACGTTCACACCGTGCTGGAAGATGCCAAGCTATATGTGACGGCCCCCGTTCATTGGGATCAAGAGAACTGGCTGTACTTCAGCGGCGCTCTCGTCGCCATAGGCGCGTCTCATGCCTTCGACGGCAAGGTGCGCGATCACTTCGCCACGGGATCCAACGCCATCCTCAACGGCAAGGACCCCAATAGCGTGCGCGATGCGGTTCCCGCGGCACTATTGGTGGGCGGCACGTTCGCTTACGCGATGTGGACCGACGACGCTGCGGGTCACGTTGAGACTTACACGATGCTCGAAGCCGCGGGCTTCAGTGCGGTGACGACCGAGGTGCTCAAGTTTGCCGCCGGCCGCGAGCGGCCGAACGAAACGACCAGCGTCAACAAATGGCGCGTCGGCGGCACTTCGTTCCCGTCGCTGCATGCAACCGCGGCATTTGCCATCGGCACGGTTCTGGCCGAATCAGGCAACGATGAGTATCGATGGATCCGGCGTATACTCGGCTATGGCATCGCCACCGGGACAGTGTATTTGCGGCTGCACGATAATGTGCATTGGCTGTCTGACACGATCACCGGCTCGGCCATCGGTATGTCTACCGCGCATTTCACGATGAACCGCCGCAAACAGCGCAATGCCAGCGACGAAGAAAGCGGCACCTGGTCGATCACTCCCAACGCACACGGCGGCGCGATGCTTTCCTACACCATGCCGCTGCGCTGATTCAGAAAGTTGGCTAGGTGCGCCGCGCGCGCGACGCGCACCACGCGATCAGTGACAGCAGGCCCGCCTGCAACGGCAATCTCGCCACCTGCCGAGTACGGCTGTTGTCGGCATCCTCAGTGTTTCGGTTACCATCACGAGTTCAGCGGAGGGGCGACTAAGCCAGGCGGCATAAACATTCTCATCCTATCAGCCTCTCCGTGTCTTCTGGTGCTGTACAGGACCGTCTATCCGGGTCCAGATCTGTCCTGCGAAATAGCAGGGCCTGGATGGACATTAGCGAAAGTTTGATCCCGTTGCTAGGATTTACTAAAGCAGTGGTTCGCACGCTAGCGCGTGAAGCTAAACAATGGTTCATTTCCACGACACTAAGAAGCTTAACGCGGGGGTTCACCGCCGCACTATCGCTTTTTTTCTTGCTACGATGCTTTGCTCGGAATCTTGCATAGGCATTAGGGCGAAAGAACGGGCATGGCCGCCATTTCTGCCTGCGCCGTCCCAGGTCGCAAACGCAGACATCGTGAAGGACGTGTGGGAAAACGTCACTTTTGAGCGCGAAGTCGCTGCACCTCTGCTGAATTCGCCAATGCCTGTGTACGAATCGATTATTGACGCTCCCGATATTCTCGCAGCGGCGGCAAACCACCTGGGTCTTACGGATGAGTCCGCAGAATTGGCGCCTGACGATGGGTTCGTGTTGCACAGCCCGGACGGATCGGCTGCGTCGTATAGAGTGCTTTTGTATGAGCCTCAACATAGGGTTATCTTGAGCCGAGGAACGCTTGTGGTGTCTGGCTTTCGTGTGAAGGCCGATGTGCTCGGCGAGCTCAAGATCTCGAGTTCCAATGAACTTATCCGTCAAAATCTGCAAATTTTTGTGCGCATCAAAGATCCATTTCTTTCATCGTTTGCCCACTTCGTATTTCTATTTCTTCCAACAATTGCAGACCAAGAACTATCACGTGGATTTCGGTTGACTCACGCGGTTACTACATGGGCCGCTAGCGACCCAGACGGATTTTGTTTGTGGTTGTCCTCGAGACCATTCACTGTCCGCACGCGAAGCGTGGAGCGCGCCGTTAACTGCTTGGCAATGAAGGAGAAGATACGATGAGTCCGGGCTGCGGCGCTCGGCAAAATCAGTCCGGATACGCTCGGCAGGATCAGTCCAGTCGGGTCACGTGATTGCGCGCACGATAAACAGTGCTCGATAGCCGTTCTGCACGGCCTTGCGTGTGATGCTGATCATCAGTCCGGTTTTGCCGACACCGGTTTCACCGATGAAGGTAATGTTCTCAGCCTTGGGGATAAACTCAAGCTCGGCAAAGCTGCGGATCTGACGTTCCTTCACGCCCTTTTGCAGCTTGAAGGGGCAGGACTCGAGCGTCCAGTCCTCCGGGAAGTTGGCCCGTTGGATACGAGCTTCGAGCGCCTGTTCCTGTCGCGCCTGCCACTCGGCGCGCAGCAGCTGCGTGAACAGCGTTGGGATGGGCGTGCTGTTCAGTTCAGCGGCGGCGAGCATTTCATCGAAGCGCGCCGCCAGGGTCTTCAACTTCAGATTGTGCAGCAGCCGCTCCAGATCGGTAAGGCGATACCGCTCAGCCGTGCTCAAGGCGGTGAGGAAGGCCTCGCGCGGATATTCTTGCAGCATCGACAGTAGCCGGCGCAGCGGCACGCGCCGGTCGCCGACGTGAGTTTTGAGGATCCGCAGATAGCCGCCGACCCGCGGCTCGAGCTGCAACATCTCGATCTGCTCGGGCGCCGGCTGCCGGCGTTGGCTGTGACCCTCGCCGCGCGGCGGGCGATGCGCCCGCTCGGTGACGCGCGTATCCATCGGTCCATGCAAGCGCGCATGGCTGGCGAGGCGCCGCGCTCCTTCGTATAAGTCGATCCGTTCGAGCGTCTCTCTGACCTCGAGGGCCCGACCGATCAGTCGGTATGGGGCGGAGTAACGTATCCGGTTCAGATGCACGTAGCCTTCCGCATCCACGATCCGCGTACACAGTTGATACACCTCCGGGACATGCAACGGCAAGGGCTGCAGATGTGCCTGTTCGGCGGCAAACAGCTCGTGTCGACTGGCATGCAGCTTGGAGGAGAACTTTGCGTTCCAGAGCTCGCAGGTCTCGCGGGCACGGCGGTTAAGCGCCGCACCGTCGGTGAACTGGGAGCCGGCGAGGAAACCGCGCTCGATCCGGTGGAAGGGCGCCTCGACGCGTGCCGAGCGGTTCGCATCGCCTACTTCGTGCGCCTTGAAGCTAAAGCCAAAACGTTCGGCGAAGGCCGCCATCTCCGGCGCCACGATCATGCGGGCCCCGGAGCCTGAGGCGACGATGACATGGGAGTTATCCACCATGCAGGTGTTGGCGAGAGCGTTTCAAACCGGGTGCTACGTGGCTAAACTCTGGGGCGCTGCCATTTGCGCCAATTGAGGATGCCATCGTTCAAAATCCTGCCTCAGCTGCCGCTTGAGAACACGTGCGCGGACCTGCAGCAGCGTGTGCGCGCCGCGTTGAGTCCAGCGCATTTGCTGCTTCTTCACCATTCGCTTCGACACGACCTGGTTGACCGCCGATTCCGTGAATCCGGCCGCGATCGGCTCGTCGTGCCGGCAACGATCCGCGTAGTTGGGAATCGCCGCCATGTATTCGTGATGTAGTCCACGAACTCCTCAAGTCTCTGTGGAAAGCCTTGGCGGCCTCGCTCTCCGTGTCGACATCTCACGGTATCTCCTCGAGAACCTCGAGCGCGGTGTGAACGCTGCCGTGCCAGAGAAAGGCTTTGGCGCGACGCAACTCGCGCAGACATCGCTCTCCGGCTGCATTCCTCGGTTTCGTCGAACTCAACACCTTTCAGCGTTTGGGTCAACACGGTCATTCGCATGGCGATATGAAACCAGTCGAAAGTGGGTTCACCGAAGTAGCGGAAATTCACCTGGGCGATTCGAACCGTCTCTCCACCGTCGGAGAGGAAGGTCGTCGGTTGGGCCGGATGGACGCCTTGTTCGAAATGAGTGTCGCTCCAGTCGAACGCCACCTGCAATATGGCATGCACTTGCGCCAAGGTGGCTTGCTCCTAGATCCGCAGACGGCGAGTCACGGGTGGGGAAACACCCTGCAGCCTCGCGCTCAATTGCACCGCGCCGATTTCATCGTCGTGTACCACGTGCAGACGCTACCATTGACCTCCTTCAATCGACAATCCGGGGCCGCCAGCTGCAACCACGGCGAGCATCGATCGCCGTGCAACAACAAAGTTGTAGCACCCGGTTTGAAACGCTCTCGCGCAAAGCTACCCCTAAAAACCGTCTACTCTGTGCTGGCATCGCCATTCCGCTCCTGGAGCCTGGACGACGCGCAACTACGCGCCGTTCAGGGTCGAAAAGCGGCTCCGGCCGGTGGTCCCAATGGGCCGAAATCGGGTGTGGGTCCATTACCCCGATATTGGGTGGGTCCATTCGCCCGAAATCGGGTGGTCCCATTCAGACGAAATCAGGGGGTCCAATGAGATGAAATCCTGCACTTAAGAAAAAACGGCGTGGATTTTGAGGCCCACGCCGCCGGGATATCGCACCAGCGGGGGAGTTGGCTGACTTGCCAGCGCGAGGTTCTCCTAAACTTCTTAGGATCCATCCTGCCAAAAACCTACAAGACAGAAAGGTACATGTTGTACCTAACAGTTAGATTTTGATCATTTGTCAGAAGATTTGATTCGTGCTACCGCATCTCAAATAATTGATATTCTTGAGATATTTTCGCGGGCTGAACCGAGGTAGCGAGTCCGAGGCGTCCGAGACCCTCGAATCAGCAGCTTAGGCGCAGAAGTTCTTAGCGGTGCGTGAAAATCAGGTCACGCGCGAGTCAGCGGTGCGGGGTTGCCGCAGACGACGCACGATCCAATAAGCGATGATGGCCACCACCAGGGTAATGCAGCTGGCATTGAAATCCTGGCGCTGGCCGGGTGTGCGGGCCATCGCGATCAGCACCGCAGCCATGCAGGCGATTGTGGCATAGCTCAAGTAAGGGAATAACCACATGCTGATTGCGGGCTTCGCCTCGCCATTGCGTTCGCGTCGCCGGCGTAGCGCAATTTGCGCGGCAGCCGTGATCATGTAAACGAATACCATGAGCGCGCCCGCGGAACTCAATAAAAAGTCGAATACTTTTTGCGGCGCTTCGGTCGCCGCGAAGATGCCGAGGAATCCCGCTGCCGCGCCGATCAACACCGAGACCACGGGCACGCGACGTTTATTCAATTTGACCAACGACTGCGGCGCATCGCCCCGCTCAGCCAAAATAAACAGCACCCGGGAACTGACATAGAAGGCCGAATTCAAGCAGGACAGCACCGCTGTGAGGATGATGACGCTCATGATGATACTGGCGCCCGGCACGTGCATCGTATTGAGCGCCAAGGTAAATGGCGACTCGCCGGAGCGAACCGTATTCCAAGGAACCACCGATACGATCAAAAAAATCGACACGACGTAGAAAATCAAAATGCGCCATATCACCGTCGTGGTCATTTTGGCGATTGCGCGGCCAGGTTGTGCCGACTCCGCCGCCGCCACAGTCGTGATCTCGGCGCCGGTCATGGCAAAGAACACAGTAGGCGCGGCGCCGATTACGGCAATCCACCCATTCGGGGTGAAGCCGCCGTAATTGACGAGATTGGCGAAGGTCGCACCCGAGTGCGACGTCCAGCCGAACGCGAAAGAAGCCGCAATGACGACGAATACCAGAATTGCCGCGACCTTGATGGAGGCGAACCAGAATTCGAACTCGGCATAGGAACGCGCCGACATGAGGTTGACGCCCGTCATGATGGTCATCAAACCGAGACCGATCTGCAGCTGAGTCAAATCTGGCATCCAGATCTGCAGAATCTTCGCGCCTGCGATGGCTTCCACCGGCACGACGATGACCCAGAAATACCAATACAGCCACCCGACCACGAAACCCGCGCCATCGCCCAAGCCGGAGCGCGCAAACTCGGTGAACGAACGCACGTTAGGCAGCGCCGTAGCCATTTCGCCCAACATGCGCATCACCATTAGAATGAGCAAGCCCGTGACGGCGTAGCTGATGAAAACCGCAGGGCCGGCAGCTTTGATGGAAGTACTGCTGCCGACAAACAATCCGGCACCGATAATGCCGCCAATCGAGATCATCGCCAGATGACGGCCCTTGAGCGATCGGCTGAGCTGACGCGCGGGCCCGGACTGATCAGGAATAGTCGGCTGAGTCACTAGGTGGTCCTCGGAAAAGCTCGCCGTATATTACGCATCTGTGAGGCCGTCATGCTTCGCAATTACAAGCTGCGCAGGAACTCGATCAGCGCCTTGTTGACCTCGCCGGCACGCTCCTGCTGCGTCCAATGGCCGCAGCCGGGCAGCATGATGGTGCCTCGCAGCTGCGGGACAAAGCGCGCCAGGTCCGCGATGACTTCCTTCATGCGAGGGAAAGAAACCACCAGATCAAGATCGCCGGCCATGTAAAGCGCTGGCACTGGTACCGATGCGCCCGCATACGGAGCCATCAACTCCCAATTGCGATCGATGTTGCGGTACCAGTTAAGTCCGCCACGAAATCCGGACTGCTTGAATTGCTGCGCATAGAACTCCAGGTCCGCATCGCTAAGCCACGCGGGCAGGGTTTCCGGGCTCGGCATGCGCGTGAGAAATCCGCCGGCGCGCGCTACCATGCCGGCCCCTGCGCTTGGGCCACCCGGATTGCGTCTCGGCACATCGCCCGATCCTGAATACAAAATCTTGCGCAGCGAGATCCCTGGATCCGCCTCGAGTTCCGCTTCCGCCACGCCCGGCGCCTGAAAGTAAAGCTGATAAAAGCTAGCCTCGGCGTTTTGCGGCATCACTATCGTGGGCGCGACGCTGCCCCGGGGCCGGTATGGAACGCTCAGTCCCACAACCGCGCGGAATCGATCCGGACGCATCAGTGCAGCGTGCCACGCCACGGGAGCGCCCCAATCATGTCCGACCACCACGGCAGTCTTTTCACCGAGCGCATCGAGCACGCCGACCATGTCGCCGACGAGGTGAAAAAGTGTGTAGCGTTCGATTTCGGCAGGCCGATCCGTCAAGCCGTAGCCGCGCATGTCGGGGGCAACCGCGTGAAACCCTGCCGCCGATAATGCATTTAATTGATGGCGCCACGAATACCAGGACTCTGGAAATCCATGACAAAGCAGCACCAGCGGGCCACTGCCCTGCTCGGCGACATGAATACGGATGCCATTGGCTTCGACAGTACGATGCGTCGGCTGATTCATACCGAGAGCGTATCAGGGTTGCGGCTCATGGTCCTTCATCGCGGCGAGCTTTGCTTCCAATTCAGCGCCGAAATACGCCTGCGGTTTGGACGCATCGACGCGCTCACGGCGTTCGCGTTGGGCGATGGCTGACTTGGCCCGGTCGAATGCATCGCGCAACGAGTGCGCCTCCGGCAACGCGTCGCGGAAAAACGCTTCGCCGAAATAGGTCAGATCGGCTTCGTTCGAACAACCAAACGAGGTGCGGTCCGCTGCGGCCGCGGTAATCACAATGGTACGAGGATTCTTCAGCGCATCGATGAATCCTCCCGCATAGCAGGCGGAAATGATGATCACGCGCCACTCGATGCCGGAATCGCTCAAGACCTCAGCGAGGTCCTCATCCGTCAGGTCATTGAGCGGAAGCTCCGAGTTAGAGACGGCGATTGCCGGGTCCCTGGCGCCATGCGAGGAAATGACGAGAAACAATACGTCGCGATCCAGATTCATGCGGTCCGCCAAGCCGCGAAGCGTGTAACGCAGTCCCGATACGCTGGCCAAGGGTGCGCGCTCCAGGTCGCGCTGATCATTGATCAGCGATAGTGCTCGTCCCTCCATGCCGTAGCGTTCGGAGAGCACCCGCGATGCCAGGCCGATTTCCTGCGCGAATACCTTTTGTTCGCCCACCCCCGCGAATCCTAGAAAGAACGCCTTAGGGCTGGGTGAAGCATCGGAATGAATCGCAGCGAGCGCTTGATCGATACGGGTGGGTTGCTCAAACAGCACTGTCTCTGCATCGGCATGCGAATCGCCGCCATCCGCAGCCTCGGCAACTTCCGGAGCGGCCCAAACATCGGGAATCACGTCCAGAGCATCGGTGAGCCATATGAAGGCCGTGAGAAAAGCGATGCCGGCGAATGCGGCGCGGCGTTGCGATTCGCCCGTGAAGGCGTGCAGGCCGCGGGCGAGGTAGAAAAACGCATAAATCAACACGGCCGTGGCGGCGACGCATTGCCAAAGAGGGCTCAACCAGGGCGCCGCCAATGCTGCGAGCAGAAGGGGTAGAGGTACCAATCCCAACGACAGCATCAACGCCGCCGCAAATGAAGGCTTAGGAATGGATCTCCAGCGCATCAAAGCCGCTAAAGCCAGAGTTGCCAGCCCATACCAGGGAAATAGCGGCACACCGGCGACGAGAAATTGTGGATCCGGCAGCGCGTCCCACCAATCGATCGCCACCCACAGCAACAGCCAGAGGAGACTTAAGGTAATGAGGGCGGCATTTGTCGGGCCGCGGTCTGGCATTACCTTTTCCAACGCCCATAACCGCAGCAGCAAGGTCAGCGAGGACTGCTGCGGTTTGGCCGCGGCCACGACAGGATCCGGCGGCTGATTCAGGTGCTCGTTATCATCCATGGCTTAGGATCATAACTTGCTGCCCGGGGTGTTGCGCGCGGGCCGTGCTCGGCAGGATGATGCAAGCACTGATCGGAGGCAGTGAGCATGAGCGTCTATAGATTGGGAGAAGATGCGCCGGTACTGGCCGCGAGCGCCTACGTGGCGCCGAATGCTGCGGTGATCGGCAAAGTCATTCTCGCGGAGCACGCCACGGTATGGTTTGGCGCCACTATTCGCGGCGACAACGAAACCATCAGCATCGGGGCCGGCAGCAACGTGCAGGATTCCGCGGTCTTGCACACCGATCCAGGATTTCCGCTAACCGTGGGCGCGGACGTGTCGATTGGACACCAAGCGATGATGCATGGCTGCACCATCGGTGAGGGCACGCTGATTGGCATTCAGGCGATCGTGTTGAACGGCGCCATCATAGGCAAGGGATGTCTGGTCGGCGCGGGAGCGCTCATCACGGAGCGCAAGGTCTTCGCCGACGGCTGTCTGATTATAGGCGCGCCGGCCAAGGTCGTACGTCAGCTCAGCGCGCAAGAGCGGGAAAATCTGCTAAAGGTCGCGGCAAACTACGCCGAGCGTGGTGCGTATTACCGAAATCATTTGCACGCTCTTTGATGCCGTGCTGGTATTCTTTCCCCCCACATGAATCGCTCATAGAGGAGAGAAGCGAATGGCCAACGACCAAGAGCGTGAGCTCAGCAGGCGTGATTTTGTGCAAGGCGCGGTGTCCGGCGCCGCCCTTGCGGCAGTTCCGATGGGCGTGTTTGCCGCTGCAGCGTCAAATGAGACCGACAAGGCGGCCGTTCTGGCACAGATTCCTAAAATGCATGCCGCCAACCTCAAGCGGCTGCAGGAATGGATCGCGCTGCCGTCAATCGCCGCGGAAAACAGGAATTTCCCACAAGGCCCCGAGCACATGGCGAAGCTCGCACAGGATGCCGGTTTCACCAACGTGAAACTCATCGCCACTTCAGGCAAGTCCGGCGTGTTCGGCAAGATCGATGCCGGCGCGAGCACGACCATGGCTATTTATTTCATGTATGACGTGAAGCAATTCGTGCCGGAAGAGTGGAGTTCTCCGCCGCTCGAAGCGCGGCTGGTGCAGAAGGAAGGATTGGGCACGGTTTGCCTGGGGCGTGGCGCAGTCAATCAAAAAGGTCCGGAAAATTCCTTCCTCAGCGCCTTGATGGCGTTTAAAGCCGCTGGGAAGAAGCTGCCGGTCAATCTGGTGCTGGTCTGCGAGGGAGAGGAAGAAATTGCTTCACCGCATTTTCAGGAAGTCGTCAGAAATCCTGAAGTCATGGCTGAGCTGAAGAAGTGCGTCGGCGTTTTCATGCCCGAGGCCGGCCAGGATCGCGATGGCGGAGTGCAGGTTTCCCTGGGTGCGAAAGGCGTGGTCGAGCTGGAATTGATTTCTAGCGGTGAAAAGTGGGGCCGCGGCCCCGCTCACGATGTGCACTCGAGCCTCGAGGCGCAGGTGGATTCTCCGACCTGGCATCTCGTCCAAGCTCTGAATACGCTGGTAGAGAAAGACGGACACACCCCCGCGGTCGAAGGATTCTTCGAGAAGGCAAAGCCGCTGACTGCGGCACAAGAACAGATGATCAAAGAGCACGCCGCCAAGACCGCGGAAAGCACGGTGAAGAAGGCGCTGGGTGTACAGCACTGGATACACGATAAAAGTTGGGTGGATTCTCTGCTGCTGCTGGAGTCGCGCCCCACCATCAATATCGAGGGATTGGTGGCCGGCTATACGGGACCCGGCGGCAAGACTGTGCTGCCGCACAAGGCCGTCGCGAAAATCGACATGCGTCTCGTGCCGGATATGACCGCGGCCGATACGCTGGCGAAATTGAAGGCGCATTTGGCCAAACACGGTTTCAGCGACGTTGAGGTGAACATGAGCGGCGGCTACAACCCGACGCAAACCGATCCCGACAGCAAACTCATCAAGACGCAGCTCGCGACCTATCGCAAGCTCGGGCTCGATCCGCAGTTGTGGCCGCGCTCCGCAGGATCATGGCCGGGTTATGTGTTTACCGATGCTCCGTTGAGCTTGGCGGCGGGTCACTTTGGCCTGGGTCACGGAACGGGCGCGCATGCGCCTGATGAATACTATTTGATCGAGTCGACCAATCCAAAAATTCAGGGCTTGGACGGAGCCGTCGCATCCTTCGTGGAATATTTGTACGCGCTAGGCTAACGAGACGCGGTGGGCCCCCCAACCCACGCGCCCACCCCCCCGGCCCAACCCCCCCCGGGCCCCCCAAAACAAAGGGACCCCCCCCCCCCCCCCCCCCCCCCCGCAACCCC
>JBEPVT010000113.1:0-12354 GCA_041690895.1 Gammaproteobacteria bacterium
ACGTGGCTCACGTTCTGCCCAGACTCGTAAATGACCTTGCCGAGCGGCAAATCAATGAGCTCCAGTTGTGGAAGCCAAAGTTTCCAGTTAGCGGGTGGCAACGCGGCCAACAGGTGGTTGCTTTTGGCGGTATTTGGCACGTAAACCTCCCGAACGGGAGCAATCAGCCGTCGCTACCGAGTTTCAGTACTGCTACGTTCGCTATCGCACGTAAGTGTACGCCGAAGTGGCCGCATGCGGCGTACTGGGTATTGCACCGCACAATTTCTTCCGGTTGACGTGCGGGCGCTGCGGCACCGACTCCCCCCGCGGACATCCAATACTCATAGGCGTTACTGCACGCGTTCGAGGCCCATATGTGTCGGCGCCTCGTAGCCGCGTAGCGCATGTTCCCTTTCAACAGCGCGCTGTCGGCGTCTGTATCCATTGGACCGCGGGCGCCGCATTCGTCACACGTCACCGCGTAAGCATCACCGAGCTGGTCGTCGAGCTCGATCAGGTGGCAGCGATCGTGCGCGCAAGGCGAGCATGGACGGATGTTGACGCTTGGCATTGGGGAATTGTATCGCCACTACATCCGCGGGTGCGTTTCGGGACATTCGGCCGCGCAGATCGACGCAGGCGCGCTTCTACGATGCGGGTTAGCACCCCCTTAGTACCACCGGATGCGTCCTTCCGCTGTACGGCCGCGTGCGTGCCGAGCGCCGCATGGGCGAACTCATCGGGCAGGAACAGGAAGCGGGGAGAGGTGGCCTGGAAAATTAGGACTGGCGGATAAGTGAGGTTCCTGCTCTCATTGGCGAAGATATCGCCGAAACAGGAGCAGTGCAATGAGAAGGCCAAGAAGAAACCACACAGCAGCATTCAAGGCGAAGGTTGCCATCGCCGCGCTCAAGGGCGACAAGACCATGATCGAGCTGGCGGAGAAATTCGACGTGCACGCCAATCAGATCACGCAATGGAAGACGCAGTTGCTGGACGGCGCATTGGGTGTGTTCATGACACCGGCGGAGAAGCGCGAGGAGCCCAGCGGACCGACGATGAAGGACATGCAGGCAAAAATCGGCCAGCAAGCACTGGAACTCGATTTTTTGTCAGGCGCGCTCGGTCGTATCGACGGTGCGAGCGCAAAGAAATGATCGACGCCACGCACAAGCTTGCATTGACGCGCCAGGCTGAGATTCTGAATATTTCGCGGTCCAACGTCTACTACCTGCCTCGAGCGGTCTCTGACACCAATCTGGTGCTCATGCGGCGGATGGACGAGTTGCACCTGAATTATCCGTTCGCCGGCGCGCGCATGCTGCGAGACATGCTGCGGTTAGAGGGCTTTCAAGTCGGTCGAGAGCACGTTGCGACGCTGATGGGAAGGATGGGCATCGCGGCGATCTATCGCAAGCGCAACACCAGCAAAGCGCATCCAGCGCATCCGATCTATCCCTACCTGCTCAAAGGACTTGCGATCGATCGGCCGAATCAGGTCTGGGCAACGGATTTGACGTACAGTACGCCCAGCCAACAAAGCCCGCCTCGACGGGGGTGGAGTTGCTTGAGCATGTTTGGAATGCATAGCTCGATGCAGTTGCTGTTGCAGTACGAGCATGCCCTCCTTTTGCTACGAGAAGGAGTGAGCCGAAGCGGCGGTGACTTGCCGAACACTCGCGAGGTGACGAAGTCCGCGGGAAATGGGGCTTGCGGCGAAACGGTTACGCCAAGATGAGCCTCTAGGCTGAGCACGGGACGGTTGAGGAACACGAACCTATTGAAACGCATCTGAGGGCTGAAATGTCACCCCTGCCTACACCGTTTAACAGGCGGGACGCGGATCGGTGCTGGTCACACGTACGGACTGGCCCGCGAATGCTAGAGGGATAGGTAGCCCACCAGCAGGGAACCACGGAGAGCGCGTAGCTAGGCCGTGGCATCCGCGACGACTTGCGGCAAGCAAGGATAAAGACTGCGATAGGCAACCTCGCCCGTGTGTTGAGTCCAGCATGTGAACTGGGGAAGGCTTGTACGGATGCCAAGGGAGTGTGTCCCCGATGCCGTACAGGTTGACGGAGCCCTCGTAGTAGTCGGAGGCCGGGAAAGCCGGCCACATGGCGAAGGGGGGCAGTTCAAGTGGTTTGCTTGGCGGATTAACCGACCACAATGAGGTGAAGACCTTTGATAATCGGTGAAATGCAAAGCAAACAAGCGATGTGTTGTCGCCTTTGCTCTGAGCAACACTTGAATGGAGAGCCGGATGCGCTGAGAGGTGCAAGTCCGGTTCGGGGAGGAGAGGCCGGGAGATAGTTCGACTACGCCCGGTCTCTCACTCCACTCCCGATGGCGCGTGGCTTCGTTTACTTGGTTGCCATCATGGACTGGGCAACGCGGCGCGTCCTCGCGCATCGGCTTTCCATCAGCATGACACCAGACTTCTGCGTCGAGGCACTCGAAGAGGCCATCATGAAATATGGGCCGCCGGAGATCTTTAATAGTGATCAAGGAAGTCACAAGTGCCGACTTCACTGCCGTGTTGAAGAAGCACGGCATCGCGATCAGCATGGATGGCAAGGGTCGCTGGGTCGACAACGTGTTTGTCGAACGGCTCTGGCGCTCGGTCAAATATGAAAACGTGTACCTGCATGCCTACGAGTCCGTCGCGGCAGCGCGCAGTGGCATCGGCGAATATCTCGAGTTCTTCAACGCTCGACGACCACATTCATCGCTGGGTGGCCGAACTCCGGATACGGCATACTTCCTTCAGGACACGATGAAAAAAGCAGCTTGAAACCCACCGGGTTACCTACCGGGCTTCGGCCCGACGATAACCCTTCACCGCAGGAAGCTCACTTATAAAACCGCAAACTCTGTCCTAACAAACCCGGCCACCTCTCCATTTACAACCGGTGGGGCGGTCTCTTCGCCGATGAGACGTTTTGCACCGGCGTTTTCCGGAAGCTGGAAACGTTCCATGGCGTCAGCCAGTGCCCGAGCGCCCGGGGCGATCATGGGCCTTTCCACGTCACCCAAGGTCCCGCCTATCCAATCGGCGAAAAATTCATCGCGGCGCTGCACGCCGTTATGAAGGACGCCTACGGTCTCGAAGTGCCGGTCGTCGACGATATGCATACGGTCAACGGGCCAGCGCTTAGTGTCAGGGCCCAGCACTTCGTCAATCTCGCTGACAAGCAGCGGGTGAGCACGTCCGTCTCGCTTGTGAAAAGGAAGACCAGCAGGATCGCCATCACGGCTCAAGCGACTGCGCTCAACATCCTGTTCGACAAGAAAAAAGCGATTGGCATCCGCTACCTTCATGGTGGAGAAACGAAAAATATCTACGCCGACCGAAAGGTGATTGTCTGCGCCGGCCCCAGGTCCCCGTTTCTTCTCATGCATTCCGGGATCGGCGACGAATCGCTTCGACAACACGGTATCGCGATGGTGCATGGCAACGCGGAGGTTGGGCGAAACCTCACCAACCATCTGCTGCTTCTCACAAAAATGAAAGTTCCACCCGCAGACAACAAAGACATTGCGGAGGCTTTGCACTTCAAGGGGCTCACCGCGGTCAGTGCGCTTCCTGATCCGGCACGGGCCAATCTGTCTGAAATTGATTTCGAGCTAACTGTGCTATCGGCCGCGCCTGGCGAGGCATTCGTCGCATGCTTTTTCCTTAACCCCGATAGCCGAGGGCAGGTGTCGATTTGCAGCAGCGATCCACTGCATCCGGTTGTCGTCGACACGAATTATCTATCCGCGCCGGAAGACACAGCCAAACTCGAGCGAGCATTGGAGATTGTTGAAAAGGTAACCGATCGCCTCGCGGCGACGCATGATGGGTATCACCGAGTCAGCGATCTCTCCGATAAGAAATCGTATATTCGCAACAATGCCGTCCACGTCCATCACTGGACCGGCACCTGTCAGATCGGCAAAGTGATCGACGAGCATCTGAATGTGTTCGGCGTGGAAAACCTGATGGTTGCCGATACCAGCTCGATTCCGAACATCGTCCGGGGGCATACCTATGCACCGGCGATACTGATTGCCGCTGCTGCGTTCACGGAGCTGACGGGAATTAGAGAATGGGACTTCTAATACTACTGTGTTAATAACGACTCAGTACGACGCGCCCGCAGCATGGACACTGTCGCATTGACCTGGCGATGGTGCGCGCCAGACGGAAGCGACAGGTCGCGATCGACCAGGGTATGTGGCGCTGCATCGGCGCCAGCCCCGCGTGGGCGGAAGTCGGCGGATAAGGCAGGCGTTTTGAATCGAGCGGAGTTTTTTTTAGCGCCAGACAGGTGCTCCAGCATCAGGAATCCGTAGGCGGCTATGCACAGGCTCGCGTGATGATGAAATCCTCTCCAGTTTCGTCCTTCGAAGTGGCCCAGGCCGAGTTCCTGCTTGAGTTCCTGGTAATCGCGCTCGATCCGCCAGCGGCCCATCACGGTGTCGACCATGGGCTGCCAACGCATAGCCTCGGGGAGGTTGCTGAACCAATAGTGCGCGGGCTCATCGGCATCACTCGCCCACTCGATGATCAGCCATTCCTCGGCGCGTGGCCGGTCGCGGTTCGCCGCACTCACGCGCACCCGCGCGAAGCGCGAGCTCAGCGGTTGCGATACCCCTTGCCGCCACGTCACGTTGCGCCAACTGCGCGCCGGCAGTGCCCGCGCCAAGTCCACCACCGCGATCGGCTGATGCTGCGCATCACGCCGCAGCCGGCTGCGCGGCCTGCCGGCGCCACGCTCGCGGACCGGCTCGGCAGCAGGTTGATGTTCGCCCCACCACACCGTCGTCGCCGGCCGCACACCCACCGCGTACGTCAATCCTCGTCCAGCCAGCTTCTCGCGCCAAGCAGTCTCGTCACCATAGGCCGCATCCGCCAGCACCGTGCCGCGTGGGTAGCCTGCCTGCAACGCCGCCTCGATCTGCTGCCAGGCCAATTGTGGCTTGGTCGCAAAGCCGATCTCGCTCGGCACGCCAACCTTGCGGCAACGCGCCTCGTCGTCAGTCCACTCGCGCGGCAAGTACAGACGAAAGCCCACCGGAAGGCTACCTTCGTGCGTGGCAATCGACAGCGTCACCGCCACCCGGCAATTGTCCTGCTTGCCGGTCTGCCCGCAATACTGATGCGCCACACCCACCGAGTGCTTACCTTTCTTCGGCAAACCCGTATCGTCCACAATCCACCACACCGGCTGGTCGCTGTGTGCCAACTTGGGCAGCACTTCCCTTGCCACCGCCGCCAACATCGCCTCGTCGCTCCACTGGGCTTCGGCCACCAGGTGATGCATCGACTGGTGTGCCGAACGCACCCGTTCCGGTTGCACCCGCGCCGCCATCGGCTCCACGCTCTTGCGTCCACCCGGCAGTACCAAGCCCTTCAAATACCAGCGCCCGGGCTGATGCCGATCCGCATGCAGCATCGTCGCCACCATCGTGTCACAGTACCTCTCGAACCGCGTTTCCAGACTCAGCCTCATGGCGCTTCTCCCAAACTACTTGAAGAAGCCGCCATAGAAGCTTATTTTATAACACAGTAGTACTCTAGTCGGCGCGAAGCCGCGTTGGATTGCCTCGCGGGTGGCGTTTGCACCGCGAGCCATAACCCTTGGATGCACTCTTCGGCTAGGTGACTGTTCGCCGCCATTCGATCGACTGCGTTGCGTCTATGTAGCAGACCAAGCTAGGACGATCGATCTTCCAGTCCCACGTAGGTTCCGCTTTTGGGTCGAGTGGAGTTGGCCGCGGGACCGTCGTAAGAAGGTTATCTTCGGCAAGAGCTGGAAGTTGCCCCACATTGAGCAGGTGAGCTGAATGCCCGATTTCATGCTTTCGGAGTCCGCTTCCAGTGCAACGATATGTCTACAGTGGGTCGATTTCAGTCGCTCACCACGAGAAATTGGCCGAGCTGTTATCCTTACTTGAGATCCTTGCGCGACCCGAATTTGTGGGAATACACCCAGGTGAACTCTGCACCAAATAAAAATACCTGGGCGGAGTAATACACCCAAACCAGCACTACCACCAGCGATGCAGCCGCGCCGAAACCCGAAGCGATACCGCTGCGGCCGATGTAGAGCCCAATCAGAGCCTTGCCGATCGTGAACAGCAGCGACGTCACCGCGGCGCCGATCCACACATCTTTCCACGCAATATGCACGCGCGGCATGATTTTGTAGATCATCGCGAACACGACGGTCACCAGGCCGAAGCTCAACACAAATTCCACGCTGGTCGCGATGGTCACCCAATCGGAGAACAACGGGCCCCACCATTTGCTCAGTGCGGCGAGGGCCGCGCTCGCGACAAGTGACACCATCAACAAGAAGCCGATTCCGAGGATCATGCCGAACGACAGCAATCGGGCCCGCACCAGTCCCCAGAATCCGAGACTAGGTGCCCGCACGGGTGCGCGCCAGATGCGGTCGAGCGCATCTTGGAGTTCGCCAAAAACCGACGTCGCTCCGATCAACAGAAGGCCGATGCCGAACGCGGATGCCGTCATGCTTTCGGTCGGCTTGCGCACGCTCTCAAGCAGACCCTGTACCGCCAATGCTCCCGTTGCGCCCAGCATATCCTGCAGTTGCCCGAAAATTTCTCCCCGCGCAGCGTCGTCGCCGAAGGCTAGCCCCGCGATAGAGATGACGATCAGCAACAGCGGAGCGATGGAGAACAGGGTGTAAAACGCCAACGCCGCGCCCATGCTCTGGGCATAGTCGGCAACCCATCCCGCGGCGGTGGCTTTGACCAGGTCGAGGAGATCCCGAAAAGCCATCCGTCTTCCCTTCACGTCGAAGGCGACCGCATCGGGGCTCGCCACATCCTTTGCTGTCGGCTGGTTGTGGTCGCGGTTAGTTTCGCGCACCGCAGTTGCACGGGTTCTCAATACCATTCTCCAATATCCAAACTTCTTCGAGCAACATCAGCCTTATAGATTAATGTTCAACAATATCCCGCGGATACCCGACGCGAAACGGTTGACGATGTTGCTCGCAGAGTGAGAGGCGCCGCTCGGCGCGCCGTGGTCTTGCGCGTCATTGGAGCGTTCACTCTCGCGCGCTAGACTTTTCTTGAACCGAGTGCCATTGCAGCCGGCGTAATGATTTTCTTTACTTCCAGCGCTTGGCTCGTACGACGCAGCGCTTTCGCAAGTATCTCCCAACCACCGAGCAGTAGCAGGGCAATGATGAATGGCGCCACATAATATAGCAGTCGAAACATGAGAAGCCCCGCTAACAACGCCTCTCGGTCGAACTGCTTCAGCGCAACTAGCATAGCCGCCTCAAATACCCCCAAACCGCCCGGAGCGTGGCTGGCAAAACCAAGCAATGTTGCTGAAACAAAAATGACCGCGAGTGGCACGATCTCTATTGGCGGTCGACCCGGCAAGAGTACGTACATTGCCCCCGCACAAAGTAACAGGTCAATAATTCCGATGAAAATTTGCAGAACCGTTAAAGCCCCCATGGGAAGCTTCGTTCGCCATTTGCCCTGACCGATATGACGAGGAGCGATCCATACCCAGATCAAGTAAAACGCGAGCACCGCCAATAGAATGCAAGCCGCAGTTCGGTTGATAAACGGGGAAAACTTGTCGACGGACGTCGCTGCCTCAGGTGCAACCGCAATTCCAAGGCCTAGTACCGCGATATTCCCGAGCCAGAACGTTAGCGCGGCCAGAAAGCAAACTTTTGCGACGTCAGCGGCATCTAGTCCGTGTCGTGAATAAATGCGAAATCGTACAGCGGCGCCGGTCAGAGCGCTTGCACCGAGGTTGTGACCTATTGCATAGCTGGTGAGCGCAGCTAACGCTGCAGTGCGGTAGCGAATCTGGTCATGTCCGAGAGTGCGAAGTGCGAACAGATCATAAAAAGTAAGGGTTACATATGCCAAAGTCACAAAGACCGCTGCAAGCGTAATGTCTTGCCATCGCTTTGCGAATACCAAGTGCACCACTTCGCGGACTTGGATGCCCCGAAGCATTTCATAAAGTACCGTCAGGGCGACTGCCACGATGCAAACACTGACGGCAATGCCAACACCGTTCCAGCTTATGTGCGCTCGCAGAAAGGACAACACCCGTTGGATAGGGCCGCGGATCATCGCTAGTTCGAATTCCAAATGGCCAAACTGGAAAGCACGCTGATTCCGGCCCGTGCTAGCGCTTCATTGGCTGGATTGCCGCGAAAGCAAAAAGCGTCTCCAGCTGCAGGTTCGCGTTGCCACTCCGTCGATGCCTAGGATCACCGCGTCGACTAGGTCAATTCCGATTGGATCCATGGTTTCCCCCTCCGCAGATAGTAGCCCTCATTTCGAACGGGGCCCGCCTCGCAAATTCTTAGCATCGATATGGCAATCCGACCGGTAGTCCTACGAGAAAATCAGCCTGGTACCTACTGAGCGACCTTCGACTTGGCCCACAGGATGGCATGTGCCACGTCCGCGCGGCGATTTTATAACCTGAAAGGAAAAAGACAATGAGTGAGAACACTTCCGCCAGCGGAGCGTCGTTCGGCACGGCCAACAAGTCCGGCGCAAAAAACGTTCATGGCAGCAGTGCAGACGCCATGGTCGACGGCGTAGCCGAAGCGGCCCATAAGTCCGTGGATACGGTTGCCGATAGAGCGTCGGCACAGATGGATCGTGTGACAGGAACAGCTCACAAGGCAGTTGACAGCGCTGCGGGGGCGGCGACTTCTGCCGCCGAATGGGCGTCCGATGTCACCGACCAGGCAAGGCAAGCAACGGCCAACGTTACCGATGCCGCGTGCTCTGCTATTCGTAGCCGCCCGATTGCAACTGTGGCAGGCGCGCTCGTCATCGGCTACCTGCTTGGCAGGATCAGCAACTGAGCAGATTTGGAGCCGCGACCTCTACTGAATTATTACGGGACCGCCTTGTGTGATTAACTGGAGACTACTGTGAATGATGAGACGAGAGTACCAAGTTCGAATCGGGATCCGATTACTGGCGCGCCCGGCGCACATCCAGTTGGAGTGGGCATCGGCGCTGCCGCCGGCGGAATCGCCGCCGGCGCCGCTGCCGGCACCCTTGCCGCAGGTCCGGTCGGTACAGTGGTTGGCGCCGCCATCGGAGCGGTCGCGGGCGGCCTCGGCGGCAAAGCGATTGCAGAGCATTACGATCCAACCGTGGAGGAGGCGCATTGGCGCACCAGCTACGAGAATGAGCCTTACTACGTGAAGGGCATGACTTACGACGATTACGCGCCTGCTTATCGAGTCGGAGCCCAAGCAACCGGACGCTACGCCAATATACCGTTCGACGAGGCGGAAGATAAGGTCGCGGAAGACTACGCCAGCGAACGCGGTGCCTCGCGCTTGCCGTGGGCGGAGGCCAGGAGCGCAAGCCAAGCGGCGTGGAACCGAGTTAAGCGATAGCGGCGCTAAGGCGTCAGATTGGCAGGCTGACCCTGTACCAAGAAACAGAGATTAGTAACAGAATTCCTGCATGATTCTGGGGCCGACGCGAAAGGGCGTCATGCCATGGAGAAGAGCAAGTTCAGTGAAGACCAGATTTGTCTTTGCGCAGAAGCAGGCGGAGCTGGATACGGCGGTGAATGAGATGCGCCGAAAGATGGGGATCAGCGATACGACGTTTTTATCTTTGGCGGACCAAGCACCAGAATCTAGGGCGTTTGGAGATCCGGAGGCTGCGCCAACTCGAAAAGGAGAAGCGCAGGCTGAAGCAGATCGTTGCCGACCTCAGTCTGGAGGGCTGTTGCTGGTCGGATTCGGCGTGCTCAATAACGAAGTCGCGTGCTTCGCGCCGCGGTGCTGCGGTGCTGCTGAAGCCAATCCCGCTCTAGTTTGCGCACGCGGCCATCGAATGGCCGCTCACTGTGATGATCGGCTGCCTCAACCGGTTGGCGAGGCGATGAAGGACGCCGGCGAGGTCGCTTTGTTGGGCGACGTGCTCACCCATGTCGTGCATTTCGTTCCGCCCTATGCGGCGGTCGGCTTGGTGATGGCGACCGCGATGCTGTTCACGCCGCTACTGCATCACGCCGCAGCGGTACTCGTGCTCAGTCCGGCGGCGGCGGCGCTTGCCGCCAATCTCGGATACTGCAGCGACGCATTCATGATGGCGGTGGCGCGTGGCTGTCCTGCGATTTTTTCACGCCAATCGACCACCATAACAAGACGTTGGTAATGAGTCCAAGGGACTATCGTTTTTCCGATTATTGGTGGCTGGACACCTCCTCGCGCTAATGGTGTTACTGGTGGCCACGTCACTGGTCGTGGGGAAGTGGCCATTGTAGAGATAAGTCGAGGCGATGCGGCATCGCGGTCGCCGTTCGCCCCGCAAAAGGAGATACGATGATGAAATACAAGAATTTCGCCATCCATTCTCAGTCCCAGCCGACGGTGGACGGTGACTTCGTTCCCGAAGCGGTGCTATTGGAGTTAGTGAACGACCAGGTTGTTACACGCCGCACGATGCGATGGGAACGCCATAAACAGCGGGATAGCATGTCCGCCGACTCCCTGGCGAAAATGCTGGCCGTTGCTGCAATCGACACAGGTTCCCTGCCGCCTGCGATTGTGGAGTCCACCGATGCCTGGCGATAGAACACGCCGAAAACAACTAGCATAAGTCGCGCGTTGAAGGTGTCGTCGAGGTCGCGGCGCATGGAACCTGCAAGCAATTGTGTGCCGGTGAACTGATGTACCTTGCCGGCGAGGTGCACCATGACTTGCTCGCGATAGAAGACACCAGCGTGCTGGTGTGCATGGTCCGGCAAGAAGCCGACTGCTGATCTCACTTGCGAGTCATGTCGGCAGTCACCGGTATCCGACACCCATCACGTAGTCGCGTAGTAGCAACTCCTCATCCTGGACGTTTTGTAGAAGGACTGGGAGCATGTCTCGCGCATTGAGCACGCCGATCAGGCGGTCCTCATTGTCTCGTAATACTAAAAGCTATTCGCGGCAACGGTACAACGCGGTGATGCGATGTAGGTCAAAAGGCCTGAGTGAACCGCACGCCGCTCTCGGCGACATATATGTGCACCTATTTGCACCGTAGGATGACTGGCAAGGATCGCGAATTCTTCAAGGCGTTGCAAAGTGAAGGCCGCACGGTGTCTTGGCTGACCCGCGACGCGCACGGAACCCGCGAACTCGTCGGCCCGCTGGCGTTCGGCAATCAGTTGAAAACCAACGCTGCAGGTACCTTTGTGCAATTGCACCGCAGCATGTGCGCAGGGTGATGGTCGCGGAGACAATGGGAAACTCGCGGCGAAACACGTTTCCACTGCCTCAACCATCAAGCCACCTACCATTTCTCTAGCAACGCCGTCGATACTCGCCCGAACTACGGCCTGCCAAATCACCCGTCGTCGCTGTAGCTGCCGGCCTGCATCGGCTGGTCACAGTCGCCGCAGATGAGCTTTAGCCCACCCTTCCCCCACGCCGCCGCACCGCATTCCCGGCAGACATACTTGCTGCGCCGGCCAGATCTATCCGGCATCTTCGCTTCGAATCGCCACGCGGCATCCGCCCAACTGATCATGAACCCCTTCGCCGTGAGCTGTGCTGCCGCCCTCGCGAAACGCCCTCCTCCGCGAATATAGTGGCTCATCGTCTGTCCCGTGCGCTTGCCGCCCGGCGCGCTGGTCGACGATGGCTGCAGGCCGATCTCGTCCATCTTCGCCGCCCACTGCTTGTTGTGGTAGGCGGCCCGCGAGGGCCTACCGTGATGGGCTTGCCATAGATGCACCATCTCATGCGCCAAGGTCGATAGCACCTCCAAGACGTTGCGGCCGCCGAAGTGCATCGGGTTCATGGCGATCTCGTCGGTCACCGTTCTCCCGTCGCTGAGCCGCACAAACCGCTGGTGCAGAAAATACCCATAGGTGCGCTTGCTTTCCCGATGCAATGTGATGAGGCACGGCGGCAAGCAGCCGTCGAACAGCGCGCGGTTGAAGTGATCATAGGCGCGCTGAAACTCGCCATAGGCTTCCTCAGTGGGCCGGTGCTTAGCCATGGGCGGTGGATCCTATCGAGTAATGCACATTACAATTCTATACGCTGTTGTTAGCTACGCTTACGCTCCTATAGAGCTCTCATGATCGAGCCGACAATAAGTCGAAAGACCGTAATCACATAGTGCGTCACCGCTTGCGCATTCGTGGACCAAGCCGCGCATTCTGACGATCACGCAGAGCACATATGACGGCGTGCTGTACAACGTGGCCAAGATCAAGGACATGCGCGTCACGCATGTCGACACGCTGCATTTTGACGGCCGAGAATTGAGTTCGTGTGGCGACAGTGGAGCGCCCGCAGAAGCCTTCTCGCGTAGACCTCCATTGCGGCGATGATCTCCGGCTTA
>JBEPVT010000114.1:0-12314 GCA_041690895.1 Gammaproteobacteria bacterium
AGAGCGCCAGCTTCCCAAGCTGGATGTCGTGGGTTCGAACCCCATCACCCGCTTGAGGCGGTTTTCACAGAGACAACGCATTTGGATTTGAAGGGCGATTCTCACTGAGAGTCGCCCTTTGCCGGTTTAGCGGGTTGGGCCACTTGATTCTCGCTTCACGTCGAGATAAGCTTTGATAAGATCTGTTCTTATCGGAGATATTATGGCGGCGACGAAAACGATCACGATTTCGCTCCCGGCGTCAATGGGCCGAGCGATGCAGAAGGTTGCTCGGGCCGAAGGCCGAACGGTGAGCGAGCTTCTACGCGAGACTTTCAGGCAGTACGATGCGCGACGCCAGTTTCGCCAGCTCGCAACGAAAGGCCAACGCAACGCCCGTCGGCTCGGCCTCACCGAGGAGGACTTCGGCGGCCCGTTTGCTGAATGAGGAGCGTTCCGATCGACCTATCGAAACGCCTGGCACTCTCGTGGCATGCATCGATGCCAATGTTCTGATATCCGCGCTCGCATTTGGCGGAGCGCCAGCGCGGGTCGTTGATCGCTTGCTTGCAGGCGAGTTCCTGAATGTGACGGGACCGAACATTTTGGCGGAGGTCCGACGCAATGCGAGCGGGAAATTGCGACTGGCCGAGGCGGAAGTTGACATCTTTCTTGACAATGTCCGCGGCACATCGACCGAGTACGTGCCGCACGGCCATCGGGCGTACATCAAGCATGTCAAGGACAGCCGTGTACTCGAAGTGGCGCTCGTCGGTGGCTGCAACGTGCTCGTCACTGGAGACCGCAAGCATCTCCTGCCGTTGTCGCCGTTTCATGGCATGATCATCGAACCGCCATCGGCCTTTCTGGAGCGCGTTTTGGCGCGACGGCATCAGGTAGAATGAATTCCGGTGGATCGATCGGCGGTTGGAAACATGTGCGCGATAACGCCACAGTAACTCAGCGGTAGAGCACTCGATTCGTAATCGAGCGGTCATCGGTTCAATCCTGATCTGTGGCTCTCTCTCAAGTTCTTGAGAGTCGCTCCAATAGCAACGTAACCCGCCGCTTGCTGTGGGTGAGCGGCTTCAACCTCAAGTCGATAGGTGAACGGATGCCGGAGGAGACAATTCGTACGGAACGCGTGGAGCGAGAAATTGTCAATCAATTGAGCGCGCGCGGTCTCACGTCATGCTGGGCCGCGGCTCATCCGAAGACCGCGCTCGAGCAGACGTTGCGGTGGAGCGGCGACGCAACCAAAGCATACCACTGCGATGGCCTGTTCGTCCCCACGACTTGGACTCGTAAGCTGGTATGTGAAGTGTTTCGCTCGCCTCGGGGCGCAGATGCTAGCGACCACAATCCTGTTGCTGCGTGGGTTTTTGGGCCGTAACTTAGAAGAGAGCAAGGGACACCTGGGCGCGGCATTGCTGACGGATCAGGGACCACATCAGACTGTGTTGGTAAAAGCTTCGTCACGGGTCGAAGTCGCGCGCCACCTTGCTTGAAGCGTCGCCTAAAGATGCCCAACCGCTTACAGATGCTTCGGCCGTGGAACGGGTGAACGCACTGCTGGCCGCGCCGATCAGGCATCGGTGTACAAGACTTCAAAACTGGCGTGACCATGCGGGTGCTATGAGGCGTCGATGGTCTCGGTGACCCAGGAAAAGACGTCGAGAAACCGAACAACGTTACCGCCCTGTGCGAGCACGGACAGCGGGACGTTTGGCCGCCGTTCGAGCGCGTCCTCCCTTATATCGACACCCGGTATCGCATTCAATCGGGTCATCAGTTCGCGGCGCTTCGCCAGATCGCCGAAGGGGCCTCGGCGCAAGTAATACTGGAAGTGCACTTCCAACGCTCCGTATGTGCAGGAGACGTCACCAGCGGCTTGCCTGGTGGCGACCCACTACGCGGCGACGAATATGTCGCGATGCTAACTGCACCGGCGGGACTCGATCCCGGCGCCGAATACTGTCCACGCTGCGCCAGGGCATACCGACCTCTTGCGGTGGAGGCCTGTTACGACTGTGGTGTTACTCAAATATCCAAGGAAAACGCCGATGCGTGCGGAGTGAATGCAAAGGCCCGCGCGACCGCGACGTAACCAACATTCGAGCCGTCGCTGCAATCGGACCGGTGCAAAAACTCGAGAACTGGGCTGCTGCCGGTTCGGTGGACATATCGCTGAGCTGCGGATTCGGGTGTCCTTCGAAGCCACGGATTCTGTCCATTCCGTAAACCAGTAGCCGGACCCGTACACGCTCGTGTCGAGGGAATGGCCAGAGGGCGACCCGCTCCCAATCCGCGATTAGAACTTGCGCGCACGGCGCAATCCGAGATCCTAGTCTGGCATCCACTGCGCACGCAGCCTGCTCCACTGGCCGGCGGTTAGCTGGATCCCCCCATCGGGCTTCACGCTTACACCCGCCAGCGCCGCCATCGTCCGAAAGCGAGGCCAGGCGAGCTTTTCTCGCGCGATGCTCTTAGGCATCGCAGTAACAAATCCCACATCGCGGTTCTTTCCTCCCGGAATGATTCTCTTGATCCACATCGGGCGGAAAACCTTGATCTTGCCGGGTGATCGGTCGCTGTATGTGGGCCGGTAGACAGAGATCACCAAATCTCCCGCTTTCGCGAGCTTCGCGAACCGACCGGTCTTTTGCCAGTAGAACTCGTTCACCTCAACATCACGACCCTCCTCACGTTCCACCTCTATCATCTGTTGCGCAACCGCCTCCTCGTCGGCGTCCACATCCATTTCGGGTAACCCCAGGATCCAGACGGCGGTTTCAGTAGTTGGTACGTCGTGCTCCCGAATACCTCCGCTGCCGGTTCGCTGCACAACGGGGATTCGAAGAAGCCGCTCGATTGATTTTTCTGTCAACCGCGTGCCGGACTTGCAGAGCGCGTCAATAAATGCATCGACTTGTGCGACGAGCTTCTCGTCATCGGATATGATTGCTGCCTCTATAAGCTCGTCTCGCGATCTCCTCGACAGGTTGCCTGATCCGACAACAACGATGTTGTCGAGACGAATCACTTTAGCGTGCAGCCCATGGATAGAGTATACGTCCGTGCCAGCGCTCATGACTTTGCTCAATGTCGAAGCGTCTGTGCTGCCGCTTGCAATGGCGTTGTTACTTGCGTCGACAACAAGAGTATCTCCGGCGCGGAACCGGATTGACGTCAGATCGGTCACATAAGCAATTGCGGCCCTTCGCACAGCGGCTGCCTTCGCGAGTTTCGTGATGTCGCTCCAAATCGCGTCGGAGACGAGTCTTTGAGCCATTTGAGGATACCAGTCGGTAAGATCTTGCTAAGTGCGTTGGTTGACCGAGCGATGCTCCGAAAAGCTCTTGCTAGGTGGTTAACGCCCCGTGGGTGACTGTTGCTAATTATCGGCTCACCGTCGTCATAGGCGTAGGACTTCTAGCCCTGGCGCGGCGCCCAGCGAAGGCTGCTACGACGACTTGTGAAGAGAGTTCAGATTGCAGCGTGCTGCCCAGCTCGCTGCGTTTATGTTTCCGAGCCGGACCGGGCTGGCCCAACAGCCCGAACAAGCTCCGCTTTGCTCCCGCATGGCAGGTTTTGTAGCTAGACCGTACGTTTTGTTAGTTACAAAACACAAGGTGGAATGGTCAGCCGGTGGGAGCTAACGGATGGGAGGAGAGGTAGAGACCTTAGAAGGATCAGAAATGACAGCCGAGGCGCGCACGGACGGCAACGGAGCAGGAGCTGCTTTCGATGTCCGCGCCCGCCTCGCGCACGCCTTGAACGCTGCGCGCTCGCAACTTCTCGAACGCTCCCTTCGCAACAAGCTCGTCAATACGAACCTTCACTCCCCCCGTGCACGTCAGATTAGGGTAGTCGATGAGCGGTCGGATGACGTCTTCGAGATCCTGCGCGGCGGGAAGGTGATGACGTTTGCCCCAACAAAACGAAGCAATGGGGCTGAAGTTACTCTAGAATTGCAAGCCGCTACTGCATCCACCGCCTCGGAGCTGGACGGCCTCACGGCCGAAGAA
Organism: Gammaproteobacteria bacterium; assembly: GCA_041690895.1. GTDB lineage: Bacteria > Pseudomonadota > Gammaproteobacteria > Steroidobacterales > Steroidobacteraceae > Bog-1198. Next base: position 4,008 of record JBEPVT010000114.1, read on the forward strand.
GTGACTGCGCGCCACCGTGATCTTTGGCTCCAGACGGCACTGACCACGGACGCTCTTCAGAAGCGGTTACTGAGTCTGTCGTACGAGTCTCAGACTATCGAAGAAGAGCAAGGGGTGAACGTGCTCTTCCTTGCGCTTGGGTTCCTCGAGTGGCGGGAAGCGAAGCACTCAGACACCCCGCGGTACGCGCCGCTGTTACTGCTCCCCGTAGATCTCGTACGTGACGGAGCGAAAGACCGATTTCGCATCAATTATAGGCAGGACGACCTGTTCACGAATGTGAACCTGCAGGCATGGTTGAAGGAAGACTTCGGTCTCACGTTACCTGATTTACCCGACACCGATGAACTAAAGCCGACCGATTACTTCGCTGCTGTCAATCGCGCGATTGGCACCCGCGAGGGATGGGCCGTTCATGATAACGAGATCGTTTGCGGCTTCTTCTCGTTCGCGAAGTATCTGTTGTGGCGTGATCTAGCGCCTGAGACTTGGCTGAAGCCGGAAACGCTGTTAGGCCATCCACTCCTGACACGCATTCTGCTTCCGGATGTGGGAGCACCTCTGGAAGATTGTCCGCTACTCGCGGACGGCGAACGAATCGACGAGGTCTTCCGTGCCGAGGAGCTGGTCCATGTTGCTGATGCAGACAGTTCTCAAGCAATTGCGATCCAAGAGGCGGTTACCGGTAAGAGTCTTGTTATTCAGGGGCCACCGGGCACGGGAAAGTCGCAGACGATCACAAACATCATCGCAGGCGCGGTGCAGCGCGGCAAACGCGTGCTCTTCATAGCCGAAAAGATGGCAGCGCTTGAGGTGGTGCATGACCGACTCGTTAAGTGTGGTCTGGGCGCCCTTTGCCTCGAACTTCATAGCCGGAAAGCAGGCAAGACACAGGTTCTACAGCAGATTCAGCAGGGAATGAATGCGGCCCGCCCGCCACACTGGTCGAGCAACGTGTTCTCCGAATTAGAACAGAGTGAACGATACCTCAGGATGCACTCTGACCACCTACATGCATCAAACGAAGAGCAGCTCTCCTTGTTCGCTCTGTTGGGGCGAATTAGCCTGCTCAAGGCGAAAGGTGCTCCAACGCCAAGTTTCCTGTTTCCTGCTGCAGCCAAATGGACCGCTTCACAAACGAAAGAGGCAGGACTCCGCGCAGATCAACTCGGATCGCGTTTGGCGCTCTCCGGTGTTCCGGCACGGCACCCCTGGCGCGGCGTAGGGATCCCGACACCAGACCGGCTTGTGCAGGATCGGCTCCTCCCGGACATCCGAACGCTTCGCTCGATGATAACGGCGCTGAACGCCGTCGTTGAAAAGGCCAGTGATGCTGTTAAGCCGTTGGCGACCGACAGTCTTTCCGAACTTCGCACTTGGATTGCAGTCCTCGAATGCATTGCTCACCGTCCTTCCGACGTAGATCCAGTGCTGCTGCACGCCGAACTCACACGCATAACGCCAGGCTTACGTGCCCTGGTTGCTGACGGAATGCGCCTCAGGGAACTTCGCACGCGTTTGGCCGCCAAATTCATCGAGCTAGCTTGGGCCAGCGAGTGGGGCTCGATCCGCCAAGTTGTCTCGGCACATGGACAATCACTATTTCGGGTTTTTTCCTCGGAGTATCGCGCAGCGATTCGGACATTGCGCGCAGTGTCGGTCGGGGAGTTATCAAAGGATTACGCAATACGGCTAAAATTGCTTGACTGCTTAATTGAAGCGCAGGCCCTTATGAAGAAAATGCTCGAACCATCCCCATCGGTGTTAGTGGTTATAGGGTCACACTGGCAAGGTCCAGAAAGTGACTGGGACCTTCTCGATGCAGTGTGCTCATGGAGTCAGCGAGCAGTAGTCTTTGAAGGAGGCTTCGCATTCCGCGAAGCGATAAGTCTAGCTTCAGCGGGAGACGCTCGCGCAATTGCAACTGACCTGGAGTCAGCACTAACCGCCGTGGTGCAACGGTTCGCGAGTGTTAGCACTGCGCTAGCTCTAGAGGAGACAATCTTGTTTGATGGGGCGGCGGCTGAAGCTGTATCAAGCTCGGCGCTCTCGCAGGCTGTTACTCGCTGGGAGAATGAGTTTGAACTCATAGTCCAGTGGCCCCCGATCCGTGACGATCTGCAATGGCTCACTGCGCTTGGATGCACGGAATTGCGAGAGGAGATATTCAACGGTTTGATCGGTCCGCGCGACGTGTCTTCTGTACTGCAACTTGCCGCATGCGAGGCAATGTGGGGAAGGGCTCGAGAATGCTATCCTGAGATCGCTTCGGTCCAGGGAGATGAGTTAGCTGCAACGGTTCGCCGGTTTCGAGGCTTGGATATTGATCGCATCCGTATTGCGGCAGATCAGGTCGCGCAGGCGCATATCGACGCTCATCCTACTGGCACGGCGGGAGCTGTTCGAGTCTTACGTGAAGAAACGAAGAAATCACGGAAGCTGAAACCCGTTCGCAAACTTATGGATGAGGCCGGCGAAGCCATACAGCGCTTTAAGCCTGTGTTTTTGATGAGCCCCCTCTCAGTCGCCCAGTTTATCAAACCCGGTGCGCTCGAATTTGATCTACTGATCATCGATGAAGCGAGCCAGGTACGACCCGAAGACGCGCTCGGCGCGATTGCGCGTTGTAAGCAGATCGTTGTTGTTGGCGACGACCGGCAGCTTCCGCCGACAAACTTCTTCAACAGAGCGGTTAATGACGATCCATATGATGAAGATGACTTAACGGACAATCCTGGAATGGCTCCGGTTCGAGACGTGGAAAGCATTCTGAATCTATGTTCTGGGTTTCCTGAACGAATGCTTCGTTGGCACTACAGGAGCGAACATCCTGCGCTCATCGCGACATCGAATCGGAATTTTTACAAAAACCAACTGATGTTACCCCCATCCGTTATCACAGGGACGAATGACGGACGGACGGGTTTGATGTTTCGTGCAGTCCAACAAGGCGGCTACGAGCGGGGCGCTACGGCGCGGAATGAATTAGAGGCTGAAGCCGTTGCCCTCGGTGTACTTGAGCACGCGCGACAATCACCCGAGCTCTCACTCGGCATAGGCACATTTTCCGTTGCCCAGCGAGACGCCATTCAGCAGCAATTGGATTTAATAGCTACGAAGTACAATGAGGTCGACGAGTTCATCAAGCGTCATGCGCAAAAAGAGCGTGTTTTCGTCAAAAATCTTGAGAACATTCAGGGCGATGAGCGCGATGTCATATTTATTTCAGTCGGCTACGGTCGAGACCGCGATGGGCGCCTTACACAAAACTTCGGGCCTGTAGGACGAGATGGCGGCGAACGTCGCCTCAACGTATTGATCACGCGTGCGCGAAAGCGGTGCGAGGTCTATTCATCGCTCATAGCCGAGGATATCAGAATTGAAGGGGCCGGCAAGCCCGGCGTTCGTGCCCTTCGCGAGTTCTTAAAACTAGCAAAAGATGGGTATTCAGATGTTGCCACTCCGACCCAACGGACCTTCGATAGCGATTTTGAGGAAGCTGTAGCATATGCAATCAAGGGTCTCGGGTACGATTATCACCCGCAGGTAGGAACGGCTGGATTCTTCGTAGACATTGGCGTTCTGGATCCGCGAAATCCAAACAGATATCTGCTCGGCATCGAATGCGATGGGGCAGCCTACCATTCATCCCTTTACGCGCGAGACCGGGACCGGCTCCGCCAGTCCATTCTTGAGAAACGCGGATGGACGATTTACCGCATCTGGTCGACCGATTGGTTCTATCGGCAGCAGCGTGAAATCGACAAACTGAAGTCAGCCATCGAAGGTGCACTGGCGAGCGATGCGAGCGGCGGTAGCTCGAGGAATGTTAACACGACTCCATCAGTACCTCGCGAACCCGAGCTTGACACCGGTTATAAGCTGACCGGGCGCGGCTTTGTTGTTCTGTCATCTGCGCACGATACGAAGCCCGAGGCTCCCGATGGCCCTGGGCCGCTCAAGGGTCCGGAGGCCGAGGTGCGCAACCCGCCGACATCTGGACTGCCGTCGTACCAAATCGCGAGTTTACTTGCACCTGAGCGTCATTCCCTCCAACCACCTGATCTGACATCGCATCGCCTTGCAGAGCTTGTGACAGAAATCGTCCACGTTGAGCAGCCGATTCACGAAGAGGAGGTCGCGCGGCGGATTGCAGCCGCATTCGAGCTTCAGCGTGCCGGCCGCTTGATCAAGAACGCGGCGTTACGTGGGTTGCAGGCCGCCAAGCGTAAAAGCGTTTTAACCAACGACGGTCAATTTTGGAGCGAAGTATCCGCGCCCGTCGTATTGCCGCGCGACCGCTCAGCACTCCCAGCGGCAACGCCAGTCCGTCGCGCGGCGCTTATCGCGCCAACAGAGTACGCTGCGACTGTACGCTTTGCGCTAGCTGAGAGCCTCGCCTTGTCGCGGGAGGAACTCATCGTTGAGGTCGCTCGACTTCTTGGATTTGGCAGGACGGGGAGTGATATCGAAGCGGCTATCTCGGAGGCGCTCGCGAGCCTGCTTCCCAGCGCGCTAGAGGAAGATCACCTAGGGCGCTTTCGTCTGCGGAGTTAGTAGTTTCTTCGCTATGCCTAGCAAGTTTGGGTCGCAGAGCGCTTCGAAATCCGGATCAAATTCCATGCTGTTAGCGTCTTGGAACCGGCAGAAGCTCGTGACGATGAGCAATTCACGTGAGCCTTCCTTCACCGCTCGTGCGCTGCTGTACTCAACGGCTTCCGTACGGTGGTACTCGTTATCTGTGCAACGCGAACGCGCGGCAAACTCAGAAGGCAAGCTGGCACGCGCGGTGGGTAGTCCTACAATATTCGAAGAAGCGCTATATTGGGTGGGTAAGTACGCCCCCTTCACCGAGCCCTGCGTGATACCGAGGCGTTGCGTAAGCAGCGTTTGTCATACGCTATAGAATCGGCGCGAATAATCAACGACTGCCAACTGACAACAGGAGCGACCCATGGCACACAGAACTTTTTTCAGCTTCCATTACGAACGGGACGTAACTCGCGCAAGTGTAGTTCGCAAAAGCTCCGTGACGAAGACGTCCATCGATCCCGACTGGATTGAGGCAGGTATTTGGGAGGAAGCCAAGACCAAGGGTGAGACCGCTGTAAAGAAGCTCATTACTGAGGCGTTGAAGAACACCACCGTCACGGCCGTCTTGATCGGCGCTAAAACAAGTGAGCGTAAATGGGTCCGAGAGGAAATCAATCAGAGTGAGCAGCGCGGGAATGGCTTGTTTGGGATCTACATCCACAACATCAAGAGTTTCGCTGGCCAGACTGACTCAAAGGGTACCAATCCACTACCGTCGAAATACAAGACCTACGATTGGGTCAACGACGATGGATACACAAACTTGGGAAAGTGGGTCGACGCGGCTTATGATGCTAGCCATTAAATGAAATGACGCTAAACACTGCTGACGTTGAGGGTAGCTGCCCGTTTTGTAGAATTGTGCGCGGCGATGATCCTTCGGTACAGATACTCTGCGAAGACAGGAATTGGATAGCATTCTTCCCACTTACTCCGGCTACGCCCGGACACACACTCGTTATTCCTCGCGAACATGTGGACGATTTGTGGTCACTTAGTCCTAGCCTTGGCGCGGACCTCATGAATGGCGTAGTTCGGGTAGGGCGCGCGATTCGGAGCGCAGTGACGCCAGCCGGCATGAATCTCATCAGTTCGTCCGGAGCTGCGGCCGAGCAGACGGTATTTCATCTGCATCTCCACGTTGTCCCGAGATACGAAGGAGACGACATCAATCCGATATGGCCTCAGAAGACGGATCTGGATGCGGACCTGAAGGCGCGTATCGCTCAGGGTATCAGGCTGGCCTGCGCCACGCATTAGCGCTCGTATATCGCGGCGACAATCAGAATGACACCTACGATGACGATGAAGCCGTAGAACAGAGCTAGCGTCGGGGCCGTGAAGGTCCTCCCCCATGAGTCTACCGCTTCCTTGCGCGCGTTCATCGAGAACGCTTCCACCGCTTGATCCCGCCGACGTACACGGTCGAACAGGCAACGGTACTGGCGTTCGGCGCGAAGATAGTATGCGTTCAAGCCCCAGAACGCAATCACAGGCAACATCCCAACAGCCGCGACACGCCAGCTTCGCGACTGTGCGGCGAATCCGAAGAACGCCGCCGAAACAGTGAGCGCCCATCCACGAATGAGTGCGGCTTCGTTCGCGAGCCGCCCCACCACACCCTGAATCAGCTCTAAGTGCTTGACAGCATCGGATGAAAAGCTCTCGTTCTCTTTCACGATAAGTATCAGTTTAGCGGAAATGGTTTCGCTAATGCCGGGAACGCGGGCGCGGCAGCCGGAATCACAGAGCGCGGAGCCGTCAAACTACCCAGCCTATCCGCCTAGGGAGGTTGCCGAAGGTCTTCTTTGGAAGCATAATCGAAATTGCGACTCGACGGCTACGGATGCAACGTCGCGGTCCGACCGCCCCGGTGGCGGCAGAGCCATACAGAGCCAACGGCTCCGTCGCTCAACGCGATAATTCTGGTCGATTCTCGGGCATTTTGGAGGGTCCTACTATGGGTCGCCGTGAGCAAACCCTTTCCGACATCCATCGCGACATCAATACAAAGGGAGGTGACCCGATCTTGGCTGCGGGTGCGTGCGGTGATTATTCCACCGATACGAATGGACTGCCCGAGATCAGCGAGAGCCGCACCTCTCAGGCCGTGCAAATATCCCGTTCGTTAGTTCAATTCCAACCGGTGGCTGCTCGGGGATGTCAATTATAAGCTGTTGTGTCCGTTGAGGTTAGGGTGTTCTCTTGCTGGTGCGTCGCTTCGTTTCTCTAGATTGTTGTTTGCTGGTCGTTGCGTGCGCACTGTGTTCCGTGGACTTCGGCGCCGACGACCGACATGCCGGTCGTGATGTCGAGATTCTTGCCGCACGTCACGGTATGCACAACACTGCGCGCGCTGAACGGACGCCAGAATATGCGACGTGTATCCTGTCATTCGCGGCGAGCTGGCCCGCTTTTGTGAGCGCTCAACTTTCGTGGACCAACGTTTCAGCGAGCGTGGCTAGGCTTGCTCGGTCCGTCACCAGCCCGTCTATTTGCAGGCCACGCGGCTTTTGAATGCAATCGGAGGCAGTCCCAATGTGTGCTGAGAATGTGAGGTTGTCTAACGCCTACGAGGCGCGCTTCGATGAACTGCTTGCTCGTGTGAGCACTTGGTCTCCACGAGGCAGAAGGGTTACAGATCTGGTGGCGTGTTGGACCGCAGTTGGAAGCCGTTATGTGCCTGGTGCGGGCCTCTTCGTCGTGGGCCGCGCGACAAATGGGTATCCGAATGAATTCAACCCGTTGACGCTCGGCGATCCTACTGCGCGTGCCGAAGTGCTTGGAAAAGCTCGGGCGTTCGCTGAGCGCCCGGATGACCGAGAGCCGCTCTATTGGGTCACCGCTCGCAACACCGTCGAGACGCCGCTCGCACCCGGCAAGAAGCGTCGCGTTGGAGGGACTATTGCATCACGTTCAGCGTTCTGGCGGGTGACGAAAGCTCTCCGCGCTACAATTGACCCTACGCCGATGGCTGACGATTGGGCTTCGGATGTTGCGTGGGGGAATCTCTACAAGCTCGCCCCAACCTTCGCGAAGGACGTGATGAGTGAGGGTGCGAATCCGATTTCGAGCCTTCAAGACCTGCAGCGAGCGCCGTGCATTGAGCTTCTGCGCCAGGAAGTCGCCGAGTCGAATCCCCGCGTAGTTCTCGTAATCGCTGGGCGTGATTGGTATCAACCTTTTGCGGATGGCTTGGGGCTTTCACTCGTTGAGCGAGGCGGCGCTAGGCACGTTCGTGATGTAGCCATCGACAGTGAAGGCCGTAAGTGGATCTTCACCAACAGGCCGGAGTGCCAATCGCAGACCGCCTTTGTAGGCGAACTTACACACGCTTGGGGTGAACTCGCGATTCCGCCTCTGGTATAGTCGATTCGTGTACCACTGCGCCCGGACCGACGCACCGTCGTGGGATGCGGACCTTCGATACCGGTCCTGCCGCAGAGGGCCCTCTGGATCGTCATTTCGCCGATAGTTCAATGGTGCAGGTACCCACCGAAAGTGCCCACTCGTGTGCCCACACACGCGTGATTCTACGCTCATAACTTGAGCGCAGAGTAACATGCAGGCGCGCTAAGTCGTTGCAATTGAACGCCCATGCAAACAGACCCCGAGCGGCTGTCCAGCTTCCCAAGCTGGATGTCGAGGGTTCGAACCCCTTCACCCGCTTTGATATTCGAGCGTCGAGTTCATCTTCTGATCTCGACGCTTTTG
>JBEPVT010000115.1:0-12279 GCA_041690895.1 Gammaproteobacteria bacterium
TGAAGGTCGCCTGGACAATCTTCTTGATCTTGGTGAGCGAGTCGAGGTGACGGTTCTCGGAATTAAAGGAAATCAGGTGCGCGGAGCGCCTCGACCGCGATCAGCGGCGTGGTAGCGCCTAACCCGCACTGCCCAATGAACTCAGTCTGATCGCTTTTGGAATGCAGCATATGGACAACCTTCCCAGAAAACCGGCGCGTTCTCCCAGTGCTCCCCCATGATTCGCGCATGGCAAGTCCGGCAGAAGAAAGGGGCCTTTGCCTTGTCGCCAATCGGAGCAATCTGTACCAGTGTCTCAAAGGCACATAAGTCCCGGCCGGCCGCTTTGCTTTGAGTGAGTGTCTGCAGCGGCCCGGTCTCCTGCGCCGCGCGCACCAGCGCCGTATAGAGGCGCGATTTCAATCGGGAGGAAGCGCTCTCTTCCTGCGCCGTGTCCAATGCGATGCTGAGGAGCCTTGCCAAGTGCTCATCCTGATCATCAGCGTGTGCCATTCCACTCCCTCCTGAAGTGGTCTCGAGCTCGGGCCAGCAGCCGTTCGATTGCTTTCTCGGTCTTCTCGGTGCGCTGGGCTATCTGACGTGTACTGCACTCTTCGACATAGCGCCAAAGAAGTATCAGACGGTATGTCTCGGGAAGCTTTGCCAGAACACGATATGTTTTCTGCTGCGCCGAAGCGCGATCAAGGTCCGCGTCGTATGCACAGTTGACACTCAATTCCGGAAGCGTCTCATCATCTTCATCTAACGCACTGGGCTCTCGCAGCCGTTTGCGGTAATAGTCCTCGATTCTGTGCCGGGCGATTCCAAGCAGCCAATGCTGGATGCCGGACTCACCCCGAAACTTTTCCAGGCCCTGCCAGGCAGCCAGGAAGATTTCTTGAACCAGATCTTCAACCGCCTCAGCCTCGGGCAATACGCGGCAGCGGACGAAGGAATAGACACAATCCGCATAACGCGAAACGAACTCGGCAATGGCCTTGCGATCCCGGCTCAATACCTGACTGGCCAACCGGAGGTCATTGGTAGCGTCTGCGCCGACTTCGGTGGCGAGCTGCTCCAATGGCTTAATCCCAAATCGGGACACCGCCGAATCCGGATCCTCACTGATCATGGCGAGGCCGGCGCATCGTCAGCATCTCATCCGGCATAGCCCCTAGCAAACAGCCGTTGATGCAGAGGCAGGCCGGTTTCAGACCTGCCTCTGCGATCATTTGCTGCACGTTGCCCGGGCAAACTCTCTATCGCGCCACCAGCCCAGTTGCGCTGAGGGGAAGCCTCAGCACCTGCTGCAAAGAAATAAGCTGTCCGTCAGCTTGCACTCGCCAGCCGATCAATGTTCCCGCTCCTGCATTGACTGAGTACAGAAAGCGGCTTTCCCGGGTGAGCGCGATGTCCACCGGGCTGGATTTGGCTCCGCCCGTGGTTGCCGAGATGCCGCTGGGATTTAACAGCGATAAGTCGCCGTGGTTGCTAATGCGGTAACCAGTGATGACCCCGTCGCCCGTATTGGAGGTGTACGCAAATTTGCCGTCACGGGTGATCGCAACCCAACACGGCGCGGTTTGCAGATCTGAGGCCGATCCGTTGATCGTTGCGATGTTTCCCTGATCGTCCACATCGTAGGACGACATTGCGCCCTGATTCGGTGCGCCGCCAAAGGCTTCGCTGACGATCAGATGGTTACGCCGGTCGAACGCGAAGCCAAAAGGCGTCTGGCCGTTCGAGTTCTGGAAGTTGCCGCTCCCGGGTGTGTCGTCATCCCCGATGACAAAGCTGTCGATGAGGTTGGTGGCCTTCTCGGTGACAAACACCACCGATCCGGTGTTGTCGAAGCCGATTTGCGGTGCCACCGGAGCAGCCGTGCTGAGTGGCCGCGATGAATTTTCAATCGGCACCAGCACGCCGCGCTCGCCATCGAAGAAGAAGCCGCTGATGTTGGCAGGCGCGCCATCATTCAGAACATAGACAAGATCGCCGCTGACGGCGACGCTCTCAGGCTGAGTGCCGCCCGATGACACCGTGTTGACCAGCTTCAGTCCCGTGGCGCGCCGCTCCAGCACGGAAATGGAATTGCTGGCGGCATTGACCGCGAACAGCCAGCGGCCCCCAGCACCGAGCGCCAAGGCGCTATCGGAGCCCAGATTCGCGCCCGTACCTGCCCCGCCGGTCGATACCAGTGCGGTCTGGGAAAGCCTCCCGTCCGACGCTCTGTGGAACTCCAGAATGGCGTTGTCCGCAGCGTTGGTCATCGTATAGACGAAGCCGCTGCCAATGCCGTCTGGAAGGTCCAGCGCCTGACAGCTCGATGCAATGCCCACCGCTACGGCGGCAAGCGGAATGATGTGTGCTAATTTCATCGGTCTTTCTCCATGTGTGACACTCTAGAGAACTCACTAGTCGCTGCACGCAAGAAAATCCCCCTCTCGCAGCGTAATATTTCGTCTTTTGGCAGTTCTGCAAAATAGCAGCCCTAAACCGGTCCGGTAGCGGGGCATGCCAATCACTGGGCCAATTCGCGAGCGATTGCCAATCCATCTTGCCCGGCATGTTGATGTCAGAGAACACCAAGTCGATGGTGGCCTGGGCAGCGAAGACGGCCAGAGCATCGTGCGCATTGGGGTCACTTGACGAAAGGGAGAATAAAGTACGCGGATATGGCCCTATGGGAGGCGAAGACACGAAACGTAGCGCCAGGATAAGCCTGGGAAAGGAGGAAGTCCGATGTAGAGGGCGGAAACTTTTCGATGGAATCCAGAGGGTTCGACTCCCTCCCGGCAAAGGCTAACCACCAGCCGGAAGCGAGCCTTGCATGCGGGTGCGGTAACGCATCACTTGAAGCGTAGGCAGCGGATACCGAAGCCGCGTCATTGAGTTCCGATATGTCTAGCACGCTACTGCCTCCAGCGTCGTTTTTTTGGGGGCTGCATCGATGGATCACCGCACGGTGAGATCCAAAGAACTGGCCGGGATCCTAGAGCGGGGCAAAGGTATGGGGATGGATTCTGCAGGAACTTGGGAGATCCGGTGAACGACCAACTTCAAATAGCCAATGGGTGTTCGCGAAGCAGGTGCAACCGCGCCTGCGTGGCGTCAGTACCTTGGTCCGTTATTGCGATGACTTTGTCATGCTGTTTGCGTGCAAAGATGATGCCGAGCGGGTGCATACAGTGCTGGGGAAGCGGCTGGCGAAGTTCGGGTTGGAGCTCCATCCCGGCAAAACGCAGCTGATAGACTTCCGACCGGCCCTCGATCGAGCAGGTGTCGAAACAACGTTGCCCACGAGTTTCGCTTTCCTCGGGTTTGTTCATATATGGGGCAAGTCGCGGAAAGAGAACGCGACGATGTGGCAGCTGACCGCCAAAGATCGTTTGGCGCGTACGCTCAAGGCAATCAATCGGCAATGTCGCTTGATGCGGCCTTGGCCGGTGGCCGAGCAACATCGTCGCCTCTGCCAAATGCTGAAGGGCCATATGGCTTACTTCGGCATCAGCGGCAACATTAAACGTTTGGGCACCGTGATCTATCAATCCCGGCTGCTCTGGCATAAATGGTTGTCGCGGCGGTCGTGGAGAAGTTCGCTTACCTGGCTAAAGTTTGCGCGGTTGCTGACGAGGTACCCGATGCCGACCCCCAGAATCGTCCATCGCTACGCATGATCGTGAAGGAACCTCTACCATGAAGGACCGAATGCGTTAATTGCGCTCGTTCGGGTCTGTGAGGAGCGAGGACAGCAATGCCCTCGCTTACTCGGAGAAATTTATGCCTGTTAAGGTCAGCCACGCGGTCAAATGAAATTTTGCAAAGCGCAGAGAAACACATTGGCACCGTGCATAAAAACACGGTTATGCACGCTTAAGTAGTCGATAGTTTGTTCACAATATGATCGCGGGTGATGGCCGCGATCGACGGCGTCCCGGCCTGACGCATGATGCCGCGCAATTCCCGCGCATAGATGTCGAGCACAGCCTCGACTCCGGGCTGGCCAAATGCGGCCAATCCCCACACCTGCGGACGCCCTATGCCAACGGCGGTTGCGCCCAGCGCCAAGGCTTTGAAGACATCCGTGCCACGGCGTACGCCGCCGTCCAATAGCACGGGAATCTTGCCCCTCACCGCCGCCGATACTTCCGGCAAACATTCCAGCGTGGAGCGCAAAGTCTCTTCGTTGCGGCCACCGTGATTTGAAACCACGATGGCATCGACACCATGCGATACGCACAGCGCGGCATCCTCGTCGGTGACGATGCCCTTGACCATGAGCTTGACGTTCACAATTTGGCGCAGCCTCGAGAGATATTCCCAGCTGATATTCGAGGGCGTGCCTTCGGTCACCTTGGAAAGATTGAGTCCGGCATACATCGGTGCCTTGTGAATCGAGTCATGGGAATTGTTGATGTGGCAATTGGTGCAGGTTCTGGTGTCGACCAACATGGAACGCTGCAAAGTCTCGTTGTTGCGGCCCGCCATGTTATCGACGGTCAATACGATGGCCGGGCATCCTGCCCGCTCGGCGCGGCGCACGATGCCGGTGGTCACGGCCCAATCATCCGTGGCGTAAAGCTGCATCCACACGGGCGCACCACGCGCCTCGATCACCGGTTCTACCGCAGTGGATGCCGCGGTGGATAGCATCATTTGTGTCGAGCGGCTGGCCGCCGCGCGAGCGGTACCGAGTTCGCCGTCGGGGTGAAAAGCGCGCTGCGAGGACACCGCCGACAGATACACGGGATTCGGCCAGGTAGCGCCCAGCACCTTCGCCGAGGTATCCACGTGACTCACGTCGACGAAACGCCGCGAGCGGATTTCTACATGAGAAAAGGCATCGTGATTGATGCTGACGGTGCGGTCATCATCCACTCCGGTCGCCATGTACCCGAAGTGCGCCGGCGGCAACGCGGCGCGCGCCAGCGGTTCAAAATCCATCACGTTCAGTACCAGATTCGCTCCGCTCGACTGCGGCCCGGCACCATTGGTGACCTGCGGCCACGCAAATTTACGTCCGGCACCCAACAACGGCAGCGCGGACAAAAAACGCAACACGCGCCGGCGGTCCGACTCGTTGTCCATGGATCGCATTTCATTGTTCTCCGTGATCAGATGTACTGTCAGACCCGAATGAAGCCGCCGGCCGGAATGTGTGAGGCGCATGATACGTCTGTTGACCACCTCTGAGAAGCTCACCCACTCGGGGCTTTGCGGTTACCTTGTCCTCAAACGATAACTTTCTAGACGATCTGCAGGGCCGGAAACCAAGAGGGTCGGATGGTCTCGTATATCATTCCTGCCGCCTTTAATGGAATTGTTCGCTGCAGTCGATCGGCCAGCAGACGCTTCAGATCCAATTCAAGGCCGCTGCGATTATTTTGGATGCTCCGGTCTGCGCGCGCGATCCATGCGCGATCAGCAATCGCTCTGGATTCCATCCCAGTACTTTCCATAGAGCCACATGAGCGGGGCCGCGCCGCAGAAAAGCTAGCGCGCCAGTCGCGTGGTGTACTCCCACGCTCACCCACTAAGACGCCCAGTCGCATAACCATTCCCATCCAGCCGGAAATATTTGCGTCGGAGAAGCGCTGAATCAGGTCGCCGATGATCGCCGTACGCGAACCACGGTGGAAAAACGCCACCTCTGCCATCGCAAATGATCCACGGAAAACGACCTGATCAATATCCGCCTCCCCATGACGGACTTGGTTCGTCGTCCAGCTCGGCGTAGAAGTGCAGCGCGGCTTTCTTGCGAGCGAGGCCAGGCGGCGCATAAAGTCGTGCGGCGGGCCAATGGTCGGCCCACTCTTGCAGAAATAGATGATGAAGCTTATTCGGGGAGACGATGTAGCGCACCGGCCCGATGGATTGCACGTCGTCGGCCAGCTCTCGCGTGAGCGCAATGGGTGACCACACCCAGACGTTGCCATCCAATAGCTGCGCCACCGCCATGCGTGTGGGATACGGAAACCCGGAGAACGCAACCGTCGGCCCATCCGCCACGTAAAGAGATGGTCCAAACTATTCAAGCATTCCGAAAGCATAGCTCCATTTATCCTCGATGCCGATGAGCGAGTGCTCCTATGCCACAGTGAAAATGCCTAACGGCGCCCGGCAATGCGTTCTATCTCAAGGTTCTGGCTTGAAGTAACAGCTTCAGACAGTTGGGCCGAGAGGCTTCCTGATGGTCTGCGCCGGGGAGCCCCGCCTACTTCAATCCCACCTTTAGGGCGCTTGAAAATGTAGGGAGCAAATACTCCCATTTGGGCTTTCATGGGAAGGTCACGCTGATGCGTGCGCACATCACGATGCGGACACCCTGGCCACACAACAAGCATCCAAGTCTCATCAGATCTTCTCTCCATGCCGGCCGCGCTACGCGGGCGACGGACTTGGGGCTGAATCGTTAGGCGCAGGGTGTATAATATGCCGTCGTATGTAGCCACCAAGAACAATCCAGGAGCAGTTATGATCGCTCGACCCTTCACCGTATTCGCGGGCGTATTGGCGCTTCTATCTGGTACCGCTCTATTGGGCGCGTGCGGCTCCGCCAAGTATGAATGGTCTCAAGCGACCACCCTCAACACCGTTGGGGCCTATCAAACATTTCTGTCCAAGTATCCCAGCGACGCACATGCCGCCGATGCCAAAAGCCGCATTGTGGTGCTCAAGGACGAGCAGGCGTGGACGGCGGCGCAAGCAGCCTCGACGGTGCAAAGTTATCAGGACTATTTGACCGCCGAGCCGAACGGTGTCCATGCACAAGCCGCGCGTGACGAAATCGCAACCGGCGAGCGCATCGCCGCCTGGCGAGCGGCGCAAACCAACCCGACGGCGCAATCGTTGCAGGAATTCCTACAAAAATATCCTTCGGGCCCCGAAGCGGACCACGCCCGTGACAAGCTCAAGACGATTGCAGGATATCGAGCTGAGTTTGGCACGGCACATACCGCGCAGCTTGCCGATCGCGAGCGCGACGGGCTGGCAAAGCGCCTTGGCAAGGACTCGCAGCAACTCATCGTGCTCGCACCCGATGCAAATAATCGCGACTACCGGATCACATCGGCGCAGATGAGTGAGCAGGATGCCAATGCCGCTTGTGCAGCCGTAAAGCATGCCATCCGATCTTGCAAAGTCGTGCCGGCCGCGGAGTAGTTGCCAGTCTCGCGTGAAGACAGAAATCGACTTTCACATAAATGGCCTCCAACGGGAGTCGAGTTGAATTTCGAGTGGCTCTCTGTAACCTAGCCTGATGCCGATAGAGTTTGAATAGGACGACGCGAAGGCAAAGAAGAACCTGCGCAAGCACGGGGTGTCGTTCGACGAGGCGACGTCTGCATTCTATGATGCGCTCTCGGTTACAATTGCGGATCCTGACCAATCGGTCGACGAGAGTCGATTTTTGGTGATCGGCAAGACTGTCGGTGGGAATCTCGTGGTCGTATCGCATACCGACCGCGGCGAGTGGATTCGAATCATTAGTGCACGGCGCGCGAGTCGCCATGAACGAGCAAGCTATGAAGAAAACTGATTCCGACGAGATGCGGCCGCAATACGATTTCTCCGGCGGGGTACGCGGCAAATACTTGGCCCGACTGGCGAAAGGGACCAACGTAGTGGTCCTAGACCGCGATGTGGCGAAGATTTTCCCGACCTCCAAGGCGGTCAATGATGCATTGCGGGTTTTGGCGGAGGCTGGAAAGCGGCATGCGAAGGCCAAGAGCAGTCGGCGCAGCGCATAGCGTCTTTCCCAATAAGGGCCCTCTCGACGCGGGCGGATGATCGCCGCGACTATGGCGGACCGCGCTTCATCAGTGGGGGCAAGCTGGGTGAGCGCATCGTAGTCATGGTCTGGCCGCCGCGCAGCAAGGCGCGACGCGTTATATCGATGAGGAAAGCCAATGCCAGGGAAATCAAAAAACTCGCGCCGCAGCTCGCGTAGCCCGGAGGATGCGCCGGAGATTACCGAGCGGTGGATCGCTGGCGCGGATCTCTATCACGGCAAGAAACTGCTGCGTCGGGGCCGGCCGGCTAAGACGGCAAAGAAGACACAGACGACGGTGAGAATATCGAACGAGGTTTTGAGCTTCTTTCGCGCATCGTCCCAGGGGTGGCAAACTCGGATGGACCAAGCGCTCAAGAAATACGTCGCGTCGCAGCGGCGCTGAGGAGGCCCCAGACCTGCCGATCAATATTGATCACTTAAGTGAGTCTGAATTGGTGGACCTCAATCATCGAGTGGTGGCGCGGCTACGGTTGTTGCGGCAAGTGGAAGCGCACTCGAGCATGCTCGAGTTTCGCATTGGCGAGCGGGTCATGTTTCATCCCGATGGTCGGGCGCCGGTGACGGGGATGATCACGCGTTACAACAAGAAGACGGTCAGTATCGTCACGGACGATGGTCACGGCTGGAACGTGGCGCCACAGCTTTTGCAGAAGGCCGGCCCACAGGGAGCAACCGTAAGCGGCGGCAAAGGCACCGTCATCAGCCTGACGCGGAATGAAAAACATTCCTGATAAGGGCCCCGCCATGGGAGTGGAACGGCGAGGCGCACAGATTGCACCAGCGAGGAGCTCATATGAGAGCACGAAGTTTTGCAGAAAGGATTACAGCTGGCTCGCTTTGCCTAATGATGCTTTATCTGCGCTCCTGGTCACATTGCTTATACCCGGCACACTCCTTGCGGTGCTACCCGCACGGCAGTCCAGAATCCTGGTCATCCACTTGCGCGATTCATCCGATGGCATTCTTGAAATGTTTACATCCGCAGCCATTGCCGCCGGACTTCAGTGTCGCCGTTTAGATGGCTGGAAAAATCCAGGTATACAATGCCTGCCGAACGGTGGCGGCCACCTCGGGTTAGTAGACGCCGTAGATGTAACGGAGAGCAAGTCGGTCGTCATCTCTGCGTTTTCTAGCAACGTATCGACACCGCACGGCGAGCTGGATCCTTCCGTGGAAGCTGCGCTAATTGGCTTCCGGCGCGCGCTTGATGGCAACTCGAAGATCCTACGAATCGATGAGTGCGCGGCACCGAAGTATTCTGGTTGCTTGACAAAATGACGCGACAGGAACACCGACACGGCAAGTGCTGACATAGCTTTGGCTTAGGCTCGTATTCCCTGATTACCGGTTCCTGAAGCTGGTAGCGCTAGACTTAGTTTTTTTTAGTGGGGAAGATGCCTTGGCGAAGACGGCTTTTTGCCGCGTTGATATGCGCTGGTGATCGCCTACCAATGCCCTAAATGGGAAAGTTGAGAAAGTTGAGGCACAGTAAACGCTTAAAGACTAGTGGCTTGTAACAGCTGATTGGGAAGTGATTCTTTTGGTCGGATCGAAGTATTTCCATTTTACGGTCCGAGGAGCTTTGTTGTAGTTGCGGATATAACGCATCAGCTTTCTCTTAAGGTCAGGCACGGAAGTGAACACGCCGCGAGCGATCACGTCGCGCTCGATCTTGGAGAACCACAACTCCACCTGGTTGAGCCACGAGGAGTAGGTGGGCGTGAAGTGAAGACGAACCTTTGGATGCGCCGCCAAGAAATCTTTGAGCAACGCGCTCTTGTGAGCCGAGAGATTGTCGGCGATGACGCGGATCTCTTTGCCGCGCGGTTGGTTGGCAACGATGTCGGTGAGGAAAGCGACGAACTCGGCCGACGTATGCCGGGCCGCAGTCTTGCCGAGCACCTCGCCCGTCTTGGTATTGAAGGCCGCGTACAAGGACAGCGTGCCATGGCGAAAGTACTCAAAGCCGTGTCGCTCAGCGCGGCCCGGGGAAAGAGGCAGCACCGGATCTTTGCGATCCAGCGCCTGGATCGCGGTCTTCTCATCGACACAGAACACCGCGGCGTGCTGGGGCGGATGCAAGTAAAGACCGATGATCTCGGCCGCTTTGGTCTCAAAATCCGGATCGTTCGAGGCCATGTAGCCCTCGAGTCGGTGCGGCCGCAGCGCGTGCTTGCGCCAGACCCGTGCCACCATCATGTGCGAGACTCCCAACTGCTCGGCAAGCTTGCGGGTACTCCAGTGCGTCGAACCATCGGTTGGCGTGCGCTTGACGCTCCACTCCAAGATGCGAGCTTCAACGGCGGGGGTGAGAGTCGTGGGCAACTGGCCCGCGTGCCGGCTGAACAGCACTGCCAGACGCTCAGCCAGGAAGCGCTTACTCCACCGATCAATAAAGCTGTCCGTGCAATCGAGCTTGTCGCGGATTACCGCCCACGTCTGTCCACTGTCCAGGAGCAAAATCAGGCGCGCGCGTCGCGCCTCATCGGCCCTGCCGGACTGACTCGTGGCTCGCTGTGTGAGTTCCGCTGCTTCCATTTTCGTCAAAATAATCGTGTTTCTCATGAAGAGGGGAAGACACGAAACGGAAATTTATGCACGCTGATATGGCCCCTACCTGTCAACTGGCGCGAGCACGGACCTCGCGGATCCGCGCTTCGTTTTAGAGATCGGTATTCGTTGTGGTTTTCACACCGGAAGGGGAACGCGACGCGCGGAAGGCTTTGCGACGATTGATCATGCTGATATTCGCGGATTGGTTACCGCATTTCATCTGTCCGTCGCGGGGCTGCCTCGTTCTAAGCTCGGAGATTACCCGAAGGATGCCCACATAACGTGCTCGAGGATTCCCCACATCGTGTTCCGCGCATCGCGTTCCTATTCCAGTGTGTTGGTATTAACACATTATTGATGGTCCTTTTCGAATACTCCAAAAATCGACCGCCTGATATGGCCCCTACCTGTCAACTGGCGCGAGCACGGACCTCGCGGATCCGCGCTTCGTTTTAGAGATCGGTATTCGTTGTGGTTTTCACACCGGAAGGGGAACGCGACGCGCGGAAGGCTTTGCGACGATTGATCATGCTGATATTCGCGGATTGGTTACCGCATTTCATCTGTCCGTCGCGGGGCTGCCTCGTTCTAAGCTCGGAGATTACCCGAAGGATGCCCACATAACGTGCTCGAGGATTCCCCACATCGTGTTCCGCGCATCGCGTTCCTATTCCAGTGTGTTGGTATTAACACATTATTGATGGTCCTTTTCGAATACTCCAAAAATCGACCGCCTACAATGCCGCTGGAGCGGCGATCACAGGTGACCCCTTGGCGTTGCTACCCAGAGTTTTTGGGACTTTCATCGGTGTGTCAGTGATCAACACGTGCCGCCCGATATCCCAGATAAAGCCGGCCAGCTCGCGCGCGATCGCGACGCAGACCTTGTTGTGATGCAAGTGCCGCGCGCTCAGGCGTCGATACCGCTGCGCAAGTCGCAGCTGCGCACGCCAGGCGATGTCGCGGACCACCTTCGGTTGCCCCTCCTGGCGCTTCTGCAGCACAACGCTCATGCGGGCAGCGAAGCGATAATTCCAAGCAGCCTCGATTAAAATCCGGCGCACGTGGCCGTTGCCAGTTTTTGTGATTTTGCCGAGATGACGCGAGTCGCCGCTGGTGTATTCGGAGGGTACCAGTCCCAGGAACGACATGAGCTCACGTGGATGCGCAAAGCGCTTCAGATCCCCGAGTTCCGCCACCATCGTCACGGCGGCGACGAAGTCTATGCCCCGTAGCGTCATCAGCGCCCGGAGCACCGGTTGCATGCGCCACGCCGCGCACTGGTCGCGCAACGTGTCGACTAATCGCCGGACCCGTTCGTTCGCCTCGCTGACGGCTTGACGATATTCGGCAAACGTCGCGTCTTGGGCTGCGTGAGCAAAGGTGATCTTTGCCAGGTAACGTTCGTGCGCTTGCGTCCAGGAACTCCTCCCATAGCGGTGGCCGTGTCGCAGTAACATGGCCTTGAGCTGATGACGTGCCGCCAGCCGTGCTCGCACCGCATCCTCTCGCGCCCGCGACAGGTCCCGGATCGCTTCATCGCGCTCGTCCGGAACGAGCACGTTGGTCAGCTCGCCGGCGCGCGCCAACTCTGCCAGCCGCACCGCATCACGGCGGTCCGTCTTGACTCGATCGCCGGAGCGGCGGGGGATCTTGGACGGCGCGATCACTTCGCAGGCGTAACCACGCGATCGCAGCTCACGCACCAAGCCGTAGCCGCAAGGCCCCGCCTCGTACACGATCGAAAGTTGTTCCGGGCGGCCGATCGACTTCAGTGATTTGAGCAACTCCGCCAAGGTCGGACCGACCGTCCCGACAAACCGACCCAGGCTGCGCCCGTCGCTGGCTCGGCCAATCGCGGTCGTCTCCTTGTGGACATCCAATCCGACAAACTCGGTGCTATGCTTTTCCATGGTCTGCCTCCAGTGAATTTTGCAGAAAACGCCGCAACGCGT
>JBEPVT010000116.1:0-12269 GCA_041690895.1 Gammaproteobacteria bacterium
GATCGACACCCCCAACTTGCGGCAAGTCCGGATCAACGGACTCGATTTCTAGGCCCAGGGTAGCAGATTGCGTTTCGCGGTGATCGAGGTCTACCGCGACACCTCCGCGCCGAGCGAAGGCGCGCCCTTGTATCACCCTTCGTACGCTAAGAAAGCGTATTCGGCAGCCGCTCGCCGCACGGCCGAGCTGTCCCAATGCCGCAATCGGCTTGTCCCATGGGAGTAACGGCTGCTTATGGCGCGCACTCTGCAACTGACTGCATTGGCCGGTTGGCGACAACAAGACGGTGGAATAAACCGGATTCACATTTGCGGGGCTTTCGGCAGCTTCGAAATTCGATCCAGCTCGCTCTGGTAGGCCTCTCGCAGTTCATCCCATGTAAGGCGGCGGGCATCCCGCAATCGTTGGAGAATAACCAAGCTGCTCACCTTGAAAACCCGTACCAGCCGCGCCACCGTCTCCTCCAAAGACTCGTCTGGTCGCAACCTCTCCGCACGATCTCCAGCGGCGCCAGAAGTTCCGCCGCGACGCGGTTGCACCATGTCTCCACCGCATTTTGTTGCTGCGACGTAGCGGTAGTGTTCGATAAAGCAGTTTGCCCAAGCCAGATATGCGCAAGTTCGTGCGCCAAGGTAAACATTTGTGCAGATTTCGTATCCGCCCCGTTAATGAATACGAGCGGCGCGAGATCGTCCGACAGCGCGAACCCACGAAACTCCTGGGGATTCAGACGACGATGGGTGTTGTTCATGACAATTCCGCTGCACATTACCAGGATGCCGAGGCCGTCCGCCTCGCTGATAAACAAACGAAGGGCATCGGTCCAAGTGGCGTATGTCCGGCGGCGCTCGAGATCGAAAGAAAGCGCCCCGGCGCATCGCGGCAGCGGCCTCGACAATCGAACCCTGAAGGCTCAGAGACCCGACGAATGCAAGACGGTCGGCGCCTGCAATTCGGGCGTTGTCGCGAAACCAATCCTGTCGCTCCTGACAGGCGTAAATCATGTCTCGCAGATTGGGACTCGCCGGAAGATCGTCTCTCCCGGCCACGGGTGCGATGCGCGGTCTCATGAATGCCCCGGCCTTCGATGCGCTTGAGTACCTTGAGAACGTCCACGGCACCGAGCTTGGCGATGGGACGCGAGCCTATGTATGGGAACACTAGGGTTTCAAGTCCATCCGGCATTAGCGAAACTGGCTGGGGCCAGTTTCTTCTTTTTGTAGCGTAGCCATTCACGTGCGACCGCTTTAAACGTCTTCGCAGTCGCCAATTTCTCCGCTTGCCGCTGACTGCTCGCTTCAATCCCGGCGGCGAGCTGCCGGCGCGCGTTGTCGCAGCGCTCACGCGCTAGTTTCAATGAGGTATCGGAATGGGCGCCGAGGGCGAGGCGGTTTTCCCTGCCGTCATGGCGATATTTGAGGCGCCACAGTTTACTACCTGTCGAGGTAACCTCGAGATATAGGCCACGACCATCGAACAGCTTGCAGCTCTTCTCACGCGGTCTGGCGAAGCGTATCGCGGTATCGGCCAGCATTCCGGGGGCATGCAGATTTCGTTGGGTGTGGATGCCCCACTTTTTAGTCTCACTGTCAAGAAAGCTTTTCGGCGTAGATTTCTGCGCCGAATGCCGACATTTCCAGTGTTCTTGCTTGTTTGGTGGACGTCTCTGAACGTTCTTGGATGTGAGGGATGGTGCCGCAAAGAGGATTCGAACCCCTGACCCACGCATTACGAATGCGTTGCTCTACCAACTGAGCTATTGCGGCGTTTTTAAAACGGGCGGCATTCTAACCCGCGGGATCACTCGACGTAAGACTCGTACTGAGCTTTCCGACATCGCGCAACGTCTTTGGCAGCGCGAATATGACGTGTTCCTTGCGTCCGTCTAATTCTGCCGCGACTTCCCCGCCCCATTGGCGCAGCCGCGCAATCACGCCCTGCACCAAAACTTCGGGCGCCGAGGCCCCGGCCGTCACCCCGACGGTCTTGACCCCTTCAAACCATTCGCGGCGCAGGTCTTCCGGACCGTCGACCAAGTAGCCTGGCTTGACGTTCTTGTCCGCCATCTCGCGCAACCGATTGGAATTGGAGCTGGATTTCGAACCGACCACTACCAAGACCTCGCAGCGGCCGATCAATTCCCTGACGGCGTCCTGACGGTTTTGCGTTGCATAGCAAATGTCCTCCTTCGCAGGGGCCTTAAGTCCTGGGAAACGGCCTCGCAGTGCCGCGACGATGGAAGCGGTGTCATCCACTGACAACGTAGTCTGCGTAACGAATGCCACGTGCTCCGGGTTGCGTACTTGCAACGCGGCGACGTCTACGACCGTTTGCACCAAGTAAATCGAGCCGCCGAGAGAGGCGTCGAATTGGCCGATCGTTCCCTCCACTTCCGGATGTCCGGCATGGCCGATCAAGAACACTTCACGCGCTTCGCGGGCGTACCTCGTGATCTCCATGTGCACCTTGGTCACCAGCGGACACGTAGCATCGAACACATTCAGCGAGCGGCGCTTGGCTTCCTGCTGCACCACGCGCGACACGCCGTGAGCACTGAATATGACTGTTGCATTGTCCGGCACCTCGTTCAATTCTTCGACGAACACAGCGCCGATGGTGCGCAAACGATCGACAACATATTTGTTGTGCACCACCTCATGACGCACATAGATGGGCGCGCCAAACAACGTGACCGCGCGTTCAACGATGTCGATCGCGCGATCCACACCGGCACAGAATCCACGGGGATTAGCTAAGAGGATTTGCATCAG
This sequence comes from Gammaproteobacteria bacterium, assembly GCA_041690895.1. GTDB lineage: Bacteria > Pseudomonadota > Gammaproteobacteria > Steroidobacterales > Steroidobacteraceae > Bog-1198. Next base: position 2,773 of record JBEPVT010000116.1, read on the forward strand.
GTTTTCGCCGTCCTTCAAACAACGCATCCAACAGAAGACAGGCAGCGCCCACGGTAATGGCTGAATCCGCGACGTTGAATGCAGGGAAATACGCGCCATTCCAATGAAAGTGTATGAAATCGATGACATGCCCCAGGCGGATACGATCGATGAGGTTACCGAGCGCGCCGCCAAGCACCAGTGCCAGCCCGCAGGCGAGCAAGCCCTGCGATCCGCTCCTCAATCGCAACAGCCAAACGATAATGCCGATGCTCACGACGGCTGCTAGACCGATGAAGAGCCAGCGCTGCCAGCCGGACGCCGAAGCCAGAAAGCTAAATGCCGCCCCGACATTGTGCATGCGGGTAATGTCGAGAAAAGGAAGCACGCTGATGTGCTCGAATTCGCCAAAGCGCTGAACGATAAAGGCCTTGCTTAGTTGGTCCGCCAAAACCACGCCAGCCGATAACAGCAGCCACTTGGTCGCCCGGCCGCGTTGCGCTTGCGTGATCATGCGAACCGGCGCTCCTCGCCCGGCCCCTCGACATTGATCACGCAACGCGCACAGATCTGCGGGTGTCGCGAATCGCTGCCGACATCTGCGCGCAGCTGGTAGCAGCGCACGCATTTTGGGTTAGTGCTGGGGTTAACCTCGATCCACACGTCCTCCAGAGAAGCTCTAACCGCCGTCGCCGACCGCGCGCTCGAGTGCGCAATGTTGGCCTCCCCGGTGATCAATAAAAATCGCAGCTCATCGTGCATCACCGCGAACTGCGCGGCGCGCCCCTCGGGCACGAACACTGTGACGTTTGCTCCGAGCGACGAACCTACAGATCCCAACGTTCGCAATCGCTCAAGTTCGCGTGCCACGTCGGCCTTGAGCGCAATCAGCTCAGGCCAATCGATTGCTAAGTGGCGTTCGGCCCCCGCTGGAAATTGATGCCACGTGTTCAGGAAAACCGATTCATTCGGGATTGCCGGCAAATGGCCCCAGGCTTCTTCTGCAGTAAAGCTCAGTATCGGCGCGAGCCATCGCACCATGGCCTGCGCCAGGTGATTCAGCGCTGTCTGCGCCGAGCGTCGCGGTGGGCTCTCAGCGCCAGTCGTGTAGAGACGATCCTTGATGATGTCCAAATAGAAACCGCCGAGCTCCACGACGCAGAAGTTGTGAATTTCTTGATAGATCTTGTGAAACTCATAGTTCCGATACGCCGTCACCACATCATTCTGCAATGCAAAAGTCTTCGCGATCATCCATTGATCAATCGCTACCAAGTCATCGAACGGCACCGCGTGTGCTTCGGGCTCGAATCCGTGCAGGTTCCCCAGGAGAAACCGCAGTGTGTTGCGCATGCGCCGATAGGAATCCCCAATTCGCTTAAAAATCTCCTCCGAGACGCTCATCTCATTGGCGTAGTCGGTTGCGGCAACCCAAAGCCGTATGACATCTGCACCCAGGGTGCTCGTCAGCTTCTGCGGCGCAAGGATATTGCCGAGCGACTTGGACATCTTGCGGCCATTTTCGTCCACCGTGAAACCGTGCGTGAGCACGCCACGATACGGCGCGCGGCCGTGCATGGCGACAGAGGTCAGCAATGAGCTGTGGAACCAACCGCGGTGCTGGTCCGATCCCTCAAGATAAAGATCGCTGGGCGCAGTTATTTCGGGCCGAATCACCGAAACACAGTGATGCACTACGCCGGAGTCAAACCACACGTCCATGACGTCGGTGGCTTTGTCGTATTGATTCAAGTCGACGCCCAACTGCGCAGATGCATCCAGATCGAACCAGGCGTCGATGCCGTCGCGCTCCACCAGCTTCGCCACTTCTGCGATCAACTCGTGCGTGCGCGGATGCAGCTCTCCGGACACTTTGTCGACGAACAAGGGAATCGGAACCCCCCAGGTCCGTTGCCTCGAAACGCACCAATCCGGTCGAGCTGCGATCATGCTGGTGATCCGCTGCTTTCCCCAGGTCGGCATCCAGTCAACATGCGAAATCGCCTCCAGCGCCGCCTTGCGCAGTCCGGCTTGCTCCATGCTGATGAACCATTGTGGCGTGGCACGAAAAATTACCGGGGTCTTGTGGCGCCAGCAGTGCGGATAGGAGTGATGGTACGGTTCATCCTTCAGCAGGCGCCCGTTCTCAATGAGCACTTTGATGATGTGAGCATTTGCATCGAACACTTGTTCACCGGCGAACAGCGGTGTTGTCGGCAGGAATCGGCCGTCGCCGCCAACGGGATTGTCGATCTCCAAGTTGTAACGCAGGCCCACGATGTAGTCCTCAAGGCCATGGCCCGGTGAGGTATGCACGGCGCCAGTGCCGGCATCAAGCGTTACGTGATCGCCGAGGATGACCGGTACCTGGCGCTCGTAAAAAGGATGCTGCAAGGCCAGATGTTCTAGTGCTTCGCCTTTGACCTGCGCGCTCACCAGCCAGGTCGTTACGCCCAAAGCCTGCATCACCGCGGCGATGAGTTCCTCGGCCAGCAGCAACCGCTCGCGATTGCCTGCTAGTTCGAATTCCACCAACGCGTAGGTAAATTGGGGATGCACAGCGACTGCGCGATTGGCCGGCAGCGTCCAAGGCGTCGTGGTCCAAATAGCAACGGCTGTCGGCTCATCCCACAGGGCGCCTTGCTGCTCGGTTGAGATCCCCATGCGGCGAGCCAGATCTCTGGTATCAATGATTTCGAATCGCACATAAACGCTGGGCGAAGTTTTATCTTCGTATTCGACTTCTGCCTCAGCCAGGGCCGAGCGGCAGTTCAAACACCAGTGCACCGGCTTGAAACCCTTGTACACGTGTCCGTTTTTGATGATGAGCGAGAAGGCGCGCAGCTGTTCGGCCTCAAAGCGCGGTGCCATAGTCAGATACGGATGATCCCAATCGCCCAGCACTCCCAAACGCTTAAATTCGCTGCGCTGCAAGTCGATTTGCTTGAGCGCATATTCACGGCAGGCCGCTCGAAAGGCCTTCGCATTGATTTTTTGGCCAACGCGACCATGTGTTTTCTCAACCTGCATTTCTATGGGAAGCCCGTGGCAATCCCAGCCGGGTACATATGGGGCATCGTACCCATCCAGCGTGCGCGACTTTACGATGATGTCTTTGAGAATCTTATTGAGCGAATGCCCTAGATGCAGTGCCCCGTTCGCGTAAGGCGGACCATCGGTGAGAATAAACGTCGGCCGCCCCTTGGCGACCTTGCGGATTTTGCCATAGACATCATCACGTTCCCACGCAGCCAGCATTTCAGGCTCGCGCTTCGCGAGATCGGCTTTCATCGGAAAGTCCGTCACGGGCAGATTGATCGTACTCTTATAGTCAGTCACAACTCACCTTCGACAACAGGCCGCGCGCCTGTATCGCATCGACCTTCATTTGCACAATAAGCGCCTCCAATGAATCGAACTTGACCTCATCGCGCAGTTTCGCGACGAATTCAACCTCGATCTCTCGCCCGTATAGATCGCCGACGAAATCAAACACATGTACTTCCAGCAACATATCGGTTCCATCAACGGTCGGCCGCGTTCCGAGGCTCGCCACGGCGGTCAGTGCCTCAGTTTCAATGCCAAAAACACGTACCGCCATGATGCCCTTCACGGGAGGCCTGCGGCGCATGAGCCGCAAGTTAGCCGTTGGGAACCCCAGCGTGCGGCCCAATTCGCGTCCATGCACTACACGGCCGAGCATTCGATAAGGACGCCCTAGAAGACGCCTTGCAGCGTCGAAGTCGCTTTGGCTCAATCGTTCACGTACCGCTGTGCTGCTCACGCGCACGCCATCGAAGACGAACGGTGCAATCTGCTCAACGCCAAAACCGCCAACCTCGCCAGCCGCGCGCAGGCTGTCGATCGTGCCGCCGGCGTTGCATCCATAGCGGAAATCGTTTCCGACCACGATGTGCCTTGTCCCTAAGCGCTCGACTATCAATTCGACAAAGCTTTCCGGCGTCATCGCGCGCATGGTCTCATCGAACCGCAAGGTCACCAAGCGCTCAACGCCCTGTGCCGACAGCGCGAGAAATTTTTCTCGCCAACGGGTGAGGCGCGGCGGTGCGCCTTCGGGGTCAATGAACTCCTTGGAGCTCGGCTCAAACACCAGGACAGTGGCTGTCGAGCGTAATTCCGCGGCGCGCTGCTTGAGCACGCCGATCATCTTTTGGTGCCCTAAATGCACGCCATCGTAATTGCCAACGGTGAGTACGCAGCCCTGATGGCCCGGCGACACGTTATGCAGACCGCGAACTAGTTCCATGGCGAAAGACCGTGATTATACTCAGGTTTCCTGCTTTTCAGTGGCTCCACTATAGCAAGGCTTGGTACGAAGTCCTGGCCGCGAATTGACAACTGCAGAGTCAATCGGCAAGCTACGCGGCTCTTTTAAGGAGTGTCTCGCTTGGCGAATACGAAATCAGCTGAAAAGGCTGCCCGACAGTCGACCGTACATCGGGCGCGAAACGACTCACTTACATCGCAGCTGCGCAGCGCCATCCGCAAGACAACCTTGGCTCTCAAGGCCGGCAAGCATGCCGAGGCCGCTACGGTGCTCGACGAGACGACGCCGGTGATCGACAGCATGGTTAACAAGGGCATCATTCATCGTAATAAGGCTGCTCGGCACAAGAGCCGGCTAACGAAGCAAGTTCGCGCGCTCGCGAAATAGCGCTTTAAGGCAAGAGAGCCGAAACAGGCCGGCGACGCCGGCTTTTTTATGGGCTCAATCGTAGACTGCTGATGCAGCTTTAGCGGGCGCCCGAGGGTGTTCTTCCAAGTAGCGCATCACGGCTTGCTTGAGTTCCCCAGTGCCCTCGCCCGTCGCGCCTGAGATCAGCATGACCGGCCCCTTCCAGCGCAGTCGCCGCACGATTTCCTTGGCTCGCCGCTGCGCTTCCTTCGGCTCCAAGAGATCGATCTTATTAATGAGCAGCCAGCGCTCTTTTGCGGCGAGGTCCGCGGCGAACTTCTTCAGTTCCGCCACGATGGTTCGCGCGTCCTTGACCGGATCGGCGGCAGGATCCGGTGGCGCGATATCGATTAGATGCAGCAGCACACGCGTCCGCTGCAAATGTTTCAGAAAGCGAATACCCAAGCCTGCGCCATTGGCGGCGCCCTCGATCAATCCCGGAATGTCCGCCATCACGAAACTGCGTCCAAGTCCCACCGATACCACCCCTAGATTCGGGTGCAAAGTGGTGAAAGGATAGTCAGCCACTTTCGGCCGCGCGGCCGACACCGCCCGAATCAGCGTGGATTTGCCTGCGTTGGGCAAGCCCAGCAAGCCCACATCCGCGATCAACTTAAGTTCGAGCTGAAGCTCGCGCTTCTCCCCCGGCAACCCGAGTCCTGACTTTCGCGGTGTACGATTGGTGCTGGACTTGAAGCGCGTATTGCCCCAACCGCCCTTGCCTCCCTTCGCAACCAACAACTTTTGACCTTCGAGCGTCAGATCACCTAAGGTCTCGCCAGTGTCCTTGTCGGTCACGACGGTTCCGATGGGAATGGACACATATGTGTCATCGCCACCGTGGCCGGTGCAGTCGTTGCCGCTGCCACTCTCACCGTTCTGGCCTTTGTAGGTGCGTGAAATGCGAAAGTCAGCCAACGTGTTCATGCCCTCGACCGCTTTCAAGTAGACGCTACCGCCGAGACCCCCGTCGCCGCCGTCGGGACCGCCGAACGGCACGAATTTCTCGCGCCGGAAACTCACGCAGCCGCGGCCGCCGTTGCCGGCCTGCACCTTGAGTTTGGCTTCATCGACGAATTTCATGGATGTTTTACAAAAAACAAAGGGGGCTTAGGTTACCTTAAGCCCCCTTCGATTCTATTGGCGAGGCGTGTGGCCCGCCCGAATGCGTTACTTTCGAATGACGTTGACGTAGGTGTGTTGCTCAATACCCTTGACGCGAAATTCAACCGTGCCGTGAGCCTTGGCGAACAACGTATGATCGGTACCGATGCCGACATTCACGCCGGGACGATACTGGGTGCCGCGCTGACGAATCAAAATGTTGCCCGCGAGCACATCTTCACCGCCGAACTTCTTGACGCCCAATCGCTTGGAATGCGAATCGCGGCCGTTGCGAGTACTGCCGCCAGCCTTTTTATGTGCCATCTTAAGTAGTCTCCGAACCTTTAAGCGACGATCGAAGTGATCTTCACATCGGTGTAAGGCTGCCGATGCGTCTTCTCGCGCTTGTAATGCTTGCGGCGGCGAAACTTGACGATTCGCACCTTATCACCCTTGCCATGACTTTCAACTGTCGCCGTCACCTTCGCAGTGCCGACGTAAGGGGCGCCAATGGTGACGGATGATCCCGCGCCGACCAGCAGAACTTGATTAAATTCGACGCTGGCGCCTTGGTCTGCGTCGAGCTTCTCGATACGCACCACGGCACCTTCTTGGACGCGGTACTGTTTACCGCCCGTGGCTATCACGGCATACATTGTTGCAACTCCGAGAGCAGCCGAGTGGCCGCAAAAGAGCCGCGAATTGTATCGGGTAGGGAGGAGCGGGTCAAACCCGGCTAGATTCCGGCCAGGGTAGCCGAAAAGCGCAAATCAGGGGCCTTTTTTTGCGCCAACGTGCGTCATGCACCAGCCTATGGCGGGCTTCCGCGGGCGTCGCGCCACTCAGACCGATCTTAGGTACCATGGCGCATTCTTTGAGCGCGGCATGACACTAGAACAGATTCGTGGATTGGTAACCGCTGATTTCGAGGCCGTCGACCGGGTCGTCAAACAGCGTTTGCACAGTAAAGTGGCTCTGGTTGACCAGGTTGCTACGTACATTATCTATGCAGGCGGCAAGCGCCTGCGACCGCTATTGGTCTTGCTAGCGGCTCGGGCGTGCGGCCATTCGGGCGACCGGCACATTGATGCCGCCGCCATTATCGAATTTATCCACACCGCGACCTTGCTGCATGACGATGTCGTCGATGAATCGTCGCTGCGGCGGGGCCGTGATACCGCCAATGAGGTATTCGGCAACGCGACCAGCGTGCTGGTTGGCGATTTTCTCTATTCCCGCGCATTCCAGATGATGGTGACTCTGGACCGCATGCGAATCATGCAAATCCTGGCAGACGCCACCAACGCCATCGCCGAAGGCGAGGTTCTGCAGCTCATGAACGCGCGCGATCCCAATACTAGCGAGGCACGCTACATCGACGTGATCAGGCGCAAGACCGCCCGGTTATTCGAGGCCGGTGCACAGATCGCAGCGGTTCTAAGTGATGCGCCGCCGGCGATGGAAGAATCGCTGGCGCTCTATGGACGTCACATTGGCACCGCTTTCCAGCTCGTCGACGATGCGCTCGACTATCAGGCCGACGAAGCCAGCCTGGGGAAACACCTCGGAGATGATTTGGCAGAGGGCAAACCCACCCTCCCCCTGATCTACGCCATGCAGCACGGTAACGAGACCCAGAGAACCATGATCCGACATGCCATCGAGAACGGTGGATTGAATCATTTGGAGGAAATCACGCGTGCCGTTGCAAGCCTTGGAGGGCTTGCGTACACTGCGCGCCTCGCTCAATGCGAGGCAGATCAGGCGCTTGCGGCCCTGGCGCCCCTTCCCCAGAGTGCTTTCAAAGAAGGTTTGAGCGAACTGGCCAAGTTTGCTGTGGCGCGTAAGAACTGAATCGGCGGTCGATTTCGGGGTGTAGCTCAGCCTGGTAGAGCACTACGTTCGGGACGTAGGAGTCGCAGGTTCAAATCCTGTCACCCCGACCATTGATTCCACTCGATTTTTCTGCGAGCAATCTCTCTGGGGTCCAGGTGCAAAATGGGCGCTGGGGTCCAATTGGGGTCCAGTCCCGCTCATGTGGACGAGTCCCGTCGGTAGGTCTAGCGGGGAATCCTGGCGTAGCGATTCACTCGTGGGGACCAACAAGAGGCCTTCGAACAAAGCCAAGGCCTGGGGACGCGGAGTCTGACCACCAAGCAGACCGACGCCGAAAGAAGCCGCAGCAGAACTGAATTCAGAAAGAATGGTCGGTCCGGCGGGTACGGATACGGGAGGTAACTGGCCGAGGTAAACTCCACCTGTGAGGTGAACGACATCGCCCTGCGAATATATAGCAAGAGCGTTGTAAGAGGTCGTCGGTATCCCCGCTAGATATGAAGCGGGGATGCCGGGCGAATTGAACACAGCCGCGTACGGCGATAACACGGTGTTTTCCTGATTTCTATCAAGTGTCGCTAATGCAACTTGGGCTTCGTATCCGCCAAGCGAGTGACCAGTAACGCTCAATGTGTAGCCAGGAAATTCATTTAGAGTTTTGGTTGCGACCGCATCCGCAAAATTCGCCGCATCAATTGCTCCCGGGGCTATCCTTCCGGACGCAACGTATGCATCTTGTTCAAGCGTTGAGAAATTCGAGGGAACTGTCCCTCGATATGCAATCACAATTTCCTTAGTCGTGTTGTTTATCCATGCCTCTGCATAAAATCCGTCTGGCTCGTTAATCGCGACGTCGAGCACCGTGAATCCCGAAGGAATGGGACCGTTGTCGTAAATTGAGTCGGCAAATATTGAAAGTTGCCCGATCGTTACAGTTTGCATTTTGCGTTACCTGAGTGATCCGGGAATTATTGAATCGCCCAAACGGAGACGTTTATGCCCGACGCAAGCGCCACATGGCGACTATCGCGTGAAACTGCGACGGCTGGGTGGAAGTGATCATCAACGGGGATCGATTGCAGGAGAGACCTATGCTGGCTGTCCCAAATCCGTGCATGACCATCTATGAATGCTTCTATCAAATACCGACCATCCGGCGTGAACGCCAGTCCGCTGACGTAAGCAGGCCTAACTGTTGGTTCACGAGCAGTCTGAATCCCGGTAGTCGGATCGAATATCTTGACTGCATCTGGGCCGGGAGAAGTTCCCCCCACCACCGCACCCGCCGCGATTGCTTTTCCGCTTGGGCTCCAAGCTAGCGTCAAGACTTGGTTATGGTCAGGGAAGACTCCATCAATGGTTCGTACGATTTCATGCCTCGACAGATCTACGATTAGTATCTGTGGATGTGTGTTTATTGTTGGGCCGGCAGGATAGGTCTCTCCGCCGACTGCAGCAAATCGACTGTCGGCACTCAGCGCTAGCGAGCGTGGAACCAACGGAAATGTGCGCAACCCCCAGGCAACGCTCCAGTTGTCGACGCGATGGATGATCAAATTGTCGCGCGGGTTACCAGCGTGGCTTATCGTACGAACGAAAAAGGTACCATCTGGAGTGAATCCAATGCTTTTGCTGGCGCCACCGGTTGGCTCATTGATGCTATTCCTAATACTGGCGTCACGGGCGTTCCAAATACGAATAATCTCGAATGCATTTTGCGGACTGGCCCGCTCGTGCCCAACGGCGAGCAATGACCCGTCTACGCTATATTGAATTGCATTTCCGACTCCAGGCGGTCCGACGTTGTGGAACACGCGCTCTATTCTTTTGGGTCTTCCGGTAAACGTGTGGGTACTTTTGGGGTAGAAAGTGATTGCGAGGC
>JBEPVT010000117.1:0-11897 GCA_041690895.1 Gammaproteobacteria bacterium
CTAGGACGGAAGAAATTGGAGAAGTCCGTGAAAGCAGTTATTGTCTTTGCGTTGGCGATCGCGTGGATGAGTGTTGCCGGCCAATTAGGCGCCGCAACTCAGCAGCAAAGATCGATGGAGTCTGCGCAATTCCTTACGCCAAAACCGGCTATCGGCCAGGAGTACGAGAATGTATTTTCCATCGCATTTTCCATCAAGGGCGCCGGATTTGATGAATTGGTGCGTCGAAACAGCGGTACCGGCGTCTACGTAACGACCGCGGTCGAAAAAGATAAGCTGACGTTTTCGGCAAGCTCTCGTTACGACGGGCAGCCCGTGGATAACAGCATCGATACCATAAGCAATGGCGGAAAAACCGATTGCTGGGGCAGTGTGTGCCGCGACTATACCGATGCCAGCGGACTCCTTTACAACGAATTATTGTGGGGAAAGACGCCGCCGCGGATTCACCCAGGCGAATCGTGGGACGTTGCGATCGAACGGCCTTGGGAATTGGGTCCCGCGTCCAAACAACGCGTTACCGTCATACATTTTGATCCGATTGCACACGCGGCGACCTTGATGCGGCAAGGCGAGGCGGCCGGCCCGATCGCTAATGAGCAAAAGCAAGTTCACATTACGCGCGCAGGCAAGACCTATCTGGTGGACGTCGTGCCGGGTGTTGCGCGCTGGAGGGGTTACACTACCTTTCTGGAAGGTTTCGTTCAAAGTGACGAACTCGTCATGGAGCGTTCTGTAAAGCTCGTATCTGCGGAAATCGGTGAACTCGACGCTTCCGAGCGCATCTACATATTGCTCAATGCCATGCCTCGCGGATCCGTGTAGTTGACGGGGATGGCTTCGAAAGCGCAAAGCGCTAGACCTTTGTGGATGGGCGTAGCCTTGATCGTGCCGGCGCTTGTTTCGCCGGGTCTCGCGCTCCCGGCTAGCGACGCCAAAGCCGTGATCGAACAGGCGCTCGACGCAACAGGCGGCGGGTCAATGTTGCAGGGCTTGCACTTTTTAAGGCTTCGGACCTATACCACGACCTATCGTCTCGACGATTCTGAGCGCGCCGATGGACCTTTCTGGGCGGACTTTTGCAGAGGGGGTAGAGGTCCGCGATGAGTCTAGAGGCCGGGTAAGGTTAGATTTCGAGACTCACTCAGTACAACGTCCTCGCTCGGCAGGCAGCTGATGATCCTTGGCGATCGCGTCGGTAATCCCGAATTCGCCATCGATCAGCGCGAGATCCACTTTGAGGAACCGCAATTGATCAACCGTCGCCGTGGCTGTACTGCCCGCATAGCCCATGCCAAAGACTTGGGCGTAGCACTGTTCAATTTGCGGCCGCCCCTTCATCAGGACTCCATCCGGGTTGATGAAGTCGCCGTCAGGCAAGAAGTACATCGATAGCGCATGGGCGTCGCTGATGTGCCAGTCCGCGGTGAAGCTCAGCGCGTGCCGGAAGTTTTAACGTTCGCGAGTCATGACTTTCGACACATGTATGGGGCAAAGGCATAGGGACTATAATTAGTCGTGGACACAACTACGCGTCTATTTGGTATCCTCACTTCGCTTGCCTGGCTCATATGGATTGCGGTCGGGCTACCCGAAGCGATGAGATTCGTAGCATCGCCGCTGATGCTCACGGATGCGCACAATATCGGCTGGATTGCCTCCTATCTGCTTTTTGGCCCGGTGCTCTGGGTCGGCGCCTCGGTCCAACGTATCTACGAGCATTTCGGCTATCAATTGCTACTAATTGCAGTTGCGGCAATCTCGACACTGCTGATGATGTATCTGCGACCTAATTGTTACGCCGGCGCATTGGTCGTGGTTGTTGCCTGGCAGGCTTCACTGCTATGGCGGCGCTCATGGACGCTGGCATTGATCGCCGTACAAACGGTCGCGATATTCATTATCTATGCGTGGGTTGCGGCGGAACGTTTTGGCTGGTCTATCGCGGTCATCTATTTTGCATACCAAATCTATGCGCTAGCGATCGCTGACATTGCCAAGCGCGAAGGCGCGGCTAGGCAGGAGCTTGCTCACCGTAATTTGGAACTGAAGACGACGCAGCGCTTACTTGCCGAGAGCAGCCGCATCGGTGAGCGGGTGCGCATATCTAGAGAAATGCACGATGTCTTGGGTCACGATCTGACCGCACTTACGTTGCACTTAGAGGTCGCACTGAATTCACAGACAAATAGAGAAGAGGAAGTCCGCAGTGCGCAAGCACTTGCCAAGGGGCTACTCGGCAAGGTCCGAGAGGTCGTCAGTTTCATGCGCACCGACGAGCCATCGAGTTTGGCACGACTGCTCGGCAATTTGGTCGTTGATGGACCCTGCCTGAAAGTTCATCTTGCGATGAGCGGCGATCTCGATGCAACCGATATGGGTCGTGCGCACACTTTGATTCGCTGTTTGCAGGAAGTTATTACCAACGCAAGGAAGCATTCCGGGGCCAGCAATCTTTGGCTCGATGTCAAACTTGAGGCCGGTAACGTTGTGGCCGAGGCATGCGACGACGGCCACGGGCCGCAAGACGGCGGTCTTGACGCGGCATCATCCGACCGCGGTCATGGGTTGAATGTTATGCGAGAACGGTTGGGAGAATTTGGCGGCACCCTAAAGATTGACGACGGAGACGGACAAGGATTCGGCTTGAGAATCAATCTACCTCTGAGCGCGACGCTGCCGTGATTCGCGTCTGCCTAATCGAGGATCAGACACTGGTTCGAGAGGGGATCGTAAAACTGCTGGCGCTGTCTGCAGACATCGAAATTGCGGGCACCGCCCCAGACGCAGACGCCGGAATTGCGATGGTCCTGGCGCAGCACCCCGACGTCCTGCTACTAGACCTGAAACTTCCAGGACGATCGGGTATTGACGTACTGAAAGAGCTGCGCGATTTGGCTGCGCAGCCCCCAACGCTTATTCTTACCACCTTCGACGAAGACTCGCTCTTAATCGAAGCCATGCGTGCCGGCGCAAAGGGATATCTACTCAAGGACGTCACACTTCAGCAACTGATTAAAGGGATACGCACGTTGATGGAAGGCGGTACTTTGCTGCTGCCGGCCATTACGGAGCGTATCCTGCAGAGCATCGGCAAGGAATTGCCGCCCTCGCACACTGTCGCGTCACCGAATCCGCTCACGAAGCGGGAGATTGAGATTCTGCGCTTAATGGCCGGCGGTTACAGCAACAAGGAGATTGGCGATGCGTTTTCAGTTACGGAAGGCACGGTAAAGAACCACGTATCGAATGTTCTTGCCAAACTGGGCGTACGCGATAGAACCAGAGCTGTGCTCAAGGCCTTGGAGTGGGGATATTTGAGTCCCTCGTCCGAGTGCCAGGTATCATCGCTTGATGATTGATTCATTCTGCAGTTGCCAAGTTCAAAAGGGATTGCAATAGCTTGGCGAAACCTCAAAGCTGCCTTCTCAATCGCCACTGCTATCTGCGAGCTCGGCACCGAGCTTGCGCGATACGAATGTCCAACCTGCAGAACCACGCCTAACGAAACACTGGCCGGAAAAACGAACGTTCAGCGCTCACGAAGCACCTCGTCTCCCCGTAGTAGCGCATCGCGGCCTCGCACTCTGCATCGGTCGCTGCCTGCGTGCGGTATGTCTCATATGCTGCCAGCGAAGGAAAGCTAAATAATGCCAGCGCAACGTTACTTACTCCTTCGCTTGGCATAAAGTAACCGTGATGTTGTCCGCCGAACTTTTCGACTAACGGGATCCACTTCCTCGCATAAATCTCAAACTCCTTCAGTTTGAAGGGATCAATTAAATAGCGTAAGTAGCAGGTAACCACGATTTCTCTCCTGTCACACAGTTGAAGTTGCCAATTCAGCAAGCATGCGCCTCCGGCAACGCTTACCGTGCGATAGTTCTTTGTCGGACAAGCCAGCCAGCAATCTGCCATCCAGACGATACGTGCCGGCCGTCGCGCGATCGAGGCAGCCGATAATATTGAGAAGCGAGGATTTGCCGGAACCAGAAGGGCCGCGCAACGTCACGAATTCGCCACGCTGAATTTGCATCGAGACATCACTCAACGCGGCGACCGAAGCTCCGTCGCTTCGCTCGTATACCTTAATGATTTGATCGAGACAAATCATGGTTCGGTTGGCACAGTTTTCCACTTCGGCCCTCCGCGTGTCAGCACCAGTTCCGCTGCGCCGACTCCCTTAACGATCTCAGTGAATTCCCCTTCTTTGGTTCCCGTTGTGACCGCGCGCATGACGCCCGACATTGCGCTTGCGCACCTGTCCTTCAAAGTCGCTGCGCAGAATGAACTTGAGAATTTGGCTGAACAAGCTGCAAAATGTCTTCTCGTTGAGTCCCTTGGCGGTTCGCCGAAACGATCTGGTAATCGCTCAGCTTATACGCGAGGGGCTCAATGTTCCTTCGCTAATTAGGACAAGAGTGATAACTTTCTGATTTTATACGAGGGCGTCATCACGCCAGGTATTCGTCAATGCGTATGTTTTGGAAACTGTTCTTCTTATTTTTCGGGTACTTAATGCTGGGTCTGCAGGATTCCGTGGCGGCCCGTGCAGAGGCTCCCGCGTTCAAAGCCGTGAATATCGGCGCTGGGATCGTCTTGCACTATGTGGAGCAGGGCAGCGGTCCGACTCTCATTATGATTCACGGCTCAATCAGCGATTACACCTATTGGCAGGAGCAGGTCAGACCTTTCGCGCAACATTACCATGTGATTGCGTACAGCCGCCGCTACAATTGGCCGAACAGGAATCCGGGCCGGCCTGGCTATTCGGCCATAACCGACGCAGAGGATCTCGCTGCGCTGATCACCAAACTTCATCTCGGCCGGGTCTATGTGATCGGACACTCCTACGGCGCGCTCACGGCGCTGTTTATGGCCGCGCGCCATCCTCAAATGTTGGAGGCCGTCGTTCTAGCGGAAGCGCCGGCGATCTCCCTTCTTCGCGATCTCTCCGGTCCCGACGCGCAGCGAGGGAAAGCACTGTACGCCGACATCCAGGCCCGCATGGTGGCGCCGATGCGCGCCGCCTTCGCCGGCGGCGACAGGGAACGGGGCGTCGCGACTTTCATCGACTATGTGTTCGATGATCCACAGGGTTGGAACAAAATGGACCCTTCGTCCCAAGCGGCTACGATGAAGGACGCCCGCGAGTGGGATGTAATGATGACCAGGGGAACACTATTTCCGGAATTGGCGCCATCGGCCATTCACGCCATCCGTGTGCCAATGTTAATCATGTCCGGTAGGAAATCATACGCGTTCCTCGGACTTATCGACAGCGAGTTGTCCAAGCTTCTTCCCGACAACCGGCGCATCATATTTCCGGACGCGGGTCATCAGATGTGGATGCAGCATCCCCAAGAAGCACGCGCAGACGCCGAGGCTTTTTTTCGAGCGCATTCATAACCGTCCCGCGACGTCCCACTCTGAGAGGAAAATCCTATAAACAAATGGATCGCTTTTGCATTCGGGCTTGGGTTTCCATTTTTGGGCGCCCCCGTACAGGCCGCGTCGGCCTGTACGGCCTTTGTCGATGTCGCTGTGCTTTCAATGGTGCATCCGGAGACCGATAGGCACAGTACCGTCTTAGTTCGCGGCAGCGCGATTGCGACAATGGGCCCCGTGGCCAAGATCGTTGTGCCGCCGGATTGCCAACGTATCGATGGTCGCGGTCGCTATCTCATTCCCGGCCTTGTGGATACGCACGCCCATTTTTTCGGCTATTCGAAGGCGGGTGAGGGTGATCTGAAAACCGAACAATCGATATTGCGAATGCTGCTTGCCAACGGGGTGACGACTGCTGTGGTGATGGAAGGGTCCCCCGCCATCCTGCATTTACGCCAGGCGATCTTGGAGGGTCAAATCGAGGGGCCAAGACTTTACACCACGGGTCCGCTCATCCAGGCGCCAAATACGGGCGAGCTGCCGGGCCGACATACCTTCGAAACGCCGGCGGAGATACGCAAGGAAATCATTGCCGAAAAGAATCTCGGCTATGACTTTGCGAAAGTTCACGGAGCGATGCCCGCAGAGACCTACGCGGCGTTGCTCGCGACGGCCAAGCAAGTGCATCTGCGTGTTGTCGGTCATGTGCCAAACAATCTCGGAATAGATGCGGCACTCGACGGCGGGCAGGTGATGATCGCGCATGCGGAATCCTATCTGCAGACCTATTTCGAATTCAAACGCAAGCTTCCAACGGAGCCTTCCGAGATCGACAGGATGGTTCGCGACGTCGCACGGCACACCGCGAAAGCGGGCGTCTATGTTCAACCGACGCTGTCGGTGTTTCGTCAGATCATCGCTCAGGTTGCCGACGCCGAGCCGCTGCTAGATCGGCCAGAGTTGAAGCTTCTGCCCGCGGAGGCTATTGCCGATTGGCAACCGGCGCGTAATCCCTACCTGCGGCATTGGAAGCTTGCAGATATTCCTTACTTTCGAGCGCAATACGCCGTCATGCAGCGGCTGGTCCGCGGTCTAAACGACGCCGGCGTGCCTCTGCTCTTGGGCACCGATGATATGGTCCCCATGCAACTGCCTGGCTTTGCGGACAAGGACGAAATGGAGCAACTGCAGGAGGCCGGCTTGACGCCTTATTGTGTTCTGAAAGCTGCCACAGCAAATGCCGGACGCTTCCTAGGACCGAGCAGCAACGTGGGCGTCATAGTACCTGGCAAAACTGCCGACCTCGTATTGTTGAGCGCCGATCCAACTACCGATATTTCCAATGCATTTCGACAAGATGGCGTGATGCTGCGCGGCCGCTGGTTCAGCGAAGACGATTTGCAGCACGACCTATGGGGCACATCCAGCCATTAAACACCGGTCTTTCAACTTGGATTTTCAAGGACACCTGACGCGCCATCACCAATAGATTTCACGGCTTTTTTCTAACCGGATTCCCACGGCATTGTGGCGTCCAGGTCAACGGCGAGCAGAGGCCATTGATGTCACAGGTTAGCGGAGAAAGACCGCTGGAGCGGTTCGAAGTATCGCTATGACTGGATGCGAGAAGTGCGCGCGCCGCCGGCCTCGCTGTACATTCACTGCCAAAATTGTCGTTTTGATGGCGCGGTGCGACCTGTTTTTGGCGTATACAAGGTTCCGAGAGATCCAGAAGTGGGCTATTGCTTAGGTTTGGTTTCAAGGTCGAGCCTTGAATCCAGGTCGCGGCGAGATCAGTTGCGCCCGGTAGTATTCGAACGGGAAGACCAGGACGCCGTTGAAACTGATATGTTCGCAGCCGATGGGCGAGATGTAGTGCTGAATCGAGGCATCGATATTGCGGCCGGCGCGCCTTTCCGACTTGGCAATCGCTGCTCGCGCAGTTCCGAATCGTCGCGGTGTTGAGCTTCGGGTTCGCGACCAATCACCGACGTGCGCGTGAGCCACTTCGCGCTACATCGCGTACAACAGCGGCTGAGAGCGACCTCGTATTGGTACCACTGCGACGCGAACGCCAGCACTGACACGCAACATCGCATCTTTCTGATGCTAACTTCGCGGCAATTCTTCCGCCCCTATCGGAGATTCACGGCACAGCTGTGCGAAATCTGCATTCGCAGTGGCGATTTTATTGTTCGATTACAAATCTTTTCTAGGTTGAGATCGAAGTCATTTGGGCTTGAGGGGCACGCGTCCCAGATTGACCCCACTCACCTCGGGCAACGTTATGAGCGCGTCAGAAATGAGCCGCGTGGCGTAGCGTAGGTCGGTGATCCAAAGTGCGCTCGCGCGAGCGCTGTCGCGAGCAGCGAGTGCATCGACTATCTGTGAATGCATCGACTGGAACCACTCGGATACGTTCAGGCTACGGATGCCAACGTAGAGAATGCGAAGCGTCAGATCCTGCAGAGCGGTGATCGCGGCGAGGAGGCGTGAATTGCCGGCGGCCGAGGCGATGGTCAGGTTGAAATTGCGGTTCGACGACAGGAACTCGATCAATTGGGCGTGGCTCGTCAGTTCGTAACTGCTCTGAGAGATGCGCCGCAGCCGCTCCAGATCCGCCGCGGCGAGACCGATGCCGGCCGCGAGATCTGCCGCGCGCGGCTCCAACAACATCCGCAGGGCGTAGATGTCCTGCACGTCCTTGAGCGTGAGCGGCGCGACGCGCAGGTTGCGTTCGTCCGCCCTGTCGATCAACCCTTCCTGCATCAGTCGCAGCAGCGCCGATCGTACGGCGGCTTGGCGAAGATTGTAACGCTTGGTGAGCGACGCTTCGGACACCCGACTACCCGGAAGGAGCTGGTAGAAGAGGATCTCGGTGCGAATGCTCTGGTAGGCCTGCTCACCTAAGTTGCCGGTGTGCTCGGTGCTCAATCTGCGGTCCTGTGATTCCGTTCGGCCAAGGGTTTTAAGCCCCATTTAATGATTGCCCTGCGGGACTATACCCAAATGTCATTGCACCCCGCTGCAACATCTTAGAATGTCAATGTAAAACTGTCTAAAAATTATATTGGACAGTTTAAAGAATAATTTACAACATGTTGCATCAATGCTAGTTTGATGTTCACTAGTTAGCAGCGCCGGGCCACAGGCATTTCATAAACCGCGCAACGAGTTAGGGGTGTTTGAATGAGGGGCAACCACTTTTCGGTCGCGGAGCGGGGGTTCTCAGAGCGCCTTTGCGTCATCGCCGATCGCGGCGCCGGCGGCGCGGCGCGCGTCACGGGCAGAGCCCCATGAGTGCGAGGCGTGAGCCCATCGAGTACGCGGACGCCACGCTCGAGGTGCGCGCCGTCTACGACGACATCATGGCGACGCGCCAGGCGGACTGGGTCAACAACTTCTGGAAGGTGCTGGCGCACGACCCGTCGACCTTGCGGCGCATCTGGGCCAACATCAAGGAGGTCATGGCTCCAGGAACGCTCGATCCTTTGACCAAGGAACTGCTGTACTTGGCGGTCAGCGCGTCAAACGGCTGCCGCTATTGCATTGCCTCGCACGGCGCCGCCGCGCGTAAAAAAGGCATGAGCGAGGCGCAGTACTCCGAGCTATTGGCGATCGTCGGTCTTGTGAATGAGACCAATCGTCTCGTGACCGCGCTTGACGTCGCGCTAGACCCGGCGTTTCTCTGACCGTCACCATCAAGGCAGATTTTCCCCGCATGAAGAGGCAACCGCATGAGCACCCCTGATTTTGGCAGCGTTACGCATCATCGCTGGGAGCAGATCCCCGCGGAGCCGCTCAAGGGCACCATCACTCGGCGCCTGATCAGCGGCGAGCGGATGATGATCGCGCATGTGTACTTGAAAAAAGGCGACGACGTGCCGTGTCACTCGCACGATAACGAGCAGCTGACCTACATACTCGAAGGTGCGCTGCATTTTTGGTTCGGCGCGAACGGGGAGCGGGAGTTTACCGTGCGTGCGGGCGAGGTCATCGTCATCCCCTCCAACGTGCCGCACCGCGCTCTGGCGCTCGAGGACACGCTCGACGTGGACGTCTTCAGCCCACCGCGCCAGGACTGGTTGAGCGGCACCGACTCGTATCTTCGGCGCTGAGCGCATGGATCTTGGATTGCAAGGACGTCGAGCGCTGGTGATGGGCGCATCGCGTGGACTGGGCAAGGCCGTTGCACAGGTGCTCGCCGCGGAGGGCGCGCGCGTCGCGATCTGCGCGCGCGACGCCGAACGCGTCGCCTCCACCGCCGCCGAGCTCGGCGTGACGGGGATCGTCTGCGATCTGTCGGCACCCGGCGCGGCTGCGGCGCTGGTCCGCGACACGGAGAATCTGCTGGGGCCCTTGGACATTCTGGTGGTCAACACCGGCGGTCCGCCGCCAGGCCTGTTCGCCGACCTGTCAGACAGCGCATGGCATACGGCATTCGAACAATTATGGATGAGCAGCGTCGGTGCCATTCGCGCCGCGCTTCCTGGGATGCGGGCGCGACGCTCGGGCCGGGTCATCGTAATCACGTCCATCGCTGCGTGCGAGCCGGTGCCCAACTTGATGTTGTCCAATTCGCTGCGCGCCGGTCTTCATGGCCTGATCAACGCGCTCAGCAAGGAAGTGGCCGGCGACCAGGTGTCCGTCAATGCGCTGATGCCCGGTTATACGCTCACCGAGCGACTCGAGGAGCTGGCGCTCGACGAGGCCAGCCTGGCCGCGCAGATCCCCGCGCGCCGGTTGGGACGCTCACAAGACTTCGCCGCGCTGGCGGCGTTTCTCGCCTCGGATCAGGCGGGCTATGTCACCGGTCAAGCCATCGCCTGCGATGGCGGACTATTGCAATCGATTTGATGCAGATTTTCGATTGAGGCAAAAACGGATGGCCAATTACATGATTCGCGATGAGGTCTGGAAATCCCTGGCGGATTTTCGGCTGCCTGACTCCCTTGGGTTCGGTCTCGTGCCCGCGCCCGTGATGTACAGCGCAACCTTCGATCAGGGGCAATGGGCTAAAGGGGAACTGCTGCCGTACGGGCCGATCGAGATACTGCCCGGCGCCCGCGCGCTGCATTTCGCGGAACAGGCGTTTGAAGGCATGAAGGCCTACCGGGTGGGGCGCCCGGTCGCGAATTTGTTCCGAGCAAGCGACAACTACGCGCGCTTTCGCCGCTCCGCCGAACGAATCGCGATGACCGCCGTGCCGGAGCACTTGTTTCTCGAAGGAATTCAGGCGGTGGTCGGTGCGTGCACGCCGTTCGTCCCCGATAAGAGCGGCCAGTCGCTGTATGTTCGACCCTTCTTGTTCGGTACCGAACCGGGCTATGCCGTCCGCGCCTCGAACTGCGCGCGGTTCATGGTCATTGCTAATCCGTCTGAGGCCTACGCCGCAGGCGCCATGAAGGTGCTGATCGAGCGCGAGCAAGTGAGAGCGGCCAAGGGTGGCGTGGGAACCGCGAAAACCGGCGCAAATTATGCCGCATCGCTGCTCGCCTCGACGCGCGCGGTGAAACAAGGCTACACGGTTGCGCTGTGGCTCGACCCAGCGACGCGGCAGAACATCGAAGAGTTGTCCGGCATGAATTTGTTCGCCGTGGTCGGCGAGGAATTGCACACCCCGGCGCTCAACGATTCGATCCTGCCCGGTGTGACGCGCGACTCGTTGATCGTGCTTGCGCGCGATGCCGGCTGGCGCGTCGTCGAGCGAGCGATGCCGATCGCCGAGTTGCTGCAGCAACTCTCGAGCGGCGAGTGCAGCGAGGTGTTTTCCTGCGGCACGGCAGCCATCGTTTGCCCGATCAGCGCCATCGGCGATGCCGATGGCGCTGAGTATCAGCCCGCGGTGGTCGATGGCCGCGCGCGCGTTCTGCGGGAGCGGCTGCTCGCCATTCAGGAGAGACGGGCGCCGGACCCGTACGGCTGGATTCGTGAGGTGCCTGCGCTCGTCCGGCCTGAGTTGCGCTGACTCGCTGCTTGTGGCCGGGCTTACGGCGTCGATCGCAGATTTGGTGGTCTTTGTAGTCAAAAACACTTGCTAGCAGAGGGAATATGAACACATTCTATGCGCCTAAATCGCCCGCCCGAACAGCCCTGATTGTGTCAGCTCTGGCGCTATGCATGGCGCAAGCTCACCTGGCCGGTGCTGAAGAGTCTGCGGCGCCATCGGCGGCCGCGCCGCTCGAGGAAATCATCGTCACCGCGCAGAAGCGGGCCCAGAATTCCCAGGATGTGGGCATCGCCATTTCCGCCGTGAGCGGTGAGGATCTGCAGAAGCTCGGCGCGGTCACGGCAACGGATATCACGAAATCCATGCCTGCGGTGGTGTTGACGCAGCCGAACGGCCCGTCGTCCTTCACGCTATCGATTCGCGGCATCACGCAAAACGACTTCGCCGATCACCAGGAGAGCCCGGCGGCCATCTACGTCGACGATGTTTACGTAAGCCAAATGGCGGGGCTGGCGTTCTCGCTGTTCGACATCGATCGTGTCGAGGTGCTGCGCGGTCC
>JBEPVT010000118.1:0-11864 GCA_041690895.1 Gammaproteobacteria bacterium
GACGACTGCCTGGATAGAAAGCGTGTCGCGAAGGTCGCCGTAGAGGAGCGAGATACGGTCGTTGGCGTTGATGCGGTCAGCGACGCCGGCAAGATTGTCCAGCGGGCTGCGCCAGCGGCACATCCCGAAGACCTCCCAGTCGGTCTTCTCGAGCAGGTACTCCGCCAGATGGGAGCCCACCATTCCGGTGATCCCCGTTATCAGCACGCGCTTGCCGGCCATACCCGAAAGCTTCCCTCTTGCACCGACTGAAGGGCAAGCACCTTGCCGCCCTGAGTCGAGCGTTGCGCTATCATAGGAAGAAAGGTCTTGCCAGTGCTATACGGTCGGCTCGATCCTCAGACGGGAAGTATTGATCCCAACCTCCATTCCCTCCATTTTCCGGCTGACGCTTCCGCGCGATGGGCGGGCCACTTAAAGAGGCGCCTCAGGCTCGCTCGATACCGCGAGTTGCGGTCCCTAACCGACGAGCAGACTGAATGATCGGCAAATTTGCATCGATGGTAGCGCGCGGCTTTTCACCCCGGGAGCGCGCCTCGGTGGATGTTTCGGCGCCGCCGCCTGTTCACTCCCTGTCTTCAAACTATCAACTGACGGGCGAGCAGCATTCTTACTGTGTCGGCTTGGTCGACCGGATAGAGCGGCTTTATGAGGGAGCTCCGGCGTACGTCGAAAGCCGGAGCTTGGACCCGGCGCTGTTCTTTCCGGGCAATGAATGGGCAGGCATCGTTCCGGTCAAAGGCGCGACCTTTCGGCGAGCCTACAACGACATCAACTATCTTCGTCTGATGTCGCCCTTTGCCGGGTTCTACCTGATGTTTCTCGATCGCCTCGACGTTCGTCTCTACCCAGAGCCTTGGAACGAACCCTTCCTCAAGGACTTGGCCAGTAACGGCATGCGGGACGACATCGTCGAATTTCTGACCAGCAAGGTCGACCCGGCGCGGCGGCTTAGTGCCAGCCTGGACATTCAAGGCGAGGTAACTTCGTGTGTCGACGAACACCGACGCTACACGCGTAATGTGCCGCGCCCCTTCGTCGTTCGAACGCCGCGAATGTTCGGTGAGATCGGGGTCGAAGTGGACGGGTTGATCGCCAATCCCGATACGATCCTGTGCCAGTCACGAATCAACGGAATGCTTTGCTCCGGTGTTCTCGCCAAGCTGCATGCCGATGTGGCGCGCCGCGGACGTATCCGGGTGCTGGAGATAGGTCCAGGCAATGGGCCTCTTGGCCAGGCACTGTCGACGATCTTCGGCGATCGACTTGAATACATCGCTCTTGATCTCCCCAGCATTCTCTACAACTCGTCGATCTACCTCTCGGCCCTGGCGAATGGCGACCAATGCCACATCATGCTTCCTGGCGAGCAGGTTCCAGAGCGCTTCAAGTTCCTGTTCGTCGCCAATTATTTGGCGGAAGAGCTGGGCGATAGTTTGGGTCCGATTGATCTGGCCTTGAACGCCATGTCATTTCCGGAGATGACCCCGCAACAGGTGCGATACTATGGCGAGTTCTTGAAGCGGTTGCTGCGCGTGGACGGAATCGTCTTTGACGAAAATGCCGCGAACAAACCGCACCATACCGACAGCAAAGCCATCCTCGCGGAGATATTTCCCTACCGGAAGCATGTCGCATCCGACGTGGTTGCAACCAAAGGCTGGTGCCAGGACGTCTGGACCAAGAGCTATGTTGGTGACGTGTTGAGCTGCAGTGATGTAATGTTGCAGCGCTCGTCCCGGAGTACTTGGTTGGAGTGCTGACCGCCTTCCTTAGACGCCCCGTACCATTCGATAGGGGGGCACCGGGGTCACCTCGGGCGGTAAACCTCGAACTCGAAAGAGAGCTGCGTTAGCATGCGTATTGCCCGGCTGCCTTGCGGGAGCGATAGGATCTTCGATGAATGACTTTGAGAAATACGAATTCGATTTGAACGGCTACCTTCTCGTGAAAGGATTGTTGAGCCCGAGCGAATTCTCAGCCTGCCTGACCGCGACGAATGAGCTCGAGGGACATTTCCTAGCAAACGTGGATGCCGGCCCTCAGCTGCTGGGCTATTCGCACATTCGGTACAGGTTCGACGAGAAATATCAGTGCCACTCATACAAAAACGAGTCTGGCGGCGGTCTGCAGCTCATCCTGGACGACTTCCTGAACGCATCCGAAGTATTCGATACTCTGGTCGCCCACGAGCCGACAATGGACTACGTCCGCGAGATGGCGGTGGGCCCGCATTGGATTGGAAATTCGGAGCTACGCTTTCGCTACAGGTCCAACTTTACCGACACGCACATGGGCGGCCGGCTGGACACACGCAATCGCTATGAATTCGTCGGCGTGAGTATGTTCGATTCGGACGCCCAGGTGCGAGCCGTCCGCGATTTCAATCTTCGCGCTGTTCGTGTGCTTTATGCACTGGAAGACATGCCAGTGGAGCACGGGCCCCTCTGCGTCGTGCCCGGCACCCACAAGTCGAACTATTTCTCGCCTTATAACGACTCCAATCCGCAATCGGAGCCGGGCATGATACCTCTTCCGATGAAGGCCGGCGACGCGATCATTTTTACGGAGAACCTTCGCCACGGCGGCTTTCCCAATCTACTGGATCGCCCCCGAAAGACCCTGCACCTAATGTTCTCGCCGCGGTGGGTGGGATCGCAGAGTCCGGTCCACTGGAACGACAAGGTTTATGTGTCCGAGGAGGCGTGGGCGCGCTACACGCCCGCCCAGAGAGCATTGCTTCCGACACCGTCCGGCAACAGCGAGCTTCAACTCAAGATACTGCGCGATGAGAACAAGAACCTGAAAGCGGAGAACGAGCTCTTGAAGGCTCGTTCAATGGCTCCGGAGCCGGTGCCCGTACCCGACAATGGGATCATTCCGGCGCTCCGCAAACTGATCGGGATTTAGCTCGATCGCCCCAATCCCGATACCGAGGCGATTGGAACCGGCGGCACAAGTCCTGGCCGGTGTACAGAAGTCTTGGGCCATGCTAACACCTTGGGATCATGGAGAATAAGCTCACTACTTTAGCTTTGAATGCGATCCGCAGCAGCCTCCCGCTCGACTCGTGGGGCAAGTTCGCGGACACGATCGTCAACGATCGCCGCAAAAGGCAGGCGGACCTCGCGAAGGCGGAGCCTGATCGCAGCTGGTTCGGCGCTCTGGACGATCTTCGTAAAAGGGGCTTTGTGAAGCTTCCGGTGACCCTGCCGCAAGCAACGACGGATGCGGTAAAGAGCTATCTTGCAGCTGAACAGGTCCACAAGGGGCCTCACGTTTTTTCCTTCGATGGGAAACCGCGACCCCTGGACGACGTGCGGGCAGATTACTCGCTGGCCGGCTATCGCTCAGACCAGATTTTGATGGCGCCGCACCTTCTGGACATGTTCAACGATCCCAAGTTGATCGACCTGATCGAAGAATATCTCGGCTGCGTTCCGACACTGTACTCGCTCAACGGTTGGTGGTCGTTTCCGGCGAATCGTCCGGAGCTCATCTACTCGCAATATTTTCATCGCGACATCGATGACTGGCGTTTCCTCACACTGTTCCTCTATCTGTCGGATGTCGACGAATCGACCGGGCCTCATCAGATCATCCCGGGATCGCATACCCTTCGCGGGATGCAGGACCTGATCTACAATGCGCGGGCGGAGCGGCGGAACGTCGGCAACTTCGATGCTGCTGCCAGTTTCGTGTCGTCGATGGGGGAGGAGTTTTCGGCGGATTGCGAGCGGCTCTTCGGCGACTCGATCGTGAATGCGACGGGGCCGACGGGCACTTTGTATCTCGTGAATACCATGGCGCTCCACCGGGGGTTGATGCCGGTCCAATCATCCAGATTGGTGGTTTGGGCTCGTTACGGCCTTGGCGCGACCTGCAATTCCTCCGACCTCGAGCATGGCCCGTTTTCGAAGAGGCTGGTCCCCACGTCGATGTCGGACAATCCGCGAAATCGATACATCAACCGGTTCTTTATCGATTTCGACAAAGGCCCAGAATACTGAAGAACGAGACCGGCACTATACGGGAATGCGCCGCTTACTTCCCTGATCGGAATTCATGAGCCGTATATTCCCGACTCGCGATGCGCCAGTGGACTATCTGATGGCGCTCCGTGGATCTGCCGTCATTGGCGTTCTACTTGGCCACTTGTTCGGCATTGGCACGATCAGCATCGGTGCCATCGCGACCAAGGGGAAATGGAACTACACCCCGCATTCCGAGCCGTTCGAGACTTGGCGATCGGTTCTGGAGATCGTGACGCCGCTTCTCGGGACGAACTTCGTTATCCTGTTCTTCGTCCAAAGCGGCTATCTGATGGGGAAGGTCTTCTTCGACGGCCGGTATGACGCCAACACCGGCAAGCGCGACTTCTATTGGGCGCGCTATCTGCGACTGGCTCCGCTGTTGTACGTCAACCTCGTCATCTGTCTCTGCTTCTATCGCTATGCCGATCTCGATCCAGGGATGGCGCTCGGAGACATTCTATTTATCAATAACTTCACTGGACGTGGGCTCAACCTGGTCACGTGGTCGCTTTCTCACGAGATGCAGTATTACCTGGCGGCCCCGTTCATCTTCCTGCTTTTCCGCAGATTGACTGGTTGGAAGACCGTCGTTGGGGCGGTGGCTGTGCTGGCGGCGGCCTTCGGGATCGGAAGTTTGGTCCCGCAATTTGGATTCGCCTACGCCTTTGTTGCGGGCTTCACCGTAAATCTCTTGCCGACCAAACCGGCCACACTGGCGACGAAGCGCCTTGGCCTCGTCGCGGGGTTGCTGGTGCTGCACTTCGGCTACAATATTCTGTCGTTTGCGCAGCAACCCGACTTGGCAGTGCCGCTTGCCGTGATCGTCTCTGGATGGCTTGTCCATTTGTGCGAGCGTCCCTCGATCGAGAAGGAGCATGCGCCGCTCATTTTGCGACTCTCGGTATTCACAGGCTATCTGACCTACGGAATCTACTTGTGGCACTATCCGATCATCATGACGCGGGCCGGCGATTTTGCGGATCTGGCGCAAGGCGTTGCGGCCAGCCTGCATCTGGAGCAATGGCAAACCATGATGCTGTTTCACTCCATGGAGTTGCTGTTCGTCCTTGTCGTCAGCTACGGACTTGCATACGCGACGTTCTTTCTGATCGAGGCTCGTTTTCGACCAAGCCTATACTCAGGACTTTCGCCAAAGTCGTAGGGCAGGGCGCCACCCCCTGGGTTGATTCGAAGCGAGTTGGCACTGAACATCAATGCGGTGCATCATGGACGGAACGGCGACACTCTAACTGGAACACACTTTGAAATTTCCCCAATTGCCTTTGGCGCTCGGATCAAGGAGACGCCTGCTCGATGAAAACCAGGAGCTTCGGCAGGAAATCGAGCAATTGAACGCCAAGGTTCAGACGTTCGCAAATATCGACCCTGGTCTGGTTTTCGATCCCTATCGGCCCTCCCTTCAAAGGGCCTCGACTTCAAAGTATCGCCATTTCCTCGTGACATCTTGGGGGCATGCCGCATCCATCTGGTTTGCGGGCTCGCTCAATTTTCACGAGTCCATGCTTTGCAATGTCGGTCAGGACCATCCGCTCCAATCCTTCAACGCGCACTGGCTGAACGTGGATGGCAAGGCGCATTTCGAACGGAGTACGCCGGAAAGTTGGCGCCATGGAGCTATTCTTCCCGAACCGGTCACCGATGGAAGCCAACTGCGTGGCTTTGATATCCCGGCATTCAGTGTGCCTCCACGAGACTATGCCAAGATCCCATGGTTCGTTTTCGACGAGATGGAGACCATCGCACGCGACACATCGGCTCGCGTCATCGGAAATGTACACGGGATGTGGCTCGAAACGGTCGCCAAGGCGCTGGCGGTGGATCCGGGCGTCTTCGGATACCGCCGCTTCCCTCTCGTGAATCTTATCCGCCATCCGGTCGGGAGAACGGAATCGGCGATCAAAGCCACTCATCACTACCATCTTTCCCGGCTTGAGCCGGAGATCGACAGGCTTATCGATGAGCAGATAGATGACATACGGGATATCGAGAGGAAGTTCGGAGTCGACTTCACGGAGCCGCGCGCGCGTGCGTCGCTGCACGTCTTTCGTCAGGGGCATCAAAATACTGTTTGGTCGGATGAGCTCAAAGACTTTCCGCGCGTGCGAATGGTGCTGATGGAGAAGCTGCAGGAAAGCCCCGAGTACTTCGCCGCGGTGTTCGACGAGTTGACCGGCGGCGCGCTAGAGGCGGACAAGGCATTCCTGGATAAAGTATTCCTGCCGGAGAACCTGGGCGGAGGTCGGCAAGGCGGGAAGCCCGCAGGCAGGCCGCTCGAATCTCGACTCCAATTCGACGAGTGGTCGGATTTCGAGCGCGCTGAATTTCGCCGCCTCGCGGATACCCTGAAGCTTCGCGAACTGTACGAAGCCCAGGGCTATGATATGTCGTTCGTGTAGGCGCTCTCTATGTTTGCGCCGCGAACTGGCGGATAGACTGTGTCCCGCTATGTGTCCGCAGTCGTGCCAAGAATTGCGAACGAGATCGTCCGTCAGCGTTTCGATGCAGCCCACACCCGGGTCGTATAAGGCACATCGATCGTAGGCTGTCCGAGGGCCTCCAGATAGGCCCGGATGTCGCTTACGATAATGCCGAACTTGTCGCCGGCCTGGCGCTGCAGGGTGCCGTGGGATTGCCAGGATTCCACACAATCATTGATGCTCTGGGTGTGTTTTACCGGGGCTTCAAACTTTTCCAGATTCACGAAGATATTTGATGCAGTGATAACTTCTGTTTGATCTTCACGGCGGGTTCCATAGTCATAGTCTGGTATATGCTTCCGAATAATCTCTTCGATCGCATGCTGGATGGGGTCACTCAAATCGCGGTGGTTCCACATACAGGCAAACCAGCCGCCCTCGGCTAAGATGCGGGCGGCTTCAAGAAGTGCCCGAGGACGGTCGGTGACATTGAACGATGACCCGAATGTGACTAACCGGAATGCGCCAGCGGTCTGGCCGGTTGCCTCGCCCACGCCCTCGTACCACTGAACAAGCGGATACGATTTGGTCCGTGCTATCCCGTGAGCGCGCATTGCATCGTTCGGCTCCACCGCCGCTACTTTTAATCCACGGTCTGCCAACATGAGCGTCAGGTGCGCTACTCCGGCACCAACGTCACACACCGCTTGACCTTTTTGAATGCCGGCCAAGTTCAGCAGACGATCGATTGCCTCGTTTGAATATGCGGCCCGCTTTAGATATGCATCAGCGAGCGTTGTGTAGTCCCATGTCGTCTTCATCTAAAATCTCTCCGTCTTTGTCGCCACCGGGCTCTAGCAACCTTCATTTCATTCTCAACGGAGGCGCGCACTGCACGAATGTCGTAGTTCTCTTACGTTTAAATGATAAAATAACAACAACTTTCTGACTGAGAAACGCCCAACTTGACGAAGCAAAAGGTTGACCAGTTGATGACTGACGCTGACATGCAAAGCACTGAAAGCAATCTTGCATTGAGTACTGCGCCGACCGATTTCACCGTCATTGCGGCGCAGAGCTATGGGCACGGTGGGTCCGTGTTCCTGCATAGTCTAATCGATGGACACCCGGATGTTCTTACATTGCCGGCGACCTTGGGCGTTCAGTTTTACTCTTCTTGGGCCATACAGATCGGTTTCATGTCACCGGAAACGATAGATTTCGGACGCATAAGGACGTTGGTCTTGAAGTTCTTTGCCTTGGTTTATGACAAAGCGATCGGCTACGAGTTGGGCCTGTCCGAACTTGGCGAAGGAATGGATGAGTACGCGCAGGTGGACGAACAGGCGTTCAGCCGAGCTTTCGATTTCCTGTTCGAGCGATTAGTGCGTGAGCAGGGATTGCCCGCGAAGGAAGAACTATCAGCCCGGAATGTTCATCTCTATAGAACGGTGTGCCTCAAATCGGTGTACATCGCTTACGCTCATTGCCTTGGGCAAGACGTCGCGCGTAAGAAATTCCTGTTGTACGCAGCCCACGGTGGCCCGATGCTCGACATCGGTGCGCTGTGCGAAGACCACAAAGATGTGCGCTTCGTTCACATGGTTCGAGAACCGGTCGGAAATTTCGACTCTATCCATCGCCGTTTGCTGGAACTTGAACAAGAAAAGCCTTCGGATCCTCCGATCGATCCGTTCTGGTGTGTGGTGAACCAGATCTTCTATGACCGGGCCCCTCAGGCGCCAGTTTGCGGCGTCCCGATGTACGCCCTGTTTGAGTATCCTATTGCCAGGCCAGGTAGGTCGGTTGCGCTCCGGTTAGAGCAGTTGCACCGCTATCCTCGTGAGACGCTTACGGCTCTCTGCAGTTGGTTGGGCCTCGAATGGTCTGAAACGCTACTTTTGAGTACCTTTGCAGGTAAGAAGTGGTGGAATAGACCGGGTTGGCGCCGAATTTCAGGCTTTAGTCAATCGATGACGAGCCGATCGCCCCAATTGGGAGCGATCGATCTTTGGCGCCTGCAATGGCTGGCCGCACCCATCGACGTCGCACTGGATTATCCCGGCCATCGACGCAGCCGAGTCCTAGAATTTTTGGCACTTGCTGCGAGTCTGCTGCTACCTTACAGGCTTGAGTTTAAAGCGTTCTCATTTCGCAGATACGTCTACATCATGAGGCGGATGTGGACCAAAACGCCGATGAACGATTCCCACGGAGCGCTAATCGAGCGAGTAATGGCGGCAGTCGCGACGCCGATCCTATTTGCCGGCGACCTGATCCGGCACCGGATCGCAATTGTGCAGGGCTATAAGTATAATCGTCGTGAGGACGTGCCCTTTGTGCCCCTGCTGCCCTCCGGCCCCATGCCGATGTAGGTTGGGAGAGGTTGCGCTTGTATCTGTCACGGTCTTTTGGTGTGTGATAGGATTGCCAATATCTCAGGGACTCATGCGCCTTCAATCAGGCTACAAAATCTGTAACGTGAACCCGCTGCATTGGCGAAGCTAGATGAGTGGCAATGGCCTTTCCGCAGCGCCGACATCCGGCCAGGTTATTTGGATCACTGGGCTTTCTGGCGCTGGCAAATCCACCATAGCCGCGAGCGTCGTGCGACGCCTTCGCGGTGAGGGTGTGTGCTGCTTTAGCCTGGATGGCGACGAATTGCGTGATGTTTTTAAGGAGTCAGAGAGGGAGCTCGATGCGGATCGTGCAACAGCCGAATACCAGCCGTCGGCGCGATTGACGCTTGGTTACAAGTACGCACGGCTTGGTCAGTTGCTCGCCCGCCAGGGTGCCGCTGTCACCATTGCCACAATTTCCATGTTCCATGAGCTTCATGCCTGGAATCGAGCACACCTTCCCGGCTACTTCGAAGTATACGTGAGAGTGCCGTTTGACGAGTTGCGTAGACGCGATCCGAAGGACATCTACAAGCGCTTCGACGAAGGCAAGTTGCAGAATGTCGCCGGTTTGGATGTGGCGATCGAAGAGCCGCTCTTTCCAGACTATCTGGCTGACTTTTCGGTGTTGGAGACGGCAGAATCCATAGCCGAACAGATAGTTTGGCGTCAGTCGCAAAAACGACTTCAAGCCACGCGTTTGTGATGGCGGTGTTATGGCTTTAGCGTTCTCTACAAAGGCCCAAACGCTTGCGCTCCTGCAAGAACGTATACAGACGGCGCAAGTGGCGTCGTTGTTTTTGTTCACAGTGGAGCAATGGACCCATGATCGTGTTGGATGCCTAAGCCGGATTGGGCCTCGGGTCGGTGACGGGCCGTACATCGTCCGTTCGAGTTGTCAAAATGAGGACGCTGCGACCGGTTCCAATGCTGGCGCTTTTCTATCGCTGCCAAATATTGAGCCGCCCGATCTAGAAAGTGCAATTGAGCGAGTCATTGCATCCTACGCCAGTGAAAGCCCGCTGGATGAAGTGCTGGTTCAGCCGATGTTGCCTGGCGTGATTCGGTCCGGTGTTGCGTTTACACATGATCCGAATACTCGCTCACCTTATCGAATTATAAATTGGATGGACGGTGGCGATACCACCTCGGTGACGGGAGGGCGGGGAGGGCGGACATGGCAGCAGGCTGCCCTTTCACCGGCGAAACCTCCGGAGTACCTGACTGACGTTCTGTCGTTGCTGGACGAACTTTTGGATTTGTTCGGAGAAATGCCTCTTGATTGCGAATTCGCCGTAACGAGGGAGGCGCAAGTCGATACCCTTTGGCTTCTCCAGGCACGCCCACTAGTCATGTTGAGCGTTCCAGAGACCAAGAAAACACAGAGTGAGAGGCTCGCGCGCGTCCATACGAAGGTCAAAGAGGGGATGCTCCCTCATCCGTTTTTGATGGGCAAACGCACCGTCTACGGTGTCATGCCGGACTGGAACCCGGCCGAGATCATCGGTATCCGTCCTCGCCCTCTGGCATTGTCGCTCTATCGCGATCTCGTGACAGATTCGATATGGGCTTATCAGCGGCATAACTACGGTTACCGCAATCTGCGCAGTTTTCCGTTGATGCCTCATTTCTTCGGGCAACCCTATGTCGATGTGCGATTGTCCTTTAACTCGTTCATTCCCGCAAACCTCAAGAACGAATTGGCAGGCCGTCTTGTCGACTACTACATCGATCGACTTCTGGCCGAACCCACACTTCACGACAAGGTGGAGTTCGAGATCGTCTTTTCCTGCTACACGCTCGACTTGCCGAAGCGCTTGGCGCGGCTTTCCGATGTCGGGTTTTCGGACGATGACCTATCGGATATTTCCGGGAGCCTGCGACAGCTGACCAACCGGATCGTCCACACAAAGGACGGTCTGTGGCGAAAAGATGCGGCCAAACTCGACATTCTCAAGGCGCGACGCGAAGAACTCTTCGCTTCGGATGCCGGACCGCTCGAGCGCATCTATTGGCTGCTCGAAGACACCAAGCGTTATGGAACCCTGCCGTTCGCGGGGCTTGCGCGAGCTGGTTTCATCGCCGTGCAAATGCTGAAATCTTTCGTCGAGATCGGCCTGTTCTCGACGGCAGACTATGATGCCTTTCTTGCGAGCGTCTCTACCGTCAGCAGCCATCTCACCCGAGATCGCGCAACCCTGGACAAGTCCACGTTTCTTGCACGCTATGGTCACCTGCGCCCCGGTACTTACGACATCATGTCGTTACGCTACGATGAGGCCCCCGAGCTTTACTTCGACTGGAAGCAAAGACCTCCGGTCCCGGAGGCGAGCCAGCCATTTTCGTTGACCCTGCCGCAACTGCGCGAGCTTTCACGGTTGCTTGCGTCTCATGGCCTCGAGGTCAATCCTGTGGAGTTGCTGGATTTTCTGCAGGCCGCGATCGAATTGAGAGAACTGTCGAAATTCCATTTCACCCGAAATCTCTCGGACGCGATGGCTCTCATGGTCGAGTGCGGGGCGAAGTGGGGACTATCCAGAGACGACCTTGCCTATTGCGATATCGGAGTCTTTCGCGAACTCTATATGGCAGCCGCCGACCCGAAAGAAGCGCTCCAGAGCTCGATTGCGCAGGGCAAGAGCCGTTTCCGAGACACGCTGGCCATGTCACTGCCCCCGCTCATTGCGCACCCGGACGACATATGGGCATTCGAGGTGCCGGAGACCGAGCCGAATTACATCACGCACAAACAGGTCGTGGCTCGGGTTTCGGATTGCGGAAACATGTCGGGGCTGGCCGGTGCAATAGTCTGTATTCCCAATGCGGATCCGGGCTTTGATTGGCTTTTCGCGCATCCGATTGCGGGCCTGATTACGGCTTGGGGCGGCGCGAACTCGCACATGGCAATCCGCGCCGGCGAGCTGGGGTTGCCCGCCGCAATCGGGGTGGGCGAGGCCAACTACAGGCATTGGAGCCGCGCCAGGCGATTGCGC
>JBEPVT010000119.1:0-11850 GCA_041690895.1 Gammaproteobacteria bacterium
CGCATTGCCCGCTGCATCTTTGACGGCGGTGGTGATCTGTGCGGCGCACAGGGTGCTGGCGGGCAGCGCGCTCGCCGGTGTCAAGGTGGCGATACTGCCGTTGACGGCATATCCCACGCTACCGGTAATCGGCGTGCCGCTGGGGCAGGCGAGGGTGACACTTGCGCTGGTGACGGTCAGTGGATCCATCGCCTCACTGAAACTCGCGGTGATCAGGGTGTTGATCGCCACACCGCTGGCGCCGGCCAGGGGACTGGTCGCACTCACCGTCGGCGGGGTGGTATCCGGAGCTGCACCGGTGGTGAAGCTCCAGTTATAGGTACTCGCCAACGCATTGCCCGCTGCATCTTTGACGGCGGTGGTGATCTGTGCGGCGCACAGGGTGTTGGCGGGTAGCGCGCTCGCCGGCGTATAGGTCGCTATAGTTCCATTCGCCGCATAACCTACAGTGCCAGCGATCGGTACGCCGCTGGGACAAGTAAGCGTGAAGCTCGCACTGCTGATCGTAAGAGGATTCATCGCCTCGCTGAAACTCGCGGTGATCAGGGTGTTGATCGCCACACCGCTGGCGCCGGCCACAGGGCTGGTCGCACGCACTGTCGGCGGACCCGTAGTCGGGAGCGCGGCCGTCGAAAAACTCCATGTGTAGGGACTTGCCAAGGCGATTCCCGCGGCGAGACTGTTTGCGGCCGTGACTGTCACCGTATACAACGTGAAGGGCGCAAGGTTGGCCCCGGGCGTGAACGTGGCGATTGTGCCGGTCGCATCAAGCGTCACCGTGCCTGTGGGGATTGCGCATGGCGCCACGCACGCCATGCTAATAGCGGTTGTGCCGGGGGCGATGGGCTCACTGAGTGCGACCGTAATCACGGCGTTCACGGGCACGCCGGTCGTCCTGTCGATCGGGCTTACGGCAGTCACCGTCGGGGCTAATCCGCCAATACCGCCCGTGCCCAAGATTGGGCTGCGACCAGCGTTACCGCACCCCGTCGCCGACACGATTAGTAGTACCAATGCGGGCCAAGTCGGCCAGACAAGTAAACGGCTCGTTTGTTTTTCTCGCTGTCTCTGAACGCAGCGTGAATCCTGCCGCAGGTCGTGACCCTCAAGGCCTTGACCGATCATGGTTGGTCCCCGGCTTCCAGCCGCGTGCCCGTGACTTCAACCTCGACGCGCCGATCCGGTTGCAGACAGGCAATCAGTTCCGCGCTGCGCTGCTGGCCTTTGCATTGATCAGGAAGCGTGACTGGGTGTGAACCGTCAGCTCCCCGCGAGGATATCTTTTTTTCGGGAATACCCAGGGCGTCCATCAAGTAAGTTTTTACGGCCGCTGCGCGCCGAGTCGAGAGCTTGATGTTGTAATCATGCGATCCGAGCCGATCGCTGTAGCCGGTGACCGTGAGGAGGTCGAACTGTGCGCCCTTGAGTTCTGTGCCAAAGTCTTGCAGTGCTTGTCTGCCCCGAAGCAGGACGGTGTCCTGACCAAATGCAAACAATGAATCCGCCGAAACGCTAATTTTTTTCGGGACGGGCAGTGGTGGTGGCGCTGTGTGTGGGGCCTCCGCCACGGGTAAAACTGGCGGCTCAACGGCAACGCTGCGCGCCGGCGCCGGCGCCAGCGGCGGCGCGGCTCGGCCAAACCGATATACGAATCCAGCAGAAAAAAGATCTACATCGCCCTGATTGCCGACAGCATCATCGATCCGATAGCGTTCCGCCTCGGCCCGCAGGCCCAGCGACTCAGTCACGGCGTACTGCAGACCGACGCCGAATTTGTAATTCGAGGCTCTCTTGCTGCGTTCCCCATTCTGTACGATGACGGCCCCTACGCCCGCAAAGTCATCCTTGGCGCGCGAATAGGTATATCCGAGGCGAGGGAAAACACTAAAACGCGCTGTCAATGGCAGCTTGCCCACAGCGTCTAGATTCACGCCATTGAGCTTGATCTTGCCAGTCAGTGCCTGTGCGGGGACGGTAGTCGCAGAATAGGCGAATCCGCCAAGGTCGAAATACCCAGCCTCTAGAGCGAAATACTTGTCGAATTCAAAACCGCCAAACACCTTGTACGCAAAATGACGCTCGTCGTCTCTGATGGCTGTAGTGGTAATTCCGACAGCGTTCAAGCCATCGATAATCCGGGCATTGTCGATATAGGCTCGCGATTGCCCCGCATTGGCTCCAATGTACCAATCCGAATCGCCTGCTATCGATATAGAGCTGGAGGTGGCAGCGAGCATTGCCACTCCCATCAATCCTGTCGCTCTTGATGGCATTACTATCCTGTCTCTCCAGCAGGAAAGGTTCATCGCCGCGCAACAAAGTGTTGGATACGGTTTCGACAAGGGCTATTGCCGAAGGCTGGATGACAGCATTTCCCGATGCGACGGGACGCTACGCGCAAAGAACCACTGAGACTGTGCGGCACCGTACGGATGACTGTACGACTCGTGCGGCTAGTAGCGTTTCAATCTGACGAAATGATTCGACTAAGCGGTGGGCCGTCCTGTGCGTTTCCCGTGGTCTTTACAGGCAGAGCGTGCGCCTCTGCCAGCGTCGCCGCCAACCGGCTTCAGTTTCGCCGCGTTCACGTCGCATCGAGGTCAAGGTCGAAGTCAACCTGGGTTGATCGGAATGGCAGTTTTCTACCTTGCGATCACTGCGCACCGGAAAGCTGGACGATCCGAACCGCGTGATTCACCTTATATGTAGAACTGAGCAAAGGCTCGCAGAAAGAGGAACGCTGTATAAGTAAAGTTCCTGCCGTGACGTTCGCGTCTCACAGGAAAACTGACGCGCCACCGTAGTTTCACGGTCAGAGACAATGGTATGAAGGCAGCGCGCTTTCCCGGGCATTCCTGGGTGGGATTGATGTTCTTCACGCTCGCCGGTCTGAGCGCGTGCTCCTCGAGCCATCAGGGCAACGCGCCAGCAAGTAATGCCATCGAGGTCACTCCGTCGGTGGCGGGCACCGTGTCCGTGGTCGGCGGCGGCAACAAGGCATTCAGCCTGTCCTTCACCTCGAGCGATGCGCAGCCGATCACCGCGCTGTCCATCGTCTCCGGATTATCGGCGTTACCCGCCGGCTGGACCGGGCCCACCACTTTCAGCTGCGCCACGGTGAGGACGGGCAGCGGCTGCGTGTTGAACCTTATGTACTCCCCGACGAGCGGCGCGAGTGGGGTGGTTTCGATCGACTACGATTATATCGACAACGCCGGCATCGGCCGCAGCGGAACGATTTCGATCCCGTATGAAGGTACGGTGCACGACACGGTTAGCGGCACGGTTGCCCCCACGGGCGGAGTCACGGCCGTGATCGGGGCTAGTCAGCCGGTCGCGGTCACCTTCATCACCGATGACGGCAGTGCCGCCACAGCTCTCGCCGTCACCAGCGACCTATCGGTCCTGCCGGCGGGATGGAGCAGTACCGCGAGCGCTTTCACCTGCGCCGCGGTGAGCACCGGCAGCGGCTGTCTCTTATCGCTGCAATACGCGCCCACGGCAGTGAGCAGCGGCACCCTGTCCCTCGGCTTCAGCTATGTCGATAACGCCGGGACGGCGAAGACCGGGACCCTCACCGTGCCCTACGCCTCGAGCAGCCATGACAACGTGGTCGCAACCGTGACGCCCTCCGGCCAAATCACGTCCGTCATCGGTGCCCCGAGCCAGTCGATCGCGATCACATTCACGACCGACGATCAGAACCTGAGCACCGCGCTGGCACTCTTAACCGACCTCTCGGCCCTGCCGGCCGGCTGGGCCGCCGCGGGCTCGAGCTTCAGTTGCGCCACGGTAAGCACGGGCAATGGCTGCCAACTGCATCTGGGCTATCAGGCGAGTGCCGCGGGAACCGGAACGCTCGGCTTGACCTACGGCTACCTGGATAATGCCGGCACCCCAAAGACCGGAAGTATCAACATTCCTTACACCGCCACGCTGCACAACAACGTCGCCGGTTCGCCCACACCCTCGGGACAGATAAACGCCGTAGTAGGAGCGGCGGGCCAGACGGTCAAGGTGAACTTCACGACCGACGCCGGCTTGGCGAGCGGCCTGTCCCTGACCACGGCACTCAATACCTTGCCCGCCGGTTGGAGCAGCACGGCCACGAGTTTCAGCTGCCCAAGCGTCGCGAGCGCCGGGAACGGCTGCGAGCTGCCCCTGACCTACGCGCCGGGAGCGGTGGGCAGCGGGACGCTCACCCTTCAATACGCATATACCAACAATGCCGGTACGCCGGCCACGGGGACGGTCAGCCTCCATTATGCGTCGACCGCACATGACACGGTGACAGCCGCGGCCGCTCCGTCCGGCACCGTAGGCGTGCGCGTCGGTCAGAACCAGTCCGTGACGGTGGATTTCACCACGAGCGATGGCAACGCCGCGAGCGGCCTCGCCATCGCGACCTCGGGCGGCACTAGCTTAGCCTCGCTCCCGAGCGGCTGGAGCGTAAGCGGAGGCGGCGGCTCCTTCACCTGCAGCAGCGTCAGCAGCGGCACGGGCTGCGAACTCGCCTTGACCTATGCGCCGACAGCGTCGGCGAGCGGCACCTTGAGCTTAAGCTTTACGTATGCAGATAACGCCGGCAGCCCACAAACAGGCACGGTCGATATCGCGTACCAGGCAACAACGGTGCACGCGTACCTAAGCGACCCGCAAGATGGGCTACTCATGTGCTCGATCAATGCCGTGGATGGATCTTTGAGCGGGTGCCAGCCTGTCGGAGATGGCTTCACATCGCCGTGGAGCGTCGCCTTCTTCAGCGGGACGACCGCGAACTACGCTTACGTCACGGATCCGGGAAGCGCGGCCGTCCATGTGTGTGTCGTCAATGCTGATGGAACATTCGCGCCGGGGTGCATCGCTCAGACAGATCCCGCCATCAATTACCCTTGGCGGGTGACCGTCGCGGGATCCACGCTCTACATGGCGAACCAGTACTACAACCCCGGTGCGGGCGTCGTCACGGCGTGCGCCATCAGCAGCGTGGACGGCAGCTTGTCCAATTGTGCCCTCACGGCGATCGCCGGCGGTCTCAATTACGCCAGCGGCGTGACACTCAACGGCAACGTTGGCTACGTAGCGACCGACAACAACGGGTTCTGGATGTGCGGCGCCAATCCCAGCACCGCGGGTCTCACCACCTGCGCACCGGCTTCTGTCTCCGGCAGCAGTGTTGGGGTCACGTGGAATATCGCGATTGCGGGCTCCGTTGCGTATCTCGCGAACGACATCAACGTCACCAGTTGTATGATCGGCATCGACGGTTCGCTCGCCAGTTGCAGCGATACGCCGATCGATCCGGCCAACTACCCGCGGGCGGTCGGCATCGCGGTCGATGAGGGCTACCTCTACGTCACCGCGCAGGTGATGTTCGGTGGCTCGACGGTGTATCGCTGCGCAATCAACGGACTCACGGTCTCATCGTGTAGCGCCGCCATTTCGGATCACAGCACCGACTCCTACAGCGGTTTTCAACAGTTTGTTGCCGACGTGCAGATCCATTAACTCCTTCAGGAGGCCCGTGCTTTTAAGGATAGGGCCATGCGTGCGGTGCGACGTGCGCTCGGTAACCCATGGCGGGTCGCCCGCTCCGTAGAATTTAGTAGTGGCGAAACGCTGACGGCTATCCAGCGTGCGGGGCATCCTTGCACTTGAAAATCTCGATGCTGGTCGTTCTCTGATTCGGGACTCGATAGATGTTCACAAAGTCGTTTCCCTGCAGCAATTTGATCCCATCGAGCTTGAAGGAACCGTACAGCGAGTGGTTATTGATATCGTCCGTCTTGGCCGCCGGCATTTGCTTCTTATACCAAGCCTCGACGACCTCCAAAGCGTCGGGCGTATCGCCCGAATAGCTCATGCACTGCTGCCCGTTGGGAATACTGCGGTACACAGCGTCCATTTTGCCGCCGCTGTCGTGAGGATAGGTCGGTAAGCCGGTGGAGTTGTGATCAGCCGCGAAGCTGACGACGGCAAAGGCCGTGCAGGCGACGCCGACTGTGATGGGCAATAACAAATTGAATCGGTGTGCCATGGATGCTCCTAACAGTCATTGGATTTCTGATTACTCATAACCGTGAAGTGAAGTCAAAACCGCCATGGAAGAACTGCTCGCTATCCGGCGGGATTTACCGCCATTCCCGGTTCTTTAAGTGAAGGGCGTTCGCGCCATCGGGCGGCGCGGCGGTTGCTCGCCACGGGCATCGACCCTTCCCTGCGGAGGCGCGAACTGCGGCGGATGGAGGGTGAGGGTCTCGAGGCGGCAGACGATGTGCCGGAGAAATGGCTGCAAGCGGGGTGATTGGTTTGAGTTTCGCGCGAAATGTTCACCGAGAGTCACTCAAATCCCTGTTTCGTAAACCATAGCCGGACTGCGGCCGCATCCAGCGCCACAACTCGGCTTCATGGCCGAGCGGGATATCCAAAATAACCATTGGGTACTTCGCCAAGGAGCCGACGTGTTCGACTACATCGAAAAGTTCTACAATCTGCGTCGCCAACATTCGACGCTGGGACACTTGAGTCCCGCTAAGTTCGAGAAAGCGGCGGGACTAGCCTGAAGGTGGTGTCAACCGAAACGGGATCAGCTCAGACCCTTTCGAAGCCAGGGCAAAGTGGAGAAAAAGAATGCGAGCACTCGGAACCAAACGTGCGCTGCAAGCCACACTCTTGTCGCTCTTGTTCGGCGCCGCTGCGCCTTTGCGTGCGCAGAGCACCGATTCTGCGGTGCATCTCCATGTCTGCAATAAGGGCACCGTCCCCGTCGAGGTGGTCGCCGCGCAGAAGAATGAACCCATGCTCAGCGTCGGGAAGCTGTACTGGGACGTCGATGGAACGACCGTCTCACCCGGTGAATGTAAACACGTTTATGGGAGTACCGCAGGGTATCCGGCATACATTGCCTTCGGCTTTGCCGATGCAAAAGGGCAGTGGGGATCAGGCAAAATTGCCCGGGTGCCCGATATGGGTACGTTCGTCCGCTGGTTTCGCACTCAAAAAATATTGACCGGGGCCGCGGTCGCTTTGTGCGCCCAGAAAGATGCGACCAGTTATCGCAGCGAGGGCGACCTTCAGGCCAATTGCATGGGTCTGAAATATATTACGGATTTTAACGGACATCTTGTCGCACCGGATGCCAGGTACGGGCCACTCCTTCCGCTCACTTCCGCTCTGTTTTTCGAAACAGTGGGCCAATCTTGCACCGATGGTGGGGGCGGAAGTCCCTGCCACTATTATCTGAACATCTCGCCGAGCCGCGCCGACCGGGAACTGCACGCTGCGACGGGAACGGGTAACGGTGCAGAAGACGCGAAGGACGATAGCGGCGATTCCGTCGGCACGCAGGTGCTGAAAGCCATGGCAAATGCCGAGGCCGAGGAGCGCCAGAGGCAAGCCCAGAGACAAGCGCACGATGCGACTGCCCCACGGGGCGCCTTCGTGCGCTTTGAGGATGGCTGTAACGCGTTTTATCGTGACCCGGCGAACGCCAGACTCAGCATGTCGGATGCGACCGGTTGGTGTGCGTGCCTAAGTGAGCAGTATCGCAACTTGATGACGCCCGAAGAGGAAGCAAAATACGCCAACGAATACGGACGCCTCTTCCATGGTGGAATTGCACAGCCGTGGGGGTACGGTCTGTCCAAATCCGACGCAGCCTGGCCTCGCCTTCATCCGGCAGTTGATCGATGCGCACGCTAGTCGTCTGGTCGACCCGTCCAGCCACCCACAAAGTCATCTAAGGTCTGAGTTACCGACGACGTTCGCGATCAATCGGCATCTATCGCCCTCAAGCAATAAAGTCTGACGGTGCCTTCGATGTTCGTGGACATTTCAATCTCCTGATGGGGTTCGTGGCTCGGCTATCGCTGGGGCGCAGGCTCGGCCTGGCGCTTCTTGCCAAAGACCGGAAACTTCCCTGCCTCGCCATAGTCTGTGCCGTCCTGAGCTCCGCGCAGCGCTTCCATGTCCGTATCTGAAATTACAAAGTCGACAGCGGCGTTGTTGCGCATGTGAGCGGGGTTGAGCGTCTTCGGCAGTGGCAGCAATTCCAGCTGGAGGCAATAGCGAATGCAGAGCTGGGCGACACTCACGCCGTAGCCGACGGCCATGGCCTGCAACCGTGCATCCTTCAGCACTGCCCCGTGCGCGACCGGCGAATAGGCTTCGACAAGGATCACTTTAGAACGGCAATACTCGAGAAGATCGAACGGTGTGTTGCCGACATGCGCCAGCACCTGGTTCACCACGGGAGGGACGCTGCCAGTGGTCAGCAGGTTTTCGATGTCGGCCCGCTCGAAGTTGGAAACACCGATCGCGCGGAGCTTGCCGGACTGATGCGC
Organism: Gammaproteobacteria bacterium; assembly: GCA_041690895.1. Lineage (GTDB taxonomy): Bacteria > Pseudomonadota > Gammaproteobacteria > Steroidobacterales > Steroidobacteraceae > Bog-1198. The sequence continues at coordinate 8,343 of JBEPVT010000119.1, forward strand.
CTCTTCGAGCGCGCGCCATGCCTCGGCATTGCCTTCGAAATAACGGTCCCCCTGCCGGAACTCCGCCCACGGCTGCGGGCTATGGATCAACATGAGGTCAATGTAGTCGAGCCCCAGCGCCTGTAGCGATCCGTTGATCCGCTCCTGGGCGTCGGCGTAGCTTTTGCTCTCTGCGGCAAGCTTGCTCGTAACAAAAATCTGGTCACGCGAAACGCTGCCATTGCGCACGCCTTCACCGACACCACGTTCGTTGGCGTAAGCCTGGGCCGTGTCGATGTGGCGATAGCCGATGGCGATCGCCTCGCTTACTGCGCGAGCGGCCTCGCCGTCCGGGATCATCCAGGTGCCGTAACCTAGCTTCGGAATCCGTACCCCGTTGGACAGGGTGTAGGTGTCGTCCAAAATCATGATGCGATCCTTTGAGGGCGTGCGTCGTCGTAACAGAGTGTCTCGGCGACACCTCGCACGATGGCTTCGGATAGCGCCTGCCTCTGCGCAGGCGCCTTGCCCGATGTGGGTCATTGCCTCGCGCTTCGTTGCACCATGCCAATGCCTGTGTTCCGCCGGGCACCACAGGATGTCGCCCGCGTGGAACTCAAGCTTAGGCCCGCCTTCCATCTGCGTCCAGCCGACGCCCTCCGTTACGTGCAATGTCTGCCCGCGGGATGCGAGTGCCATGCAGTGCGCGCACCGGGTTCGAAGTGGACAATCGCGCCTCCGACCCGCGATGGGTACGCGACTGCGGGATTAACACGGCAGATAGAGAAATGGGGCCAGGCGGTCGGCATTCATTATGAGATGGCAGGCGGATAGACAGGCGGCAACCGTCACGCCGATCGGCGTCGTAAGCTCCTGAATTCCCGAGGCGTCTCTTCGCGCAACCGGGCTAGTATTGGGCGCCCGTTCTCACCTTCATTGCCCGGGAGTTCATAAGCTTTGGAAACAATCGGTGCGGATTTGCGGCAGATGCAGCGCATCCCCCTTGCCGCATCTCACGTCGATGCCATACGCGCCGCGGGAAAGCCTGTGAACTATCCTGCCGGGGTGTTCGTTGCGCGTCCGGGGGATACCGTAGATCGATTCACCTACATCGAGGATGGCGAGATCGAGGTGGTCAACGCGTATACCGATGAGCGCCATTTGCCGTCCACCCTCGGGCCAACGCAATTCATGGGCGAGATTGCATTCCTGAATGGGGGTGTTTGGTCGATGGCGTTGCGAACTGTGGCTCCGACCCGGGTGATCGAGGTGCCGCGGGAGGCAATGCTCACGCTGATGTCAAAAATCCCGGAGATGTCCGACATCATTATCACCGTTCTCTCGGCGCGACGCAGGCGTCAACTCGAGGCGGGCGACAGCACCTTGCGACTGATCGGCGAAGACAAGGATCTCGATGTGCGGCGGATCGCCGTGTTCGCGAGCCGCAACCGAATTCCCTACCAGTCAATGCCAATTGGGAGCCCAGAAGCCGAATCAACCGCTCGAAGTTGCGCGCTGGACCCGACGCGACCGGCAGTGATTTTTGGGCGTGGGGTGGTCGTGAAGGATCCCACGCCGGACAAAGTGGCCACCTTGCTGGGACTCAATATCGATTTTCGCCAGGACGAGAAGTTCGATGTCCTTATTGTCGGCGGAGGGCCTGCGGGCGTCGCGGCCGGCGTCTATGCCGGGGCTGAAGGCCTTTGCGCGCTCGTCGTGGAGGATATTGCGATCGGCGGACAGGCGGGGACCTCAAGTCGAATCGAGAACTACATGGGGTTCCCGACGGGGATCTCGGGCGGCGATTTGGTCTGGCGCGGCGAGGTGCAAGCTATGAAATTCGGCACGCGGTTCGCCATGCCGCGTCGCGTTGTGCGCCTCGAGGCACTCGCCGATAATAGTTTCTGCGCGACTTTGGACAACGGCCAGCAGGTCAATGCTAAAGCGGTCGTGGTTGCCACAGGGGTCCAGTACCGCCGACTGCCAATTGACCGACTGGAAGCCCTCGAGGGAGCCGGTATTTACTACGCCGCCACGGAAATTGAAGCGCGCTATTGCAAGGGAACAGAGGCTATCGTGATTGGCGGCGGAAACTCCGCCGGCCAGGCCGCCATGTACCTCAGCCGATCCGCGCAGAGCGTGCGGGTACTGGTCCGCGGATCGTCGCTCGCTGCCTCAATGTCCAAGTATCTTTCGAGCCGGCTGGCCGCGGATCCGCGGATCACAATTGAATTCGGCGCCGAGATCACCGCTTTACATGGTGAGAGCTATCTGGAGGCGGTAACGATCCGCACCGTGGCGAGCGGCATTAGCCGCATTGTCGATACCCGCGCCCTCTTCATCATGGTGGGTGCACTGCCGAATTCTGAATGGCTCTCGGGATTGGTCGACCTTGACGATAACGGGTTCGTCGTTACTGGCGTGGGCACAGGAGCGGCATCATCGCCCTACGCTACCTCGCGGCCCGGAATCTTTGCAGTCGGCGACGTGCGCTCGGGCTCGGTCAAACGAGTTGCCTCCTCGGTCGGCGAGGGATCGGTCGTGATTGCCAAGGTCTGGGAGCACGTCAACAGTCCGGCTCCAAGCAGCACGTCCTGGAAATAGATTACTGAGACAGTTACGCAGCGATTGTTCACGAAGGAAGCCATCCGAATGAGTACCACTTGTTCACATCTTGCTGGAATCAAGAAGGTGCATCCGAGCGCGCGCGGCTGTGAAGATTGCTTGAAAACCGGAAGCGAGTGGGTTCACCTGCGCATCTGCAGGACTTGCGGACATGTGGGTTGTTGCGATCAATCGCCCGGCAAGCACGCAACGAAACATTTCCATGCATCTAAACATCCGGTGATCGAAGGCTATGATCCGCCGGAAGGCTGGGGTTGGTGCTACGTTGATGAAGTCTTCTTCGATCTCGGTAAGAATGTAACTTCGCAAGATGGTCCGATCCCTCGTTACTATTGAATCTGTGCGCGCCGTGCGCGAAGCGTTCCAGATCCCGTATCGGCAAAAATGAAACCAAGGGATCTTAAAGTTGGCGTAGCCTCACAAGCCATGTACGCGATCCGATCTCTGATCCATGCCCGCACGAAGCTGGCCTCTGTGTGCATCCTCCTTGCCTTCACGATGAGGGCCGCCGTGAGTGGGGAGCCCGTGCTGCATGATCACGTGGCCTCTGATAAGCCTGCCCAAGAGGACGTGTCGTGCGTTCCCGTCGCCGAGCGCGCTGGCCGCAAGCTCGGATGCTTCATCACACACACCGAGATGCTTGGGACACTTTCAAAAGCACCCTTGTATTGGCACCTGCATAAATATCGGACGCGCCAGGCGGCAGAGTTGGCGAAAGCAGAGCACAGCAGCGTTGTCGACTCTTTCGGAGAAGTGTGGCTGTTCACAATAGCGGGCGCGACGTGGACCGCGAGCGGAGGCGAGCGAAACCCATGACCATGCATGCTTCTGATTGGAAGCCAGAGGGCCTATGTGTCGGTAGCTAGCTTCCGTACGGTCTGCGTATGAGATGGTTGCGGCTGCG